>JBGUQW010000076.1:0-52136 GCA_045131435.1 Prevotella sp.
GGCTTTGGGAATGCTGCAGGCGTAACTGACGAACCTGTTCACGTATTTGGTCAGCTTCAGCAGTATCTATACCTAATGTAATACGCAAACTCTCTAACTGTCGAGCCTCCTCGCTTGTCATCACACCGTCTTCATAAACTTGTTCGCACAATTGTTTGTATTGAACGACCTTTTCTTGATGGATCTCTTCCCGATGTTTCTGTCGCTCATGAACTATGTTGGTCACAGTGTTATGTGAGTCTATATTGACATTCATATCACCAGCTATTGCATTGGCATCTCCTAAAGAGAAGCTGCTGCTACCACCCAAATTATCTTCAGCCAGTTTTGGCAATTCATTGCCACAATATGGGCAACGTGGAAACTTCCAGTCTGGAGTTAGTTCTTTACCACAAGTTGGACAAAATTTAATCATATACTTTAAGTTTTTAGTCTATCCATTCTTACACAAAGAGTGTGAGCCTTCTTGACATCCTTAGTCTGAAAGTCCTGGAACACCTGTATAAGTAAGAATGAAAATCAACTCACACCTGCAGGTATATATGTGAGCTGACTCCACGAGGGAGAGAGCAGTATATATGCTACTACAGGAGGAACAGCCTTTCAGTCTTTTCACCCGTACACTTGAATTTTCCAGATTCTCCAGCGGGTCAAAGCTTAATAGCTCTCCTCGATGTCGTGGATTCTTACGAAACCACGGCACAAAGATAGGCATTTTTCCTGAAAGTCGTATCATTGTGAGCTGATATTTTTATTTTTGGAGGCAAAATTAGCCTGAAGAATGCGATTTTGCAAGTCCTTTTCTGTCCTTTTCGCCTTTCGTCTTGCAAAAACTGATAATTATTCGTAACTTTGGTTTCGCCGAACTTACTTGGCACTCGGAAGTACAAAAGAAAAGCGCGCTTTCCTTTTGCATTTCTCTCGTTTATTCGTAACTTTGCACCATGATGCAAGAAAAGCTGAAATACGAGGTTGAACGTACTACGGGGCACCAACTCAGAGTGTCACGCGATTTCGAGGAGTTGAGCCACCTATTATTATCACATACGCGAGAGTGGCTCTCGCCCACAACGCTGAAACGGTTCTGGGGATACTTGAGCAATGAGAAAGTAGAAACCCGACCGCATACGCTGGATGTGCTGGCACGGTTTGTGGGCTACAAGGGATATGATGATTTCTGTAGTCATGCAGACAGTTCAGACGAGGTGCAGAGCGGCATTCGTACAGAAGAAAGAGTATCAACGGAGGGGATGCGTTTAGGACAGCGGCTTGTCATTACCTGGCGTCCTGACAGGCGAATCGTCATTAGGCACTTGGGCGGCAGCAGGTTTGAAATCATGGAAGCCCAGAATACGAAACTATGTGTGGGCGACACTTTTCGCTGTCATCTGATGATACAGCATGAACCACTTTATTTAGACGAATTAGTCCACCAGGGACTTCCTGAAACGGCATACGTGGCAGGTCAGCGTGACGGGGTGGTGATAAGTGCTTGTGGTTAATCGAAAGGCAGTTCAGATAGTCGCTTCAGCCAAGGCTTGCGATAGCGCTCCAGAATATACTCTTTCACTTCTGCATCCTTGGCATCTCTCAGGAGTTCATCGGCAATCCTGATGACTGGAATTGTGACATTGCGCCTGCAACTGACGGTGTCAAACATCTGCTCAATACCGTATGCCTGTACTTGTCTGTCTATCTGCTTTTTTGCGGCCATGATGCGACCTTGTTTCTGCTGGAGGACTGCTTGTTCATACTCTCGTTGTTGGCTTAACGTATTCAACTGGGTCTGCAAGGTATCGGTTTTGGCTTGTTCATCTGTCATTTTTTCAGCGTTTTCTTTCTTGTAAACTTTCAGAGAGTCACTGAGTGATTGCAATCCTTGTTGATTATAGGAGTGGCTCCAAAGACCGTACAGCATCACCAAAACGGATATACTGACAATAAACAGAATCCGCTTGGGCCATAGCCAACAGCGGTGTAGGTCGCGCTGTATTGATGCTATATCCGTATAGCGGCGATGGAGAGGAGCAAGACACTGGCGCACCACCCAGCGCGACAACCATCCCAATTCCATTTCACGCAGAATGCAGCCCAGTGAGTATATATCCGATGCCCCCTCTGGCGCCATATAGCCCTCTGTGCCTGCGTCTGCTTTAAGTATAGCATGACTGTCTGTATCTGACAGGCCAAAGTCGATGAGTTTCAGGTACTGTCCATTGTGCGTGATTAGGATGTTCGAGGGCTTCAGGTCGCGGTGCTGTGCCTGTCGGCTATGGACGTATGCTAACGCATCTAACATCATGTCAGCCACATGCCGATGCTGTTCTTGTGTATGTTCTTTCTGCTGGAGCCACTCTTTCAACGTGATTCCGTCTATCCACTCCATCACAATGCATAAGCCCAGGCCACTGACTTCTTCCAGCGAATACACAGAAACAATCATCGGATGCAGCAACTGGCTCATGATGTCGAACTCCTTTTGCAGCATCAGCCGATAGACACTATCTTGTCTGTACGGTTCTTTGAGTCCCTTCAGCATCCACCATCTGCCATTGCGTTTAGCGCGTGTCAGCAGGCAGTATCCCCCGGTTGGGATACTCACAAACTCCGTGAAATTGCTGTTGACCACGAAGTCTGATGGTTTTAAGAATCCAGATGTAGGTTCTGTTTCAGACATTTATCACTGATGCAGAATGGCGAATACTGTGAACTTAGTATTCTTCGTATAACTCCTCTTCTTTCTCATAAAGAGTCCTATACATTCGGAGAGTATCCTTATTGGGGTTCTTCACTTCATTAGCAGTGAAACCGCAACGCAAATAGAAGCCTACGGCACTATATTCTCTCGTAGCCAAAGCCTCTACAGTTAGGAATTGGCAGCCTGCAAAGGACTGATTGCGAGCATCGTCGGCTATTTGCTGAATAATGGCATAACCTACTCCCACACCTCTGAACTTCTGCTGAACTGCAAGATAAGCAATCATACGCCATAGGCAGAACAATAGTGGTTTTCTACGCTCATGCGGAAATCCCCTTGAATAAACTTATCCATTGTCTCTACGCCAGAACAGAACGTTTTGAGACAATGGAAATCAGATAACTCCTTAGAGGTCAACTGCTGAAGAATCTGGTTCATATTTTGACAATCTTCCATTTCTTGGCAGCCTCGTGACACCTGCGGCGAGCAGCCTTTTCCTCTGGGGTAAGGTTGCCAGTCGTTGCGCGCCACAATGCAGCCCGAATCTCTCTGGAAAATTCTGGCGTAATTGGCTCTCTTGGTGAATTAACTCCCAACATATCTATGTCCTCCTAAATTTATAAAGTATCTCTATTCGTCTGCAAATATAGTTCTTTTTTCTCAAATAACAATAGATTTATGCAAAAATCAGCCAAAAGTTTGCTCATTTCATATTATTCGTGTACTTTTGCCCCCGACAAAGAGCCATTGAAACAGGCTGGTGGCTCAGAGTAGAGTGCTCTAACAATACGCATATCGCGGCAGAATACGGAAATCAGAAGGTTTCAAATCGTAACCTCGAAAACTGCGTTATCTCCCAAACCTCCGATAAACAAAGATGGTTTGAGATTTCTTCCAAAGTTACGAAAAATCGAGGGCATCACAAAGCAACTACCTGTATCTGCGCTCTTCGACAGAAAGCTGGATGTAGAACGACGGGGTGACATTATATTTCACGGCTGCTCCGATACGGTCACCCAGTTCGGGATTGTAGTAGAGATAATATGGCAACTTGGGCTCTATCAGCGACTTTTGGCCATACAGATAACCCTCCCAGTGCTCGTTAAACTTATAACTCAGTACTCCGCTGAGGCCTGTATCACGCAGGTTGAGTCCTCCCCAGGTGGCATTCAGCAGATAGACGCCAGCGGCAAAGGACAGTTTGTCGTTGATAGGCCAGGCATACATCCCGCTGGCATTCTGGGCAAAACCTGCACCGCTTGGAGCATACTTCCCAAAGCCTGTAAAGACGCTGGCACCCAAGCTCAGGTTCATCCCCTTGTGCAAATCCCAGTTCTGATAACCCATCAGACCGTAGCTGCCTGGCCAGCGCGAGATGGCATGCATCTGTCCGAGGCTGTTCAGTTCAGGCAAATGCAGCGTTGAGTCAGGCACCAAGGTCTCCTGAGCCTTAACCGACAGTGCCAGAAACAGGACTGTCGTGAGTACAATATGTCGGATCGTTGTCTTCAAATCGCTGCAAAAGTAGGTATTATTCCACAATCCTCCAAAGATTTTTAGATTATACCGAATACTTTTGCAAAATTTTGCTTAATCGCGACCAGGATATTGGTAAGCCTATTGGCGTAGCAGATTATCAGTTGATTATTTCTTTGCTTTGCATGCTATTTTTTTAGCTCTACCTCTACTAAATAATCACAAACGGCCTGTAAATATACTGATTTTACTTAGTATTTGAAGAGTTTTCATTAGTTTCTTTCTTCTACTTTACCTCTACTTTACCTCTACTTTACCTCTACTAATCCTCTACTAACCCTCTATCAAACATCTACTATAACTCTACAAGCCGAATAAGCGTTCCTTATCGCCCAATAAGGGTACCTTATTCTGCAACAAAGGCTCCTTATTGCGCAATAAGTTGCTTCACGGCAAACTGCTACACTCAGTATTTATTCCCAAGGTGGGAACATTTCATTCCCAGGCTGGGAACATTTTATTCCCAAGGTGGGAATAATTGTTAGACGGAAATCAGAATGGCAGTTGATTGTCATCCTCGAATTGTCTGATATTCTTTCGCACGGTACTGAAGTTGGGTTGTCGGATTTTCCCTTCTTTCAGGCGGGTGGTGTAATCTTCCATGCTCTTGGTTGACTTTGTTGGGTAGGTACCTCGGGCATCGATGAGGGCTATCTGGTGCTCATTGTTCGGACCGTATTTGCCGCTTTTCAAGAAAGTGATGACATGACTCCATAGAGTTTTCTTACCTTTCTTGATAATATACTGGAGATTCTTGCTTTTTTTGTTGAGGACTTCGTCGATTGTCACATAGTAGGGACTGTCCATTTCAAAGTAATCGTCTGTCAAGGCATAGTCTTCCTCGTCAGAAGGATATCGGAATCCGTCGCTCTCCACAAACTCGTAGTCCATATCGAAATCCTTCCATCCGAATGAGATGGCAATCAGTTCTGCGAAGCCGTAGAGAAACATGTTGGAAGGCACCTGCAGTTCTCGAAAGACTGGTTCTGGTGCATCCGTCAGTTCGACTCGCACAGTCAGCCGCTTGGCATTGTCATCAGGATTGAACATGTAGTTTTCGTAGCTGCCCCATGGATCCTCGTCTAAATCGTCTTCGTCTTCATCTTCCTCGTCAAATCCGAAATCACCATAGGGCATCATCCAATAGGGACTTGATCCGGATCCTCGTCTCAGTTCTCGCAGGAATCCGTCAAGGCAATCATATTCGATGTGGAAGGGTATGTTTTTATTTTTCATAACCTCTTCTATTTCAGCAATGCCGTCATCAAAGATGATGGGCGGAATTTTCACTTCCTGATAGATTTCTTTAAGCTGTGGCATGAAGTTCTGAAGATGAGCTGTTGCCAGTGAGAGGGCGTAATAATCGATGTTCATAGGATTTGCTCCCAACTTACAGATTTCGAGGCAGTGTTTTAGATATTCTGATGCTATATGCATAGCGGTGAGTCTCTTCTGTGGCTGATGCAAGGCTGTCATGATAATGGCATCAAACACAATGTGCTTTCCTGCTGGTATCAGACCGTCTTCATAAAGGAATTTTCCTAGAATGTCAATCTTGTCATTTCCAAGTTGATAGAGCACAACGGAGAGATAGTGCTCATAGTCTGCAATATAGGCAGAATGGAAAAATGCGTCTTGGCGTAGTGATTCGATGACTACGTCCAAGGAGTCCTTCATTTTGTATTTCTCCATAAGCCATAAGGGGCCGAAGAAGCGCCATTCATTAGGAGCTGTGCCTGGTTTAAAAGGCGTGAAAGTGCCGTAAAGTCTATGGAGATATTGGCAAAGGAAAGAAGCTCGCTGAGAATCTGATAAGCTCTTCCCGTCTTCATCCACAAATCCGCATAGTGAAACTTTATTGTCATCTTGTTGAACATTCCAGAACGGCAATAGCCAATTCCATGCTGCTGATGACATAGTCTCATATTCGGGCTTCTCATACCTGTAAAATAATGAGTTGAACACCTTCTCTCTTTGGCCTTCTAAAAGAAGTGCTGCCTGAAGGATTCTTTTTTCTATGTCATTTAAATCAACCCGTTGCTTGATCTTTGCTAAGATCTCATCAAGTCCATTCGCATCACGTTTTTTCTTCATTGTCAATGTTTGCTAAATTCTTGGTTTGCGTTGCAAAGATACAACTTTTTCCTCATACATAAGATTGTCAATAGGAAAAACTGCAGTTTTTTGAATGCTGTTTTGTGAAAATGGTTGGCCTTTGGAGAAAAAGTGTTACCTTTGTAGCCTGATTATGAGTATAAAGCAATTTGTGAAGGACTGGACGTTGCCTGTGGCTATCGCTGTGGGCACGATAGTCTATCTCACGTTCTATTTTGTTCCTCTGCTTGATGCGGCGGGCGAAACGCTGGGCGCCGTTGTCGATACCATCTTCCCCATGATGGTGTTCTGCACCTTGTTTTCCACTTTCTGCCGTATCGATTTCCATCAGATGAAGCCCCATCGCTGGCATGTGGGTGTGTTGCTGGCTCAGGTGTTACTGGTAGCACTTAATGTGTGGATTATCTTTTGTGTTGAGGCCAGTTTCGAGCAAAAGATTCTTTGGGAGAGCGTGCTTACTTGTATCATCGGCCCTGCGGCGACAGCTGCTCCTGTGGTTACGGCGAAGATTGGAGGCAATATCAATACGATGACGGCCTTTGTCGTCCTCTCCTCGTTTGCTTCGGCCTTGATGATTCCTGCTGTGTTCCCATTGCTCGAGCGCGGCAGCCATCTGTCATTCTGGAGTGCCTTCCTGATTATCCTACAGAAGTTGGCTATGGTGCTGATTGCGCCGCTGGCTCTTGGCTGGTATATGCAGCACTTTGCCAAGCGTGTCTGTGCCTGGATCGTGTCCATCCCCGACCTCTCATTCTATCTCTGGTCTGTGCAGCTCAGCGTCACCTCGGGCGTCACCGTGCGTAACATCGTGCATAGCGATGCCGGACTGCCTGTGTTGCTCATGATTGCCACGATGAGTCTTATCCTCTGTTTCGTTCTCTTCCTGGTGGGACGCAGTATCGGCCGTCACTTGGGGGATGAGATAGATGGCGGGCAGGCTTTGTTCCAGAAGAATACGGCCCTCAGCATCTGGGTGGCTTATACCTATCTGAACCCTGTCGCCTCCGTCGGTGCAGGCTGTTATGTGCTCTGGCAGAACATCATCAACAGCCTCGAACTCTGGGAGTATCGTAAGAAGAATCCAAATTATTAATCACATAAAAAATCTGTAGATGATGAAATTATCTAAGACATTGGTAGTTATTGGCGTAGCATCGGCAACGATGCAGATGTCATCTTGTCAGCAGGCCCAGAAGGAGAATCCGCTCCTGGTGGAGAGTGGATTGCCCTTTGGCGCCCCCGACTTCAACAAGATTCAGACATCGGATTATCTGCCAGCCTTTGAGCTGGCTATCCAGCAGCAGCGGGATAACATTGCGAAGATTGTGGAGTCGAAAGATTCTGCGACCTTCGAGAATACCATCCTGGCGCTTGAGGAGAGTGGACGGTTGCTCGACCGTGTCTCTTGTGTGTTCTTTGCCTTGACGGAGGCAGACAAGACGCCCGAACTGGGTGAGATTGAGAAGAAGGTACAGCCGATGCTGACGGAACTGGAGAACGAGATATCGTTCAACAAACCTCTCTTTGAGCGTATTCGTCAGGTCTATGACAAGCAGCACGATGCCCTGACGGGTGAGAACCAGAAACTCTTGGAGGAGACCTATAAGGAGTTCGTGCGTAAGGGTGCTCTCTTGTCTGAGGACAAGATGGAGCGGATGAAGGCCATCAACTTGCGTATCTCTGACCTTCAGCAGCAGTGGGGCGACCAGTTGCAGGCTGCCACCAACGATGCAGTGGTCTGGGTCGATAAGAAGGAAGATCTGGCAGGACTCAGTGAGGCTGATATCGCTCAGTGCCAGAAAGATGCGGAGAGTAGGGGAGGTAAGGCACCCTATGCCATCGTCATCGTGAACACCACGCAGCAGGCGATTCTCACCAACCTCGACAACCGCGACCTGCGTAAGAAGGTCTTTGAGGCTTCCATCCATCGTGCTGATGGTACGAACAGCCACAACACCTTCCCCATCGTCGTGGAGATTGCCAAACTGAGGGCTGAGCAGGCTGCGTTGATGGGCTATCCCAACTATGCCTCCTACTCGTTGGAGCGCACGATGGCCAAGACTCCTGAGAATGTCTATGCCTTCCTGAAGAGCCTGATTGCCCAATACAGACCTAAGGCTGACGCTGAGACGAAGGCCATCGAGGACTTTGCCTGTAAGACGGCTGGCGCAGACTTCCAACTGCAGCCGTATGACCGTTTCTACTATTCGGCCAAGATGAAGAAGGAGTTGCTGAACATCTCTGAAGACGAAGTGAAGCCTTATTTCAATGTCGATAGTGTGTTACTCAATGGCGTGTTCTATGCTGCCAGCCGAGTCTATGGTCTGACATTCAAGGAGCGTGATGACATCCCTACCTATCATCCAGACATGAAAGCTTTCGAGGTTATCGACAAGGATGGTAAGCCGAAGGCACTCTTCTATTGTGACTATTTCCGTCGTCCTACGAAACGTGGTGGTGCCTGGATGGATGGTTTCGCCAAGCAGAGCCGTCAGTGGAACCAGTTGCCTATTATCTTTAATGTATGCAATAGCGCGAAAGCACCAGAAGGCCAGCCCTCGCTGCTGACATGGGATGAAGTGACGACGATGTTCCATGAGTTTGGTCATGCTCTGCATGGTATCCTCTCTGATTGCCAGTACAATAGCCTGAGTGGTACCAGCGTGGCTCGCGACTTTGTGGAGATGCCGTCGCAGTTTAATGAGTCGTTTGCTTCTATCCCAGAGATCTTTGATCACTATGCGCTCCACTACAAGACGGGTGAGCCGATGCCTGCAGATCTGAAGGCGCGTATGCTGAAGAGCATCAACTTCCAGCCCTGCTATGCTTTAGGAGAGAATCTTGCTGCCACCTGTCTTGATATGGCTTGGCACATGCTGCCTGCTGACAAGATCCCAACAGCAGAGAAGGCCGCTCAGTTTGAGACGGATGCACTTGCTGAGATTGGTCTCTTGGATGCACAGATCCCGCCACGTTACTCGACGAGTTATTTCAATCACGTCTGGGGCAGTGGTTATGCCGCTGGTTACTACAGTTATCTGTGGACTGAGGTGCTGGCTGTGAATATCGCCGATATCTTTGCCCAGCGCGGTGCCTTGAAGCCAGAGACAGGTCAGGCTATGCGTGACAAGATTCTGAGCCGAGGTAATACTGGTGATTTGATGCAGATGTTTACAGACTTTACAGGTATGCAACAACCTGATGTTTCGAGTCTGCTGAAAGCCCGCGGACTTTGATGCTTAACTCAAAAAAAGAGGCTCCAGACAAACGTCCGGAGCCTTTTTTATGGAATAAACCTTATTTATTTCTTAATCTTGTAGAGGCGGAAGCTCATGGGCTGTAGCTCGTCGTTGAGGACGGTATTCTTCTTTCCTGCCTCGCACTGCAGCGTGCCCTGCTTCGAGGTAATCTTCTCAGGATTGTCGAGGGTGTTCTCGTCATCCATACCGTCGTGGCAGAGGGTGATTGTCTGAGCTATACGCTCGCCCTTGATACCCAGAAGGTTCAGGGTGATAGCCTGTTTCTGCTTGGAGGTGTTGATCACCTTAACGATAATCTCGCCCGTATTCTTGTCGAATACTGAAGAGGCAAATAGACCGTCCTGACCATCCTGACCTGCAACGGGTTTCTTGTCCATAGTCAAGGTCATCATGTTGGTACCCTTGTTCTGGGCATACATCTGCTGCACGTAGTAGCTGACGCTCTTGAACATACGGGTATTGTCGAACCAGATGAGGTCGGGGCGCCACTGCCAACCCTCAACGTGGGCAAACAGCGGAGCATAGGCCGTCATATAGACGACATCGGCATTGCGCTCGAAATCAGTCATGAATCCAGCCTCAAGGATGCTGGCCTCGTAGTGGTTCCACTTCTTGCCCTTGCCGTGACAAGCATACTCACCAGCAAACACCTTCGGACCCTTACGGTCGTAGCTCTCGTAGCGCAGACCACCACACTTGTCGCCGTACTTGGCCTTTGCTTCTGGAGTGCCCAGGAACCATGCCTCAGGACGGTAGAAATGTTCATCGACGAGGTCGGCCTTCTGCTTCGTCATAGCAGCCCAGCCCTTGTCGAACATCTTACCTTCAGAGTCGGGACCACTGGTACCGACAATCTTGATATTGGGATACTTAGCACGGATGGCGGCCACAAACGGCTCCAAACGCTTATAGTAAAGATCGTCCCACTGTTCGTTGCCGACACCGATGTACTTCATGTTGAAAGGTTCGGGGTGTCCCATCTCAGCGCGGATCTTACCCCACTCAGAGTCTGCAGGACCGTTGGCGAACTCAATCAGATCGAGACAGTCTTGGATATAGGGTTGCAACTGGTCGTATGGTACGTGGGCATCCTCTGTTTCCCAGTTCTGGAACTGGCAGGCCATACCGACATTGAGTACGGGCAGTGGCTCAGCACCGATATCCTCAGAGAGCTGGAAGAACTCAAAGAAGCCGAGGCCGTAGCTCTGGAAATAGTCAGGATAGAAACGGTAAGGGAAGGTGTATTCCCAACGATTCTCGTTCAGTGGACGGTTCTCTACTGGTCCAATGGTATTTTTCCATTGGTAGCGGGTAGCTAAGTCAACGCCTTCCACGATACAACCACCAGGGAAGCGGAGCAAGCCGGGATGAACGTCGGCCAGTGCCTGAGCCAGGTCTGCACGCATACCATTCTTGCGGTTCTTGAACGTGTTGACAGGGAAGAGGCTGACATGTTCCAAATCGACGGTTTTGTCACCATCGAGGTAGATGCGGAGCTGTGCCTTCTGGATGGTACGAGGTGATTTCATCACGACCTCATACTGCTTCCAGTCACTAGAGGTGATGTCGATCTTGGCTTCGGCAAACTCCTGCTTTTCCTCCATCGTGGCGCGGTCGATGAACTGCACGATCATCTTTCCGTTGCCTTGAGGAGCCTTGGCCCAGACGGAGAACCGATAGTCCTCACCCTGTTTCAGTCCGATGCCAAAAAATCCGTCATTCGAGAGACCAGAACGGCGCTCCTTATGACCAGGATTGCGGAGTTCCACATAGTGGGGGCAGCGCTCAAAAGGACCATCGTCCTTCACTTCGAAGGTTCCGAAGGGTTCCCAGCCCATCAGACGGTCGGGAAACTCAAAGGAACGGTTTTTTACTAGCTCGCCATACAGTCCGCCATCAGCAGCATAGTTGATGTCTTCGAAGAAAAGACCATACATTGTGGACTGGATAGGAGCACCAATTTTCTTGGTGTTTACATCCATCACGTGGGACTGTGCCGACGCCGTGAGGGAAGTTAGTGCTAACGCACAAGTTAGGAAACATTGTTTCATCTGCATATCAGTTTTAGATAGTTAATAGTCATTTTTTTTGTTGTTTCAGATGCAAAATTAGTTAAAAAGTTAGATAAAAGCAAACAAATATCAAATATTTGCTGTAATTTTGTGACTTATTAAGATTATCAACAATGCAACAGACTCAGACTGGTAGCAAAAGCTACTTATTTACCATCGTTTTGGTTGCCGTGCTCGGCGGCCTCTTGTTCGGTTATGACACAGCGGTCATATCCGGTGCAGAGAAAGGACTTCAGGCTTTCTTCATGGAGGCTAAAGATTTTACTTATACAGACGGATGGCACGGTTTCACGTCGGCCTCGGCTCTTATCGGCTGTATCATTGGCTCAGCCCTTTCGGGTTATCTGGCCACAAATCTTGGCCGTAAGAAGTCGTTGATCATTGCCGGACTTCTCTTTTTCGTCTCGGCCCTTGGTTCGATGGATCCGGAGTTCCTCTTTTTTGAATACGGTGTTCCTACCTATTCGCTGCTTATCACCTTTAATATATATAGGGTGATTGGTGGTATCGGCGTAGGACTTGCTTCTGCCATCTGTCCGATGTATATCGGTGAGGTGGCGCCTTCCAATATCCGTGGTATGCTTGTCAGTTGGAACCAGTTTGCCATTATCTTTGGTCAGCTGGTGGTCTATTTCGTTAACTTCTTCATCCTGGGCGATCATATACAGCCGCTCGTTGAGGAGATGGGTAAGGGACTGGCTGCCATCAATCCTGCTGCACAGTGGACAGTGACCACTGGTTGGCGCTATATGTTCGGTAGTGAGGCTGTACCCGCCGGACTTTTTGCCTTGCTGATCTGTTTTGTTCCTGAGACACCCCGTTACCTTGTGAGTGTCGGTGAGGATCAGAAGGCTTTGGGTATCCTCTCGAAGATTAATGGTTCAGCCAAGGCTGCTCAGATTCTGCAGGATATCAAGGACACGATGGTGGTGAAGACCGAGAAACTGATGACCTATGGTGCACTCTGTATCTTTGTGGGTATCATGCTCAGTGTGTTCCAACAGGCTGTAGGTATCAATGCCGTGCTCTATTATGCACCGCGTATCTTTGGTGACATGGGCATGGACAATCCAATGATTCTGACGGTATTCATGGGTATCGTTAATATCTCATTCACGCTGGTGGCAGTGTTTACAGTAGAGAAACTGGGGCGCAAACCGCTGCTTATCTGTGGTTCGCTCGGTATGGCTCTTGGTGCCTTCGGTGTGGCAGTGACCTTCGGCCATGCGAATCTGGAGTTGGTGACGGCTGTCTCGCTTTTGGTCTATTCCGCCTCGTTCATGTTCTCATGGGGTCCCATTTGCTGGGTGCTCATTGCTGAGATATTCCCCAACACCATCCGTGGTGCGGCTGTGGCCATCGCCGTAGCTTTCCAATGGATCTCTAACTTCATCGTCAGTTCTTCTTTCGTGCCGATGTTTAATATGCACCTGACCGAAGGAGATGACTTTGGACATTGGTTTACTTACGGGCTCTATGGTGTGATTTGTCTGATTGCTGCTCTGTTCGTATGGCGTCTTGTGCCTGAGACAAAGGGTAAGACACTGGAAGATATGAGCAAGCTTTGGAAGAAAAATTAAATGAAATTATATAAGGTACAATGAAGAAAGTTCTAGTAGCAGAAGACAACGACAGTAATTTTATCCTGATGACTTATATTCTGAAGAAGTACTATCAGTTTGATCGTGCCAAAAATGGACAAGAGGCTGTCGAAATGGTTGAGAAAGGTGGTTTCGATATCGTTCTGATGGATATCAAGATGCCGGTAATGGATGGCCTGGAGGCGACAAAGCGCATCAAGGAGGCTCATCCCGAACTGCCTATCGTGGCTCTCACAGCAAATGCCTTTGACAACGATCGACAACTGGCTTTTGATGCTGGTTGCGTAGAGTTCTTGTCGAAACCTGTCAGCAGTGAGGCTTGCATCTCCACCATCAAGAAATTGATAGGGGAATAGGGCTAAGCCAACTCTAAGTCGAATGCCTGCCGTAGTTTCTCTATGGCAGGATTTTCTTTGCTCATAAGTTCGAATTGTTCACGACGGGAGAGTATCTTGGGTTGGTCCTGATGCTCGGCAACGCGAATGTCCAGTGTGATGCTTGCATTCTGGAGTGATTGTTTCAGTGTGCTCACAATCCTTCCCCTGAAATCATCCATCTCTTGCTTAATGAGCGCATTATCGACGGTTACCTCAATCCGGGGCAGTTCGATAATGACAGGATTCATATTCTTCATGCGGGTAGCGATGCCATAGAGTTCTTTTGGCATGCGGTTGCACATGGCCATCCATTGCAGTTCCAGGTCTTCTTGTGAGAAAGCGGCATCAGTCTGTTGCTCTACTGTAGCAGAGACAGAACCTGGAATGATCTTCATTTTCGAAGGCTTTCCCTGATTACGGAGGTTGTTCCATGAAAAACCAATGCCGCCAATCTTCATAGCGGGACCGGCAGGAGCACTTGGTTTGGGCTGGGAACTCGGACTTTCTGCGTGAGTGGGTTTACTTGTAGTGTTGGGCTTAGCGGATACGACAGGCTTAGCCGCAACTACCTGTGGGGTTGCATTCTGGGGCTGGGACTGTCGGATCAGGTTCTTAAACAGGGTTTTCAATCTTCTGGGGCGACGCCCCGCGCTGGCATCATCGTCTGGCTGCGTGATCTGGGCTATCTCGATGAGTGTCAGCTCTACCAGCAAGCGCTTGTTGGATGACTGGCGATAGTTGATGTCACATTGGTTCATCAGTTTCAGCGCTTGGTAGAGAAAGCGTGTTTCACAGCGTTTTGCCTGTTCTTGATAGCGCTGCCGTTGCTGGTCGCTGACCTCCAGCAGAGGAAGGGTCTGCGGATCCTTTGCCATCAATACGTTACGTACATGTTTGGCAAGGCCTTGAATCAACAGACCTCCGTCAAAACCTTTGTTGATGACATTGTTTAACAGCACCATGATGTCGCTGACTTTATTCGCGACGGCTAAGTCGATCATCTGGAAATAGTTCTCGGCATCGAGCACATTCAGGTCTTCAATCACTTTCTCATAGGTGATATTGCCCTGACAGAAAGAGGCCGCTTGGTCGAAGATGGATAATGCGTCGCGCATACCGCCGTCAGCTTTCTCTGCGATGACTGCCAATGCCTGTTCCTCATAGGTGATGCCTTCCTGATCAGCTACGTGCTTTAGGTGGTCAATGGTATTGCGGATGGTCATACGCTCGAAATCGTAGATCTGGCAGCGGCTGAGAATGGTCGGCAGGATCTTATGCTTCTCGGTAGTAGCAAGGATGAAAATGACATGTGCAGGCGGTTCCTCCAAAGTCTTCAGAAAGGCATTGAAGGCTGCTGTAGAAAGCATATGCACCTCGTCGATGATAAACACTTTGTATCTGCCAAGCTGTGGTGGAATACGCGTCTGTTCCATCAGCGTCTTGATATGCTCTACAGAGTTGTTGCTGGCAGCATCGAGCTCAAAAATATTCAGTGAACGTTGCTCATTGAACGACTGACAGCTCTCGCATTCGTTGCAGGCTTCACCGTCGGCAGTAGGGTTCTGACAGTTGATGGCCTTGGCAAAGATACGTGCGCAGGTCGTCTTTCCGACACCTCGTGGCCCGCAAAAGAGATAGGCATGAGCCAGTTTTCCGCTTTTGACGGCATTCTTCAGCGTCGTGGTCAGCGCACTCTGTCCCACAACGGTATCAAAGGTCATCGGACGGTATTTCCTGGCCGAAACAATATATTCCATATTTGTTATGAGTAAATTTTTGGCAAAGATACAAAAAAGTTGGGAAATAAGAATTAAGAATTAAGAGAATTTTGTATCTTTGCAGACAAATTACAAATATATGAAAGTATTTAGCAGCATCAAGTCTTTTCTGCTTCGCATCTTGCATTCTATGTTCTTCAGATATACTGTCGTGTGTATATTGGGCGTCCTCATAGTGGGTTTTCTCGACGAAAATAGTGTCTGGAACCATATGAAGAATCGCCAACGCATCAATGAACTGCAGGAGGAAACAGCCAAATACAATGCTGTGTTCCGGCGAGATCAGGCGCGGATACGGGAATTGGATAGGAATCCTAAGGCCATGGAAAAAATCGCCAGAGAGCGTTTCTTCATGAAAGCCGATGACGAAGATATCTTCGTGTTGAGTGATGATGATCGTGAGATTAAAGGGGTGGTAGAACATGAGACAGCTGAATAAATGGCAGACGGCAGTCTTCTTAATAGGTGCCTTCCTGATGGTCGTCGGAGCTGGACTTAGTGTGCTGGCATGGAAAGGAGCGCCTTATGTGTTTTCCGTGGGTGCTTTGGCATTCGTAACAATGCAGATGCTGCAGCGCTATGAAGGAACGAACTTCGTTATCCGCCGCTTGAGGCGGATCATGCTCTTGAGTGATGTGATGTTCCTGCTTTCCGCATTATTGATGATTGCCAACATGGGGAATGTTTTTGGACTGAGCCATATTACATATATAGAATATGTATATAATAAATGGGTCATCACACTGCTGATTGCGGCAGTCCTTCAGCTCTATTCTACGCACAGAATAGGCAATGAATTGGAGAAAGAGGCAAAAAAACTATAAAAGAATGCGCATTTGTTTTAAAATGCGCAAATTTTTTTTTTTACTTCAATATATCGTTGTACATTTGTGCCGCGAAACGAATAATTTATGAACAAGATTCTATACACATTGGTTGTAATAGCAACACTTACGTCATGCGCTGAGTCCTATTCGATTCAGGGCACATCGTCGGTGTCGTCACTTGATGGCAGCAAACTTTATCTGAAGACCGTGAAAGATCAGGAACTGAAGAATCTGGATTCCTGTGATGTGGTACATGGCAAATTCCGCTTTGCGGGATTGCTTGATACTATCAAATTGGCCAATCTTTATATGGACGACGAGTCGCTGATGATGCCGGTGGTTGTAGAAAAAGGTGAGATCGAGATTCGCATCGATAATACAGGTCGTAACGTCAGTGGCACACCACTGAACGATAAGCTATATCAGTTTATCAACCGTCACGACCAGATCGGCAATGAGATGAACGAGTTGTCGCATAAGCAGAGTCAGATGCTGCTTGACGGTATCGATGAGAACATTATCAATAAGCAGCTTTCAGTCGAGGCAGCCCGTCTGGCCCAGCAGGAAGACAGTCTTGTGACTAATTTCATTGTGGAGAATTTCGATAATGTGTTAGGCCCGGGTGTCTTTATGATGATGACGAGTGGCTATCCTTATCCAGTGCTGACACCTCAGATTGAAGATATTATGAGTAAGGCGACGAAGAAGTTTAAGGAAGATGCTTATGTCAAACAGTACTACCAGACGGCTAATGAGATACAGGCTCGTCAGAATGGTCTGGTTGATGATGCACCTCAGCAGGCTCCTGTTACTCAAGCACCAGCTGGGACGTCTCAGTTGCCTGATTCCACTCAGTTGCCTTCACTCAACTTCCCTCAGAAATGAAGACACTGATCAAAGGAGGAACACTCGTCAACGAAGGGAGGCTATTTGATGGCTCCATTGTTGTGGAAGATTCCCGAATAGCGCAGATTATAGAAGGAAACCATACGCCCGATACATCTTATGACGAGGTCATAGATGCATCGGGCTGTTTTGTACTCCCTGGGATTATTGATGATCATGTACATTTTCGGGAGCCGGGTCTGACAGCCAAGGCCGATATTGATACAGAGAGCCGGGCTGCAGCGGCAGGCGGTGTGACGACCTACTTTGACATGCCGAATACGGTGCCTCAGACGACCACATTGGAAGCCCTTGAGGAGAAATACGCTTTGGGCGCAGAGAAGAGCCATGTCAATTATGCCTTTTTCTTTGGTGCTACCAACGACAATGTTACGCTTTTCTCGCAGCTTGATAAGCGACGTGTTCCTGGTATTAAGCTTTTCATGGGTAGTTCGACGGGAAATATGCTTGTTGATCGCCAAGAGGCTCTTGATCAGATATTTGCCTCCGCTGATATGCCAATCATGGTGCATTGTGAGGATACAGGTATCATTAATCACAATATGGCTGCTGCCAAGGAGAAGTATGGTGACGATCCAAATGTGACACATCATCCGGAAATACGGAGTGCTGAGGCTTGTTATGAAAGTACAAAGCTGGCTGTAGCTTTGGCTAAGAAGCATCATGCTCGTCTGCATGTGGCTCATCTCTCAACGGCTCGTGAATTGGAACTCTTTGGCGACGATCCTTATATCACTGCAGAGGCTACAGTCTCTCATCTGTTCTTCTGCGACAGAGACTATTCTTTGCTGGGGACACGCATCAAGTGTAATCCCGCCATCAAGTCTGAACGTGATCGTGAGACATTACGTGAGGCACTGAATGATGGTAGAATCAGTGTCATTGGTACGGATCACGCCCCTCATCTGCTTTCTCAGAAAGAAGGTGGTTGTGCCAAGGCTGCCAGCGGCATGCCGATGGTTCAGTTTTCTTTGGTGACGATGCTGGAACTCGTTGATCAGGGTGTCCTTTCTCTTGAACGACTTGTAGAACTGATGTGCCACCATCCTGCAACTCTCTTTGGTGTACGTCATCGTGGTTTCCTGCGTGAAGGTTATCAGGCAGATATCGTACTCGTGCGGCCGAATACTGGATGGACTGTTACCAAGGAACTCATTTTGAGCAAATGCGGTTGGAGTCCGATGGAGGGGCACATGTATCTTTGGCGCATAGAACGGACACTCTGTAATGGACATACCGTGTGGCAGCAGGGTAGGGTGGATACCGATTATATCGGCCAACCTGTGGAATTCTCTGCCAAACGAACAGATTAGCTTCATCTTTATATGCGACTTACCTATGATATATCCCAGTTGTCGGCCTATATCAACTGGCCTTATTTCTTCTATGCTTGGCAGGTAAGAGAACCAGCAGAGAAGGAACGCCTGCGTCGTGAGGCTGAAGCAGCTCTGCAACAATTGGAAGGTAGGTATCGTGCGTACGCGCTTTTTCTCCTATTTGATGCTGATACTGACGGCGATGACATTCTTGTCGGTGCTGGCAAGCGCATCCCGTGTCTGCGCCAGCAGGAGAAAGGTAGTGGCTACCAGTGCCTTTCCGATTTTGTCAGTCCGCACCATGAGTTCCCGTTTTCTCAGATAGGGGTATTTGCCACCTCTGTGGATCATGGTCTGGAAGCAGATTTCGATGGCGATGCTTATCAGAAGATGATGATGCAGCTCTTAGCCGACCGTCTGGCAGAGGCTGCTGCCGAGCGGTTACATGAACAGGTCCGAAAATCTTTCTGGGGCTATGCAAAGGATGAACACTTGTCTATCCCCGAGATGCTTATAGAGAAATTCCAGGGTATTCGTCCAGCCGTTGGCTATCCTTCGCTACCAGATACCAGCCTGAACTTTGTGCTTGACGAATTATTGGATATGAAGCAGATCGGTATTCGCTTAACGGAGAGTGGAGCCATGAAACCGCATGCCAGTGTCAGTGGTTTGATGTTAGCCCATCCTCAGGCCCATTACTTTAATATTGGGAAAATCGGTGAAGACCAACTTCGTGACTATGCCTGTCGCCGTGGACTTCCCGTAGAGATCTGCCGCAAGTTCTTGGCCGCTAACCTTTAGTTTTTCTCAATGTAATAACCACGATCTCACCTGTAGCGCCAAAACGGAAGGGGATGAGACCACCAACACCTGCTGTGACGAAAAGTGACTGTCGGCCTTCCTTGTACCAGCCATTGAACTCCTTGCCGGAAAGTGACATTGGACACCAACCAAAGAGCGAGAACTGCATCTTGTGCGTATGACCACTGAGTGTCAACTGAGCGCGGCCGTCTGGGATAATCTTACGACGCCATGCACTGGGATCATGTTCCAGCATGAGGATGAAATCTTTGTCTTCCACGCCATCGAGCGTCTTTTTCAGGTCGCCTTTCTGTGGGAACCGTTTGCCATCACCGTCATTTTCCATACCCGCAACAATGAAGTGACTGTTGTCGCGCTCAATCTTACAATGTTCATTAAGTAGCAGATTCCAACCCAACTGTCGTTCCAGACTGATGGTCTCGCGGGTGTTGGCAACCTTCATAGCCTCGTCGTAGTCCAGATACTCTGCATAGTCATGGTTGCCGAGTACAGAATAGACACCGTCTTTCGCCTTTAGCGAACTGAGAACGTCCATGTGGGGATAAATGTCTTTTGGTTGGATGTTCTGCAGGTCGCCGGTGAAGATTATCATATCTGGTTGCTGGGCGTTGATGCTGTCGATGGCGCGCTGCAGCACCCATTCGTTGTGCTTCATGTAACTACCTACGTGGGCATCAGAGAAAAGCACGATTCGATAGCCGTCGAATGCGGCCGGTATGTCTTCTGATTCGTAGGTCGTATGGTTGATCTCCAACTCGTTGAAACCAACGAAGGAACCCCATATCAGGATGAACCAGACGACGGGTATTGACAATAATCCAAGAATGTTGCCATAGTTTCGCGATGCTCTGTTTTTCCCCTTGAACCGTCTGACAAGAGATGAACAGCCTCTGCCGCCGATGGAGCAAAGGCAATATATCCATATCGGAGCGATGATAAATCCGATTAAGAAGAGGTAGCCATAGAGAATGAAAATACGGTCATTATCTGGGATGAAGTTCGGTTGCATGGCCAGATAGACGGTGTAGGCCGTCATTGCCACGCAGGGTAGCCAGCAGAGCAGGCGTTTGCCCCATGAAGACTTCTTGTGTAGATAACGCCAGTCAAGATAGATGAATGGCAGTATGTTTAATAGGAGGAAGAGTATAATGTCACGAGCAATCATTGATCTGGATTTTCTATATAACCTTGATATTCTTTTTCGAGTGAAGACATGACGGAGTCGTATGCCTGTCGCATGGTGGCCTCCACATTCTCTGGTCCTTTGCCGACAGGATAGATGGGCTGATGGATGGTCAGCTGGAGTGGATGCCAGTTGATAAAGTTGACGAGGCCTTTCATACGGGGAAGGATGTCAAACGAACCGTTGATAGTCAGTGGCACTACGGGTAGCTGCAATTCGTCAGCCAATGCAAAGGCACCTTTCTTGAATTTACCCATGTGGCCGGTAAAAGTACGCGCTCCTTCTGGAAATACCGTGACGCTATAGCCCTCCTGCAGGATTTCCCGTGCATTCTCGTAGGTCTTCTGTATCTTTTTGGGCCCTCGCTTGTCAACGAATATCTGGTGTGACTTGCGACATGCATAGCCGATGAAAGGTATTTTGCCAAGCTGATGCTTCATCATCCACTTGAAGTTACGGCCCAGATAGCCATAAATCAGGAAGATGTCGAAGGCGCCTTGATGGTTGGCCACAAAAACGTAGCTCTGGTCTTTCTCCAGATGTTCGCGTCCATCGACCTTTACGGGGATCAGTAGCGACCTCAGAATAATCTTTGCCCACCATCGTCCGGGATAATAGCCCCAGAAATGGCCATTACCAATGGTCGTTCCAATACCTACTTCCAAAGCTGTAATAATCGTAATCAGAATCAGGACGGGAAGTCCGATGAGGAGTTGATAGATTTTATATAATAAGGTGATCATCTATGAACAATAAATGCTAAATCATAAACTAAGACTTAATCTTCGGATATTTTCTTGTCCAACCGTCCCAGCGCAATCGCATGACACCGAAGAATGCTTCGCCGAAGATCCCGCCGGACATTTTGCTCGTGCCTTCACGACGGTTCACGAAGATCACTGACACTTCCTTGATTTTGAAACCGATTTTATAGGCTGTGTATTTCATTTCAATCTGGAATCCGTAGCCTTTGAAGCGTATCTTGTCGAGTTCGATGGTCTTGAGTACACGACGTTTGTAACAAACGAAACCGGCTGTGGTGTCGTGAACCAGAAAACCGGTGACAATGCGGACGTACTTTGAAGCGAAATAGCTCATCAGTACGCGCCCAATAGGCCAGTTCACAACATTCACACCTGTGACATAACGGGAACCAATAGCTACATCGTAGCCTTCGTCGTGACAGGCGGCATAAAGCCGTGGCAGGTCATTGGGGTCGTGGCTGAAGTCAGCGTCCATCTCGAAGATGTACTCATAGTCGTGTTCCAAAGCCCATTTGAACCCTGCGATATAGGCAGTGCCCAGTCCTTGCTTCCCACTGCGTTCTAGCAGGAAGAGCTGCTCGGAGAACTCTGTGGCAATCATGCTTCTTACGATGGCGGCCGTTCCGTCGGGCGAGCCGTCGTCGATGACAAGGATGTGAAAACACTTCTCCAAGGCAAACACCGCACGGATAATCTTTTCGATGTTTTCCTTCTCGTTATAGGTCGGTATGATGACAATACTGTCGCTTGTGCACATTTTATTATGATGCTTTTATGGTGCAAAAGTACAGATAATTATTGATAAGAGCAAACAAAATGACCGTTTTCTCTCAATTCTTAATTCTTAATTCTTAATTTTTAAATTTATTCACTACCTTTGCATGCAGTTTCTGGGCAAAACCAGACAACTTTCGTCAGTGACGAGATGAATATACAGGATTTAGAACGTTTATATGCCAGGTTGCCGCAGGTGTCGGCATTGGCAAAAGAAGTGGAAAAATCGTCGGTTCGTGCGATTTTTCTCGAAGGTCTGTTGGGCTCATCGGCTCCGATGCTCTTTGCGAGCATGGTTTCAAAGTGCAAATCCCGTCTGCTGTTTGTCTTGCAGGATGCAGAGGAGGCTGGTTATTTCTATCATGATCTGACCCAACTGCTGGGCAGTCGTGATGTGCTGTTTTTCCCCTCTAGTTACCGCCGAGCCATCAAGTATGCGCAGCGTGATGCTGCCAGTGAGATCCTTCGCACGGAGGTTATGGCCAGACTGGCACAGCAGGATGCGTTGCTCTATGTCGTGACCTATCCGGAGGCATTGGCAGAACTTGTGGTGTCGAAGAAAAGTCTCGACTCGCGTACCCTCGTCTTGGAGAAAGACCAGACCATCGATGTCACCGATATCGCGAAGACCCTTCGTGACTTTGGCTTCCGTGAGGTGGATTATGTCTATGAGCCAGGACAGTTTGCCCTTCGCGGTTCTATTCTTGACGTTTATTCCTTTAGTTGTGAGTATCCCTACCGTATCGACTTCTTCGGCGACGATATCGACTCTATCCGTACCTTTGAGGTGGAAGATCAATTGTCGAAGGACCATCGCGACCGTATTGAGATTGTCCCGGAACTGTCTGTGATGACAGAGGACAAGGTGCCTTTCCTGTCATTTGTGCCGAAGGACGTGTTGCTGGTTACAAAGGATTATCTCTATGTCCGTGATGCCATTGACCGTGCCTATCAGGAAGGCTTCTCTGCTCAGGCAAAGGCTGAGCAGTTGGCCGATGCCACCGAAGTGGAGCAGCGGGAAATAGAGCGCCAGCTCCGTAAGGAGTCGCAGTTGATTTCTGGTGCCCAGTTCATGAGCGATGCCGAGACACTCCGTAGGATCGAGTTTGGCCATCGCCCTTCTTCTGGCAGCACCAAATATACGACGCTTAGTTTTCATATTACCACGCAACCCCTGTTCCATAAGAACTTCGACTTGCTTGCCAAGACATTCGAAGACTATCTGTTGCAAGGTTATCAGATCTATATCCTTGCTGACAGTCAGAAACAGAATGAGCGCTTGAAGGAGATTCTCTCAGCGGGGGCAGACTCCAAAGGGGACATCTTCACCCCTGTCGAAAAGACTCTTCACGAAGGTTTTGCTGACGATGATCTTCGTATCTGCGTCTTCACCGATCATCAGATATTCGACCGATTCCATAAGTATAACCTAAAGAGCGACAAGGCCCGTAGTGGTAAGATGGCTCTCACGCTGAAAGAAATCCAGCAGTTTGAGATTGGCGACTACGTGGTGCATGTCGATCATGGGGTCGGTAAGTTCGGAGGCTTGGTGAGAATGCCCCAAGGGGATGGCTATCAGGAGATGATAAAGATCCTCTATCAGCATGGCGATAGCATCTATGTTTCAATCCACTCTTTGTATAAGGTGTCGAAATACAAGTCGCAGGACAATGGCGAGGCACCGCGTCTCTCCACACTCGGTACAGGACAGTGGGAGCGCTTGAAGGAGCGTACCAAGAAACATATCAAGGATATCGCCCGCGACCTGATCAAGCTTTATGCGAAACGTCGTCGTGAGAAGGGCTTTGCCTTCAGCCACGACACCTATCTGCAACATGAATTGGAAGCCAGTTTCCTCTACGAAGATACCCCGGATCAGTTGAAGGCAACCCAGGATGTGAAGGCTGATATGGAACAAGCAAAGCCGATGGACCGTCTTGTCTGCGGTGACGTGGGCTTCGGTAAGACCGAGGTGGCTGTTCGGGCCGCCTTCAAGGCAGCTACCGATGGTAAGCAGGTAGCCGTGCTCGTGCCTACCACTGTTCTGGCTTATCAGCATTTCCGTACGTTTGCAGGACGCTTGAAGGATATGCCCGTGCGCGTCGATTACCTCACTCGTGCTCGCACTGCCAAGCAGACTACCGCCTTACTGAAAGACCTTGCCGACGGTAAGATAGATATTATAATAGGTACGCAAAAGCTCATTGGCAAGACGGTGAAGTTCAAGGACCTCGGTCTGTTGATTATCGACGAGGAGCAGAAATTCGGTGTCTCCACCAAGGAAAAGCTTCGCCAGATGAAGTCGAACGTTGATACGCTTACGATGTCGGCCACTCCGATACCCCGTACCCTCCAATTCTCACTCGTCGGGGCTCGCGACCTCAGTGTCATTCAGACACCGCCGCCTAACCGCTATCCGATCCAGACAGAGATACATACCTTCGGCGCAGAGATCATCACCGATGCCATCAACTTTGAGATGTCGCGCAATGGTCAGGTCTATTTCGTCAACAATCGTATCAGTGATTTGACGCATATCGCGGAGATGATTCACAAGTATATCCCCGATGCCCGTATTGCCATCGGCCACGGACAGATGAAACCTGAAGAACTTGAGAAGATTGTGCTCGATTTCTCTAATTATGATTACGACGTATTGCTTTCCACTACAATTGTGGAGAACGGTATCGATATTCCCAATGCCAATACCATTATTATTAATGGGGCGCAGAACTTCGGACTCTCCGACCTCCACCAGATGCGTGGTCGTGTCGGTCGCGGCAACCGCAAGGCTTTCTGTTACTTGCTGGCTCCGCCACTTGCAGCCCTCAATCCAGAATCACGCCGTCGTCTCGAAGCACTCGAGAATTTCTCTGACCTTGGCTCAGGCATCAATATCGCCATGCAAGACCTTGATATTCGTGGTGCTGGAAATCTGTTGGGCTCTGAACAGTCAGGCTTTATTTCCGATCTCGGTTACGAGACCTATCAGAAGATTCTCCAGCAGGCGATGGCCGAACTGAAGAATGAGGAACCGGAGTTCGTGGCTGTAGATCGCGGGGACAGGTCGCTTGATCGCGGCAAAGCCGCCAATCAAGGACCTGTCCCTGCGATTCTCCCAGCCAACATCGCTTTCGTCGATGACTGCGCCCTGGAGTCCGATATCGAGATGTATTTCCCAGATCAGTATGTTCCCAGCGACTCTGAACGTATGCTGCTCTACCGTGAACTTGATAATCTGGCCAATCGCAATGACCTGAATGCCGCCTTGGAGGCTTATCGCAGTCGTCTGAAAGACCGTTTCGGTGCCATTCCCGATGTGGCAGAAGAACTTATTCGGGTTGTGCCCCTTCGAGTCTATGGCAAACAGC
Source organism: Prevotella sp. (assembly GCA_045131435.1). Taxonomy (GTDB): domain Bacteria; phylum Bacteroidota; class Bacteroidia; order Bacteroidales; family Bacteroidaceae; genus Prevotella. The sequence continues at coordinate 25,401 of JBGUQW010000076.1, forward strand.
TCGGCATCGAGAAGGTCCTGCTCAAGCAACAGAAGATGTATCTTTATTTCGTCAGCAATCCCAATAGCCCCTATTATCAGAGCGATGCTTTTGGCAAGGTACTGAACTATATGACTCAAAACGTACGTCGCTGCAATCTCCGTGAGACTAACGGTAAGCGTTCGATGGTAGTTTCTGATATCCCTTCCGTTGAGGCTGCACTGACAATCTGTCGTGATATTCTGTCAATTTGACGTATATATTCCTTTGGCATCTTTATTGCCTATTATTGTGTGAAAGCCGCTTACAAAGAGTGGTGATTAAAAAGAATTTAGTATTAACAATTTAATAAACAATAATTAGGAGGTAAAGATTATGATGCCAGTAATGAGAAGTAACAGTTGGATTCCCAGTGTATTCAATGATTTGTTTGATGCAGACTTTATGCCGAGAGCTAATGCTACAGCACCTGCTATCAATGTGAAAGAAAGCGACAAGGCCTACACCGTAGAACTTGCAGCACCGGGCATGAAAAAGGAGGACTTCAATGTACATATCAATGATGAGGGTAACCTGATCATCAAGATGGAAAGCAAGAGTGAGAAGAAGGAGGAAGACAAGAACGTACGCTACCTGCGTCGTGAGTTCTCTTACACCAAGTATGAGCAGACTCTGATCCTGCCTGACGATGTCAACAGGGAGCAGATTGCCGCCAAGGTAGAGAACGGTGTCCTTACCGTCGATCTCCCCAAGATCGTGGAGGAGAAAGTCAAGGTTTCCCGTCAGATCAGCATTGACTAAACCATTATAGGTTGTTTGATTACTATCGCCCCGGCCCCCATTCCTTCGGTGCCGGGGCGTTTTTAGTATGCTGAAGGGTAAAAAGAGTGAAAGATGAGTGAAAAAAATGATGGAAGAAGGTGCTAAGATTTAATTGAGCTAATATTGTTTTCAGTAAATTCACTGAATTTGGTGAGTAAATTCACTGAATTTGCAGACCAATTTCACTGAATTTGTTATCAATATCCTTGCCTGTTTCATTATTTTTGCTTAACTTTGCAGCAAAAATGAGTTATGCCAATACGTTACAGATTACTAAAGAACAAGATTAAGGGTAGTAAAAACTATAATAAATACTATGCCCACACGGTGAGACAAGGTGTGATTTCCTTAGAGGAGATAGAGTCGATGATTGAATCCAACTGTACGGCAAAGGCTTCAGACGTAAGGCTTGTGCTCCGTGAACTCTTCGATACCGTCAGGTTCTACATGCAGCGAGGCTATACGGTTGACTTGAAGGAGATGGGTAAGTTTTCTATTTCGGTGAAAAGTGTTTGCGTGGATGATCCGTCAGAGTTCCGTCGTGACGAACATATTACAGGTTTCAAGTGCAATTATACGCCGCAGGGCAAACGCTATACGTTGGGACCTGATGCAAAGGGGCATATTCATCGCGGCCTTCTTGAGGGCTGTGAGGCCGAAGAAACTAAGTATTATTAAATTTGTTAGGATTCAGGTTGATATATATTAAAGCCGCTCATTCCAGTACAGGGATGAGCGGCTTTATTGATTTGTGAGGTTACTTATCGAGCTCTGCGAGGTTCTCGGCAATCATCTCGTCGGTAACGGTGTAGTTCTGGAGGTCACCCTTGATGAAGGCTTCGTATGACGGCATGTCGATGAGGCCGTGGCCTGAGAGGTTGAAGAGGATTGCCTTTTCTTCGCCTGTCTCCTTGCACTTGTTGGCCTCGCGGATGGTAGCGGCAATGGCATGGGTGCTCTCCGGTGCAGGGATGATACCCTCGGTGCGGGCAAAGAGCATACCGGCCTCGAAGGTCTCGAGCTGAGGAATATCGACACCATGCATCAGTCCGTCCTTGATGAGTTGTGAGATAATCATGCCAGCACCATGATAGCGCAGACCACCAGCGTGGATGTTGGATGGTTTGAAGTTGTGGCCGAGGGTGAACATCGGCAGCAGTGGCGTGTAACCAGCCTCGTCACCGAAGTCGTAACGGAACTGGCCACGCGTCAGCTTCGGACAGCTATCGGGCTCGGCAGCAATGAACTCTGTCGTCTTGCCGTCAAGCAGGTTGTGGCGCATGAAAGGGAAGGAGATGCCACCGAAGTTGGAACCACCGCCGAAACAGCCGATCACGATATCAGGATACTCGCCAGCCATCTCCATCTGCTTCTCAGCTTCAAGGCCGATGATGGTCTGATGGAGTCCTACGTGATTGAGCACGGAGCCGAGCACGTACTTACAATTGGGCGTGGTGGTGGCTAGTTCGACGGCCTCGGAAATAGCCGTGCCCAGAGAGCCTGTGTGTAGCGGATCGCGGGTCAGAATGTCCTTACCAGCACGGGTGGACATTGAGGGAGAACCCTCGACCACGGCACCAAAGGTGCGCATGATGCTGGAACGGTAGGGCTTCTGTTGCATGGTGATCTTCACCTGATAGACTGCACAGTCGAGGCCGTAGAGCTTGGCGGCATAGGAAAGGGCTGCGCCCCACTGACCTGCACCAGTCTCGGTTGTCACGTTGGTAGTACCTTCCTGCTTGGCATAATAGCACTGAGGAATAGCGGAATTGACCTTATGGGAGCCAAGGGGATTGGTGCTCTCATTCTTGAAATAGATGTGGGCAGGGGTGCCGAGTGCCTCTTCAAGCGCATAGGCACGCACTAGCGGCGTGGAGCGATAGTATCTGTACTTATCGAGTACATCCTCGGGGATGTCAATCCAACGGTGCTCCGTATCCAGCTCCTGCACACAGCATTCGCGTGGGAAGATGTGTGCCAAGTCATCGACACCGAGCGGCTGTTTGGTAGCCGGGTGAATAGGGGGGAGTGGCTTATTAGGCATATCAGCCTGTATGTTATACCACTGTGTAGGAATCTCACTCTCCTGGAGGATGAATTTTTTCTGTTTAGCCATAATTTAAAGTTTTAGAATTGGGTAATTCCGTCTGCAAAGGTACAATAATAAATTCACAATTCAGCATGAAGTCCATAGAAAAATGTAAATGTGATTAAAAACTTATGTATTTTGCTGCAATGTGTCGAGGAATTCGGTTGGTTGCATGCCAAAATGTTTTTTGAAGCAGGTGGAGAAATAGCGGGGATCGCGGAAACCGACGCGGTAGGCGAGGTCACTGATACGTATGTCGGGGGTGGTGGTGGCGATGCGCTTGGCCTCCTGCATCCTGATGTCGCGGATGAAAGCTGATACGTTCATGCCGTTAATAGCCCGTAACTTGTTGTATAGGGTGGAAGAACTGGAGCCCATGTCGGCGGCCAGTGCCTCTCGGTCGTAATCCTCATCTTCCAGATGGTCGAGTACGAATTGCCGGGCGCGTTCGACGAATAACTCCTCTGGTGTCTTTTCTTTCTCGGGTTGGCTTTCTTGTATGGTGTTTTGGCCATTTTCTGCCTTGACGCGGTTTCGGTTCTCGATGATGTTGTCGATTCGAAGTTTTAGGTCTGTCAGATGGAAAGGCTTGGTGAGGTACTCGTCGGCTCCAACGAGTAGTGCCTTCTGCTCATCTTCTTCCTGTGTCCTGGCGGTCAGCAGGATGATGGGCAGATGATGATGTTTAGGATCGTCTTTGATGGCCTTTGTCAGCTCGTAGCCGCTCATTTCCGGCATCATGACGTCGGACACAATCAGATCAAGTGCCTTCTGCTGGATGATATTCAGTGCTTCCTTGCCATTTTGGGCGACATAGACGCGATAATATTGCCTAAGCAACTGCCGCATGAGTATCAATAGTTCAACGTTGTCCTCGACTATCAGTACCTTATAGGCATTCTCGTCTTGGCTGTTGTTGTCCTCTGTGTCGTCGTTAACATCGGGAATATCTGCATTGAAGTCGATAATGGGGTTCTTTGATGTGTCGAAGGTGATCTGGTGGTCTTCGAAAATCTGATCTGGCGTGAACGCTTCCTTATTGATGGGCAGGTCGATGATGAAGGTGGTTCCTTTGCCTTCCTCGCTGTTGCATCTGATTGTTCCTTTGTGGAGAGCTACTAAATCCTGGGTCAGCGCAAGCCCCAGACCGGTTCCGATGGCCTTGTGTTGGCGATATTCTCCATCCTGGAAACGCCGGAACAGATTTTTCATCTTATCCTTAGGGATGCCGTTACCTGTGTCGCTTACATATATAATAAGGTGGTCGAAGTTTTTGTTGGTTTCTGCTTTTATGGATACTTCTCCACCTTCTCGGGAATATTTGGCGGCATTTGAAAGGAGATTATAGATGATTTTGTCGAGTTTGTCGGTGTCAATCCAGCCCATCATGCTCTCCGGGCGGCACTCAATGGTGTATTTCATCTTTTTCTTTCTGATGAGTGGTTCCAGATATTCGGCTGTTTCACGGATGTATCTCATGACGTCGCCTTGAGCTACAAGTAACTTTAGTTGGCCTGACTGCGACTTGCTGGTCTCAAGAATCTGCTGCAACAGTCGTACCATACGCTGGATGTTGATTTGCATGAGATCGTAGTCGCGACCATATTCTGGTTCCTCTTCCCTTAATTTATCTACAGAAGCTGAGATAACGGTAAGAGGTGTGAGCAGCTCGTGAGTGATGTTGGTAAAGACGGCACTCATCCTTAATTGTCTGCGGATGGACTGACTTCGTAGGAAAATAACCCTTCCGATGACAGCGAGAACTGCCAAAAGTATCAAAATGGTGATGGTTAATAGTAGGTTGGTATTCATTTCCTAGTGTTTAATTTGCGTGCAAATTTATGTTTTTTTTCTGAGAAAGCATAAAATTGAGACGAAAAAATGCGTTTTTAGGGCTAAAAATGTTTGAAAAACGTGATTTTGTGTATAAAATCCGTGAATTCACGCATTTTAAACATAAAATAATGTACTTTGAACAGCGGTTTGTGAAACTCGGTGTATCTTTGCATCAGAAAAAGATTTTAATGGTTAAGGTTTATGGTTGATTAATTTAGTTTTTTAAGTAATTAATAGGAAAAGGCTCGTTGTGAAACGAGCCTTTTCTTTTTGAATTAATCCGTAGAACTTATCTGTTCAGCAGGAATCTTTCTGCTTCGATAGCAGCCTGACATCCAGAGCCGGCTGCGGAGATGGCCTGGCGATAGACAGGGTCGGCACAGTCGCCAGCAACGAAGATGCCTGGGATTTTAGTTTTTGGGGTGCCTTCGATCTTTTTCAGATAACCTACCTCATCCATGTCCAGCCAATCCTTAAAGATCTCTGTGTTGGGCTTGTGTCCGATGGCGAGGAAGAAACCATCGATAGCGATATCCACCATCTCCTCATCGGGCTCTCCCTTGCGTTTTACGAGGTGGGCGCCTTCTACGCCATTCTCGCCGTAAAGACCAACTGTGTTGTGCTCAAAGAGGATTTCAATGTTCTCACGCTCTTTGACGCGCTGTTGCATCACTTGTGAGGCGCGGAGGAAAGGCTTGCGTACGATGAGATAGACTTTCTTGGCTAAGCCCGCCAGATAGAGTGCGTCTTCACAGGCTGTATCGCCACCGCCAACCACAGCTACCGTCTTCTTGCGATAGAAGAAACCATCGCAGGTGGCACAAGCGGACACGCCTTGTCCATTGTACTTACGTTCGTCATCGAGTCCCAGGTACTTGGCAGAGGCCCCAGTGGCAATAATCACCGTGTCAGCTTCAATCTCAGTGCCATCCTCAGCCGTACATAGGTAGGGAGCCTTGGAAAAGTCAACCTTAACGATAGAGCCGCTGCGCACGTCGGTGCCGAAGCGTTGTGCCTGCTCGAGTAAGTCCATCATCATCTGGTTGCCATCAACTCCCTGGGGATAACCGGGGAAGTTCTCTACTTCGGTGGTCTGTGTCAGCTGGCCACCAGGTTGCAGACCGCTATACTCAATAGGATTGAGGTTTGCGCGGCTAGCGTAAATGGCAGCGGTGTACCCTGCGGGCCCGCTGCCAATAATCAGACATTTGGTATGTTCCATGCTGTTATTTCAGAAGTTCTTCTATCTGTTTCTCAATCTCTGTAATGGCTGTGGTGGGCTCGAAGCGGGCAACAACCTGTCCTTTCTTGTTGATGAGGAACTTGGTGAAATTCCACTTGATATCTGCTTTCTGCTTGTAGTCGGGATCAGCCTTGGACAACATGTCCTCGAGAATCGGGGCGATAGGGTGGCTCATATCCCAGCCAGCAAAGCCTTTCTGCTCCTGTAAGAACTTATATAGCGGATCAGCGTCATCGCCGTTGACTTTTATTTTCTTGAATCTTGGAAATTCAGTACCGAAGTTGAGCTTGCAGAACTCATGGATGGAGTCGTCGGTACCGGGAGCCTGCTGTCCGAATTGGTTGCAGGGGAAATCGAGAATCTCGAATCCCTGGGCATGATACTTCTTGTAGAGCGCTTCCAGTTCATCGTACTGCGGGGTAAAACCACACTTGGTTGCCGTATTGACAATCAGCAACACTTCATTGGCGTATTCCTTTAAGGATACGTCCTTGCCTTTTCTGTCCTTGACAGAGAAATCATAAACGGTTCTCATTCTTGATATAAAAAAATGTGTAATGTTGTTGGGTACAAAGATACAAAAAAGAAGTGAAAACAAGCATGTTTTCACTTTTTTTGACTAATAAAAAAGATGCGACCTCGGCATATGCAACTACCAGGGACGCATCTTTTGTAAATTTTGCGGTTTTATCTTACTTCTTCGCAGTCTTGACTTTCAGTCGAGCCTGCTTTCGCTCGGCAAACTGAAAGCAAGCTTTCGTATGCTCTTACTTCTTCGCAGCCTTACCGTAGCGGCTCATGAACTTATCGACACGACCTGCAGTGTCAACGAGCTTGCTCTTACCAGTATAGAATGGGTGAGAGGTGCTAGAGATTTCGACTTTTACCACCGGGTAAGTTTCGCCTTCGAACTCTACTGTGTCATTTGTCTTTGCTGTAGATTTCGTAAGGAACATATCGCCGTTGGACATATCCTTGAATACGACGGGGCGATAGTTTTCTGGATGAATACCTTTTTTCATTTTAATTGTTACTTATTATAATTAATATTTGATGTTTTCGCATAAAGCGGGTGCAAAGGTACGAATAAATTCGGACTTAACAAAATTTTGGAGAGACTTTTTATTCTTCCTCCACAATGATATCGGTTTCTGATACCTCTTCCACGATTTCCTCTTGAGGCTGTTTTTCTGCGATGACGGCAATTTGCGACTGCTCCTGTTGCGGCTCGTCCTTGATTTCCTCAGCCACCACTCCTGCTTCAGCAGCCTCCTGCATTTTTTTCAGTTTGCGGCGTAAACTATATACCATGATGCTGTTGATCATCTCCGTCACACCGTATAGCAACATACACCATCCCAGTATAATCATGGGCAGTTCGGCACTCTCCATGGGTTTTATGAAAATGAAGATGCCTGCTATGATAATAAGGATGGGAGCTATCCAGAAGAAGGCACCGATAGAACCATAGCGGCGTGCAGCCACCAGGATAATCAGTTGATTAATGCCGCCAAGAATCAGCATGGCTCCAAGGATATACATCAGCCAATGAACAAATAGGGTAGGGTTGATAACCAGCGTCAGACCCAGCAGCAGACTGCCGATACCCACCAGCGGGAACCCTGGCTGAGTGCCATTGATAACGTTACCTTGAGCATCGGTAATGGTATATTCATTGGCATGGCGACGGGCATTCCAATAGGATATCAGTGCAATGATGCCCGATAGCAGGAACAATATACCGATGGCCATCGTGAGCCATGTTACAGAATGATCAGGGTATTTTAGCAGTAAAAAGCCGATAACGATAGAGCAAACTGCCCTGAAAATAGAACTTTGAAGTAGTTTCATTTCTTTTTTTGCTGCAAATATACGCATTTATTTTGAAAAGTTGTATATTTGCAACCATGAAAATGACAACTATTTTTCTGGTACGCCATGGCGAGACTGTTGATAATGCCCGCCAGATCATGCAGGGACAGACCCAAGGCGAACTGAATGCCGAGGGTGTGCGACAAGCTCAGCAAGTGGCTGCTCGCCTTGCTTCCGAAGCTGTTGATGCCGTTGTGGCCAGCGATCTCCATCGTTCCATCCAGACGGCAGAGATCATTGCCCAACCGCACCGCCTGCCTGTTGTGACTACTCCTTTACTTCGCGAACGCGACTGGGGCAGTTTCACAGGTCGATATATTCCTGATTTGCGAGGCGAGGTGTGGCCTGATGATATTGAAACAGAAGAGGCTCTCCTGCAGAGAGCCCATCAGTTTCTGGAAAAAATGACAGCCACCTACGAAGGAAAACGAGTGGTGGCTGTCGGGCATGGTATTATCAATAAAGCGATATTAGCCGTTTATGCGTCATGTAGTATGAAGGAAGTGCAGCGCATGATGAATTGTGAAGTGCGTGTCTTAACGACGTCCTCCGTAGCTGTGGCCGCCTCCGCTGCTTCTACCGCCTCCGACACTGTGACCACCGCCTCTGCTGAATGATCCGCTACCGCCTCCAACACTTCTCATGGGCGAGGAAGAACCTCTGTTGAAGGAACCTCCGCTGGGTGAGGAAGGACGATTGCCGCCACTGCGATATCCACCCAGTGAACGGGTCGGACGGTTCTCACTGCCTCCATTGCGATTGTAGTCGCGATTATTCATTCCTCCATTACGATTGTAGTCGCGGTTGTTCATTCCTCCGTTGCGATTGTAGTCGCGGTTGTTCATTCCTCCACGATTGCGGTTGAAGTCACGGTGGTTCACGGTACTGCGAGTAGAGCTGTTGCGCATCCCACTGTTATGGTGGTGACGATAATCTCCGCGATGCCATCCGTCGCGCATACCGATATGGCGTGTGTTGTGATGATGGATGAAGTGGTCGCGACGACCGTGATACCAACCACGTCCTCCTATGCGGTGCCATGCATGTGCGCCACGATAGGTTGCATAGAACACTGGGCGGCCATAGTAGAAGTAGTCACGATGTGGGTACCGGGCATAGATGCCGAAGTGCCAGTAACCGTCAGCCCAATAGAGTGGACGATAGAAATAGGTGGCTGCACGGAAAGCGCTTAACTGCCAATCGAGTAGGATATAGCTCAGATCCAGATTGCGGCGCTCCCAGTAGGTACCATATACATCGTCATAACTCGTCACCCCCATCAGGTAGTCGAGGTTTATCTCATAAGCAGCTTCATACTGCTCTTCAGTCAGGTTCAGTTCGTAAGCCATCTTATCCGTCAGGAAGAGTGCTTCGTTGCGAGCCTGCTCGTAGCTCATTGCCTTGCCCGTTGCTGCGAATGTCAGCATTGCTACCAGGGCTATCATCATCTTCTTCATACCTTTTATATTTTAAGTGGTTCTACATTTTGTTACTTTTTCACGATGCAAAATTAGGAATATTTTAAGGCATATAAAAAGGATTTCCCCTAAACCATGTGGGGGAAATCCCTATATTTGATGATGTGCGGTGTATGATGTAAGATGTATGATGTATGATGTAAGATGTATGATGTAAGATGTAAGATGTATGATGTAAGATGTATGATGTAAGATGTTAGAGGTACTTTTTAGTATTTATGGAAGTTCCATTTCTGCCCGTCTTTGCTTAATACGAGCACATCGCCATTCAGTGTTTCTATCTTTACGCGGATATTCTGGAAGGGTTTCATTCCAAACGTCTCTTCTACGAGTACCGTATCCGATTTCAGAGCTTTCTCAGAATAGTATTGAATGAAAAGACTGTCGCCCTGACGCTGGTAGTTACCAGTTATCTGGGTATCCAGATATCCATTAGTCGTGTGACGCACGTTCGTCAGTGATCCTGAGAATGCGATATAGCAGTTGTCGGTTCCTGCCAATTGCCACTGTCCCAACATGTCTCCTGCTTCACCGCCCTCCTGACAGGATGTAAGAAGTAAGATGGATGATGTAAGAAGTAAGATGTATTTATAATATCTTGCCATGGAAATTTATTTTGAAGTTAAACGTAGAGTTGTCACCATAGATATTACCCTTATCAAGGGCGTAGGCTGCCGAGAACTGCCAGGGTCCCATTTGGTAGATGCCTTGCAACATGGCATCAAACGAGTGGTGCTTCGTAGGCCAGGGAGCATAATAGCTGCCTAAACTTTCGCGATAGGAACCCTTGACCACATACGACAGGCGGTCGGTGATTTCACCATTCACTCCCAAATGCCAAGCCTTGACGCGGTTGTCGTGGAATTGCAGATAGCCATCCTTATTATATATAGGTGAAGTGAGTAGTGCAATACCTGGTGTCATACCATAATGGCTGTATGCCACGTAGAATAGAGGGTGGTTATAGTAATTATCATTACCGGTCACCTGTTCTGTAATCTGACTGCGTATCGGTTCGGGGAAGTCACCGCTATCCCAGTGCAGCGGTCCTGATTGGTTCGTACTTTGGAAGTATTCGAACACCGCGCCACGCACGTACTGTCGTCCAGCGGTCTTGTTGCTGTACTGCAAACCCCACAGGCCGTCCCATCCGTTGCCCTTACGAACACCCGAACCGTCTTCGAAAGGATTGTCCAGATATGCCTGCAACTGATGTTGCTTGTTGATGTTCCACCCGATTTGATAGGTCATCACACCCACATGATTGCCATACACCCAGTCTTCCAGTGCGTCATTCTCATAGAATTTGCTGTCACCGCCAGGCAGAATAGCACGCCAAAACGCCTTCAGATTGGCAGGTTTCTTTTTCTCCACCAGTACACCATCCACATATTTATACTGTGTACCGCCAAACTGTACGGCATGTTCTATACCAACCATGACGAAGAAACGCTTTTCAGGGTTCGAACGGATATAAAGGTGCTTCTGATGATAGATTCTGCCTTTCACATACGATTCGTTCACTCCAGGAGCCCCATTAAATACATCCTCCATATAGCCGCTGTCCAGGAACTTTCCATAACCGAAGTCGAAGTTGATCTGCACCCAGTCTTTTGTGAAGGGTACCGTCCAGAAACCGTTAGTTCCTGCGTGCACTTGCGGTATGGGTTTGGCATTCGTTCCTTTGACGAACGACCCTACGGACAGCAGATTGTCGCGTACCACCTGTTGTTGCTCCCTGCTGCCCACTTCCAAGAAGAAGTTCTTCCATTGCAGGTTGACGAACAGTTGCTGCAAGTAAGCCTTGTGGTCGGCATGCACACCTGCAAGCACGTCAATCCCGCCTGACAAGGTCCAGTTTTTGCTCAGAGCATGGGTGATGTTTACGGCTCCTCGCAGATAGGCGGTATTAGCTTTCGTTCCCAGCGTGTGATGCCGGTTGGTCGCCAGTTGGTAAGCTGTATAGTCGCCCGTTCCTACAGCCGTTTCCGCTGTTAGGTCGTAGGTGATGTGTGTAGTCAGCGAGTCCTCCTGCGCTTCCATGGCCAGAGGCAACATCGTCAGAACTGCCGACAGCATAAGTAGATGATTCTTCATAAGCGATACATTCTTGATATATCTATTAAACGCAATCTCACCTCCCTTTATTGTATTCCTATTGCTGATTTGAAATTCTCTTGTGTTTTAATCCAGTGGAATCTCAGGATGCTGGACAGCTAAGGGAAGATCCTTCTGTGAGAGGTAGAACATGTAGAGGATAACAGGTTTTGTACCTCGGTTCTCACCGTGGTGGATGGTGTTTACCATCTCTACGACTGCCTCGCCTTCATGTACTACTTTCTCCTTGCCGTCCTGTCCGATGATGGTCAGTTCGCCCTGTACCAAAACACCGTAATTGATGACGGGATGGTGATGCCAGCCCAGCTTCTTTCCTGCAGGAAATATATACTTTACAGCTACCAGTTCAGGACGACCCTTGAAATAGTCGGGCAGCTCTACACCGTCCCAGCTCTGGCTGGTACGTATCAGTTCAGTAGATACTACTTGCTGTTCAGAACTGTCGTCTTGCGCTTTGGCATCCGTACATGTTGTAAAGGTAACTACAACACCACAGATAACGAGGATGGCAACAAATGCCCAAATTAAATTCTTTTTCATTGTCGTTTAATATTTGATGAAATAAAAGATTCAGAATTTCTTACCCGTTGCAACATAGAAGGCAGTGAGACACATGATTTTGATGTCTTCCCACCAAGAACGGCGTTTCAGATAGTCAAGATCCATCTCCAGTCGCTTGAGCATCTTCTCCATCGTATCGGTGTACCCATTATAAAGGGTGGCATAGGACGTGATACCAGGACGGATTTGGTAAAGGTATTCATAGCGCGCGTCCTGTTGCATGATTTGATTGATATAATGCTGGCGTTCTGGGCGATAGCCCACAAACGACATGTCGCCTATCAGGACATTGAAAAGTTGGGGCAGTTCATCGAGATGATGCATGCGTAATATTCTGCCAATGCGGGTTATCCGGGGGTCGTTCTCACTCTGAAGCAATTCGATGCCATTCTCCTCTGCATTGACTTTCATGCTGCGGAACTTATAGATGAAGAAGGGCTTCCCGCCTTTTCCAATACGCTCCTGCTTATAGATGGCTGGCCCTGCTATCCTGATGGATAGGTAGATGAAGAGAATAAGTGGTGAAAGCACCATCAAACAGATGAGTGCCAGAAGGATGTCTGTGGTTCGCTTGCAAAAATCTTTCATAGTACCACAACCACCTCCTCTCTGTGTCTGATTCTAAGGTCGATGATATAGTGTAACAATACGTATATGATGATATCCAATAGTAGGATATAGGTGATGTCAATAAACTGGAATAAGAGATAATTCAAGATGATATAGCTGAGCGAAATGCCAACAATAATGACAAGTGTCTGACGCTGTGTCAGTCCTGCCCGCATCAGTTTGTGGTGGATGTGATTCTTGTCGGCTTTGAAGAGCGGAAGATGGTGATGGATACGGACCATGATGATGCGGACGGTATCAAAGACAGGCACAATCAAGAGGGTGAAAGGAATAATGAGTCCATCGATGTGGAAGGGCATTACATGAGGATTGTAAGAGGCAAACTTCACGAACAGGAAACTGAGGACGAAACCTAATGTCAGACTGCCTGAATCGCCCATGAATATCTTGCGATTCTGCTCTGTTCGGCCAAATACATTATGATAGAAGAAGGGTACCAGAACCCCCATCATACCAGCAATCAGTGTGCAATAAAGGTCAAGCCCCTCGCGCCAGAAACAAATAAGGAAGCCACCCAGAGCCAAGAACGAAAGACTGGCACAAAGGCCATCGATACCATCAATCATATTAATGGCATTCATGATGAACACCATGACAAATACGGTCAGCAAGGCACTGGGCCAATAGCTGATGTCGTGGATACCGCAGAAGCCATAAAGCGTGTTGATGCAGAGTCCTGCCATTGGGATGAGCATGGCCGCTATGATTTGCGCACAAAACTTAGCCATGGCATTGAGTCCTATGAGGTCATCAAGAAAACCTGTGAAATAGATGACCATAAGACTGATGAGGAAATAGAACGACCAGAGATTGAGTTGTATGGAACGATGTCCGATGTGTGGGTTCATCATCAGTATGACAATAGAGAATGCCAACAGCATATTCGGCATGAAGATGATACCCCCCAACCGTGGAATGGCGTTTTTGTGGACTTTTCGTTCGTTGGGGATATCGTAGATACCTTTACGCTGACAGAAATCCAATATCAAGGGAATGAAAATAAACCCAGATATCAGACTCAACAGGAAAGCACCAATTATATATATCGTCATAAGTGTGAAGAGTTAGATGGAGGTAGGCTCATCCACCAGTTGGTGGAATATCTCGTTGATGACAGCAACAGATTGCTGACTGGTGAAATAACGCTGAATGCGGTCTTTGCCAGCACTGGCATACTGATAGTAAAGGTCGGGCTGGCTTATCAGGCGGTCGATGGCAGCTGCGTAGGCCTTCACGTCGCCCAAGGGTACTTCTATACCCGTTTGCCCATTGATAGAAACCCAATTGACACCGGAACCCTCGATGGAGAATGTGACAGGGACACTGCCACAAAACATCGCTTCTGCCATGGCGATTCCAAAAGCCTCCTGCTTGGTGCACGAAGTGAAGGCGAAGACATCGGAAGCATAGTAATAGCAACGCAAATCATTATTGGGAATACGGCCTATGAAATGAATGCGCTCAGAATGGTTCGCCTGTCGCAGATGATCGGTCTCAGGACCGCGTCCACCTATCAGTATGACACAATCGGACTGGATATATCGTTCGGCTTCCAGCAGATAATTGATACCTTTGTAGGAAGCGTGGCGCCCTACGAAAAATATAATCTTCTTATGACCGTACTTACGGCGGATGTTCTCAACGGTAGCCTCGTCGCCCAATCGCCACAACAGGTCGGACTTGATAATACCGTTAGGGGCAATTTTTACTTTGTCGCGATGGGCATATATAGGGCTGGAAGGATGAACGTAATTAGGACTTGTGGCCAGAATGAGGTCGGCCTTCTTGATAATATTGCTTTCGAATCTGTTCACCAGTCGATAGAGCAGCCCGCGGCCCAGAATATCGGAATGCCAAAGGAGCACGAGCTTGGTGCTCTTGGGGGTCAGTCGTGAAGTAATAGGGTATAGGAAGGGATTAGGACAATGCAACAGAATGATATCCGGCATGACCTCCTTGATGATTTTCTTGAGATATGAATAGTAAGTAAAGCAGATGTCCTGACTGGAAATGGTCAGCGAGGGAGCTATACGGTACACATTGATTCCATTAACCTGATCCATGCGGGTGATACCGTCCTGACTGAAACAGACTACGACATTCTCGAAGTCCGTCAGTCCTTCGGCTATATATTTGGTGACGGTTTCGATGCCGCCTTCATAAGGATGATAGTATTTGCCAATTTGGAGTATAGTTTTCTTCATCCGCAAGAAGTTTTGTCTGTATATACTATTTATTTATGATAACGCACAGAGTTGGTGTAAATTGTATGGACACGATAAAAAACATTAAGAAAGCGCCACAATGGCTTTGGCAGCTTGTTCCCATGAAAAATGGGCAGCATGCGCCAGCCCCCGTTCTTGCATGGTAGCGCGTTCAGTACCTTTTAAATTGAGAAAGTGCTCAATAGCAGAGCGTATGTTATTGATGTCCAAAGGGTTGAAATAGATAGCTGCATCTTGACAGACCTCACGCAAAACAGGAATGTCGGATACCAGAACGGGACATCCACAGCACATCGCTTCCAAAGGCGGGAGTCCGAAACCTTCATAAACAGAAGGGAAAATAAAACATGCAGCCTGACGATATAATCGAACCAGTTCGTCATCGCTGACACGCCCTAAGAACTTGATGTTCGAGTGTTGTTGAAGGTTGTTTCGCTGACTGAAAACCCGATTGGCACTCCCAACGATGTAAAGTTGGCAGTCGTTGAGGCCATCAAATGCCTTGATGAGTGATTCAAAATTCTTACGAGGGTCGAGTGATGAGACAGCCAATGCATAACGTACGCTTGATGGTTCCTCGTTGGCATGAGGTTGAAACAGCGTGTCGTCGGCAGCCCCGTAGATGACGCTGACACGATTTTCATCGAGGAACGGATAATACTTCAATATTTCACGCTTGGAGAACTCACTGATAGTGATGATATGGCGCGAGGAGCGGGCTGCCAGAGGCATCATGACCCGATACCACCAATAATAGCTCGCTGAGAACCATTTGGGATTGTGCAGAAACGATAGATCATGAATAATCATCACCTTCTGACGGACCAGAATGGTTCCCAATCCTGTGAAATTAAAGAGCGTATAATCTTTTTTGCCTATAAAGAAGAAAGGCAATATGCATTGCTCCCAGAAGTGAGACTTGCCAAATCCGAATGTGACGATATTGAATTTGCTGACATCATAACATGATTGTATGGGGGCAGGCGGACAGACGATGATAAAAGGTTGCTGCAATGATGCTAATGCTTTGCAGATATTGTAAGCATAGCGTTCAACACCCGTCATGGGTTGTGTGAGAAATCGTCCGTTAATATATATCATCGTGGTGCGTTAATGTATTCAATCAAGTGATGTATAATCAGTTCCCAATCGTATTCAGCCAGTTGTTGTTGACTGACAGGTTCTCCTTCATCAATCATCTTGAGTATCGTTTCCTGCCATTTTGGTGCGTCGTAGCCTTCAACAGTCGTAATTCCTGACTTACCTTGAGCAAGCTCTATCATGGCTGTGTTGTGAGAAGTAACAACACGGCAGCCACATAATAGGGCTTCCAATTGTGGCATTCCAAAACCTTCCATTAATGCAGCGGAGACATAGCAGTCTGCACAATTGTAAAGGTCTGTGAGGTCAGAGTTGTCGATATAGCCTGTAAAGATGGTTGAATCTTTTGGAAATGATGGTGATTCTACGAGTCGCGTGATGGTCTCATCTTTCCATCGGTTACCTCCCACGACTACCAATTGCACATGATACTCTTGATAAAGTTTGGTCATCAAGCTCAACAGGAAAGGTAGGTTCTTGCGTGGTTCTAATGATCCAACGAAAAGAAGAAATCGGTTTTTGATACCAAATCGTTTTTTGATAGCTTGCTTCTCTGTTTCAGTCAAAGACTTGACATGAAACACATTTCTATCTGTGGCATTACCTACGAATATCTTTTGGCAATGTCGTTCTGAGAAGTAGGTATCTACTTTGGTTTTAGTATATTGAGAGTTTGTCCAAAGATAGTCCGATTTCCTAATGGCTCGGTTGAATCCTAATTTGGTTGCCAGTCTGTTGGTCCATGACATTGTTTCAGCCATCTCAATGTTCACTACATCGTGAACAGTTACCATTGTCTGAGTTGTTGAAGGTATTAACAATGGCAAATGAGGAACAGGAGCATAATAAAGATCTATTTTCAATTTTCTACATAGCCATGGCATCAGCAGCTGTAGGATAATGATGTTAGGGAACCATTTGGGGAATCTCTGGCTGTAGTCGAGTAGGCTGATATTCGGGGGTAAGTCAGTGATTTCAGTCTTGTGGTCCATGCCTTTGGGGAGTACGACATAGAACCTGTCTTGAGTTCTTTGTCTGGCCCATTCTGGCAGTGCCCCACAGAGAAAAGAGCTAATGCCTGCTGCATAAACCGACCATGTACGTCCATCAATAAGAATATTCATTGTCTTCAGTTTTTACAGTCACGAAAAGTTGTTTGACATATAACCATTTGTCCGATAACGAGACATTAGGATTAAACCATACAGTCTGTCTCAAAACAGGATGTAGAATGCGATAGAGTATGTATTTCCATGTAGGTTCTGTCAGTTTAAAGTAAAGATATTCGCTATATTGTTGTCGTACGGTATCACGGATGAATCGTGAGGTCTTGCCGTCATTTGAACTTTCTCCTTCCAAGTGTATGATTCGTGGGCGGTTAATCACAACGTTGTCATAACCGTGCAGCATGAAGCGCCGTTCCATCTCAACTTCTTCAAAATACATAAAAAAAGCAGGATGGAAAGCTCCACACTCGTCTAATACTTTTTTGCTAATAAATAAATCAGCCCCGGTGATATAATCAACTTTCATCCAGTTGGCAGGCTTGTTATGAAGGGGTGGGTGATACAGGCGTAAGGCTTTGAGAATTGGTATCCATAGTAGTTTCTGGATAGCATGACTCATTTTTGGAAAAGAACCGTATGAGTGTATCGTGTTCCCTTCCTTGTCTTCCAGCATGCACCCTATAGCACCTAATCGTCCTTGATACTGATTTGCGAAGTCGTAAAATAGTTTGATAGCATTATTCTTAAGAAGTGTGTCGGCATTGAGGAAAAATATACATTCCCCCTTAGCCTTGGTTAGTCCGAGATTGTTGGCTTTGCCAAATCCTATGTTCTTTCCTACTGCTATAAGTGTAAGCCGTGGATCATTCTGAAGTGTCTCTATAGAATGATCGGTCGAGCCATTATCAACTACGATTATCTCGTAATCAATATCTTTCGTATGGGTTACTATACTATCAATGCATGGCAGAATGACATGCAGAGTGTTATAGTTGACGATGATAATGGATACCTTCATTTTACAAGGGCAAAGTTATATATTTTCTGTGAGATAAGCAAAGATTTTACATTGTTTCTGATAGAACTGAGCGGGAAACTTATCTGATACCATCTATGATGCCCTTGATAAACATGCGGAATCGTCCTAACTTATCGTTCTCTACGAGACAAATGCGGATGAATTTCCACATAAAAATCTCCTTGAAGAACTTGCGCCTTTCATGGGCAGTCATGATATCGCGATGGCGTCGGTAACACATGATGTGCCCCTTGGTTATCGAATAAGTGCGTTCACGTCCATAATTATCCGTAAACAGGTGGAAGGGACCTTTGTGCACTGGATGTCCTATTGTGTGTGACAAATGGCAATTAGTATAGCACATGATTGGATAACCGGCTTTGCGTATGCGATAGGACAAATCCATATCCAAGGCATCGAGCGGGAAAGACTCATCTGCACCATTGATTGCATTGAGTATGGTAACTGGGATGATGGTGCCTGAGTTAATGAAGACAGATCGCTCCTGAATTGGTTTCTCAATAGCCCATTCGTCAAAGCCATTAATGTATGGAGTGTACACTTGTAGATTGCCTGCGCAGAACGATTGCTCGATAGTCTTTCTATAGGTGGGAAAGTCAACCCATTGACTGTCTTGGTCCATGATAAGCAGGAGGTCGTATACTTGTTCTTGGGCATAATGCCAGGCAAAATTGATAGCAGGGGCAATATAGCGATTTTCGCCAGTTGATTTCCAAAGTATTTTGTCTTGATAGTCAGTAAGCTCTGGTAGCAGACTATTTTGTACACATTCATCCGAAGGAGAATTATCCCATAGGATAAGCTTGTCAAGGTGTGCAATATATTTCTTGATATTGTCTGCCACCTGACGGACATCCGGTTTGTAAAGTGTCAGTACCCCCAACAACTTTGTAGAGTATTTTATATGCTCCATAGGCCTGTAGCTTTGTTGTTAATGATACGATAGAACTGAAGAATGTTGATGATGATACCAGGTAGATTACAAATGCACATCACTGCCATAAACCAGATAATGCTTTGCGTATAACTGCTGACAGCCCATGCCAGAGGAATGAAGATGAAAGCAAATACCGTCATATACATTTGTAGGCGTAAAGCCCCGACTCCGTTTAGAAAATAGGAATAGCGCATGCTAATGAGGAGTGTGAAGATATAAAGAGCCATCATGGCTGTCATGGATAAAGGAACGTGACAATCGTTGCCAATCCATATATCGTAAACCCATGGAGAGATGATAACCATCAATATCAGAGCAATGGTCATGACGGCAATGGCTTGGTTCATGCGTTTATCAGCCTTGCGAATCCATGTCATATCCCCTCTTTCGTACGCATCGGTGGTAGCATTCCAGAAAGGCATGCAAACAACGGAAAAAACAACGAGAATCAGACTGATATAGCGATAAGCTATCTGATAAGGGGTGACCATAGCAGGCGAGAAGAATTTGGAGATAAGAATATTGGCTGTCCAGAATTGCAGCAAAGCAGCAATCTGAAGCCAAAAGAACTTCAAGCCTATATTGCCTATCTCAACAGCTGATTTCAGATTGACTAACCTGAAGGAAGGACGCAGTTGAGGGAAACGGGCATAGAAAGTATAAGGGTACGCCAGTAAATAGATTATCAGTGGTGAGGCTGTGTTGATGATGACGATATTGAAGAAGGTTGCCTGTCCTGTAGTATATACAATCCATGTGGCACCGAGGGCAAGAGTCTGACCGAGAGCCAGTAGCAGATTACTGACAGCAGGCAGTTGCAACCCCATATAGACATTGCCGATGAATTTCAAAACGAAAGTGATGCAAACCAAGATAACAGCGCTTAGCAGTGCGATGCGTAATGCTGGTATAATGTTGGCTGAGATATTCAGAAATCCATAGACGTCGGTGTACCAGATAAGTAACCCCAGAACCAGCATGACGGGAA
This sequence comes from Prevotella sp., assembly GCA_045131435.1. Taxonomy (GTDB): domain Bacteria; phylum Bacteroidota; class Bacteroidia; order Bacteroidales; family Bacteroidaceae; genus Prevotella. The sequence goes on from JBGUQW010000076.1 coordinate 45,326, forward strand.
GCACGATGCAACACAACATGGCAACGGTAGAACTGACAATGCGGCGAGCCTTGTCCGTTTCGCCATGTGCGATATGAACAGCCAACCGATTTCGCAATCCATTACCCAGTCCGATATCCATTTGGTCAATCCAAACCAGCAGACTGCTGACGGTGAGCCATACCCCGTTTTGGTACGTTCCGAGACATTTCAGCGTAATGGGAACCATCAGCAGAACCACCAATGCAGACCATCCCTTCACCAAGAATGAAGCTATCACATTCTTCATGAGCAGAGTGGAACGATGGTCAGTATGGAAATAAGAAATCATGACTTCGAATGTTGGAATGAAAATTTTATCTTATTCTGAGTAACAATGAACAGCAGTATCAGCATTTGGATAATGAGTGGAAGGCTTGCGGTGATAAATTCGTCAAAGAACTGGAGAACCAAAATGTATGTAAGGTATGTGTATAGGCACGTACCAAAAGTATTCCCATTCCTATAAAGCCTATAACATGCTCCAGATAGGATGCCATAAAGGTAGGCAAAAAATGCGACGCCCCAATGTCCAAAGTCTGTATAATATGGTCTCATCACGGTGTAGACATTCGTGCTCATAGGTACAAAGACAAACTCTTGTAAAGGTTGATGTGTTTCGGTAGTACCTTGGAAATATTTGCCAAAGTATAGATAGATACTCCATAAGGTGTCACTTCCAAACTGATCGGTGATGGTAGGCTGGAGCCGTCCGTAAGCAACAGGACCAGAAAGGATATACATTGCTATAAAGTCGAAGAGACTCTCATTTTGCGCATACTCGCTGTCATCTCCTGAACGGGCTAAATTAAAAAAGTAAAAGATGATGATGACCGACAAACTGCCAATAATAATCCATCGCATTTTGATCTTTTTTTTCTCGTAAAGCATAAAGACGATAGAGACAAATATGAGGAAAAATGTAATCTTTTCCATATTGCCAATGGCATATAGTAAGCATGCCAATATGATTGTCATCAACTGCCAAAGTGGTATCTTAGGGTATTTCCAGAGGGCAATGAGTAGTAATACCTCGTTGATAACAAAGGTGTAGTTTAAAAATCCATATCCTCCTCCGTATAATGCCAGTTGCCGTAGGTTATACATCAGGTCTGCTGTGCCAAACATAGAAGCCAATCTGTATATTTGATAAATATATAGCGGAGTGAGAATCATTCCTAAGGCATACAGACAATGAAAGAAATAAATATTGATGTCTATTTCTCCAAATGCATTTTCCTGCTTGGCAGACATGAGATGAAAAGTGCAAAACGAAGTAATGCAGAGAATGGTTATCCAAAGTGTGATGTCTATAAAGAAGCAATTGGACAAAGGGTCCATTTGGTTGTAAAAGAGTGTAAGCAGGAGCATGATGCCACCCCATACTCCGATGGTGAGAAACCATGGAGAAAAGATATTACCGAAATCCAATGAAAATTGCTCTGTACGACGTTTTTGAAATAATACATAGGCTTTGACAAACGAAAGTGCTATCACAACAAAGCAGATGAGGTAGCCCATTAGATGTTTGTCTGTATGTAGAGGGACTGTGTTGTTTTTGATGATAGCAAAAGAAAGATAGGCTTTCTGCTGCAAAGCTTTCATGCGCACACTTTTTATGACCGTATTCTTATAGTTTTTATAGGTCATGTCGGCTTCGTTTTCCAACATTTGCAGTTCTCTCACAACAGATTCTGAACGCGTGTATGTATGAGCATCTGCAAAGGCGGCATATTTCTTCATGGCTGTATGGTGTTTTTCGGCAGCCTCATTGCGTTCCTGATTAACATATTCTAAGGCAGTAGATGCTAAAGCAGATCGGTATCTTGTGACTATCGTTTGAAGATGAACTGTCACACTGTCGAGCATCTGTGAGGCCACTAAAGGATCGCGATCGGTAAAGCTAATTTTGAGTGTTTCCTGTGATGGCTTCAGATTGTAGTTGATATGTTCGAGAATGGCAGAAAGAGTGTCTTGTGCTCCTAAATACTGTCCATAAGTCATTGACTTTCCTGGAACCTGTTTGTGAGAGATGGCGCTGGCAAAGTCTTTTGTTTTTAATACTTGACAATAGATTTCTATGTCATTGAGTCCTGTGTTATATCCGTCAACGGCTTCCTTGATACGAGCTTCCAATGGGGTAATGCCAACAAACAGTTCACTTTCCTGATATTCGTCAGCAACTTCGGTTATCGCTGTATATTCATTAGGAGTAAACCACCATACTATGATAGCAAGTAGTATGGCAAAGCCCGTTGCATATATGTACGGATACTGCTTCAAAGATTAGATATTTACAAATGATTTACGATTGTTCCATACAATCATGCCAAAACGGAATAGGAAACCGATGAGCATCCATATTATGAGAGATACTATTTTTGGCATGTTGCTATGCTTGTTGGGGACAGTAGCATTCTGCACAATAGTAAAGGCAGGTGTTCGTTCTATTACTTTGGCTTTAGCTAATTGCTGTTGCTCTACAACCTGATTGTAGATGTTGTTTTTCAATTGTAAGTCACTTTCTAAATCGTCAATCTTCGATTGTACAGACTGGAGTGTCACATTGGCGTGAGCATCGCAGTAGGCAGCGTATGCATGACGGGCTTTCTGGTATTGCTGTTGCGCTTCGGTATAAAGCTGGTTCAGGTATTTAAGATCTTTTTTTGCCTTTTGGGTACGATATACCGTAATGGCTTCCTGAAGGTGTTCTTGAATAGAGTCAGCCATTGTAGCAGCAATGAGTGGGTCTTGATCTGTCACAGTGATGGTGATGACACTGGTCTTCTTATCTACTAAACAATTGATTTTTTTCGCGATAGATTTTGCGATACGCTCTTCTTTTTTAGTGAGTCTAAATGGGTCTGGCTGATGATTGGTTGAATTTTTATCTTTGTTTTGCAACTTTTCTACCAAAAGTTTCAAACCTATCATCGGATAATCATATAAAGCTTCTTTCTGATGATTTTCCAGATAGTCCCTATAGGTATAATGTTCCTTGGCATCGCTGGTAGTGACAGGAATAGAAAACAATCCAACTAAGAATTGTGTGGAAGTCATTAAATCAGGATATATTTCTGGGTATAGCGCATCACCCGATTGCCCTATTTTCATGTTCATGCCCACTAGAGAAGCCAAGGAAGACAGACTGCCAGAGAAACCATTTCCCGATTCTTCTGGGGCCAGCATCACAGTAGATCTATAAATCTTAGGAGTGGCAAAAGCTAAGACTACACCAATGATACCTGCTATACAACTATATAAATATATCTTCTTGCGATCGTTCATGAGAAGTCTGATGACTTCTCTGATTTCTATGTTGATTATTTTCTTGTTTTCTTCCATCATCATTTCTTAAGAAGGTTTGCAATAGTGGCTGCCATCATGCCGATGCTGGTGCCTGTTGAGGCCATCATGATGCGTTCGGCAGCCGTCATTTTGTGGATGGCCTTGGTGGGTACTACGATTTCGCAACCGGGAGCTACTTTCGTGTTGCGACCTACCTTGGCTATCATGCCGTTCATGTAGAGGATGTAGGTGTGGCGCTTCTTGGCATCGCTGCTGTATCCACCAGCCTGGTCGATATAGTAACTGGCTTTCTTGCCCTCCTTGAAGGCTACGGTATTGGGGTGGAGCACGGCTCCGTTGATTTTCACGGTCCCGTTGTATTGAGGCACTACGATGCGATCGCCGTCACGGAGCACGATGTCTTCGTCGCTGCCTGGGTGCGCCAGTGCTTTCTCCAGTTCGATGCCGACGGTATAGACATCGGTGATGTGGAAGCGTCCCAGTTCGTATTGTTCCTGCTTATCGGATAGTTGTACCACGGCCAGCGCATTGGCGCTCGTCTGCGCCATCTCTAGCATATTACGGTGCTGCTGTTCCTTTGCCAGTCGCAGGGATTCTTCCAGTCTGACACGTTCTTCAGCGTTCAATCGGCGTTCCAGTCGGGCACCTTTCACGTAGGCCACATGATTAGGACCGCCAGCTTTCTTGATGACATCGCTCAGACGTGTTTCACGATTCGAAAGAGCGAAAACACCTGCAAACATGACCTCGCCTTCCACTTTCACACTCTGTTGCTTGGTATAGCCGGCACTCTGGTGGATATATACCTCATCGAAGGGTTGCAGTGTAAAACCAGGATGCTCCTCGATGCGCAATCCGTCTTTCAACGAGAACGTAAAAGTCTTTGCAATGATGGAGTCAGCGGTATAGGCATGTGGATTCACTTGTCGGCGAGCCACTTCCACTTGTCTGGTAGAAGCGGAATTCTTCAATCCGCCTGCCATTAGTATCAAGTCTTCAATAGTGGTATTTTCTGCATAAGCATAGACACCAGGCGACATGACCTCACCCTGAATAGTCAGTGTCTCTTGCTCTTGCACATTCGTACGGGTGGGTACAAACAGCACATCCTCGCTCTGCAGATGAACATCGGGCGAAGTTTCGTTCATGATACCCTCAATATCTACAGCGATAGTTGCCAATTTGCGGTCTGGCTTCAGACGCTGAATGATGCCATGTTGAGCAAAGGCGTATTCCGTCACGCCCGATGCGGCCTTGATGAGCGTGCGGACACTGTTAATCTGTTCGCCCAACTGGTACATACCTGGGCGGAATACGGCACCTTTCAATTCCACCATATTGTCGTAACGCGGAATAATGGAGTCAACAGCTACTGAGTCCTGATCGAAAAGGCGGAACGAATTAGTGTCAAACTCCTCGACATTGAAAACCGTATATTTGCCTCCAGCCTTGCGATGGACACGTGTGTACTGCGTAAAGGCATCACCTGTGAATCCACCAGAATAGCGGAGTAAGGTGGCGAGCGATTCGTTGCCCTTCATCTCATACCACATAGGGCGTTTCACCTTTCCGCTGATGTTCACCAGATTATCGTAAGTACCTACCTGAATGATATCGTTATCGGCAAGACGGATATTACCTGTCATTTTGCCGTTGAGCATGTAGTCATAGACATCCACGACGCTCAACAGTCTTCCGCCACGAAATACCTTGATGTTGCGCAGTGTTCCCAAATCGCCAATGCCGCCAGCCATGTGGAGGGCATGGAATACTGAGGCAAAGGCCGACAGCGTATAGCTGCCTGGTTTCTTCACTTCGCCCAGCACGTTGACGGTGATGGTGCGTGTCTGTCCCAATGTCATCTGTATCTGTGAGTCTTGATAGTAGGCACCCAAGCGGCTTTTCAGCCGTTGCTTGGCCTGTGCCACGGTAAGGCCGCTAAGTTCTATCACGCCACCGTTCTCCACCGTAATCGTGCCATCGGGCGATATGGTTGTACTGATATTATCGGATGAAGCACCCCATACGTCAATGTTTACCATATCGCCAGGTCCCAACACGTAGTTCTGTGGGGTAGCGATGTTCATTTCGGGCTCGAAAGTGAGATACTTTTTGTTGAAGATGTCGCGTCCGAACACTCTCTTGGGATTGCGATAACTGGCCAATTCTTTTTTCAATGCTTTTACCAGCGAGGCAGTGTCCTGTGGCATCCACTCATCCATAGCCTCCTGCATCTCCATGTACTCCGGGTCGTTCGCATCGTAGGTGTGCTGGTAGTTGTAATCAATGATACGCCCCTGTGAATACTGATTCATGCCATTCATGAAGTCGTCGTTCGCATGGTAACGTCTCTGATTGTTGTTACCATTGTTATAGCGCATGCGGTCGTCCATTTCCAAGTTGCCGGTAGTCATGTCACTATCCTGCATTTTGCCCCCGTGCTTCTGGGATTCTTGATAAGCCTTGCGCAACCGTCTGATTTGCGATGCCGTCACACCCCGTTGCATCAGCCGTGATACAATTTGCGACTGCGATGTACCCTTGGCCCGTTCCTTCATCACGAACTGCATCACCTGTGTGTCGGTCATTCGGCTCTGTGCCCATACCATTGACGATAGCAACAGGCAACATATCATTATAGAGAAAAATCGTTTCATACCTTATTTATAAATAATCATTATAAAAACTCATGCATAGCACGATTTATTGTGCAAAAATACAGATTTTTTTAAATAAAGTGACTATTTTCAGTTTTTTTCTTTATCTTTGCAGCGCAAAAGTACATATTCTTGGGGTTGACTGGATTTGACAGCGGGCTGAGATGGTACGTAAGCATGCGGAGTGAAGACTGTGTACTCCATAATCCATTCGGTCAGAAAATTAATTGGCGAAAACAAGTACGCTCTCGCTGCCTAAACGAAGTACAGTAGTTTACTGGCTTAATTCTCTCACCAGGTGAGAGAACGAGACATCGCTCTTCTGGATGTTGTTCCGAATCAGGAAGGTATAGCGGTGCAGGTAAATCGGAAATAGTCTTGGGGGCGCTCCGACTCCTTGATGAAATTTTAGGAGATAAGGCTGTAATTGGTGGCTTGGGTCTTGTTGCAGCTCGAAAATGAAGTCCAAGATAAGCATGTAGAAAGCGTATGGTTTCCCTGTTTGGACGAGGGTTCGACTCCCTCCAGCTCCACTTACTAAAGACTAATCGCTTATGGATTGGATGAATATCGGAGCAACGGTGTTGCTCGTCATTATTGGCATCGCCATTTATATTCACAAGAGAAAAAGTGAAGAATAATGGTGACTACACCATGATAAGTGAACTCATGACGTAGTCGCTGACAAACAGACCTTTGCGGGTTAGGGAGAGACGATTGTCGCTCAATTGTAGCAGACCATCGTCTATGAATCGTTGTGCCTCTTTCATACAATAGCGACGATGGAGGTCGGAGATGGTGGTGAGATCAAGGCCGTCGCTGGTGCG
>JBGUQW010000077.1:0-5448 GCA_045131435.1 Prevotella sp.
GCTTTCATTTCGTACAATCCATAGTCTCCAATCCACTTTTCTACCGTTTAAAGCGTAAGTAATTGATTATCAATATTTAATATATTCAATGGCTGTATTGAATTATCATCAGTGACCATAGGGATTGGTGTAACATCCATTGACAATTATGCTTTCCAGAATTGCAATAGTTTAGAATCTTTGATTATCCCGAACAGCGTTAAGTTCATTGGCTATGGTGCTTTTAAATACTGCAGAGGCTTAACCTCCATAAACATTCCAAATAGTGTCACGTCAATACACAGTTGGGCTTTTGGCAATTGTGAGAACTTATCCTCTGTAACCATCCCCAATAGTGTGACATACATTGGTGAAAATGCTTTTTCCTATTGTGATAATCTAACCTGTGTGAAGGTTGGATGGACAACGCCATATTATTCCAATCGAGATATCTTTGACTCAAGTTTTAACTACGCTGCTGCTACTCTTTACGTTCCCTCTGGCACGAAAGATGCTTATACGGCAGCATCTTTATGGCGGGACTTCGGTACGATTCTTGAATATTCAAAGTGTGCCATGCCAACCATCAGCGTGATAGATGGCAAACTACACTTTGAGTGTGAAACGCCTGATGCACAGTTCACATGCGGCTATACCTTCGATGGCAGCACCGCCGGCGAAGACACGGGCAACGACATTCCGATCAGTTCTTCCTACAACGTCTGGGTCGTTGCCAAGAAGAGCGGCTTCGACGACTCTGATATGGTCACCAAGAAGATTGACGCCCGTGGCCTGCAGGGAGACGTGAACCGCGATGGCAAGGTGTCGATTAGCGATGCTGTGGGTGTGGTGAACACCATTCTGGACAATGGTGGTGCCAGTGCCCCAGCGATAGAGGCTCCAGATGTTGATAAAAGTGCTGAGTAGAGTGTACAGCGACCTTATTGTGCACTTCTGTCATAATTCAAGTTGGGAAATTGGCTCATTGTGGATAACCGGCGAGTTATCCACATTTTTTGTATTATTAACCTTTCAGATGCGGTGATGTTGCAGAATAATTCATACCTTTGTAGCCCCAACAGGAAGGGATAACTAATATCAATAACAATCATTTTTATTAAAACACAATGGACTACAAGGATATACTGACTGGAATCGCTGACGGGCTTTCCAGTTTGAGGAAAGAACGGCCCTCGGCGGGTACGAAATACCGGCTGATGGGCATGGTGGCGGATATTACGGAGGTGGCCGAGCTGCTGTCGAAAGAGGTGTTGGAGCGGGTGAAGCAGGAGGCGGTGCTGGATGCCGATGTGGATGTGGACTTCGACGTGCTGGCCGAAGAGGTGTTGTCGTGGGAACTGGTGATGACGGGCGATGATTTGCAGGAGCTGACACAGCAGGTGAACGATGCACTGGGCGGTCTGAGCGATGTGCTGATGCAGATTGGCAGTCAGCTGGAGCGTCGTCATAAGGACGAGGTTTATGCCCATTTGTATGAGCAGGAAAAGCGGCGCTATTTGAACTCTGGCACGCCTCGTCGTGTTCGCAGGACTTTTGACGATTGGCTGTACGACGTGTGTAACGGTTCGCCCTGTATTGACGACATCAACGCGTATGTGACGGAGAAGCTTGTACACATGTTTGAGAAGGGTGTGTTCGACTCGAAGGTGGAGCACATCCAGCGTGCTGCACGCTATCCTGCTGAATTTGACTTCAGTCTGATGGATGATGACCATAAGCTGAAGCGGACCATTCACAAGCACTATTCTGAACTGCGCAAGGTGGTTGATTTCTCTGACGGCTGTCTGGTGGTAAATCCTGCTAAGGTGGGTCGCCATTTCTATATGAATCGTAAGGAGGAAAATGCCAAGGCTCACCGTAATGCCTTTCTGAAGTATATGCACAAGATTACGCTGGCTCAGGAGGAGCGCAGGAAGCTGTTGGCGACGCAGCAGGATAGCGAGGACAGCATTATTCTGCCCGATGTGTTGGCTACGGGCATGGCCATGAAGTATTGGAAGAAGTTGCAGGAGGCAGGCTTCGTGGATGGGAATTACCAGTTGTTGCCCACCACGACGCGCAAGCAGGCCATGTATATTGCCGATGTGTTTTCCGACAAGTTGCAGATGCGCTCGAAGTGGAAGCCCTTTCAAGAGCTGTGGCACATCAATAACTTGGCGCAGGAGAAGTGGGAGATGCAGGAAACGGGCAAGTCGCCGGCACGTTCGGAAGATATAGACAAGATTTTCGATGATTAGCGTAACTCGCTGACAGTCAGTACCGCTTACCCCCTATATAGCCCCTATTATAGCCCCTATATAGGGGCTTTTTGTTTTTTATTTGCCGTACCTTTGCACCACCAAACAACGGGAAAAATGCCATGCGTGGTCCGTAGGCTGTCTCACTTTCCCTGTTGTGCGGAGGGACCCTCGTGTGAGACGGAGGTTTTCCCGGAGAGAAACTTAGGTTATGATTAAGAATATAACCATCACGACCGCTTCTGTAAACGATAATAAGGAGCAGGTATGGAACCGTAACACGCATCTGGGCGTGAATCTGAAGACGATGCTTCGCAGCCATTGCACTATGAAGCCGGGTAGGGAGTATGTTGGCGTGCTGCGCCGCGACGTGGACTGTGATGAGTTCCGCTATGACGAGCACTTCACGTTCATCGAGACTGAGCCTCAGAAGGGTGGCAAGCGCAACCCGCGCATCTTCGAGGGAAAGTACATCACCGTGACGCGCTGGGCTGACGGCTCGTACCACCCGAACTTCCGGCCGATGCCTATTGGCGACGGGTTCAACGTCGAGCGCTATATTGCCGGAGTCGCCAACGAACTGATGTGGGCGCTGGAGGGCCTTGTAGGGGAAAATGTAACAATTTAAAAATGTAATAATGTAAAAGGTAAAAAAACGGGCTGGCGTTACAGTTACAGTTGTTACAATTAAAAAAAAGGTACAATACGTCCTTTAAAAGAATATGTAATTAATTGATATATAAATAGTTATATAATATATAAAGGAGGTGGGTACCCTCAAAAAAACAACTGTAACAACTGTAACTGTAACGCTTGGCCATTATTTAAATCATCTAAAAAGCTGTAATACAATGAGATACGATATCAGTAAAGCGACTGCGCCCGCTATGCCGACCCTCGGTAAAGGCACAGAATGTATCCGTTTGCTGCTCTCGCAGACGTCAAAAGACATGCACGAACCCCTTGTTCCGATGCTTTTCCCCATCCTTGGCGCACATATCAGCGGTGCGGAATTTCAGTACCCCGACCTCACTTGGAAGGAGTTGTGTGGTCAAATGGCCAATCTCGTTGCCGAAAGTGGGGGTAACAAGGGCCAATTGTCACTATTGATTGAAGCCATTTGCCGTGATTTCCGCCAGCACGACGAGGCTGAACTGAAGAAGTTGGTGGAGTGGCAGCGCCAGGTGAAGACCAAGGGTGCCAACAAGGAGAAGCCTGCCCGTCCGGAGGTTGCCTTCTGGTTTCCCCCTTCTGACATCACCAATGCCGCCTTCATCCAGAACGCGATGGCCCTTGAAGCCCTGGGTGGCCGTACGCAGTACCTGAACATGCCTGAGGTTGAGATGGCCGACAAGATGTGCGGTGGTCATAAGCAGGTGACTCAGATGCTCCGTAACATCTACGACCGCCAGCGTGCGGGCGCCCTGCGCGCAACGGCCGACGGCGTGACGGGCAACCCCATCCTGCGCACCAACCTGACTATCTCGTCGACGCCCTATGCTACGCGCCAATTCTATAAGCATGAGCTCTTCAACGGCACCTTCGGCCGCATGGTCTTCTCTTACAAGGCACGCAGCAGCCGAGACGGTCGCATCCCCCGTCAAGGCAAATATACAGAGGAATTCTACCAGAAGTTGGACGAGTATCTGGTGCGCCTTGACGTCTGCAAGGGCCGCTACATCATCAAGCCGCTAAACAAGCTCACGGACCAGTTGGCGCATAACATGGCCTCGCTGGCCGACCTGGCTGACGATGACGTGCTGTGGGACGTATCCAAGCGTGCGCTGGTGTCTGCATGGAAGGCTGGCTGCGTGCTTTGGGTTCTCAACAACCAGACGTGGACCAAGTCGATGGGCGAGGTAGTGGAATGGCTGGTTTACCGCGATATTTGGAGCAAGATACAGATTTTCAGCGACCTGCTGAAAGATGGCGACACAAGCACTTCCGACGCCGGCAAGACCGGCCCTAAGAACATGCTCGACAGCCTGCCCGATACGTTCAATGAGTCGCAGTTGGAGGCTCTTCGCGCGAATGTCGGCAAGAGCAAGGAAGGCACCAAAGGGCAGTTGCGTCAATGGTTGTTCCGCAAGTTCATCACCTACTCGAACCAGACGGGACTGTACACGAAAACGGAAGAGTACCTGAAGAATTAAGAGTTAAGAATTCTCTAATTCTCAAATTCTTGATAATAAAGACAAGAGTTATGGATAGACAAGAACTTCAGAAGCTCCGCGACCTCCCCATAGAGGGGGTCGCAGAGCGACTCGGACTCAGGGTGAAAAGACACATGAGCCTCTGCCCGTTCCACGACGACCACCATGCAAGCCTGTCGTTCAGCGTCAGGAGAAACACCTTCCGATGCTTCGTCTGCGGAGCCTCAGGCGGCACTATCGACCTGGTGATGCACTTTCTGCATGTGGACTTCAAGGAGGCCTGCCGATGGCTGGCCGACGAACATTGCATCATCCTGACGGAGTATCAACCTCAGACATCTGACATCAGCCGTCAGACATCGTTCGATGCCTCGCGCTACGAGCGGTTCTTCCAGCGTCCCTTTTTGAACGACGAGGCACGGCGGTTTCTGTTTGAGGAGCGGCGGTTGGACGAGCGGGTGGTGCGCTGGTGCCGCCTGACATCGTGGCGCGACAAGCAGGGCGTGCCTTGGCTGCAGACGCCTTACTATGACCGCGAGGGTAGGCTGGTGGGCGTTCAGAACCGTAACCTGGTGTTTGGTTCAGGGTTAATGGTTCAGGGTTCAGGGTTAATGGTTCAGGGTTCAGGGTTAGGCCCTCAACAGTCAGCTGCACCGCGATTCCGCTTCCCGCAAGGCTCTGAGTGTGGCATCTACAACCTGCCCGTGCTGAACCTGCTGAAGCCTGGCGACGAGCTCTACATCACCGAGGGATGCTCTGACTGCTGGGCCATGCTCTCCGCCGGCCACAAGGCCATCGCCATCCCCTCGGCCACGCTGCTGAAGCGCAGGGACGTGGAACTGCTTCAACAGCTGGACTCCTCCCCTAATCAGGGGAGGTCGGGAGGGGTCTCCTTCCACATGTTCCCCGATCGTGACGAGCCCGGCGAGCGCCTGTTCCTGCAGCTGAAGGAGCGCCTGCCCAATCTCGTCCACCACCAGCTGCCGCCGGGTTGCAAGGACTTCAGCGACTACTATCTGTCAACGAAATAGGGCGCAAAAGTGCTCAATGGGATCGTC
>JBGUQW010000078.1:0-1572 GCA_045131435.1 Prevotella sp.
GGCTCACCTGCAAAGTTCCGTGTTTAAGTTATCCAAAGATCTTATAGATTCTATACATGAAGAAGGTATAGTCGCTTACACCTCGTAGTTGGGATCTAAAGGTTTTGATCTTTGAGTTTAGAGATTCAGCGCCTGCGTTGGTGGAGTGATTGATGAAGTAGTTCAGAACTTCATCCTCCCTGGACTTGATGGCATCTCTTGCAGACTTTATTTCACGTAGCGAACATCTTGTTGCCGTTTCATACCAGTCATGCAACTTGACTTTCGCAGCCTCCTTGTCCAGAGTTTTGCTACGGAAGATTGAGCGCAGGCCGTTCACGATATCGTATGCCTCCTTGAGTTTGGGTTCTTCTTGAAAGAGTATCTTCATTCGTTCCGCAGTCTTGTCAGACCATTTCTCACGGCTCTGCGTCAACGCACGCTTTGTTCGAGTGAGCAGTTCCAGTTTGGTATCCCCATTTGAGTATGTCGGAGCTTTGAACCGTTCGTTCTTGCGCTTCGGAGGACGTCCACGCATTATAGCTCCCGGCTTTCTGGGATGCTTCTTCCTATATCGTCTGCGGCTTTGTGCACGACGCTTTTGTGTCTGCCTGTGCTCGCGTTCCTGCCTGCGTAGTTCAACCTGAGCATCCCGCTTGAGATGAAGCCTGACTTCCTCAATGGCATCGTGGCAACGTTTTAGAACGTGGAAGCAGTCAAGCACAATGGTTGCATTCGGGAAAACCGTAGAGACGATTGCACGCATGCTGCTGGACAGGTCCATTGTCACCTCCTTGACTGCCAGCCTGGCTTCTTCGGGTATCTTCATCAGGACTTCGATAACGTCTTCCGCTTTTGTGCCTCGCACTATGGATATGACAGAGCCCTGTTTGCAGTGCCCGGCCTTGTTGGAGAGGATTGTGACGAGGTCCTCTTGAAGCATAGTCTCATCAATGCTCAGGTTCTCGCCCAGATTGTCTTCAATCAGCATCCAATTGGATGCGTGATCTCGCTGCTCCCATTCGGCGTAATCGCTCAGATGATGTTTGTATGACCGTTCGAGTTCATCTCCGTCAATCATGAAATAACGCCCTAACAATCGGGCGGTAACTGGCGTCGAGTCCATCAGCTCCTTTTAAAAAAACCGCGAACTCTTCGGAGTAGCGGGTCCCTTCTGCCGTTGTCGGATAGAGGTTCAGGATGACGTTCTTGCCGTTCTCGTCAAGATACCTGCGACGCCGTACGTGTAGAATCAGGTTCCTGTTACGCACCGGAAAGTCCTTGATGACTGTCGGCTCAGTGAAGCCATTCGGCTTGAGAAGCAAATGCTCGTTAGTGCGGTTGTCTTTCTCGTCAAGATATATGTGCAGTGTGGACTTGTAGATGCAGTCCTTCTTCTCTACAGGTTCTTCATTCGCTTTCACAAAATCGAACCAGTCAAGGATGCCATTGGGCAGGATGAAGCTCGCAAGGAACTCAAACTTTGCAGATGTGTTGTCTTCCATACTTCAAAGGTAAGGTCTTTTGATACACAAACCTACCTTCAAGTATATGTTTATGTCACATTATGCCACGGAAGTTTGCAAGTGTCCC
>JBGUQW010000079.1:0-2329 GCA_045131435.1 Prevotella sp.
CGACAAGGTGGAGGAAGGTGGGGACGACGTCAAATCATCATGCCCCTTATGACCTGGGCTACACACGTAATACAATGGCCGTAAACAACGGGAAGCGAAACCGCGAGGTGGAGCGAAACCTTAAAAACGGTCTCAGTTCGGATCGCAGGCTGCAACCCGCCTGCGTGAAGTTGGAATTGCTAGTAATCGCGGATCAGCATGCCGCGGTGAATACGTTCCCGGGCCCTGTACACACCGCCCGTCACACCATGGGAGTTTGTAACACCCGAAGTCTGTAGTTTAACCGCAAGGAGGACGCAGCCGAAGGTGGGATAAGCGACTGGGGTGAAGTCGTAACAAGGTAGCCGTTCGAGAACGAGCGGCTGGATCACCTCCTTTCTATGGAGAGATAACGAATCTGAAAGAGTGATTTGTTAAACATCCAAGGTCAGAACGGAGCACTTGGAAATCGTTGTTTAATTTTGAGGGTTCATCTCTCTACATGGGGGTGTAGCTCAGCTGGGAGAGCACCTGCTTTGCAAGCAGGGGGTCATCGGTTCGAACCCGTTCATCTCCACCAAAAGGGTGAAAAGATGGAAAGGGAAGCACCTCTGTGACATGTATGGGCTCATAGCTCAGCAGGTTAGAGCGCACGCCTGATAAGCGTGAGGTCGGTGGTTCGAGTCCACTTGAGCCCACCAAATTTCGGTTGTTTTCCGTTTTTCATTCTTGCGCATGCAGAAGCATAGCGCGGCAGAGAAGAAATCGAAAACCAACTCGAAATTACCCTGTCAGGGAAAAAGACCCTCGGCCCTTGGCCCTTGGCCCTAAGCCCTGACAATGTACCTTGAAAACTGAACAAAGCGCAAGTAAATGTGAAATGGTAAAATATTTTAGGGTAACAACTACAATATATTATCGTCGAGGGAAAAAACCCAAGAAACTGCGAAAAGCAGAGACATCAGAAGATGCGCAGCAGAAATCGCTCTGATCAAGGATGAAAACCGAAGGAATACTTTGTGTATTGCAAGGTTTGAAGACGCAGAACAGTGCGATTTGTGCAAGCAGAACTGATGGAACTGATTTGAACAGTTTCAATTAAGAACCAAGTGATTCGAACAAAGGATCAGAACCTTGCGGGAGGAATCAGTAGACCGGCGGCGGGAACGCAGCCGGAGGACAGAGGAATCCCGTGAGAAAAACATGGTCAAGCTAGAAAGAGCGTAAGGGGAATGCCTTGGCACCAGGAGCCGACGAAGGACGTAGCGATCTACGATAAGCCACGGTGAGGCGAAAGCAGCCTGCGACCCGTGGATTTCCGAATGGGGAAACCCGGCAGAGGAAGACTCTGTCAACATACACTGAATCAAATAGGTGTATGTGGGGAACCGCCTGAACTGAAACATCTAAGTAGGGCGAGGAAAAGAAATCAACCGAGATTCCGCCAGTAGTGGCGAGCGAACGCGGAAGAGGCCAAACCGGGAGTAGTAATATTCCCGGGGTTCGGACAGCGGACGGCATCAACAAAGGTTAGCAGAAGGACATGGGACGGTCCACCAAAGAGAGTGATAGTCTCGTATGCGAAAACCTGCGTTGGCCAGCTGTATCCAGAGTACCGCCGGACACGTGAAACCCGGTGGGAAGATGGGGGGACCATCCTCCAAGCCTAAATACTCCCTGGTGACCGATAGAGAACAGTACTGTGAAGGAAAGGTGAAAAGAACCCCGGGAGGGGAGTGAAAAGAACCTGAAACCTTATGCTTACAAGCACATAGAGCACGTCAAGGTGTGATATGGTACCTTTTGTAGAATGGCCCGGCGAGTGAATGTAACCGGCAAGGTTAAGTTCTTCAGGAACGGAGCCGAAGCGAAAGCAAGTTTTAACTGAGCGACAAGTCGGTTGTATTCGACCCGAAACCGGGTGACCTAGCCATGTCCAGGCTGAAGTGAAGGTAAAGCTTCATGGAGGGCCGAACCCACTCCCGTTGAAATGGTAGGGGATGAGGTGTGGCTAGCGGAGAAATTCCAATCGAACCCGGAGATAGCTGGTTCTCTCCGAAATAGCTTTAGGGCTAGCCTCGATTGAACATTACCGGAGGTAAAGCACTGAATGGGCTAGGGGCCGAGAGGTTACTGAACCCTATCAAACTCAGAATGCCGGATAATGATGATCGGGAGTCAGACAGTGTGAGATAAGTTTCATTGTCAAAAGGGAAACAGCCCAGACCCACAGCTAAGGTCCCGAAGTACAGTTAAGTGGAAAAGGATGTGGGGTTGCATAGACAACCAGGATGTTGGCTTAGAAGCAGCCACTCATTAAAAGAGTGCGTAATAGCTCACTGGTCGAGTG
>JBGUQW010000080.1:0-25632 GCA_045131435.1 Prevotella sp.
TGCCTGAGTCACCTTACCTTGTTCGCAGGGAAGAGAAGAAGGCTCAGAGAATACGTCACACGAATAAGAAGTAGGCTGTTATGACAAATTCTTTGAAAGTAATCCTTTGGGGAGAAGAGATAGGCCGTCTGGCATGGGATGAGCGCAGAAGGCTGGCTTATTTCATGTATAACCCTGAGTGGATCAAGAGAGGACTGAATATTTCTCCCTTGGTTGCACCCATCGATGGAGCACGAGGACTTGCACCTGTTTGGGGTGAGGATGCCAAGATATACCAGAAGTTGCCGGCATTCGTTGCCGACTCACTGCCTGATGCCTGGGGTAATCAGCTCTTCGACCTGTGGCGACAGCAGAACCATCTGGCCAATGCCGACATCACGCCTTTGGATAAACTCTCGTTTATCGGCAAGCGAGGTATGGGTGCCTTGGAGTTTCAGCCTGAGTTTTCCCGTGAACACAAGGCTCAGAAGATTGATATGAAGTCTTTGGCTGACTTGGCTGAGCGTATCTATACAGAGAGGGAACAGGCTCGTATCATGCCCGACGAGAGCATCACCATGCAGTCTTTGCTGACTGTCGGTACCTCTGCTGGTGGTCGCCAGCCGAAGGCCATCATTGCTATCAACCGAAAGACAGGCGAGATTCGCAGTGGTCAGATATCTGGCTTGAAGAACTATGACTATTGCCTGCTGAAGTTCGGCAATACACAGTATAGTTCTGCAGAGTTGGAGATGGCCTACTATGAACTGGCCACAATGGCAGGAATCCGTATGATGCCGTCGGAACTATATACTGTTGGCGGCAATAACCATTTTATCACCAAGCGTTTCGATCGTGACGGTGAGAGGAAAATTTATACCCAGACACTTGCTGCCATCAGTCCTGATGCCGACAGCTATGAGCAGCTGATAGCCGTTTGCCGTAAGCTCCATCTGCCCGAATCCGACTGTCAGGAGGTGTTCCGCAGAATGGTCTTCAATATCCTGGCCAACAACACCGATGACCATAACAAGAACTTCTCGTTCATCATGGATGAGGATGGAAGTTGGAGATTATCACCTGCCTATGATATCACCTATATCATAGACAATGGTGGCTTCCTGCCTAATGAAGACCATTGCCTGTATATCAGGGCCAAGCTCCGTGGAATTACTCGTGAAGATGCCATCCAGTTTGCCCGTGACAACGGCATACGTCGACCTGATGCCATCATCCGTGATGTCGTTGCGTCATTGAACCAGTTCAGAACCATTGCTACGAAATACGGTGTTTCTGAGCAATGGACGGGTAGGGTCGAGACTACGATTATCGACCATCTGAAGTCCTGGGGTGAATGGCAGGAAGAAGCTGCAATGCCAGAAATGACTATCAACGGTCATATTGTTTCCAACATCCGTATGGAGCAGGCATACAAAGGCAACTTCCACTTGCTTGCTGAGATTAATGGCAAGGAACGTAAGTTCGTCATCGGCAAGAACAAGGAGGAGTTTGCGCTGATAGAAAATACAGGCGTAGCAAACTTATCTATTGACCAGCTCAAAGCTATGATAGAGAAATACTTTTTCTCTTGACTGAATGACGATGAGTAGCCTTGTCATAGCCATATTCTTGTTGAGCATTGGAGCCAGCTTTGTGCAGCGCACAACAGGCTTCGGCTTTGGCATCTTCATTATGACGATGCTACCTTTCTTTCTGCCTACATACGGCGAGGCCACAACACTATCTGGTCTATTGGCCATCACAACCTCGGCTGTCATCGTTTGGCGAATGAGAGGCTATGTCACATGGAAACGGCTTTGGCCGATACTGCTGACGTTTATTGTTGTTTCGACAATAGCCATCTTTGCTTTGACCCGCATTGAAGACCATATCTTGAAGCGGACACTTGGCGTGGCTTTAATAGTCATCAGCATCTATTTTGCGCTGTTCAGCCAGAAGATCAAGTTGCCGACAACAAAACGAGTGCAGGTAGGTGCTGGTACACTTAGCGGTCTGATGGGTGGATTCTTTGGAATGCAAGGCCCGCCAGCCGTGCTGTATTTCATCCAATCGGAACCCACCAAGGAACACTATATGGCGATGGCGCAGACCTACTTTCTGATTGGCAATATAATGATGACCTTTGTTCGTGCCTACAACGGCTTCTTCACTACGACGGTCTTGACAGATTACTGTTTCGGACTTGGCGGTGTCATCATCGGCACAACTTTGGGAGCTTACGTCTTCAAGCGCATTCCCAATCGCATTTTCCGATACATCGTCTATGCGTATATCGCCATAAGCGGTGTGGTTATTCTAATGACAAATTGAAATGGCAATACAAGTAACATACAGGAGAACCAGAAGACTCTCAATGCGCATCGTGAAGAATGGCGATGTGCATGTGTCGGCACCCATCGGTATGCCTAAGAAAGAGGTGGAACGGTTCATCGAGGAACACCATGATTGGATAACTGAGGCACGGAAGAAAACCCTTGAAAACCAGAAGCGACGGGCTGCATTCTACAATCAACTGCCGCTAAGGACGAGAGAACAGGCCGATGATGCCCTACGTCGATTGAAAGCCCTGATAGAACCGATGGTGGAGCGTCACTCCAAGGAGATGGGTGTGAAGCCTTCTGTGGTCTATTACAAAGCGATGATCTCCAGATGGGGTGTTTGCAACGTCAAGGACAAGTCAATCTGTTTCTCAGCATATGTGCTGCTGTTGCCGGAATGGTGTGTCGAGCATGTGGTAGTTCATGAACTGTGCCATCTGTTGGAACCCAGCCACAATGCCCGTTTCCATGCGCTGATGGATAAGTTCTTCCCTCGTTGGAAGGAAGCTCGCAAAGAGACACGGCAAATCTGCAAAATGGAGGATGAAGACGAAGATGATGATTGATATTCGAGAAGCGGCAAAGTCACAAGCGGCAGATATAGCCTGGTGGGGAGGGCATCCCATGAAGCACTTAATGCTATAGTTTAGAAAAAACGTCCGTGCCATTCTTTTCTGACACGGACGTTACCAATCTTACAATCCTTTTACCCAAGTCTCTAATTCCTGTTTGCTCTAAAGGTAGGAGTGTGGCGTTGCAATCTACAGTCTGATGAGTGCCACGCCGCCGAGCATCAGCAGGAGGCCGATGATTTGGAGGATGGAAATCCGTTTGCGGGGGGGCTCCGAGCCATCCGAACTGTTCCATTAACAGACTGAGCAGAAGTTGGCCGATGAGCAGCAGCATGACAAAGTCTCAATGGTTTCCACGAATGTCGTTTTGGCTAATTCTCACTACGTCTCAATTGTTTCCACCAATGTCGTACCCTAAGAGCACCATTTTTGCCACGGGGTAGAAAAACGGTACAAAAATAACTAAAATAACTTGGAACAACAAAAAGCAACTTGGAAGTGTTAAAATGCAAAAACCCCTCGAAATGAGGGGTTTAAGTAATAGTTTATATAAGTTATTCTAAGTTGTTTATAATCAATTATTTTCCCACGCAGAAATTTTTAAAAATATTTCCTAATACTTCGTTGGGGGTAATTTGACCTCCAGTGATTTCAGAGAGAATATCTAAGGTAAGGCGAAGATCTTCAGCGAGGAGGTCTCCGCTTAACTGCGTTTGCAGACCTTTGACGACGCGTTGCAAATGGTCGGCAGCACGGGTAAGGGCATCGTAGTGTCGGGCGTTGGTAACGATGACTTCAGAGTCGGAAAGGGAGGAAATGTCTGCTGACTGGTAGATGGCCTGCTCTAAATCGGCTAGGTGGTTGCCATGCTTGGCGGAAATCTCGATTAAAGGAATTTTAACTAATGCAAAAGCCTTGTTCTCGGCCTTGTCGATTTTGTTTCTTATAACTATAAGTTTCTTATTTTCACACGATAATCGCATTTTATTTAACTCTTCCTGTGATGGCTTTTCGTCGACCACCCAGAGCACGATGCGGGCTTTCTCAATGGCTGCATAGGTTCGGCCGATACCTATCTTTTCTATAACGTCTGACGTTTGGCGGATGCCTGCGGTATCGATGAAACGGAAGGTTACGCCGTTGATGTCGATGGTGTCCTCGATGGTATCACGGGTGGTGCCGTGGATGTCGGAAACGATGGCTCGTTCGTCCTTGAGCAACGCGTTTAGCAGGGTCGACTTGCCTACGTTGGTCTTGCCAACGATGGCTACTGGAATGCCCTGCTTGATGGCTTGTCCAATCTCAAAGGAGTGTGCCAGCTGAGTGATGTGTTTGTTGATTTTATTCGCAAGACCTTTGAGCTCTTTCCGGTCAGCAAACTCAATGTCTTCGTGGTCGGAGAAGTCGAGTTCGAGTTCGAGCAGAGAGGTGAGTTTCAGCAGATGTTCACGAAGTCGGGAGAGCTCAGAAGAAATGCCACCTCGCAGCTGGCTCATGGCCATCTGGTGGGTAGCTTGGTTGGTGGAGGCGATGAGGTCGGCAACGGCTTCTGCTTGCGACAAATCCATCTTGCCGTTGAGGTAGGCGCGCATGGTGTATTCGCCAGGATGAGCTATACGGCAGCCGTTTTGCACCAGCAACTCCAGTACCTTTTTTAATATATAGCGTGAACCGTGACATGAGATTTCTGCGGAGTCTTCACCGGTATAACTGTGGGGGGCACGGAAGACGGAGACGAGGACTTCGTCGATGACTTCTGTATGATGCGGGAGAACCGCATCACACTCGGGGGCGAGGATATGTCCGTAATGGATGGTGTTGGGACGGGCATCGGTGAGGTCCTTGGTGAATATACGGGAAAGAATCTCAAGAGAATGTTCTCCTGAGATTCTTATGATGCCTAACGCTCCACCAGGAGCAGTTGCTAATGCGCAAATTGTATCCATTAACTGTTAACCAATAACCATTAACCGTTTAGATGCGGTCGAGGACCTTCTGGATGATGGTATCAATCGAGTTCTTGTAGTCTGTGTTCATCTTCTGGGCATAGCGGTTAGCAATAACCATGCAGCAGGTCATGGCATGGTGACCAAGAAGTGCGGCAAGACCCGCAAGAGCCGATGACTCCATCTCGAAGTTACAGATCTTCATGCCTTCGTACTCGAAGGCCTCAATCTTCTTGTTCTGCTCAGGATCGCTGACGGCAGCACGAAGCTGACGTCCCTGCGGACCATAGAAGCCGCCACAAGCCACGGTATAGCCCTTGACCATGTCGTCAGCAGCAATGCGGTCGATGAGTTCGCGGTTAGCCACAGCAACGTAGGGAGCTCCCTTGACAGGGTCCCAGTCCATGTGCTTCTTGAAGGCTTCCTCCATCTTCAGGTCGCAGACATCGTTACGTCCTGCGTAGAAGTTCAGCAGGCCGTCAAAGCCGATGCTTTTGACAGAAGCGATGAATGAACCAGTGGGGGTGAAGGGCTGCAGACCGCCGCAGGTGCCGATGCGTACCATTGTCAGCGTGCGGTGTTCGGGTTTCTCCTCGCGGGTGTTATAGTCGATGTTGGCCAGCGTGTCGAGTTCGTTGACAACGATATCGATATTATCACAGCCAATGCCGTGAGACTGGCAAGTGATTCGCTTGCCTTTATATGTACCAGTGATGGTGTGGAACTCGCGACTGCTAACCTCATGCTCGATGCTGTCGAAGTGGGCTGCAACGGTATTAACACGAGCGGGGTCGCCAACGAGAATCACCTTGTCAGCCAGGAATTCGGGCTTCAGATGAAGGTGAAAACATGAGCCGTCGCCATTGATAATCAGCTCGGACTCGGGGAATGTCCTTTTTGCCATAGTATTATTTGTTTTTAGTTAGATAAATGATTTCTGTATTGCGAATAGTCTTTTCCAAATGATGGATGTCAACGAATAGCTGGTGCTGTTTTTGTTCACTGGCAAGAATTTCAGGACGTAGCACCTCGCGTTCATTCTCACTGGCTGTGACAAAGTAGTCACGAGCATGGTTGAGGGTGTTGACAATGCGTTCATAGTGCCGGTTAAGGGCCGTCAGTTTTTGGAAACGCTGAAGGTTACCACTGGCTTTGAAGTCGGATGAGCGGGTATAGACAATGTGGTCGTTGATAACGAAATGGAAGTCGGTGGCGGGAATATCGGCTGCTTCCTGTCCGGCTACCTTGTGTAACCGCTTTATGGCGTCCTGGCGTGCTGTCTCGTCCGTCCAGCTGTCTGCAATGCGGTCAATACGGGCGAAGGTTGCTATTTCTTCAGGGGAGAACCCTGAAGCACTGTATGTTTGACGGGTCTGTGGGGGGATGAAGGTATAGATGCAGACGCTATCAGCGGGTTGGTTGCGGTCTGTAGCAAACCAGCCGAGATTAGAGTATTCGTCGATGACGTAAAGATAGTCGTTGGCCTCGCTGTTAAAAGGCATGCCAATGTTGGCGGGACGCAGGAACTGCTTGTCATCTGCATCATAGCGGGTGACATAGATATCGTACCCTCCCAAGCCTTCACCGCCCTCGGCAGCAAAGTAGAATGTCTGTCCGTCGCCCATCATAAAGGGGTAGTTGACACGAAGGAACTCGTGATCGTCGTTAATTCCTGACAATGGTTTCGGGTGCGACCAACGGCTGTTGATGTTCTCGCTCGAAAAGAGTTGGATAGTACTGTCTTCCTGCTCGATGGAATAAAAGCATTTTGACCCTAATTCATTGACATAGACGTAAGCGTTCGGTTGTTTGCGGATATTGAAGAAATCTTGATAGCGAGTTATCTGTCCGACTTCTGGTGCCAGATGGTAGACTTGGAGGAACTCTTGCTTATTGACCACGATACTATCAATAAACATGATACATTGTGTCTTGGCCATCATACGGTCAAGTTTCTCTTGTCGTTGTTGCTGTTCCAGTTGCTCGGGCGTCAGTTGCTTAACCCTGCGCTTCTGAGACAATGCGGGTAGCGTAAGGAACAACAGGGCCATTATCAGTAATGTTCGTATCTTCATTGATAGGCAAAGATACGAATTAATTATTGATATTGTTCATTTAGGAATTGACAATTAAATTTATTTAATATTCTGTGAGTTTTCCGCCTGCCTCGAGGGCATGGAATATGGAGTAACGGGCTTCTTCATTCATGAACTCCATGTGGGCAAAGAGCTCGACAGCGGTAGTGCGGTTGGTATCGTGTTCGTAAGGACACTGTTTGAGTTGTTTTTTATATTGATGGGCATCGGCATAGGCTTGAATATCAGCTTCTTGGCACAAGCACAGCGGACGGATGATAGTGAGTGGCATTTTCCTCATTTTCAACTTAACAGGCATCGTGGAGAAATGACCTTGAAAGGTGAGGTTCAAAAGGGCGGTATGGATGATGTCGTCTTGATGGTGCCCCAGAGCTATCTTGGTGCAGCCGAGTTGCTGAGCAAGGTTGAAGAGCTGTTTGCGACGCTGCCAGGAACAGAGGAAGCAGGGGGGCTTTTGCTTAAAATGAGGAATGAGAAATGAGGAATGAGGAATGCGTTCTTCGAAGCGGGTGGTAATGATGTGGAGAGGGACGCCCAGTTCGTTGCAGAACGACTGCAGGTAGGAAGTGTCGGTTTCGTAGTGGATGTTTTCCATACGGACGTGGAGGGCCTCGACGGTAAAGTGGGGCACAAGTACCTTGGAGCGACGGGCCATGAATTCGAGCAAGCATAGCGAGTCCTTGCCACCAGACAAACCGACGAGGATTTTATCGTCCTCGTCAATAAGCTGGTATTGTCCTAACGCTTTGTTAAACGTTTTCCAAAGTCGTTCGTCGAGTGTCATTTGATTTCATCGAATTCCATCGCGACTCGGCAAAGTCCAAGCATGCTTGGCTTTGCCCTCGCTGCTTTATCATTTGTCCATAAACACCAGGTAAACGGCGCAAATGATGAGAAAGAATGCCAGAATATGGTTCCAGTGCAGATGGGTACCTTGGAACATGATATTGGCAATGATGCAGAAGACGGCCAGCGAGATACACTCCTGAATGACCTTCAACTGAATGAGATTGAAGGGACCGCCATTTTCTACAAACCCCAGTCGGTTGGCAGGCACCTGACAGCAGTACTCAAAAAAGGCGATGCCCCAGGAGAACACGATGACACCCAAAAGTGGCCAGTTGCTGCTGGTGCCCGACTCCTGTAATTTTAAATGCCCATACCAAGCTAGCGTCATGAAGACGTTGCTTAGTATGAGCAGTATGATGGTATAAAGTCCGTTCATAATATATTCTTTGCGGGTGAACCGCAAAGCACACTATTTTGACAGTAGGTAATTATCCATGTTCTGTGCAGCACGACGACCATCTCCCATAGCGAGGATAACCGTAGCACCACCACGCACAATGTCGCCACCTGCAAAAATCTCGCTGCGAGAAGACTGCATCTCTTCAGAGACGGCGATGGTGTTCTTGCTGCCCAATTCCAGTCCCTCGATACTCTTCGGAACCAGCGGGTTAGGTGATACACCTACAGCTACGATGACCTGGTCGACATCGAGCGTAACAGTCTTACCCTCAACGGGTACCGGGCTGCGACGGCCTGATGTATCGGGCTCGCCCAGCTCCATTACCTGAAGCACAGCCTGCTTAACAGCACCGTTCTCGTCGGCAATATACTCGATGGGGTTGTGCAGCGTCAGGAAGTTGATACCTTCCTCCTTGGCGTGCTTCACCTCTTCGAGACGGGCTGGCATCTCAACCTCTGAACGACGATATACGAGGGTCACCTCAGCGCCCAGACGCTTGGCGGTACGACAAGAGTCCATAGCTGTGTTACCACCGCCAACTACGAGCACGCTCTTTGCCGGATTCAGCGGTGTATCGGTCGTCGGGTTGGCAGCATCCATGAGGTTCACACGGGTAAGATACTCGTTCGAAGACATGATGTTGATGCTATTCTCACCAGGAATGTTCATGAAGTTAGGCAGACCAGCGCCAGAGCCCACGAAGATGCCCTTGAAGCCCTGAGCCTCAAGCTGTTCTACGCTGATGGTCTTGCCAACGATGACGTCGGTTTGGAAGTGAACACCCATTTTTGCAAGGTTCTCGATTTCAACATCGACAATCTTGTTAGGCAGACGGAACTCGGGGATACCATACTTAAGTACACCACCGATTTCGTGCAGCGCTTCGAAGACGTAGACGTCATAGCCCTTCTTCACCATATCACCAGCGAACGACAGTCCGGCAGGACCAGAACCCACAACGGCAATCTTGATGCCGTTAGAGGGTGCAATCTCAGGCAGACTGATGTTGCCGCTCTCACGCTCGAAGTCAGCAGCGAAACGCTCCAGATAGCCGATAGCCACAGCGGGCTCGTTCATCTTCAGGTGGATACACTTGCTCTCGCATTGCTTTTCCTGAGGACAAACACGGCCACAGACAGCGGGTAGGGCAGAAGTGTTCTTCAGCACCTTTGCAGCAGCCAGGAACTGGCCACGCTCGATGTTCTTGACGAACGACGGGATATTGATATTCACAGGACAACCCTCGACACAGGTAGGCTTAGCGCAGTCGAGACAACGCTTGGCCTCTGTCATTGCCATCTCCTTGGTAAGTCCGATGTTCACCTCCTCGGTACGCGTAGTAGCACGATAGACAGGGTCGAGCTCAGGCATTTTTACACGCTCGATGGCTGTGCGCTCCTTGGGCTTCATGCTCTTGCGGAGTTCGTCGCGCCAGGCGGCACTGCGGTCGGTCAGCACCTCGATGGTGTCGTTGGTGGGGTCGTCGTCCATGACGATGTCAGTCGTTTTCTCGACGGCAGAACCGTCGAGCACACTACCAGAATCAAGGTGTTCCTCGTAGTGTGCCAATTCTTCCTGCTCCTCGCGTTTGAAGGTTCCCATGCGCTTGAACATTTCATCCCAGTCAACCAGGGCGCCATCGAACTCAGGACCGTCGATGCAGACGAACTTCGTCTTGCCACCAATGGTCAGACGGCAGGCACCGCACATACCCGTACCATCGACCATGATGGTGTTCAGCGACACTTCGCAGGGGATGTTATGCTTCTGGGCGGTGAGGTTCGAGAACTTCATCATGATAGGAGGACCGATGGCAAAAATCTGGTCTACGTGTTCCTGTTCGATGAACTTCTCGATACCGACAGTCACCACGCCCTTCTCGCCATACGAGCCATCGTCGGTCATGATGATGACCTCGTCAGACGACTCGCGTACCTTATCTTCCAATATAATAAGATCCTTGGAACGGCCAGCCATGACGCTGAGCACACGGTTGCCCTTGGCTTTCAGGGCCTGGATGATGGGCAGCATGGGAGCTACGCCCAGTCCGCCACCTGCACAAACCACGGTTCCGTAGTTCTCGATGCGAGTAGGGTTACCCAACGGACCAACAACATCAGCTACAAAATCACCCTCACTGAGTGCACAAAGTTTCTTTGAAGAAAGACCTACCATCTGAACAACTAGTGTAATGGTACCTTTTTCTATGTCTGCACCAGCGATGGTCAGGGGCATGCGCTCGCCTTTCTTGTCAACACGCACAATGACGAAATTGCCAGCCTTACGGCTTTTCGCAATCAGTGGTGCCTCGATTTCAAAGAGAAAAACCTTCTCCGAGAATTGCTCTTTCCTTACGATTTTATTCATAATTCTTTTGTTTGGTTTGCATTTTGCCTGCAAAGGTATAAAAAACTAAGCAAAATGCCAAATAAATCGCAGTTTATTTGGCATTCTGAAATAGTCTCCTTGATGTTTTTATTCGTTCTATCCGATGTACTGAAGTATCAATTCTACGATTTCATCCTCGTTTTTACCCTCCATGTTGAAGACGAGATCGTAGTTACGAGTGTCATAACGTGACGTGCCAGTATACTTCTTGACATAGGTTTCGCGCATTTCGTCAACTTTCTTGATGACCTTCTCTGCTTCTTCGCGGCTCAGGTCCTGCTTGCTCATGATGCGCTGGATGCGATGTTCCAGAGGAGCCTGAATGAGAATGCTGAGGTGGTTGGGATGATCTGCGAAAATACTGAATCCAGATCGGCCGGCAATAACGCATGAATCTTCTAAAGCTACATTCTTGAGCACTTCTTTTTCTACCTCAAACATATCGCCGCTGGTAAGCAGATGCTCTTCTTTTCCAGTCATGCGCTGGTAGTACAGTGTTTCGTTCATGCCTTGTCCAAGATACATTGCTGTATTGATGAACTCGCGCCACCACTGTCGCTTGCCGCCCTTTAGTTTTTCAACCTCCTCAGTGGAGAGCTTGAACTTTTCTTTCAGCTCGTTAATGAGCACTTTGTCATAGAAAGGTACATTCAGTTTTTCTGCCAGTTTGCGACCTACAGTACGGCCTCCACTTCCTAACTCACGGTTAATCGTGATGACATACTTTTGATTTTTGTCCATTTGATTTAGTTTTAGATGAATAAATTAGTCAATGATATCGCAACCCATGTATGGAACCAAAGCTGCAGGCACCTTGATGCCGTTCTCTGTCTGGTTGTTCTCCAGCAGGGCTGCTACGATGCGAGGCAGAGCAAGAGCAGAGCCGTTCAGCGTGTGACAGAGCTCAGTTTTCTTGGTATCTTCACGACGATAGCGGCACTTCAGTCTGTTGGCCTGATAGGTGTCGAAATTCGAAACAGAAGAAACTTCAAGCCAACGTCCCTGAGCTTCAGAATAGACCTCGAAGTCATAACATATGGCGCTCGTAAAACTCTGATCACCACCACATAACAGGAGGATGCGGTAGGGGAGCTCAAGTTTCTTCAGCAGACCCTCAACATGTTCCAGCATCTCCTTGTGGCTCTCCTTTGAGTGTTCGGGCTTGTCAATACGCACAATCTCAATCTTCGAGAACTCATGCAGGCGGTTCAGACCACGAACATCCTTACCATAGGAACCTGCCTCACGACGGAAGCACTGGGTATAAGCGCAGTTCTTAATAGGCAGATCCTTTTCGTCGAGGATGACGTCACGATAGATATTTGTGACGGGTACCTCGGCTGTTGGAATCAGATAGAAGTCATCCACTTCGCAGTGGTACATCTGACCTTCCTTATCGGGCAGCTGACCAGTACCGTAACCAGAAGCCTGGTTCACTACTGTTGGAGGCATGATTTCTGTATATCCAGCCTTACGTGCCTCGTCGAGGAAGAAGTTAATCAGCGCGCGCTGCAGACGGGCTCCCTTGCCGATGTAAACAGGGAATCCCGCACCTGTAATCTTCACACCAAGGTCGAAATCGATGAGATTGTATTTCTTGGCGAGTTCCCAGTGGGGCAGGGAATTAGCGATACCCAACGAGGGGTTAACATCCCAGTTGCCGACAGTGTCAGCGTCGGTGCACTCCTTCAGGTTTGACTTCACCACGTGGTTGTCCTCAGCGGCAGCACCCTCGGGTACTTCGTCGTAGGGAATATTGGGGATTTGGCACAGCAGACGCGTCATCTCCTCCTGAGCGTCGTTCATCTGCTGCTCCAGTTGCTTGTTGGTCTCCTTCATCTGCGACACCTGTGCCTTGATGGATTCGGCCTCATCGCGTTTACCCTCCTTCATCAAACCACCTATCTGTGCAGCCATCTTTTTGGCTTCACTCAAGTTTTTGTCGAGCTCTTGCTGGGCCTCGCGACGTTTCTTGTCGACTGCCAATACTTCATCGATAGCCTCACGGGCACCCTTGAAATGTTTCTTCTCCAGTCCGCTAATCACGCGTTCTGTCTGCTCTGTAATGAGTTTCAGTGTAAGCATAAATCAATTTACAATTTGACATTTTACTATTTACAGCTTGCAAAGTTAGTAAAAAATAATAAGAAAGATGCGATTCTCGATAGAAAATCGCACCTTAATTAATATAAATTGAAGTTTTTGTGTCGTTTTATACGATTCCCTGTGCCATCATAGCGTTAGCCACTTTCATGAAGCCCGCTACATTAGCACCTTTCACGTAGTTGATGTAGCCATCAGCCTGTGTACCGTACTTCACGCAGTTCTCGTGGATGTCGTTCATGATGCGCTTCAGATAGTCGTCAACCTCCTTGGCAGTCCAGCTCAGACGCTCAGAGTTCTGCGACATCTCAAGACCTGATACTGATACACCACCAGCGTTAGAAGCCTTACCAGGAGCATAGAGGATCTTGGCATCCTGGAAGATCTTAATTGCCTCGGGCAGTGAAGGCATGTTAGCACCCTCAGCCACAGCAATCACACCGTTGTCGATCAGAGCCTGAGCCTGCTCGCCGTTGATCTCGTTCTGGGTAGCGCAAGGCAGAGCGATGTCAGCCTTCTCGTGCCAAGGACGCTCACCAGCATGGTAAACAGCGTTAGGATACTCCTCAGCATACTCCTTAATACGTCCGCGCTCAACGTTCTTCAGCTCCTTAACATAAGCCAGCTTGTCGAAGTCGATTCCGTCTGGATCGTAGATGTAACCGTCAGAATCAGAGAGTGTCAAGGGGATAGCACCCAACTGCAGGCACTTCTCGGTAGCATACTGAGCTACGTTACCTGAACCAGAAATCAGCACCTTCTTACCCTTCAGCTCGATGCCGCGGGTAGCAAGCATAGAAGTCAGGAAGTATACACAACCGTAACCAGTAGCCTCAGGACGGATGAGTGAACCACCGAAGCTCAGACCCTTACCGGTCAGCACACCCTGGAACTGGTGAGTGAGCTTCTTGTACTGTCCGAACAGATAGCCAACCTCACGACCACCAACACCGATATCACCAGCAGGTACATCCTCGTCAGGACCGATTACGCGATACAGTTCGTTCATGAATGCCTGGCAGAAACGCATGACCTCAGCATCGCTCTTGCCACGGGGAGAGAAGTCTGAACCACCCTTGGCACCACCCATAGGCAGGGTTGTCAGTGAGTTCTTGAAAGTCTGCTCGAAGGCGAGGAACTTCAGGATACCCAGGTTAACGCTCTTGTGATAGCGGAGACCTCCTTTGTACGGGCCAATGGCGTTGTTGTGCTGGATACGGTAACCCATGTTGGTCTGTACCTTACCCTGGTCGTCAACCCATGTGATACGGAACTCGCAAACACGATCGGGAATGCAAAGGCGCTCAATCAGGTTGGCCTTCTCAAACTCGGGGTGTTTGTTGTACTCCTCTTCGATGGTGGGAAGAACTTGGCTCACTGCCTGGATGTACTCCGGCTCATTAGGAAATCTCTGTTTCAGATCTTCTACAACTTTTGCTGCATTCATAATCTTTTTTCTTTAAAATGGTTATTATAACTATTAAAATCTTTGTTTCTTTGTTTCTGGTTGCAAAATTACATCAAAAACCAATAAACACCAAACATTTTGATAGAAAAATAACGCAAACGCTTACGTTTTGCTATTTTATTGATATAAATCAAGTCTAAATGTTTGTTTATACAAAAAGTATGTGCACGAGAACAGTCTCGCGCACATACCTTATTTATATTATAGAGAGGGAGTGAATTACTCGCCCTTCTCCATCTTAGCCTTCAGCTCAGCCAGTACGTCGATGTCGCCCAGCGTGGTGCTTGCAGCTACGTTCTCAATCTTTGGAGCGTCGTCCTTCTTAGGAGCACGTGCCTTCTTGGCAGCAGCCTTCTCCTCACGCTTCGGATCCTCGAAGGTGCGGCTGTGGCTGAGAATGATACGCTTGCTGTCCTTGTTGAACTCGATTACCTTGAATGGCAGAGTCTCACCCTGAGCGGCCTGAGAACCATCTTCCTTAACGAGGTGCTTCGGAGTAGCGAAGCCTTCCACGTTTTCGTCGAGCTGTACAACGGCGCCCTTCTCCATCAGGTCAACAATCTTACCCTCGTGGATAGAACCAACAGTGTACTTAGCCTCGAATACATCCCAAGGATTGTCCTCGAGCTGCTTGTGACCAAGGCTCAGACGACGGTTCTCCTTGTCGATGTCGAGTACGATAACGTCAATCTGCTCGCCAACCTGAGTGAACTCAGAAGGATGCTTAACCTTCTTGGTCCAGCTGAGGTCGCTGATGTGGATCAAACCGTCAACGCCCTCCTCGAGCTCAACAAATACACCGAAGTTGGTGAAGTTGCGAACCTTGGCGCTGTGCTTGCTGCCAACAGGATACTTAACCTCGATAGCCTCCCAGGGATCTTCCTTCAGCTGCTTGATGCCGAGAGACATCTTGCGCTCGTCGCGATCCAAAGTAATAATAACGGCCTCGACCTCGTCACCAACCTTCAGGAACTCCTGAGCTGAACGCAGGTGCTGGCTCCAAGACATCTCGCTGACGTGAATCAGACCCTCAACGCCAGGCTGAATCTCAACGAATGCACCATAGTCGGCAATAACGACAACCTTACCCTTCACGTGGTCACCAACCTTGAGGTTAGCATCCAGAGCATCCCAAGGATGCGGAGTGAGCTGCTTCAGACCCAGTGCGATGCGCTTCTTGTCCTCATCGAAGTCAAGGATAACGACATTAATCTTCTGGTCGAGCTCAACCACCTTGTGAGGATCGTCTACACGGCCCCAGCTGAGGTCTGTGATGTGGATCAGTCCGTCAACACCACCCAGGTCTACGAATACACCGTAGCTGGTAATGTTCTTAACGACACCTTCCAGAATCTGACCCTTCTCGAGCTTCGACATGATCTCCTGCTTCTGGGCTTCGAGCTCAGCCTCGATAAGAGCCTTGTGAGAAACAACTACGTTGCGGAACTCCTGGTTGATCTTCACAATCTTGAACTCCATAGTCTTGTCGACAAACTGGTCGTAGTCGCGTATGGGATGAACGTCAATCTGTGAGCCGGGCAGGAAGGCCTCGATGCCAAATACGTCGACAATCATACCACCCTTTGTGCGGCACTTGATGTAACCGTTAATAACCTCCTGGCTCTCCATAGCAGCGTTGACACGCTCCCAAGACTTCGACAGACGAGCCTTCTTGTGTGACAGAACCAGCTGACCCTTCTTGTCCTCTGCGTTCTCCACGTAAACCTCAACAACGTCACCGGCTTTCAGCTCGGGGTTGTAGCGGAACTCTGAAGCGGGGATGATACCGTCGCTCTTGTAGCCGATATTGACGACTACTTCCTTCTTGTCGACGCTGATCACCTTACCGTCAACAACCTGATGCTCGCTGACCTTGTTAAGTGTTTCGTCGTACGCTTTGTCAAGCTCTTCTTTGCTGACATTAGCGGTCGTGCCATTCTCGTACTGTTCCCAGTCGAAGTCCTGTAATGGCTGGACGTTCTTTGTTAATTCTGACATAATTTGAATTTCTATGCCTCGCATCTACTGCGAGGTCTTGGCCTGAACAGACGTTTACCAGACCATGTTTTAATGGGTTAATATTACTCGGAGTCAGCGTCTGTTCCGGCTCCTACATCCCCATCTGGGGCAAAACAGGGTGCAAAGGTACTATTTATTTTGCTAACTTCCAAATTTTTAGACATTTATTTTCCTTTTGAGTGTAAAAAGGATGCCATTTGTTTGCAGATTAATCAGAATAGTGTTACCTTTGCACTCCGAATGAAGATGACCATGCTATTTTTAGTCCTTTGCGGACTTTCTTGCCGTACTGTGGCGCAGACGGATACCATAGCCGACCGCACTCACCATTTGCAAGGCGTCACTGTTACCGAGACGCGTCGCCAACAAGTGATGACGAGCACGGTTCCGCAGCATCTCATCGACCGTCAGGACATGCTTGTTATGGGGGTTACCGATATTGCCGATGCCTTGCATCGCATGTCTGGCATCACCTTGCGCGACTATGGTGGGGCAGGTGGTATGAAAACGGTTTCCGTACGTGGTTTTGGCAGTAAACATACTGGGGTCAGCTACGATGGTGTCATGCTTTCAGAGTGCCAGAGCGGAGAAATCGACCTGAGCCGCTATTCATTGGACAACGTAGACCACTTGTCGCTACTCATTGGTGACAACGATGATATCTTCATTCCTGCACGTCATGCTACGACACCTGCTATGCTGAGCATTCAGACGCTGAAAGTGCATTCTGACAACCTGTATCCTCATCTGACCACGCAGTTGAAGGTCGGCTCTTTCGGCTATGTCAGTCCTTTCCTCCGTTACGAGCAGAATCTGTCAGAACGGTTCGCCTTCTCAGCGGTGGGCGAATACACCTACGCAGAGAACGACTATTCCTATACCATCCAAAATGGGACGGAGACCGTCAGTGACCGCCGCCAGAACAGTCGCATGAACAGTGGCCATGGTGAACTGAACTTTATTTATAACCATGCTATGGACCGTTTGGCGGGTAAGGTTTATTATTACGATAATAAGCGCCAGCTGCCTGGTCAGGTGCATTATTATACGACCCTCAGCGGCGAGGAGTTGCACGATCGCAACTTCTTCAGTCAGCTGATGTATCAGACGCGCTGGGGTGAACAATGGGCCTTGCGTACCCATGCTAAATTTAACTGGATGGAATCGGTGTTTCGCGACCATCTTTATCCTGGTGGTGTCAACGATGCAAGCTACTGGCAACGTGAGGGTTATGTCTCTGCGGCACTGCTTTTTGCACCTTGTCGTGACTGGGCGTTCGACTATTCGGCCGACTATGCCTATAACAATCTCAATGGCTCATCGGCACGAACCATTGTAGGACGGCCTTATCGCCATACCGTATTACAATCTGCTACCGCTAAGTACACGGGCCACCGTCTGACAGTAATGGGACGTCTGTTGTGCTCCATCTATATCAACGACTCCAAGGAAGGCAATAGTGCCCGTAATATGCGACGCCTGTCGCCTTCGCTGTCATTGTCGTACTTGTTGTCAGAGGCCGTTCCCCTTCGTATCCGTGCGTCCTACAAGAATATCTTTCGATCACCCACGTTCAACGAGAGCTACTACTACCATTACGGCAGCTACGATCTGAAGCCTGAGAGTACTGATCAGTTCAATGTGGGTCTGACATGGGAGAAACCGTCAAAGGAAAAGAACGGCACAGAGCTTCAGTCGACGCTGGATATATATTATAATAATGTTCGCGACATGATTGTTGCTGTGCCCAAAACGATGTTCGTGTGGTCGTGTGTCAATGTGGGTAAGGTGCAGGTGTTTGGCCTCGATGCCACGATTCGTGCCACCCACCGTTTTTGTGACGACATGAAGCTGACGGCTACTGCCAACTACAGCTACCAGCGCGTGCAGAACATGGTAAGTCCTGAGTCGCCCCATTACAAGAAGCAGATAGCCTATATGCCTGAACATACCGCTTCGGCCTCTGTAGGCTTCGAGCATCCCTGGGTCAACACCTCGCTGCATGCTGTGGCTGTCAGTCAGCGCTGGGCCAACAACGAGCACTACGAGGGCACCAGCATCGATGGCTATTGCGACGTTGGCCTGACCCTTTGGCGAGCGTTCCATTTTGGGCCCCATCAGTTGGAGGGACGCTTCGATTTGAAGAACCTCTTCAATACGCAGTATGAGATAGTTTCTCGCTATCCAATGCCTGGCAGAAGTTTCCAATTATCAATCAATTATAACATTTAATTAAACAAAAACAACAAAATGAAAAAACATCTTTTGAGTATGGCAGTATTGGTCATGGGCACAGCCCTCTTTACTGCTTGTAGTGACAGCGATGACAACAAATCGTCACACCCAGTTGCTGTCAGTAATGGTTTCTATGTGGTTTGCTCTGGCAACCAGGATGCTAGCATCGACGGTAGTCTGACCTATTTCGACTATACTACAACCAAGGCTACACCTAATGCCTTCAAGGCTGCCAATGGCCGAAGCCTGGGTATGACCGTCAACGATGCCGTTCGCTATGGCGACAAGCTGTACATCGTTGTCGATGGCGAGCACAAGGTGTTTGTCACTGACGCAAAGACTTTGAAGCAAATCACCATGATAGATATGACTTCTGATGCTATGCTTGGTGCAGAAGGTGGTGCTCATCCCCGTCGCCTGACAGCTGCTGACGGCAACATCTATGTTTCTACCTATGGCGGTTTCGTAGCTGCCATCGATACCATCAGTTTCAGCCTCAAGCAGAAGTATCAGGTTGGCTCTTATCCTGAGGGTCTTGCTATTTCCAACGGCATCCTCTATGTCGCCAACTCCGACTACGGCATGGGTCAGAACCCCTCTATCTCGAAGATTACTTTGAGCACAGGTGCCGTTTCTGAGGTCAAGGATGCCAACATCCGCAACCCGCAGGAGATTGCTGTTGCCGGCTCTGACATCTACTTCCTCGACTATGGTCGTTATGACGATAACTGGAATCAGTTGGATGCAGGTGTCTATTGCATCAGCCAGAATACTGTGAAGTGTGTTGTCCCCAATGCTACGGCTATGGCTGCTGCTGGCTACAACATCTACACCATCAATGCTCCTTACGGACAGGGAGAAACTTCTTACAGCATCTATAACATCCAGTCGGGCACCCTCACGAAGTTCACACCAGCTGAGATTGAGTACCCCGCATGCATCGGTGTCGACCCCATTACCAACAACGTGATGATTGCCAGCTACCGTGCTAATAGTGGTTGGGCTGAATGGAAAGAAAATGGCTATGTCAACATTTACGACTCCACCGTTTCCAAGAAGCTGTCAACCTTCGATTGTGGTGTAGGTCCTCAGCGTTTCTCTTGCAATATCAGCATTACTTATATCGTTTATTAATCACCACTGACGCCGATGAAAAACTTAGGCCTTTTCCTATTGGCCTTAGCTGCTGTGCTGCTGTCCTCCTGCAATGGGCGCTCTGCCCGTTTGCAGGAGGGTGGCGACACCTTGCAGCTGAAGTATTCGTCGCTGCTTACCATCGTGCGCCACGATGGCTATACAGAAGTCAATATCCACAACCCTTGGCGAGAAAATAAACTGCTGCACACCTATCTGCTGGTACCTCGTGATGCACAGCCCCACAACATGCCTCACGGCACCATCGTCCGTACCCCTATCCAGAAGGCGGCAGTCTTCACCACCGTCCACTGTTCACTGCTCTCAACGTTGGGACATGCTGACGACGTTGTGGCTGTGGCCGACCTGCAATACATCAAAATCCCTTATATTCACCAGCGTGTGGAACAGGGGCATGTGGCCGACTGTGGGAACGGTATGAGTCCTGTGGTCGAGAAAATCATGGACGTCAAACCCGATGCTATTCTGCTTTCTCCCTTCGAGAATTCTGGCGGCTATGGCAAACTTGAAGATATTGACATTCCTTTGGTGGAGTGTGCAGAGTATATGGAGAAGTCACCATTGGCACGTGCCGAGTGGATGAAGTTCTATGGCTTGCTCTTTGGCGAGTACCAGCAGGCCGACAGCCTTTTCTCTGTCGTCGAGAACAACTACAACCGCTTGAAGCAGCTGCCCACTACGACAGGGCGTTCTGTCCTCATCGATAAGATGGTGGGCTCCGTATGGTATGTGCCAGGCGGACGTAGCACCATCGGACAGATGATAGCCGATGCCGGCGGACGCTATCCCTGGAGTGCCGACGAACATAGCGGTTCACTCTCGTTGCCTTTTGAGACGGTACTTGAAAAGGGTGGGGAAGCTGACGTCTGGCTCTACCGCTACAGCAGCGACCACGAAACCGACTACCGCGAACTGCTCTCTGAACATCGTGGTTACGACCAACTGAAGGCCTGTCGCGATGGCGAGGTGTATGCCTGCAACGTCGAACAGACCTTGTTCTATGAGGAGACGCCATTCCGTCCTGACTTTCTGTTGTCCGACTTCATCAGGATTCTGCACCCAGAACTGACCAGTCTTCCTCCCCTGCGTTACTATACTAAATTAAAAGAATAAAAGCAGTCTGATGAAAGGTACGGCATATTGTATCCTGTTGGCAGTACTCATTGTAGCACTCTTCGCCCTCAACATCTTTGTGGGGGCGGTGGCTATCCCTGCCGGCGATGTACTACGCATACTTTTCACCGATGCTCCTGACGTCAAGCCGTCCTGGCAGTTCATCATCATGCAGTCGCGACTGCCACAGGCTCTGACAGCCATGCTGACGGGTGGGGCTCTGGCTGTCAGTGGACTCATGCTACAGACATCCTTTCGCAATCCGTTGGCAGGTCCCAGTGTTTTTGGCATCAACAGCGGAGCAGGACTGGGTGTGGCTCTTGTCATGCTGTTACTGGGTGGCAGTGTGTCGGCGGGGAGTGTCAGCCTGACGGGTTTCGTAGCCGTCCTCTCTGCGGCTTTCTTGGGGGCTATGGTGGTTATGGCTCTGCTCTTCTTTTTCTCCACCCTTGTCCGTAGTCATGTCATGCTGCTCATCATCGGCATCATGATAGGCTACATCTCCAATGCTGCCGTCTCGCTCCTCAATTTCTTTGCTACCGACGAGGGTGTCCGTTCCTATATGGTTTGGGGCATGGGCTCGTTTGGAGGCGTCTCTCTTAACATAATGCCTGTCTTTGCCTCTGTCACGCTGCTCGGACTGCTGGGCAGCATCCTCCTAATCAAACCCCTCAACGCCCTCATGCTGGGCGATCTGTATGCGGAGAATCTGGGGATTAACATCGTCCGCACACGCAACTGGCTACTCGTCGTCACAGGATTGCTCACAGCCATTACCACCGCTTTCTGTGGGCCTGTAGCCTTCATCGGACTCGCTGTGCCCCACATGGCACGCCTGTTGCTTACTACCGATAACCACCGTCTGCTGCTGCCTGCCACCATCCTCTGTGGAGCTGTTGTTGCCCTGTTGTGCAACTTTGTCTGCTTCCTCCCTGGCGACATCGGCGTCATCCCCCTCAATGCCGTCACACCAGTCATTGGCGCCCCCGTCATTATTTACGTCATCCTCAAGGGTCAGAAGTAAATAGTGCAAAAAAAAGCTAAATGTTTGCACGAGTCGGAAAATTGTTGTAACTTTGCACGACTTGAACAAATTCATTTAGTGTTAACATATAAATAGAGCTAACTTATGAGCCAAAAAAGAGTTTACCTCTTCGGTAATGGTAAGGCCGAAGGTAATGCAAAAATGCGTGAGGAACTTGGTGGCAAGGGTGCAAACCTTGCCGAGATGAACTTGATTGGAGTTCCCGTTCCTCCAGGTTTCACAATCACAACCGACTGTTGTAACGAGTACTATCAGGTTGGTCAGCAGAAGATTATGGAGCTGCTGAACGACGACGTGATGGCTGCTGTGAAGCATATTGAGGTGCTGATGAACTCAAAGTTCGGCGACAAGGAGAATCCCCTGCTTGTCTCTGTTCGTTCTGGTGCCCGTGCTTCTATGCCTGGTATGATGGATACCATCCTGAACCTCGGTCTGAACGACGAGGTGGCTGAAGGTATGGTCAAGAAGACCAACAATCCTCACTTCGTTTACGACAGCTATCGTCGTTTCGTACAGATGTACGGTGACGTGGTGCTCGAGATGAAGCCGGTTAACAAAACCGATATTGATCCGTTCGAGGAGATCATCGAGGGTGTTAAGAAGGAGAGTGGTGTTGTTCTGGACAAGGACCTCTCTGTTGAGGATTTGAAGAAACTGGTTAAGCTGTTCAAGGCAGCCATCAAGGAGCGCACTGGTAAGGAGTTCCCCGACGATCCTATCGAGCAGCTCTGGGGCGCTATCTGTGCTGTGTTCCGTTCTTGGATGAACGAGCGCGCCATCCTCTATCGTAAGATGGAAGGCATCCCCGACGAGTGGGGTACTGCTGTCAGCGTGATGGCCATGGTATTCGGTAACATGGGTGACACCTCTGCTACCGGCGTATGCTTCAGCCGCGACGCTGCCAATGGTGAGAACCTCTTCAACGGTGAGTATCTGGTGAACGCTCAGGGTGAGGACGTTGTGGCTGGTATCCGTACCCCACAGCAGATTACGAAGATCGGCAGTCAGCGCTGGGCTGAGCGCGCCGGCATCTCTGAGGAGGAGCGCGTAGCCAAGTATCCTTCCATGGAAGAGGCCATGCCTGAGATCTATGCTGAGCTGAATGGCATTCAGGACAAGCTGGAGCACCACTATCACGATATGCAGGATATGGAGTTCACCGTTCAGGAGGGCAAACTCTGGTTCCTCCAGACACGTAACGGTAAGCGTACTGGTGCTGCTATGGTGAAGATTGCTATCGACCTGCTCCACGAGGGTATGATCGACGAGAAGACCGCCATCATGCGCTGCGAGCCCCAGAAGCTCGACGAGCTGTTGCACCCTGTATTCGACAAGAAGGCATTGGCTTCAGCCAAGGTGATTGCTCAGGGTCTGCCTGCTTCTCCTGGTGCTGCCTGCGGTCAGATAGTATTCCACGCTGATGATGCAGAGGCTTGGCACAACGATGGTCATAAGGTAGTTCTCGTACGTATCGAGACTTCTCCTGAGGACCTGGCTGGTATGGCATCTGCTGAGGGTATCCTGACAGCTCGTGGTGGTATGACCTCTCACGCTGCCGTTGTGGCTCGTGGTATGGGTAAGTGCTGCGTATCGGGTGTAGGTTCACTCAATGTTAGCTATAAGGACAAGACTGTCGAAATCGACGGTGTCGTATATAAGGAGGGTGACTACATCTCTCTGAACGGTACTACAGGTCAGGTTTATGCTGGTGAGGTTCCCACGAAGGCTGCTGAGCTCTCTGGCGACTTCAAGGAGCTGATGGACCTCTGCGACAAGTACACCAAGCTGCAGGTTCGTACCAATGCTGATACCCCACGCGACGCACAGCTCGCCCGTGAGTTTGGTGCTAAGGGTATTGGTCTGACTCGTACTGAGCACATGTTCTTCGAGGATAAGAAGATCATCGCTATGCGCGAGATGATCCTCGCTGACAGCGTTGCTGGACGTGAGAAGGCGCTTGCTAAGCTGCTGCCTTATCAGAAGGCCGACTTCAAGGGTATCCTTGAGGCTATGGACGGTCTGCCCGTCAACATCCGTCTGCTCGATCCTCCTCTCCACGAGTTCGTTCCCCACGATCTGGCTGGTCAGGAGACTATGGCCAAGGAGATGGGCGTGAGCGTTGAGGACATCAAGCGTCGTGTTGACTCTCTCGCAGAGAACAACCCAATGCTGGGTCATCGTGGTTGCCGTCTGGGTATCACCTTCCCTGAGATCACCGCTATGCAGACAAAGGCTATCCTGGGTGCTGCCTGCGAGCTGAAGAAGGAAGGCAAGAATCCTATGCCAGAGATCATGGTTCCGCTGATTGGTACCATGTACGAGCTGAAGCAGCAGAAGGAGGTTATCCAGTATGCCGCTAAGGAGGTGTTCCAGGAGTATGGCACAGAGGTTGAGTTCGAGATCGGTACC
Source organism: Prevotella sp. (assembly GCA_045131435.1). GTDB lineage: Bacteria > Bacteroidota > Bacteroidia > Bacteroidales > Bacteroidaceae > Prevotella. Next base: position 24,117 of record JBGUQW010000080.1, read on the forward strand.
ATGATCGAGATTCCTCGCGCTGCCCTGACCGCTGACCGTATCGCTGAGGAGGCTCAGTACTTCTCATTCGGTACCAACGACCTGACTCAGATGACCTTCGGTTACAGCCGCGACGATATCGCTTCGTTCCTGCCTGTATACCTCGACAAGAAGATCCTGAAGGTAGACCCGTTCCAGGTACTCGACCAGAAGGGTGTTGGCCGCCTCATCAAGTTTGCTGTCAAGGAAGGCCGTGAGGTTCGTCCTGATCTCCGTTGCGGTATCTGCGGTGAGCATGGTGGTGAGCCCAGTTCTGTGAAGTTCTGCGCCAAGATAGGCATGAACTACGCATCTTGCTCTCCCTTCCGCGTGCCCATCGCACGCCTCGCTGCCGCCCAGGGCGCTCTCGAATGTGAATAATTTTCATAATTTTGAGACACTTAAAAATGCAAGTGCTTTATTATCAAGCACTTGCATTTTTGTTTCTCTTAAGAAAACGTGTTTTTCTGGTCAACACTTTTTAAATATGTAAACCACTGATATATAGGTAGTTGAAAAATTGCAAAATGCTCTTCTGTGTGCCAATAGGAAGTTCTGCATCAAATTTGTTTACCAAAAATTTAGCCTGTTTACCAAAAATCTGAGTACATTTTTTGAAACCAATATTATAATGCTGATATGTAGCAGATGTACCTTTGCTGGTTATTCTCTTCTATGTGTCAATAGGTAACATTATACCAAATTTGTTGTTAAATAGAGAATGTCTTCCTGAGTCTGAATTATATTATATGAATGCGCACTATTGCGTGTAATCATATAACATAAATTTAATATGGCAACATTAAAAGCTACGGTAAAATCAAAGAGAAAAGATGGAATGTATGTCGTATACATACGTTTTGCCCACAATCGTAAAGTCTCTTATCTGAGAACATCATGGATGGTTAACGATAAGGGGTTGAGTCGGAACAAAAAGGATATTCTTGATCCTTACGTTATTCAACAAACCTCTAAATTGATTGATCAATACTACAACACTCTGAATAGGATTGACACACAAGACTGGACGGTCAAGGAAATTGTGGACTATATTCAGAAAGGTAAGGATGGAATATCGTTCTCAATGTACGCTCGTAAGCATATAGAGAAGATGAAAGCCAGAGGCCAGGAAAGGACTTCACGCGACTATAAGTGGGCACTTTATAGCTTGGAGAAATTTGCAGGTGGTAATGAGGTCATGTTTTCACAATTGACATACTCATTCCTTTCCCGATGGATAGACTCTCTTTCCCAGACGGCAAGGTCGAAGAACAAATACCCAATCAACATCAGACAGATTCACAAAGCTGCCATGTTGGAATACAACGATGAGGAAAGAGGTATTCAGTTAATCACAAACCCTTGGCCCAAGATTACAATACCCAAGGAAGATACACCAAACAAGAGAGCAATAAGCCCCAATATGCTTCGCAGGTTCTTCGCCGTTGTTCCCGACTTCAGTAGATTCACGCATCCGCTCCAGGAACTTGGTCAGGAT
>JBGUQW010000081.1:0-3271 GCA_045131435.1 Prevotella sp.
AATATCAGGCGCAAAGATAAGCCTTTTTATTCATACTTCCAAATTTTTCTGGTAGAATTTGAATTTATCCCGCATGCCCCAGGTACCCTCTATGGCTACGAGGCGGACGAAGGACGGATGCCGATGCAGAGTATCTCTATAACAAATGCGACAAGTTGGGAGTACAGTGTGTAGTCATGGAACCCCTGCGTGGCGGTGCCTTCGGACGTATGGCTCAGGAACTGGTAGATCAGTTGAAGGCCGTCCGTCCCGATGACAGCACAGCCCGATGGGCTTTCCGCTGGGTAGGTTCTTATCCCAATATCCTGACCACGCTCAGCGGCATGAACCGCATGGATCATCTGGAAGAAAATGTGCAGACCTTCTCACCGCTGGAAATCTGCACGGAGGCTGAGAACGCCCTGTTGGCGAAGATTGCCGATGAGATATCTGGTGTACCTACGATTCCCTGCACGGCCTGCGAATACTGCATGCCTTGTCCTTACAATGTCGATATCCCTGGTAACTTTACCTATTACAATGAAGCCGTGAACAGTCACGTGCTGCCGTTGCCAGAACCCTCTGCCGCCGACTATGCCGAGCGCCAGCAGAAGTTCATCGAGGGTTATCGCAAGGCTTTGCCCGATGCCGAGAAATGGGCACGGAGCTGTCAGGACTGTGAAGAATGTCTTCCAAAATGTCCGCAACAGATCCGCATCCCGAATCAGATGAGTCGTATCGTTCAGACGCTCAGAGTCAGAAAGGCTTAAAGCGTCACCTTTACCTCTGCACCGTTATAGTCAACGGTCTTTGAGGTTCCGTCAGGCAGAACAATCGTAAACTTCCGTGTCTGCAGCATTCCAGGGAACGAGCCCTGACGTGCACCGATAATGAGCGTGTTGGTCTTATCCTTCCACACGAAAGGAATGGTAGTATAGACCCCACGCTCATAATTGTAACTGTCGCCCTCATCCTCATAGAGGGTAAATGTGCCGTCAGCGCCCGGATAGAGGCGTAGCTCGAGGTTGTCCCAAGCCTTCTCACCGACATACTGCATCTCTGGACCAAGGGGCAGGATACTACCAGCGCGAACGAACATCGGCACACGATCGAGCGAAGTCTCCAGCGTCACCGTCTTGCCACCCTGATATTTCTTATTCGTCCAGAAGTCATACCACGTAGCACCCTTCGGCAGATACTTCGCAGCGCTCTTCGTTGCGGTCCAGTCCAACTTTTCACTATTCACTTTTTCACTATTCACTTCCTTCCGATCCCAGCCCGTCATCGCATCGGTACGGATCACCTTCTCTTCCGTATACTGCGGATCGACAATCGGTGCTGCCAGGATACTACGACCGAACATAAACTCGTCAGTCATATTCCAAACCTTCTTGTCGGCAGCGAAGTCGGCAAATAGCGGACGCATATAACTATCGTTGTTCTTGGTCACCTGCCAGGCGGTACTATATAAATAAGGTATGAGGCGATAGCGCAGACGAATCATCTTCTCGATGGCATCATAGACGGGCTCGCCCTTCTGTCCGAACTGCCATATTTCACGAGGCGCATCAGCACCGTGACTGCGGAATACCGGACAGAACAGACCGTACTGCATCCAACGCACGTAGAGTTCCTGGAACTGCGGATTCTTCGGTGCCGAGCCGCTACCTTTCGTATTATACGAACTACAGAAGAAGCCACCAATATCCGTATTGAAATTAGGATTACCCGTCAGGGTGAAGCTCAGTCCTGCAGGCACCTGCTTTCGCAGCATGTCCCACGATGAATTCACGTCACCGCTCCACATGTTCGAGCCATAGTGCTGCTGACCGGCATAGCTGCTTCGTGTCATGATGAACACACGCTTCGAAGCATTAGGATAATCCTTTCGCTGCGACTGATAGATACCTCGCACGGTCTCCAGCGGGAAGGCATTACGCTGCGAACGCCACGTACCACCATACACCTTATGCTCATAGTCTGACTCACGTGGATCAAAGAAGTCCGGATCTGTCGAATCCATCCACCAGGCATCCGTACCGTAGTCATAAAGTTTCTTCAGATATTTCCAATAGATGGCGCGGGCCTCAGGACTGAAGGCATCGTAGACCTTTACCCCTGAGGGATAGTCTTTCATCGGAGGCCAGACGTGTGAGATACCACTCTGCGGCCACGTCTCGAAAGGCATCAGCAAGCCCTTCGCCTCCAACTCGCGGAACTGCTGGGTCATCGGTCCGAAGCTGGCCCAGATGGAGATCATGAAGTGGGCATGCTTCTTATGCACATTGTCGATCATCTGCTTGCCATTGGAAAAATCCTCCGAGAGGAAGTCCATCGCATTCCACAGATAGTTCGAGCCCCAATACTGCCAGTCCTGGATGATACCGTCAAGAGGCACCTGCAGTTCGCGGTACTTGTCGACAATCGACTCCGTCTCACGGGCGGTCTTATAGCGTTCCTTCGACTGCCAGAAGCCATAAGTCCAAAGTGGGAACATCGGAACGTCGCCTGTCAGTTCACGCATCTTGGCGATGACGCCGTCGGCTGAACCGCCATACATAAAGTAATAGTCAACACCCTCACCTGACTCAGAGGTAAACGACATACCCTCGGCATTGTCCTCAAACAGTGTGGGCGAGTAGTTCTCCCAGTAGATGCCCCAGCCCTTGATGCTCTGTAGCACATTCTGGAAGTCCTCCAGGTTCGACTGTTCCATACGTTTCTTCTCGCCACGACGGTTCATCTTGCCGTTCTGGATGGTTCCCAAGCCGTAGATGGCCTCGTCCTTATCGAGGAAGAAGCTCTGACTGACCTCGAAGTCACCCGTGTTCTTACGCACAATCCTGATGCCCTTTTCCTTCAGGAGTACCTTACCCTTGTTCGTCAGGAAGACAAGAGTCTCCGTCTCAGGTTCGAGCTTCACCGTCAGCTCGCTGCTCTTCCACGTATTACCATTCCTACTGACGGCCACATCCTGAGGTTTGGCAGTTACCACCAGACTCTTCGTGGGTGTTCCCTTCACGACGTGCACAATCGACGGCGTTATAAACTCAATCTTCACATCTTGCGCCATAACGCCTACTACACCCAGCAGGAATACGATGGCTAAGGACAGTTTTTTCATACTTTTACGCTATTTGTTGGATTTCGTTTGCAAAGATACAGTTTTTTTACGACAACTACGACAACTCTATGCGTTAAATATCCTAAATTCCGCAGCACTTTAATTTAACTTTCTTTATAAGTACCTGAGCAACAAAAAGTTCTTCGACGCGCGAAGCGGCAAAGCCGA
>JBGUQW010000082.1:0-3471 GCA_045131435.1 Prevotella sp.
CAGGTAGGACTGCGCTATGAACACCTGACAAACGACTACTTCAATTTTGGTAAAAAGGAGGATGAAGTCTGCCGCGACTATGGCGACTGGTTCCCTACGGCAGTCATCTCTGCCCCTATAGGCAAGGCACAACTCTCCCTCTCCTACCGTCGTGACATCCAGCGTCCTAACTATGCTAATCTGACCAGTTCGACGGTTTATGTCAACCGTTATACTTACCAAAGCGGTAACCCATATCTGTTGCCGACTTATACCCATAGCCTGGTGCTCAATGCTGCCTACAAATGGGCGAACCTGACGCTGAACTATGGCCGAGTGAAGGATGCCCTCACTATGTCGACAGAGCCTTTCCCTGGTTCAGAAGATCCCCTTGTCAGCCTGGTGCGTCCCATCAACAGCTGGGAGGATTACAACCAGTTCAGCATCCAGTTGTCTGCACGCCCCACCATTGGTTGCTGGCATCCGGCATGGAGTGTCATCACCCAGATGCAGGACTTCAAGTCGCCTACTGCTAATGGCTCTACCATCACTTTAAACCGCCCCTGGTTCATTATCGGCTGGCAGAATGACATCGAATTACCTCAAGGTTTCCGCCTCAATGTCTCTGCCCAGTGGTATTCTAAAGGTGACTACACCAATTTCCGCATGACCAAGACCCGTCTCTTCACCAACATCGGACTGCAGCGTGATCTCAACTTAAAGCGTATGGGTACACTCACTTTCGACTTGCGTTGCAGCGATATCTTCCACACCAACAAGACCGATGCCATCGTCTTCGGTTATCGAGAACTGACTACGCACAATCCTGCCCGTCGCACCTTTGTGCTTGACCTTACCTGGAAGTTCAACGAGGCCCGCTCGAAGTATCGCGGCTCTGGTGCCGGCGAGAAGCAGAAGGCAAGAATGTAATCAAATAGCACAATTTTTTGGCAACAAACGGAATTCTTCGTAATTTTGCACCAATGAAACGTCTTTGCTATCTCGATAATCTGAAGGTTTGCCTGACCGTCTTGGTGATTATGCACCATGCCGGTCAGGCTTACGGCAATGGTGGTGGTTGGGCTTATACACCATCCAATCCTGCAGAATTTATGCCTTGGATCTGGCATTTCCTCTCTACGAATGCGGCATTTTTCATGGGGTTGTTCTTCCTAATAGCCATCGTTGCGAGCATCCTGTCGTTCCTTATCACTTGGTTGATTCGAATGATTCCAGGCGTAAGGCGAGTGATATAAAAATATCATTCCCTGTTGTCGTCAAGCAGATACGGGAACGTGTATCCTTGGATACCGTAGGCGCGGTACTCGCCATTGATGAACATGACACGCCAAGGATGGTATGCCTTCATCGCCTCTGCCATCTCGGCAGCCAGTTGCGGGTTGTCGTCTGGTCGGATTACCCTGACCTCACAATCAATCAAATGTCCCGTGGTATCGACGCAGGCTCGCTTGATGCTGAACATGATACGCTTGACACCAGCCAACTCAGGGTATTTTTCAAGATGTAACGGAAACATCTTTTTCAGCTCGGCAGCGGTTACTTTTGCCCTGCCCTTAACGTCTTCGAAAGCGAAACCATCCACGACAAAGTTATGAAAGTCTTTCATCCCGCAGACCTTCCCCTGCTTGATGCTGATGATCCGCTCGTTCTCGTAGTTTCGTTCAAAAAATGAGTGCTGGTACCAAATCATTTCCCCCCTTGCCATGCGGATGTCGCCAGTGAGCCATGTAGCCACAATGCGCCCTCCAACGACATATTTCCTGAACACGCGGAGCAAGGTGTCGGATGGCACACATTCCTTCCGTCCTTTTAGGGTCGTTGCATTGAAGAATTCATACTGGATGCTGTCTAAGCAGAGTTTATCCTGCTGGATGCTCCAGTAGGTCGTAAAGCCGTCCCAATTGGATGAAAAAATAGCGCGGTTCTTTGGCAGCATGGCCTTCACGCTGTTTCTCAGTGCGGTGTCGGCATAGACAGGTCTGTCCAGCAGTTCCCATTTCGTACCGTCAATATAGATATAGTCACCATCCTGTCCCGTGGCATACGTTGTCATGGACATGAGCGTCAGCGTAATGGATAATAGTAGTCTTTTCATCTTGCAATAGGATTGGTTCTTTATTGATATAACGGAAAAGGTACCAGAATAATTGTGTGATAGTACACCATTCTTCACATTTCATGGCATCTGGAGTGCCGAATGTCCTTCTAATGAGAGTCTCCACATACTTAGCGATGAGCGTTTCATCATTAATTGGTGTGAAGATTCTCAGTATTCACTTATCACAAATATGTACAGAATATCCCAAATATTTGGCAATTCCAGCAACATTCCGTACCTTCGCAGCGTCATTAGATAAAATGAAGATGAAATATGAAACACGAGATTATTGAACTGCATAATGTGCAGATCATTGGCATGGCCAAGAAGATTGCCTTCAATGAGGCAAAGGAAGAATGCCCTAAGTTCTGGGGTGAGTTTGTTGAAAAGATTGTTAGGCCAGTGTTTTTTGAGAAGCAAGCCCCCAATGCTTTCCAAAAAGCAGCCATCGACAATGGCGTAGGTGAGTTCGGACTCTGCACTTGCGACATTCCCAACCACAATTGTGCTACCTGTTGGGAAGCGAACTTTGGGGCTTGCTGTAAAAACACCTTTACTTATGTCATTGGTGGCATATATAAAGGTGGCGACATCCCTGAGGGTATGCAGCTCTTCCCCATTCAAAGCGGGAAGTGGCTGAAGATACATTTTGAGGGAGGCATGAAAGCATTCCAGGAACAGTACACAAAGTTCCATAAGGAGTGGTTGCCTGCTCATCCAGAGTACAAATGGGCTCCGAATTCCTGCAGCATGGAGTGGTATCAGGGTACAGATATCGAGTCGCCAGACTACCAATGTGGCGTTATGATGCCGTTGGAAAATTAGTTATTATGACCACAGGTTCGCTGACTGTTCTGTTTGAAGATCCTTTTTGGATTGGGCTGTTCGAAATGATCGACCAGAATGGAATGCGTGCCTGTAAGGTTACGTTTGGTGCAGAGCCGACAGGAAAGGAGGTGATGGAGTTTGTCGATAAGAACTGGAACCGTTTACAATTCACTCAGCCTATTGAAACTCCTACGACTTCAGAGAGCAAAAAGAACCCCAAGAGACAACTTCGCGAGGCCAAGAAACAAATGCAATCACAAGGCATCGGTACCAAGTCTCAACAAGCTCTGAAGCTACAAAAGGAACAGAACAAGACAGAACGAAAGCAACGCACAAAGGCTGAACGTGATGCAGAAAAACAACGTCTGTTCGAACTGCGTCAGACCAAAAAGAAAGAAAAGCATAGAGGACATTAATAGATTATGAAGAGAGAAATAAATCCCCAAGAGAGTAATCGTGCTGAAGCATACCGTATGTGGATGTCATCGCCCATGCCGATGGTGACATTGGTGAAGACGCTGGATGTTAGCCGCTTGGTAAAGGTC
>JBGUQW010000083.1:0-42943 GCA_045131435.1 Prevotella sp.
TTGCGCCAACTGACGCTGTTCCTCCTTGTCCCGCTCCTTATTCCTGCGAATCTTCGCCACCCAGAACTCCCTGTTCGTCTTCGGAATTTTACAACAACATTTCTCACTTCTCATTTCTCCTTTCTCATTTAGCGTAGCGCCATGTCCATGCCAAAAGCACCCATTTACAAAGATGCACGTCCTGTATTTCCTCAGCACCAGATCAGGATGCCCAGGCAACCGCTTATGATTCAGCCTATATCTGAACCCACGTTTCCACAGACCGCGCCGCACAATCATCTCCGGCTTCGTGTCCTTCGACCGGATGGCAGCCATATTGCTGTGTCTTTGCTGTGCGTTGAGTCTATCCATATTATTTAAAGGCTTCTATCAATTCGTCTATCAGATGGAGGATTGCCGAAGCCGTACACATCGTGTCCCGCTTCCCTCAACTTGGTCACAACATCAGGATAATACCCATTGCGCCAGCTGCTTGCTACATATATCTTGCGTCGTTTCATATCGACTGCAAAGATACAAAAAATTAAAGAATCAACACGCTATTCGGCAATAAACTTCTCTAATTCGCCAAATGTGGTGTCCAAAAAGGTATAGTCTATAAGTACATGGGGCTTTTCCAGGAGTCAACATTTGGTTAAAAATGCGCTGATTTTTAGAAATCCAAGAATCTACAGGAAATCTGACTCTCTGACAAGTGGAAGTACTTGAATCCTCGGAAACCCTTATAAACAGAGGTTTTGGAGTACAAAAAAGCCTCAGATTTCTCTGAGACCTTCGTGTGGACCAGGTAGGGCTTGAACCTACGACCTCCAGATTATGAGTCTGTTAAAGTAAGGTTTTTTAAGATTTCACAAAATATTTTTCTGATTTCTATTTGGTTGTTTATCAGATATTTACTAACTTTGCAGCCAAAACAGAGAACTTAGAGAAATCTTAATTATCGAGCGATTTTGTTCGCATTTTGTTCGCAAATTGTTCGCAAACCGCTCAGGGGTATAGCAACAGACTATGATTATGAAGGATTTAAAGACATCTATCAAATGTAGCAAAGTGGACAACTGTTCGCTGACTTTAGTGTTGGACAAACGTACCAACAAGGCCACTGATGTGTATCCGTTGGCGATATGTTTCCAGATATCGGCAAAACGTTATTACTATAAGTTGAAGGACATGGACTATCAAAGCGAGAAGTACTTCAACGATGTGTGCAGCGTGAAAGGAGCCAAGAGTTTACTCATGCCAGTACGGACTGAATGGCAGAATGTACTGGAAGGCTATAGGGAAAAGGTGGAAAAGTTGAGCCAAAGGCAACCATTGACCCTCGAACTCATTCGTACTTATCTGTCGGGAGAAGCGATGGAGGAACATCACGAGACATCCTTTATAGGTGTTTGGGAAGGAATAATCGCCAAAATGAAAGCAGAAGACAGGGTTGGTACTGCAGAAAATTACCAGTGGGCACTCAACTCCTTTCAGAAGTATGCGGGTGATGTAAGAGGCTTCAAGGTGGACAAGAATGTCATCAACAAGTGGAACGATGCCATGCAGAATGGAGTCTATATTGATGGAGTATTAACAGGGAAGATAGCCGATGCTACGCGTGGCATGTATCTCCGTACCTGTCGCGTGGTTTGGAATGAATGCATCCGCCAAGGATTTCTGACAGAAGACAAATATCCTTTTTCTAATAAAGATAAGACACTCATCTCTATTCCTCGTGGCAAGCGTCGCCAACAGTCCTACCTGAGCGTGGACGAAATGACGAAGCTTTATCAAGTTTTTACTGAGAAGAATTACCCTGACACATGGGATCCTGCATACAAGGCACGAGCACATGAGTCGTTGGGACTCTTCTTGGCACAGTATCTCTGCAATGGCTTTAACCTGACAGATGCTGGACGATTGCAATACAACCGTACTTACTTTGCCGAGGGTGGAAAGGCATTTGAGTTTATGCGTAAGAAGACATCGGCCAGAAGTAACGACATGTCTGTGGTAATTGTTCCTATCATTGAACCGTTACAGGTTATCCTTGATGAAATCGGAGCCAAACCGGAAAAAGATGCTTATGTGTTCCCCCAGATATTCAAAGGAGTGACAGACGAATCGCAACGTCGTAAAATGACAGTACAAGAGAACTCGAATATCAAAGACCGCATGATTCGTATTTGTAAAGACGTTCTTGGTTGGGACAAGGTGGTGTCTGGAACCTGGGCCCGTCACTCGTTTGCCACCAATTTAAAGCTGGCAGGAGTGGAAGAACAATATATTTCTGAGAGCATGGCTCATTCTCATGGCAACGACGTGACCAGTGGCTATCAGGATATGTACCCCTTGGAGATTCGTTTCCGCAACAATAGTAAACTGCTGAATATTGGACAGAAAGAAGAATCTATCAACATTGATAAGCTGTCGAAGAAAGAAATGAAAGAATTGCTGCTGAAGATGATGACAGAAAAGGGCATTTAAGGCCAAAAAGTGCCGATAAGTTGCCAAATGTGGGTAAAAAAGCATACTTTTGGCAGCTTATCGCGCATTTTTCGTGAATTTGGACTGAAATTGGATTATAAATCAAAGGAATTGTGTAATTTTGCACTCTATATATAATAAGGTATAAGAAAAAAATGGCAAGGCGAATTTATAAATACGAGGATTTGCAACCTGAATTTGAACGGCTGTTGCAGGACAAGGAGTCTGACGAGTTGGAATTCAAGACGGCAGCTGGAGGATTCCCCAAATCCTTCTGGTCTACCTATTCTTCATTTGCCAATACCAATGGCGGTGCCATTGTGTTTGGTGTGAAAGAAGATGGCGACAATCTTATACTTGATGGACTTGACGAAACACAGATTTCCAAGTATAAGAAGGACTTCTTCAATGGTATGCACAGTAAGCAAAATGTCAACATTGCCCTGTTGAAAGAAGATGATGTGTACGATGTCGAATTCAGAGGTGTTCACTTCTTGTTCTTCTATATTCCTCGTGTTGATAGGAGCTTGAAGCCTGTTTATTGCGGGCTTGATCCTTATACCGGCACTTATCGTCGCGACCTTGACGGCGACTATCATTGTTCTCGTGAGGAAGTAAACAGCATGTTCTCTGATGCCAACCTTGCAAGTCCCATTGATGGCCGTGTCCTACAGAACTTCAGCAAGGAAGATTTGGATCCTGCCTCCATTCAGCAGTATCGTCGCCGTTTTGAGCAATGGAATCCTGATCATGTTTGGAACAAATTGCCTGAAGACCAATTCTTGGAAAAGCTTAATGTGTTCAGGAAGGATAGGAAGACAGGCGAATACGGACTGACATACGCAGGCCTGCTGATGTTTGGTACTTATAGTGCCATTATGGACGAGAATCCGAACTTCTTCCCTGACTATCAGGAGATAACCGATAAGGATAGCCGTTGGGTGGATCGAATCTGTCCTGATGGCAACTGGGAGTCAAACCTATTCCAGTTCTATAGCAGGGTACTGCCTATTCTGCAGAACTTCCTACCGAAACCGTTCATTTTAGAGGACAACCAGCGGAAGACGGAAACGCCCGCTCATGTAGCAGTCAGAGAAGCATTAGCCAATATGCTAGTTCATGCTGACCACACAGAGAACGCCACGTTGAATGTCTACAAGTACCCTAATAAGATGGTGTTCTCGAATCCTGGCACTATGCTTATCTCTCCAAAACAATTCTATCATGGAGGTGAGAGTATTTGTAGAAACAAGTATCTGCAGACAATGTTTACCTTCCTCGGTTCTGCCGAGAAGGCTGGCAGTGGAGCAGACAAGATTGTTCATGGCTGGGAGAAGCAGAACTGGAAACGTCCGTATATTGTTGAGAGGAGTCGGCCAAACAAGGTGATTCTCACCATGTCTATGGAATCTCTATTGGATGAAAACGTCAAGAATGGGCTAATCAAATTGTTTGGAGAACGAGTAGAACAACTGCCGCAGCCACAGCTGATGGCATTGGCGATGGCTTACTCAGAGGAAGAGATAACCAATGAGAGATTGCAGTATGCCTTGGACATCCATCGTGCCGACATCACCAAGATGCTTAGTGATATGTGCGCCAACCATCTATTGGAGTCTTCTGGTCATGGACGGGGTACCAAGTATCACGTTTATGGGACTAATGTTGCTCTTCCAGAAGCTAATGTTACACTTCCAGACTCTAATGTTGCTCTTCCAAAGTCTAATGTTACACTTCCAGGCTCTAATGTTACACTTGAATGTTACACTTCGGAGTCTAATGTTACACTTCCGAAGAGATATACAAAGGAGCAACTACGGGAAAAAGTTATTATTATATGTTCAGATTGGGTAACAGCAGAACAAATCGCGGGCCAGCTAGGTCGTGATGTTAGGTATGTCAAAAGCCATGTTTTAGTCCAAATGGCTGATGTCTTAGAAAAGATGTATGATGTACCACATCATCCGAGGCAAAAATACAGGATAAAAGGCACTCTAGAATAATAAGGATAGAGTATCTGCTTAAACGGCTAAGAATTGCAGGTAAAATACATAACAGGACAAAAGGTAATGAATCTGTTTGGTCGCTCGGAAAAATATGAAATTCCGAGCGTTTCCGAGCGTTTTTTGCGAGCGAGAATTTACCACGAACCACATAAGTCGCTGATAATCAGGATTATTTTCGCTCGCGAAAATTAAAATTTTACGCGCATATTACGCGCACGCATATATTAAACATTGTGAGTATCCCTGTATTTCGTTGGTGACATGCCGATAGTCTTTGTGAACAATTTGGTGAAGTACACTTGATTGTTGATTCCCACCTCTCTGCAAATCTCATTGATATGCAGGGAGGTGTCTGTTAATAGTTTGCAGGCTCGCTTGATTCTGATTTCGTTTAGGAACTCAAGGGGTCTTGCGGTCTTATAGTCTCTGAAATGCCTAAACAGTTTGCTACGTGAGCACCCAAGATGTTCTAGCAAATCGGCAATGGAAACGTCTTTTTGGATGTTGTCGTACATATACTGTATGGCCTTCTCCACCAGTTCGCTCTTTGCAGGGTCAGCTTCTACCCTCTCATTTTTGACATACCTTTCTGCTTCTATGAAACTCAGTAAAAGGGCTGATGCATAGGGAAGATTATCCACGGCATTCTCATTTGATAAGATGTTACACGCTCTCATGAAGATATTCCATCCCCCATAAACGCGTGAATTTATATCAGTGAGTATAATCTCAGGGGTCTTGGTGGTAATCGTGTAAGGAACTCGGTAGTAAAAAGACAACACATGTATCATCATACACTCCGCTGGCAAATAGATGGAACATGCGAAGCCGTCAGACTCCTTGACAATCATATATTGACCCTGCCTTATAACTCCATTCTTCCCGTTATGTAAATAGAATCCCTCGCCAAAGTCACAGAAGATAAGCAAGTACGAGTCTTCACTGGTCGTGATTTTATACTCGAATGCCTCTTTGAAGCATCCAAACCCGTTTATTGTCAGACTCGGCACCCTACCACCTTCGTATCGAGTGGATGCATCAATCGGTGTCAAACAGTTTTTCTCTTTCTTCATGATTTCCTTGCATTTCGTAAAATCGCCTGCAAAGGTAATCATTATCACCTAACTAGCCAAAGGAAATAGCACAATAGTCTCAAAATTATTGTCCAAAAGTCTTAAAGACGTTAAGTCACGAATCAAAATTTTACGAGGCAGCCTATGTGTACTGGATATGATACCTTTGCAGCGCATTTGAGAAAATATGATATGATTAAACAACATAAAAATTAAACAGATGAAAGAAATTTTTATTGATGACCAGTATGTTGTCATCTCGAAGGATGACTACAGAATGTTGAAAGAGGAACATGCTCTTTTGACCAAACAAGCTGCTGCAAAGGCATCAGTTCCTGAAAACGTGACTTTGAAGGGCGAAGTGATTAACCCCATGATGATTGATGGCGTTCGTTTCATCAACCGTAAGGATGCTGCCAAGATTCTGGATGTTGGCTTTCCTACCTTATGGAGATGGAACAACGAAGGTCTTCTTCATGCCATCAAGGTAGGAGGGCGCAAGGTGTACTATCGCTATGATGATGTGTTGAATCTATTGAAAGGAGGTAAGCTATGCTGATAGACACTGACCATTTGGTAAATCAGATTCATGCCAAGGTGGAGGAAGTTGCCGAGACAGGTTTCCCAATGGATGTGTTCCCTGAGCGCATACAGAAGATTATCTATGATTTGGTGACTTATGAGAACTTCAATCTGGAGTATACCGCATCCATCATCCTTTCTGCCTATGCCACAGCCATTGGTAATACCTACCATGTGAAGATTAAAGGTAACTGGGTAAGCAGTTGTGCCTTGTTCATGATTTTAGTAGGCAGACCTGGACTTGGTAAGACACCGCCATTGGGTTTCCTGTATCAGCCCATCCGTGAGAACGACCGCCAGTTGCTTGCCAAAGCACACAAGGAATATGAGTTATATGAACAGCAGGCCGTGAAAAAGGACGGAGAGGTGAAGGAACCGATGGAGAAGCCCCGTCTGGTACAGACCATCATTTCCGACTTCACCCCAGAGGCCATGTTAAGCATCCATTACGACAACCCTCGTGGCATCGTACTACTCGTTGATGAGGTGGTAGCACTGTTCAATTCTGTAAAGCGCTATAGTGCAAAGAGCAATCTGATAGAGGATTTGCTGTCTGCTTATAGTGGCCAGCCTATAAAGGCTGTAAGGAAGACAGAGGCTTTTCCGATGAGTATCACCCGTCCTTGCATCAACCTGATAGGTGGTGTACAGACCAATATCCTTGATGAAATATTCAGGAAGGAGTATGTTGCCAACGGACTGACCGACCGTTTCCTGTTCGTATTCCCCAAGAACAAGAAAATACCTGAGTGGCAGTTGGGTATAGACCAGAAACAACGACCTGATACCATGAATACATGGTCATGGTATGTCAACAAGGTACTGAATATTCCCTTCCAACTCTGCGAAGATGGGGTAACGGCGAATCCGAAGGTTCTGGAGATGACCAAGGATGCCAGGAACTACTTCTATTGCTGGAATAACGAAATCATTGACAGGGTGAATGCCATCGAGGATGACAACGAGGTAGAGAGCCGCCAAATGAAACTCAACGGCAATGCAGCCCGTCTGGCTCTTATCCTTCAGGTGATACGCTGGTCGGCTGGTGAATGTCAGATGGATGCTATAGATCTGATTTCTGTTAAGGGAGCAATAAGTCTGATAGATTATTTTGAGGAGTCCTATCAGCGGGTAAAGGCTTGCACCATCACTGAGCCCAATTCAAAGAGCAGCGATGATTGGTTGGAGTTTGTTGGCGATACCTTCACCTCAGCCGATGCCGAGGCTGCAGCTATGAGTATAGGGCTTTCACGCCGTACTGTCTATAGTTCTCTCAAAAGACTATGCGAGTCCAGCCATCCTACAGTGATAAGGGTTAAGCAGGGAGTATATTCCAAGATAGTGCATGATTTCACTTCTGCACAATGCACTTCTGCACTTTCGGATTCAGACTCGTCAGAACCCTCCAGTGAAAAGGAAGTGCAAAGTGCAGAAGTGCAGAGTGCAAGCGGTGCACAGGAAGGAGGTAGCGATGAGTGATTTCAGGTTCCATCTCCAGAAGTACAAGCCAGGTAGTAAAATCACCTGCCCTGAGTGTAAGAGGAAACGCTGCTTCACCCGCTATGTGGATGAAGAGGGTATCATTGAATTCCCTGACACGGTTGGTCGTTGCGACCATGAGCACAGTTGTGGCTATCACTACACTCCCAAGGACTACTTCCATGATAATCCAGACAAGGCACCCAAGGATTGGAAGAATGACAACACCCATATATATAATAAGGTGGCGAAGTCAACAAAAGGGAAAGAGAAACCAAAGCCAATAGAACCGTCGCTGATTCCCTATGAGATTGTGCAGAAGAGCTTCGCCAGTTATTATAAGAATCCTCTATATGTCTATCTGTGTAGCGTCTTCGGCAAAGAAGAAGCCAACCGCTTATTCCGATTGTATTTTGTAGGAACAGGACATAAGTGGGGCGGATGTACGGTCTTCTGGCAGATTGACTTCAACGGCAATGTACGCGGTGGCAAACTGATGGGCTATAATCGCGAGACAGGACACCGCATCAAGGAGCCGAATAGTCTGGTCACGTGGGCACATTCAGAACTGAAGCTGCCGGACTATCATCTGGTCCAGTGTTTTGTGGGTGAGTATCAGCTTCGTCAACGACCCACGGCAACCGTTGCCCTTGTGGAAAGTGAGAAAACGGCTCTTATCATGACCCATTTCATGCCTGATTATGTATGGTTGTCAACGGGTGGAAAGGATGGATGTTTTAACAAAGATGCCGTACAGGTCCTTCGTGGCAGAAGCATTATTATGATTCCTGATCTTGGAGGTTGGGAGAGATGGCAGTTAAAGTCTCAGCTATTGAAGCCCATCTGCAAGCGCGTCATCATGTGTGATGAGATTGAGAAAATTGCGACAGATAAGCAACGAGAGAAAGGTCTTGATATTGCAGATTTTTTCCTGATGAAATCCACCCCTCATGAGATCCTGGCAGACATGATAAGACGGAACTCTGCTGTCCAATCACTCGTTGACAAATTGGGACTGGAGATATGCGATGAAGAGGAATTACACTATGTAGGGCCTCTGCCTAACCTACGATGGAAACTTATTCAGCGCAAGACTAATAGAAATAGTCCATAACATAATATGGACTTTTAAAATCGTTGCACTCCTTCAAAAGTCCCATTATGCTCTCCGAGGATCTGGGCCGCACCACATGGCGGATGCTGCCACAGCCGTGCCAAGCCCGTCTGCGAGGGAGTGATTTCTCCCTCGACCCTCCACTCAGGTTTCACCCGAGACCTGATAACCATTAATTCAACAAAACATATTTATACATATTATGAGTTTAGAAATTAAAGACAAGCATTATGCCGCCGTTCATGTCGGCAATCCTGCGAAGTCCTTCTCTGCGTCCGAAAGCAATGAAGCCGAACGTCGTGGATGGGACGAGGAAACATATCGTCTGAAGAATCACGATATGAACAACCACTATGACATCACCCGCAAGCACCTCAACTTCGAGATTAACGGTGATGGCGAGATAGTACCCCTTGGTTCCAACCCTATACCCCTTCATGAGAGGTTACTCCAACGGCTTGAACAACTCGGTTTCAAGCAGTACAAGGACAAGAACAATCCTTCTGTCGTGGCTAACAACAGTCCTAACTGTACTATTGGTATCATTATCAGTGGTGATCATGACGTGCTAACGCGTCTTGCCTTTGGTGACCAGAAAGTTGATTTCACGCTCAAGACGAGCAATGCCGATGTCCGTCTGCGACAGGGCATTAAGGACTGGGCCAAGGACACATACGCCTGGGCTTGTGAACGCTGGGGTGAGGAGAATATCATCGGCTTCGACGTGCATTGCGACGAAACCACCCCGCACATCCATATTCAGACCATCCCTGTTGCCATGACGAAAGCAAGAGGTCGTGCATCCACTACTGCTGAAAGAGGGAAGCAGGAATGTGTCTCTTTTGCAGGCGTATGGGGCAAGAATAAGTATGAGTTCAACGCATCCAAGGAACAGATTCACACCGACTATCATGACAAGGTGGGCTATAAGTACGGGCTGGAACGTGGAGAACATATATCCATGCTGTCACCAGAAGAGCGTCGCAATCGTGTTCATAAGAACAAGGCCGTTCTGGAGGCTGAGCGTCAGGCGAAAGATGCTGTTGCAAAGTCTAAGGCCGAGAAGAAAGCTGCTGAAGAGCAGAAGGCAAGGATTGAATATGACATCGTAGAAGCAGAGCAGCGGAAGGCCAAGACGGAGAAGGATCTTGCAAAGTGGGAGTCGTATGCCAAGGCTATGATTATCACTGAAGAGGAACTGGAGGTTCCTGAACTTGACACAAATCCGATTGTTATCAAGGCAAGAATGGCTATGCTGGCAGAACTTGAAAAGCCCATTCCTCCTTTCGGTCGCAAGGAATGGCAGGAGGATTGTAAGAAGGCCGCAAAGCAAATCTTCACCGACATGCAGATAGCACTAATAGAAGCTAAGGCTGCACAGAAAAAAGAGATAAAACAGTATGGTAAGTCACTCTATCAAAAGACGACGAAGGAGATTGCCGACATCGTTGAGCAGAACAAACAGCTGCACAAGGCTAACAAGAAACTGGAAGCCGAGAATTCAATGTTGAAGAAGAGAATGTCGACGATGGACGAGACGGCTATCAGCAATCTCCGCAAAGAGAAGGATACAGAAATCGGTAAACTCCAGAAGGAGTGCGAACTAGCCAATGCCCGAGCTGACAAGTCCGACGATATTGCCATCAAGATGACTCATCGGCTTACTAAGACAGAGGGGCAAATCAAAGAAATGATGGAAGTTCCTGAGATTGCAGGGATTTGGAACAGCATCCAGAAGAACAAGAAAGCCTTCGTGCAGCAATTGGAGCAGTGGGTAGCTGGTGCCGTTGCTGCCATTCTGGATTTTGCTAAGGGCCATAAGTCCCTCTTCTCAGATAAAGATGAAAGGATGATAAGCCAGGGTATCCTTGCCAAAGCCATCCAGAACAACCTCAATCCGTCCAACGACGAACAACGTATGCAGGCCACCCATAACCTTTTGGATGATATGTCTTGGAAAGGAACGACTGACTACATGTATGATTTCACCAAGAAGCGAACTGAGCAACTATGCGAGGAAATGAATGTCTCTCAAGATCTGGTGAAGGGACTCCTTATCGCAGCTGGAGGACGAGCTGGATTCTGTGCATGTAGTGGTGGCGGTTCTGATAATGCCCTCACCAACTGGGATGGTACTAAGAGACGCGGTATGGGAGTGTGAGTAATGTATAGTTCACAGGCATAGCAACCGTAATGATGGTTGCTATGCTATGACTGTTTATTAGAAACTTGGCTCCTGATCGCCGCGAAGGAAGGTAATCCATCCATCCTTGTCTTTAAAGTAAAATCCTTCGAATCGAAGCGTCGTTTCATCGGCGTAGTCGAAGGTGGCGATATTGGAGTAGGCCATATGTCCACTATTTGCACCTTCATACTGGGCATTTAGAAATAGGCAGTTGCGCTTCGCGCCATTTACCCCTTCCGGGCTGTAGTAACTCAGTTTCCATGTCCCTGAGAAAGTTCCTTCCAAAGGCTCCACGTTCTCCCAATCGGTGTAGCGTTGCTCGCCGTCGATGGTGACGAGCTTGCGGGTTTGCCATTTGCGCATACCCGTCAGTGTGCCGTCGGCCTGAAAAGTGAGGCGCTCGAAGTAACGCTGCGTGTCGCTGATGTTCTCATATTGCCATGTGCCAACCATGAGCGGCCCGTACTGCTCATTCAGCTTCACCGTCTTTTCGTGTGCCTCTGAGTCAGCCCATTGAGGTTCGTCGCTGCTGCAAGAATTAAGAGATATTGCTATAAACAATATAGATAGAATGTTCTTTGCTCTCATTTCAAAATACTACATTGGGGAAAACGCTTTCTTATAGCAGCTTTCTCTGAATCATTCATTTCTCCTTTTATCGTGAAACGATCTATTATCAGTTTGTCCATCCATTCTGGTAAAACCACTTTTCCGGTAAATACAAGCTCAAGCGTCTTGATATGACCCAGTTGAGACAGCATTTCCGGCACTTCCTGGATGCGAAGGTGTATGCCCCAGTCATTGTTATTCTTTTTGAGTTCCTTCAAGGTATCATCATCACTTTCTGCCACACGAACGAGCCATCCCAATTTGGGAATCAGCATATTGCTTGTCGTGTCAACCTTTGCTCCGACAAAACCTGCCCATAGTTCCATCGGTGTTTCACTGATGAGATTTCCGTTCGCCGGATCGACTACTCGATATTTGAAATTGACTCGAACATATTCTGAAGGCATTTCCTTGGTATGCTTTACCTTGTCAAGAGTCTGACCGCTCTCATCTGGAAAGAACTTCAGCAACCAGCCATCGAGTTCTGTAGGATTGTCAGGGCTACATGCTCCGCCTTTAAGCTCAGTGATGTTCTGCTTTTTGACTATACTTTTCCAAAAAGCCTGATTAGGCTGTCCATTAGCTGCCTGAATAAATTCATTTAGTATTGGTTCCAGAGTGTTTACCCAGGATTCAAGGCCATACTGTTTCAGACACTTCGTCTTTTCGAGTACGCGTTGCCAGTCCTCAACTGTTCCTTGCAATGTGATGGTTGGAATGCCACAAGCGATGCGATAAACAATGTACTCAAAATAAGACTTTACACTTTCCATCAGTGTAATCTGTGATGCCACACGTTCGACAGAGCCTGTAGTCGTGAAGTCGGAGATAATATTCTTGGCAATGCCGTCTTTGGTGTATTTGTCTATCTGTGACGAGAAATCGTCAATCAGCGATGGCCAGTCAACATTTTCGGTTAACAAGTCTTTGTTCGTTAAAATAGCCAAGTCCATTTTCCCCTCGTGGTTTACCAATTTGGGACGCAGTTCTTCTGCGTGTGCATTCACGTATCGGGCAAAGCCCTGACTTATAACAAGCCAAACCATATCAGGTGAGAGCGTTACTGATTGGTGATTTGCATAGGCATCGACAACACATCTGTAGAAAGCATCCTTCCCCATGTGCCTAAGGTTATTTTCATCAGAAAAACTCGTAGCAATAATGCGCTGTGCATCTTTTGGGATTTGTTCTTCAGACAGAATGTACTTGGCAATACTTTCTCCAGTATACAGACGCATAAATGGGTTGTCAAAAGGAGTAAGATTCTCATCTACGACGAAGGTAATACTCCCATCGGTTCGATTCGTAATTTTGTTACTGCCTGCATAA
Source organism: Prevotella sp. (assembly GCA_045131435.1). GTDB lineage: Bacteria > Bacteroidota > Bacteroidia > Bacteroidales > Bacteroidaceae > Prevotella. The sequence continues at coordinate 12,847 of JBGUQW010000083.1, forward strand.
CCTGCTATTGTTACAAAGGCGAGCAGGGCGGTGATGATAGTTTTCTTGTTCATTATTTCTTTTTTGTTATTTGTCGTTACCTATTTATATATACGCCGTAATCGCAGAAATATGACGCTGCGGGGCGTTAAACTTTCCTAATCCATTGGGCATAGAGAAAGCGTGAACAACCCATATCTTTCCCTCGTGGCTGTAGGAAGTGCCAAAATAGTCAGATAAGTTTCGCCCACGCTATAACGTGAACGTTCACCTTATCTATTCTCTGACTATTATTCCTTGAAACTTCCTACATTTCGAGGTCTTTGAATGAGATAGCGAACGCCATTTCTCTTGTCCACAATGTCTTTGGGTATCGCACTAATGCGAAATCCAGCGACAAAGGTACGAAAATATTAGAGAAATAAGATACAAATAAGGAGTTTTTTACGCTTTGCGAACAAAAATTGAGGATTTTGCGAACAAAATGCAGATACCAGAGCCTTCGGAAGGTATGCACAATGTTCCATGAAATATCATTTTGTTCGCAAATTGTTCGCAAAAAGAGAAATCAGCAACCTTCGATTGCTCGTAAGTTGCTGATTTTCAGTGTGGACCAGCCAGGGCTTGAACCTGGGACCTCCAGATTATGAGTCTGTTGCTCTAACCAACTGAGCTACAAGTCCGGTGCCTTGTTTAAAGCGGCTGCAAAGTTACTAAAAAGATTAAAGATTAAAGATTAAAGATTAAAGAATTTTGGGTTTTTAACATTTTTATGTAACTTTGCACCGTGAAAACAGAGAAAAGGCAAGGATTAACAGCCGAAGAGGTGCTAAGGAGCAGGGAGGAGCATGGCGAGAACGTGCTGACACCGCCCAAGCGTCCTTCGATGTGGCGTTTGTATTTGGAGAAATACAAGGATCCGATGGTGCGCATCCTATTGGTGGCTGCTATTGTGTCGCTGGTATTGTCGTTTGTAAAAAACGACTATATCGAGACTATCGGCATTATTGCCGCCATCTTCCTGGCAACGACGGTGGGCTTCTATTTCGAGCGCGATGCCGCCCGTAAGTTTGACGTACTGACGCAGTTGGGCGAGGAACAGCCCGTGAAGGTGCTTAGAAGCCTCACCCCCGACCTCAGCCTCACCCCTAACCCCTCTCCAACGGGCGAGGGGAACTATAAGGGCGAGGGGGGACATAACACCATCATTGAGATTCCACGTCGTGAAGTCGTGGTAGGTGACATTGTGCTGGTGGAGACTGGCGACGAGGTTCCTGCCGACGGCACGTTGTTGGAGTCGACAGAGCTTCAGGTTGACGAGAGCTCGCTGACGGGCGAGCTACTGACGACGAAAACCATCACCCATCACCCTTCACCCATCACCCATTCTAGTGAGGAAGCTTATGCGAAGGACATGCTGTTGCGTTCGTCGATGGTGATGTCGGGTACCGGACGGTATGTTGTGACGGCTGTAGGCGACCAGACGGAGATTGGTCATGTGAGTCGTCAGGCGGCAGAGATTACGGGTGTCAAGACACCGCTGAACATGCAGCTGGAACGGTTGGCCAAACTGATTAGCAAGGGCGGTAGCGTGTTGTCTATAGCGTCCTTCGTAGCCTTCCTCGTTCATGATATCCTGACCAATCCGCTATGGCACACCACCGACTATATCAGTATGACGGAGGTGGTGCTGAAATACTTCATGATGGCTGTAACGCTCATTGTGATGGCTGTTCCTGAGGGTTTGCCGATGGCTGTGACGCTGGCACTGGCCTTGAACATGCGTCGCATGCTGAAGTCGAACAACCTGGTGCGTAAGCTGCAGGCCTCAGAGACGATGGGTGCCGTAACGTGTATATGTACGGACAAGACGGGTACGCTGACCGAAAACAGAATGTCTGTTTTCGGAATGAGAAATGAGAAAGGAGAAATGAGAAATGCCACTCCAGAGCTGGCTAAGGCCATTGCTCTGAATACGACGGCGACGCACGATGTGGGTAACCCTACGGAGCAGGCACTGTTGCGGTGGCTGATGGATCAGGGCGTGGACTACCAGAAGATACGTGAGGAGAACCCCATCACGGCACGCGAACCATTCTCTACCGAGCGCAAGTATATGACGACGACGGTAGGGGACACCATTTATATAAAAGGTGCACCGGAGGTGGTGATGGGCATGTGCGATATGACTCCCGATGAGCGCCAGCAGGCCCAGCAGCAGTTGCTGGAGTGGCAGCAACACGCTATGCGCACATTGGCTATCGCACAAGACAGGACCCTGCTGGCTATCGTGGCTATCAGCGACCCGTTACGAAAGGAAGTGCCTAACGCCATCCGTCAATGTGAACGGGCAGGAATAGACGTGAAGATTGTGACGGGCGACACCTCAGCGACGGCATTGGAGATTGCAAGACAATGCGGGATTTGCGCTCCGCTAAATGAGAAAGGGGAAATGAGGAATGAGAAATGTATCACTGGTGCAGAGTTTGCGGCACTCTCTGACGAAGAGGCTTTAGAGCGCATCAAAGACCTAAAGGTGATGTCGCGAGCACGTCCTACGGACAAGCAGCGATTGGTGGCCTTGCTGCAACAGACTGGTGAGGTGGTGGCTGTGACGGGCGACGGTACCAACGATGCACCGGCACTGAACCGCGCCCATGTGGGGCTGTCGTTAGGCTCTGGTACCAGTGTGGCTAAGGAAGCCAGCGACATCACGCTCATCGACGATTCGTTCCGCAGCATCGTACAGGCTGTGATGTGGGGGCGTTCGCTCTATAAGAACATCCAGCGCTTCATCTTCTTCCAGCTCGTTGTCAATGTAACAGCCTTGTTGCTGGTACTTTTCGGTGCCTTTGTGGGTACGGAACTGCCCCTGACTATCACGCAGATACTATGGGTAAACCTCATCATGGACACCTTTGCCGCTATGGCTCTGGCATCACTGCCACCCAGTCGTGAGGTGATGCAGGAGAAGCCGCGCGCCAGAGATGCCTTTATCATCACGCGTAGCATGGCACACGGCATTGCCGTCATCGGAGGCATCTTCTTTCTGATTACCTTTGCCCTGCTATGGTATTTCGAACGGATTGCCGGTGTCGATCCCACGGAGCTGACCATCTTCTTCTGCATCTTTGTGATGCTGCAATGGTGGAACCTGTTCAATGCCCGTACACTGGGCTCGTGCCATTCTGCCTTCCGTCGCCTGTGGGCTTGTCGCGGTTTCCTGACGGTGTTGCTCATCGTCCTGGTGGGTCAGTGGCTCATTGTCACCTTCGGTGGAAAGATGTTCCGTACGGTTCCATTATCGTGGGACACGTGGCTGTATATCATCCTCGGCACGTCGCCAGTGTTGTGGGTAGGGGAAATATGGAGGAAGTTAAGAGTTAAGAATTAAGAGTTAAGAGTTAATGAGTGGTTTTGTAGCGACGATAGGGATGTTCGACGGTGTCCACCTGGGCCACCAGTTTGTGTTGCGCCACGTGGTAGAGAGAGCCCATACGATGGGACTGCAGTCGCTGTGCATCACCTTCGACCATTCGCCACATCGCGAACAGATACTGACACCACTCGACGAGAAGCTCAGACTTATCCGCCAGACGGGCATCGACCGTATCGAGACACTGGCCTTTACGCCAGAACTGAAAGCACTTACCGCCAAGCAGTTTATGACGCAGGTATTGAGGAATCAGCTGGGCGTCAGCGTATTGCTGACAGGCTATGACAACCGCTTTGGCCATAACCGCGAGGAAGGGTTCGACGACTACGTACGCTATGGTCAGGAGCTGGGCATCGATGTAGAAAGCCTTCCCCCACTCGCCCAACATCCATCACCCAACACCCATCACCCATCACCCATCACCCAACACCCATCACCCAACATCTGCTCCTCGTATATCCGACAACTGCTTCAAGCAGGCAACGTCAGTGAGGCGACAGCATGTCTGGGACGTCACTTTACCATTACAGGGCGTGTGGTACATGGCGAGCATATAGGGACATCATTGGGCTATCCCACTGCCAATCTGTTGCCCGACGACCCACGTCAGCTGATACCCGCTGCTGGTGTCTATGCTGTGCTGGTATCACCCAACACCCATCACCCAACACCCTTTAAGGGCATGATGAACATCGGTACCCGTCCCACCTTCGGACAGCATCCACAGACGTTGGAGGTACACCTGCTGCATTATCAGGGAGACCTGTACGACCAACTGCTGAGCGTGTCGTTTGTCAGTCGCATACGTGAAGAACGCCGTTTCGACAATGTCGAAACATTGAAAGAACAAATCAAACAGGACGCCATTCAGGCAGAACAAGCAATAAAAGAAACATCGCGATGAAGAAAGCAATCAGTTATCTAGTTATTTTTCTTGGCATTCAGATTCTTGGCGGTGCCGTCATTAATACCCTTTGGGCCATCATCACCAAGTCATCTGACCGTACTGCAGCTTTGATTATTACGCTGACAACCGTTGTCAGCATTATCACGATTCTCGTATTCCTGCTTGCCCGATGGACGGCTGTTTCGCCTAACTGGCTACGGACACGTCCCTGGAATGTGCTGGCATGGAGCGTAATTGCTGCTCTCGGAGCACTCATTCCGTCAATGTGGCTGCAAGAGATGATACCAGAACTCCCTAATTGGGCGGAGAACGAGTTCGACATGATTCTTGGCAACCGTTGGGGCTATCTGACCATCGGCCTGCTGGCACCGCTGTCAGAGGAAATCGTCATGCGCGGTGCCGTTCTGAAAGAGCTACTGAAATCGCCCAAGCTATCGCCCTGGGGAGCTATTGCTCTCTCCGCCCTGTTCTTTGCCCTCATCCACATGAACCCCGTCCAGATGCCCCACGCGTTCCTTATCGGACTCTTGTTGGGATGGATGTACTGGCGAACGGGCAGCATCCTGCCTGGCGTGGCTTATCACTGGGCAAACAACAGTGTGGCATACGTGCTCTATAATGTCTATCCTGACTCGGACATCAAGCTGGTTGACATCTTCAAAGGGTCGGAGTTGCATGTCTGGATGGCCATTGGTTTCTCATTGCTCATCCTGTTGCCGGCCATCTACCAGCTGAATATGTGGATGAAAAGAAACTAAGGGAGTTATCGAAGTTAGCGAAGTTAACGAATAGAAATTGAAAAGGCTGCCATCTTCTCGTTAGAAGGGCAGCCTATTCATCGTTAGTATGTAATGAAAAATTTGAGAGAATCGAAACTTCACAGTTTCTTTTTTTTGCGTGTTTTAACTAAACATGATTATTTTTATAGAGAAAGCATAGAATTAATTTCTTAATAAGTGGGTTGTACCGGTGTTGTCACCGTTGTGGCGCTATCGGTTGCCACGTCACCGACGTTCTCAGCCTGGATGGGACTCACCGTTGCTACGGTGTCAGCCTGCTGCAGATTCTTGGCATAGTCGCGGGGATCATCCCAAGCGGAATCCCAGGGAGCTTGCAGCGCACCGCCGAGAGTCAGAATGATAGCCACCACAGCAGCAGCCTTGAACAATGGCATCAGCTGTCTTGTCAGCGTCACCTCACGGGCTTTGACGGCCACAGGCGTCTGCTGGCTGTCAGCACTCATGTCGCTGCCTATCATCTGCATCATCCGCTCATCGAAGTCATCTCCCAAGGTCTCTTCCTTTTCGAGGGCAAAGAGTGGGCGCAATGCCTCCATCTCAGCCGGAAGGTCTTTCTGACTGAAGAATGTGCGCAGGATATTCTCCTCTTCAAGGGTTGTCTCTGCGTCCCAATAGCGCTCCAAGAGCTGTTCGATGTACTTATAATCCATAACTGTTTTCTTCGGGTCTCTATAAAAATGACGATTGTCAAACGCAAAAGTTACACGGGACATCAAATTTTTCATTAAAAAATCAAATCCATCGTTTCAGACACCATATTGTTCTGCTTCCCTGAATCGCTCCTTGATAGTTCTGCGGGCACGGAAAATGTTGATCTTCACCTGTTCCTCGCTGATATTGAGAATGGCAGCGATATCACGATAGCTCTTGCCCTCAATATCACGCAACTGCATGACAGAGCGCTGTTTCTCAGGCAATTGGTCGATGAGTCGGCGTACCAGATGCACGCGGTCACGCTGTACGGCATGTTCCTCAGGATTAAAAGCCACCCTGTTGTCAGAAGGGTCTATGGTGCTGTCTAACGACTGCACCTGATTATCCATGCGCCTGAGCTTGTCGAGCGACAGGTTGCGACAGATGGTCAGACAGAAGGCTTCTATCGACTCTATGCGTTCCCATTCATCGCGCCGGTTCCACACTTTCATCATCGTTTCCTGCACCACATCCTCAGCCTCCGCAGGATTCAGGGTGATGCGGAGTGCCAAACGATAGAGCTCGTTTTTCAGCGGCAGGATGTCGTTTTGGAAACTGATCATGGGGTGTTGGGGGATGGGTGTTGGGTGTTGGGGGATGGGTGTTGGGTGATGGGTTAAGTGGTGATAACTGTTCCCTGTTTACCGTCAATGGCGGTAGCCAGCGTAATAATGACCTTCGACACGCCAGCATCCACAGCACTCAGCGCATTCTCTATTTTAGGCAGCATGCCACCACTGATGGTGCCGTCGGCCTTGTAGCGTTCGAAGTCTGCGTGCGTGATGGTAGGGATGACAGAGTCGTCATCGTCAGGATTTCGCAGAACACCTTTCTTCTCAAACGAGAAGATGAGTGTCACATCGTATATCCTGGCCAGTGCTTTGGCAGTCTCAGAGGCCATCGTGTCTGCATTGGTATTCAGGATATGCCCCTCGCCATCGTGCGTCAACGGTGCCACAACAGGTACGATGCCGGCCTCAATCAGGTGTGAAAGCATTTCACCATTGGCAGCATCGACATCGCCGACAAAGCCGAAGTCGACGGGGGTGTCGACGGGGGAACCGTCGACAACCTGTTTTACCACAACAGGGGGGCGTTTATGGCTGCGTATAACGTTGGCGTCGGCACCCGTCAGTCCGATGGCGTTGACACCATTGGCCTGCAGACGTGCCACGAGGTTTTTATTCACCAAACCGCCATAGACCATCGTTACTACCTCCAGCATTGCAGCATCGGTAATGCGCCGTCCGTTGACCATTTTGGTCTCTATACCCAGTCGCTCAGCCATCTTGGTCGCCTTGCGACCACCACCGTGCACTAATACTTTGCGACCTTCGATGGCAGCAAAGTCGCATAACAATTGAGAGAGCTGTAGTTCATCTTCAACCACAGCTCCACCAACCTTTACTATTGTCAGTTTTTCTTTCATTTAATTCTTCGTTATATCGTTATCACGTTATTACGTTATAACGTTATTCCAGATAAGTATAACCATAAAGTCCTGAGCGATAGTTGCTGAGGAACTCCTTACCCTCCTCCAGCGTTATCTTACCCTGCTTGACACTCTTGGCCACCCAGATTTCCAACTGGCGCACCAGTTTCTTGGGATTGTACTGCACATATTCGAGCACTTCCTCCACCGTCTCACCGTCGAAAATCTGGTCGATGTGGTAGTGCCCATCCTTGACAGAGATATGAACAGCAGTGGTATCGCCAAAGAGGTTGTGCATATCACCAAGAATCTCCTGATAGGCTCCCACCAGGAACACACCGAGATAGTAGCTCTCACTCTTCTTCAGGGCGTGAACGGGCAGTGAATGCGAGTTATGGCGATTGGTGGCGAAATTGGCTATCTTACCGTCGGAATCACACGTGATGTCCTGGATGGTGGCATTGCGCGTAGGCCGTTCGTTCAATCGCTGGATGGGCATAATGGGGAATATCTGGTCGATGGCCCATGAGTCGGGTAGCGACTGGAACAGCGAGAAGTTGCAGAAGTACTTGTCTGCCAGCAGCTTGTCGATGTTCATCAGCTCCTCTGGCACGTGCTTCAGGTTCTTGGCTAAAGCATGAATCTCGTGGCAGACACTCCAATACATGGCCTCAATCTCTGCACGTGTCTTCAGGTCGACGATGCCATGGGCAAAGAGGTCGAGCACCTCCTCACGAATCTGTTCGGCGTCGTGCCAGTCCTCCAGGACATTACGCGGCGACAGGTTGTCCCATATTTCGTAGAGGTCTTTTACCAGCTGATGGCTGTTCTCATCGGGCTCAAACTCCTCAGGCATCTCAGGCAGTGAGGCCGTTTCCAGAACATCGATGACAAGTACTGAATGGTGAGCTGCTAACGAACGACCACTTTCAGTAATCAGATTAGGATGGGGGATATCATTACGGTTGGCAGCATCAACAAAGGTGTAGATACAGTCGTTGACGTACTCCTGAATGGAGTAGTTGACACTACTCTCACTGGACGGAGAACGCGTGCCGTCGTAGTCGACGCCCAAGCCGCCACCGCAGTCAACAAAATCGACATTATAGCCCATCTTGTGCAACTGTACATAGAACTGCGAAGCCTCACGCAGGGCTGTCTGAATACGGCGAATCTTGGTAATCTGCGAGCCGATGTGGAAATGGATCAGGCGCAGACAATCTTTCATATCTTTCTTCTCCAACAAATCCAGGGCTTCCAGAAGCTCCGCACTGGTCAGTCCGAACTTAGAAGCATCGCCCCCACTCTCTTCCCACTTACCTGCTCCGCTGGAAGCCAGTTTGATGCGGATACCGATATTGGGCTTGACACCCAGTTTCTTGGCCTCACGGGCAATGATGTCGAGCTCGTTCAGCTTCTCTACCACGATAAAGATACGCTTACCCATCTTCTGTGCCAGCAGTGCCAGTTCGATATACGACTGGTCCTTGTAGCCGTTACAAATGATGATGGAGTCGCTCTGGCACTGTACGGCGATGACGGCATGCAACTCAGGCTTCGAGCCTGCCTCGATGCCAAGGTTGAACTTTCGCCCGTGTGAGATAATCTCCTCGACCACAGGCTGCATCTGGTTTACCTTGATGGGGAACACCACGTAGTTCTCAGCCTTGTATTCATACTCCGTAGCCGCTTTCTTAAAACAGCTCCAGGTCTTCTCGATGCGGTTGTCCAGAATATCCGGAAAGCGCAGCAACACGGGGGACTGCACGTCGCGCAGCGACAGTTCGTCCATCACTTCGCGAAGGTCTATCTCTGTGCCGTCCTTACAAGGCGTCACAAAGACGTTACCATTTTCGTTGATACCGAAGTAGCTGGTACCCCAGCCGTTGATGTTGTAAAGCTCCTTGGAGTCATCGATGGTCCATTTCTTCATAGTTGTTGGGTGTTAGGTGTTGGGTGATGGGGGTTATAAGGAGAGTAATTGCCGGAGTCGGGTGACACTATCGCTGATTTTGTCACCACTATCCATGATGCTGACATCGAGGGTGTGGGCAGCTTTCTCGTAATAGGGCTCACGTTCCTGCAAGTGGTTGGTGATATAGGCTATCAGCTCGTCAGGCGTTTTCCCTTTGATGAGCGGACGTTCCACCTTACCCATGAGCAGATGGCGGTAGAGCACTTCGGGCGTAGCCTTCAGGTAGACGACGTCACCTTGCTGGTTGAGGTAGTCCATGTTATCGAAGAAACAGGGTGTGCCACCACCACAGCTGATGATGACATCCTCGAACTCAGCCACCTCATGGAGCATGTTATACTCTATCTTGCGGAAGCCTTCTTCACCCTTTTCTGCGAAAATCTGTGCCACTGTCTTGCGCATACGACTCTCGATATACCAGTCAAGGTCGTAGAACATCATGCCTGTCTCTTTCGACAGTGCCCTGCCAATAGTGGTCTTGCCAGAGCCCATGTAGCCGATTAGAATTACTCTGCGCATATATCAAAATGAGAAATCATTTCTCATTCTTCTTAATAATAGCCATGCACTCGTCGTAAGTCAAGTCAGCAGCCTTAGCATGCTGTGTCTTGGGAATACGGTAGTTCTTGCCGTCATAGCAGATATAAGGACCATAACGACCGTTTAGTACCTGCAGTTTGTCATCTTCCAGGAAGTCCTTCAGGTGCTTCTGGTTCTCCTGCTGGCGCTTCTCAAGAATAAGATGTATGGCCTCGTCAAGCGTAACAGCCATAGGATCAGTGCCCTTCGGCAGTGAGGCATATTTTTTCTGATGGAGGACATAAGGTCCGAAACGACCAGCACCTATGACAACGTCAGCGCCTTCGAACTGGCCCAGTGTGCGAGGCAGTCTAAAGAGCTCGAGAGCCTCCTCGAGCGTAATGGTCTCCATGCTCTTGTCGGCAGGGACCTGTGCAAATTGAGGCTTCTCAGAATCTTCAGCAGCACCAATCTGAACCACAGGACCGAAGCGGCCAATCTTGACATAGACCGGTTTGCCGCTCTTGGCATCCTTGCCTAACAGACGTTCACCGGCCTTACGCTCCTGACGGGCATTCATGGTGCGTTCTACAGTAGGCTCAAAGCTCTTGTAGAACGACTTCATCATATCAGTCCAGCGTTCATCGCCCTCTGCAATCTTGTCGAAGTCCTGCTCCACTTTGGCTGTGAAGTTGTAGTCCATAATCTCCTTGAAATGCTTCATCAAGAAGTCATTGACCACCATTCCGATATCCGTAGGCAGCAGCTTACCCTTCTCAGAACCTACCACCTCGCTGCGGGTCTTCTGGCTAACGACCTTGCCCTTCAGCGTATCGACAGTATAACTGCGTTCCTCGCCCTTCTTGTCACCCTTGTGCACGTATTCGCGCTGCTGGATGGTAGAAATGGTGGGTGCATAGGTCGAGGGACGACCAATGCCCAGTTCTTCAAGCTTATGAACCAGCGAAGCCTCAGTGTAGCGCTGAGGTCCCTGTGAGAAGCGCTCGGTGGCTTGTATCTCACGGCGTGTCAGCTCCATGCCTTCCGTCAACGGTGGGAGGATATGGGTTTCCTCATCCTGCTGGTCGTCATCATCAACACTCTCGCGATAAACCTTCAGGAAACCATCAAACTTGATGACCTCGCCAGTGGCAACGAACAGAATAGCCCCTCCTAACCTCCCCGAAGGAGAGGAACCTTGCCCCCCTCCTTTGGAGGGGTCGGGGGAGGCTTTAATCTCGACAGTGGTCTTCTCCAACTCGGCATCAGCCATCTGAGAGGCGATAGTACGCTTCCAGATGAGGTCATAGAGGCGACGCTCTTGTACCGTTCCTTCAATGGCGGACTTGTCCATATAGGTGGGACGGATGGCTTCGTGAGCCTCCTGAGCACCCTTTGAACTGGTATGATACTGGCGCACCTTCGAATATTCTTCGCCGTAAAGACCTGTAATCTCCTTCTTGCTGGCATTGATGCACAGACCAGAGAGGTTCACTGAGTCGGTACGCATATAGGTAATCTGTCCGTGCTCATACAGGTGCTGTGCCACCATCATCGTCTGGCTCACCGTGAAGCCAAGCTTACGGGCTGCTTCCTGCTGAAGGGTTGACGTCGTGAAGGGAGGTGCCGGCTGACGCTTTGTGGGCTTCTTGCTGACGCTCTCTACAGTGAAGGTGGCCTCCTTACATTGCTCCAGCAACTGAAGTACTTCATCGTGAGTCTTCAGACGCTGGGCCAGCGTTGCTTTCACCTCTGTCTGTGAACCATCGGGGTTGGTAATGGCAAAGATACCCATCACGCTATAATAGGCCTCGCTGACAAAGTCTTGTATCTCACGCTCGCGTTCAACTATCAGACGGACAGCGACACTCTGCACACGACCTGCCGAGAGGGCGGGCTTTACCTTACGCCACAACACGGGCGACAGCTTAAAGCCTACCAGACGGTCGAGAACACGACGGGCCTGCTGGGCATTCACCAAGTTCATATCCAGATGACGTGGATGTTCAATAGCCTCAAGAATAGCCGGTTTGGTGATTTCGTGGAATACGATACGGTTGGTCTTCTTTTCGTCCAATCCCAGCACCTCACACAGGTGCCACGAGATGGCTTCTCCCTCGCGGTCTTCATCGGATGCGAGCCAGACCTTCTCGGCTTTCTCTGCGTTGGAACGCAGATCCCTGACCAGCTTTTCCTTTTCTTCGGGTATCTCGTATTCCGGAGCAAGCGTCTTTGTGTCAATGCTCATCTCCTTTTTCTTCAAGTCACGGATATGACCATAACTCGACATCACTTTGAAGTCCTTACCCAAGAACTTCTCAATCGTTTTGGCCTTGGCCGGTGACTCTACTATCACCAAATTCTTTTGCATATCTTTTACTGTTAATGATTCACTGTTTTCTCGTCACTCGACGAGTTTCGGGCTGCAAAAGTAGGCAAAAGTTTTGGTTACACCTTATTTATATAGTAGAATTTTTATTTTCTTAACGTTTCGGCCAGAAAACGGATGACGGCATTTCGGATGCTCGTAAGACCAAATTCAGCCGGGTTAACTTCGTTAACAGGAATCCAAAAAGCCTCTGCGGCATCATCAGCGGCTGTCACAGCGAAAGAGTCGCTGTGAACCCTCACTAAAAAGTCCATATCAAGGGTATGGACACCCATACCGCTGTACATATAGACATTGGGGGAAGAGAAGAGGTACTGGATATCAGCGACCTCCAGACCCGTCTCTTCCCTGATTTCACGACGCATGCCCTCCTCTACCGTCTCGCCCATGTCGACAAAGCCGCCAGGCAGGTCGAGCGTTCCCTTGGCAGGTTCCTTGGCACGCCGCACCACCAGCATCTCGTTCTTGTCATTAATGATAAAGGCAGCAGTAGCAGAACAGGGGTTGGCATAATACGTAAAACCGCAGTCCTGGCACTTCTTACTCTTGAAGTTGTTCACCACAAAGTGCGCACTGCCACACACCGGACAGTAAACAAACGTGTTAAGAGGATGTTGTTGCTGGCATTCCTTCATTTCTTCATTTTCATTTCTCATTTCTCATTTCTCATTTGCATTAAGCATTACCACTCATCAGTTCTAAATGGGAACAAAGGCAAGTTACCTGCATTCTTCACATTACCCAACTGGAAGTTACGGAAGCAGTAGCGCACAGCCACAGGTTTCTGAACCTCAGGACTCTTCACAATGAGGGCTTCATCCCAATAGCCTCCACCAGGACGCCAGAAGTGGTGGGCCTCGGCAGGATGGAACACACGGTCTTCACCAGCAACCTCGAAGCCACGGATCATCTCGTAGGGCGCATCGGCGTGGTAGTTGTCCTGCAGATGGATGAAGACAGTATCGTTGCGAACGGTCATGTCCTTATAAGACGAACTCTTGTAGAGCACCTGTTCGAAACCATAGTCACGATTCAGGGCCGTCCAGGCCAGACGCTCGCCAACCTGTCGCTTCTGTGTGGGGTGAATCTGTGTCATCTCGTAGGGATAAGCCAGGTCGTTGGTGCATACCAGCGAACTATTGGGGATGATCTGTGAGGCATGGAACTGCTGTTCGCGCAGGAAAGCGCCACTCAGTCCGTTGACATCGTCGCCATCGTAGGCGTATGGGGCTATCTGCACGAAGTAGAACGGAATCTCGCCCAGCTTAAACTGTGAGCGCCACTGTTCGACGAGAATCTTCAGACGCTCAGAATACTGATTGCCAGGATCGCCTACGTTGGAACAGCCCTGATAGAACAGGATGCCCTTCACGGTATAGTTCAGGATGGGATTGAACGTGCCATTACCCCAAACCAGCGCACGATGATAGTCCCACTCCGGCTTGAAGTTGACAATACCCATGGTGTCCGTAGGCTCCTGCGTATATTTCTCCAGATTCTCCTTCGTCAGCCAGCTCTCCACACGGCTACCGCCCTTGTTGGCCTCGATGAGTCCGATGGGGATATCCAAAGCCTGGTGCATGACACGGGCAAAGAAGTAACCTGTAGCCGAGAACTCACCAACGGTCTTGGGTGAGCAATCGCGCCACTCTGTCTGGGCATCCTCCTGAGGTTCCATACGCATGATACTGGGAATCTTGGCACTACGCACACCACTGTGGCGGGCTGCATCGATGACCACCGAGTTGTAGTCCTCGACAGGACAGCCCCAGAAGCCCTTTACAGGCATCTCCATATTCGACTGACCAGCACAAACCCATACCTCGCCCGCGAGTACATTATTTATGGTAACCTGTCCGTCACCATCGTCAAATGTGATTGACAATGGGGTGTATGATGCCTGTGGCGACTTCACTGTCAACAGCCAGCGGCCTTGCTTATCGGCCTTAGCCTCAGCACGCAGTGTCGACCACGACGTGGTGGCCGTCACCTTGCTGCCAGCCTTTGCCCAACCCCACAGGCGCACATCGGTCTGCTGCTGAATCACCATATTGTCACTTACCAGATGGGGTAGCTTTACCTTACCCTGCATACTCATGGTCATACCCATCAGCATGGCCAGCGAAAAGAAGAATTTATTCATAGTTACTTAAGTTTTTATTCGAATAATGGCGCAAAGTTACAATTTTTTCTTAACTTTGCAAACTATAAACGTAATTATTATGAAAAAATATCTTTTCTTCCTCATGATGTTTGTGTCAACAATAGCATCTGCACAGCAACCTACCGAAATGAATTTGTGGCCCGACGGCCCGCGTACAAGCAATGGCGATCCAGAGGATATGGCGAAAGTCACCATCTTCCTGCCTGACGAGAAAAAGGCCACAGGGCGCGCCATCGTCTGCTGCCCAGGCGGTGGCTATACGCATCTGGCCATGCAGCATGAAGGGTTCGACTGGGCACCCTTCTTCAATGGTCAGGGCATTGCCCTCATCGTCTTGAAATACCGCATGCCCCACGGAAACTTCACAGTACCTGCTGAGGATGCCGAAGAGGCCATGCGACTGGTCAGAAGGAATGCAGAAGCCTGGCATATCAACCCGAAAGACGTAGGTATCATGGGATTCTCGGCTGGTGGCCATCTGGCATCGACTGTAGCCACTCATGCGTCTTCTGATGCCATGCCAAATTTCCAGATTCTGTTCTACCCCGTTATCTCTATGGAGCAGGGCATCACCCATCAGGGGTCACGCGACAATCTGTTGGGGAAAGGACCGAAGCGTAAGCTTGTGAATCAATATTGCAACGAGCAGCATGTCAACAAACATACGCCACGCTGTTTCCTGGCATTGGCTCACGACGACAAGGCTGTTCCGCCTATCAACAGCCTCAACTACTACGAACAGCTATATACGCACAACGTACCTGCTTCCATGTACATCTACCCCTCTGGTGGTCACGGCTTCGGCATCCGCCAGTCGTTTGCCTACCACTTCGAGATGATGCTGGAACTGAAAGCTTGGCTACAAAGCTTTTAGGTGTTGACGCTATCACCCAACACCTATCACCCAACACCTATCACCCAACACCCAATAATTTCTTGATCTCCTGTTCCAAGTCCTTGATGGTCTGCATGCGACCTACGATGTTGTTGCCGCGGTCTATCAGGAAATACTCAGGAAGCCCTTGGATATTATAGAGTGCCAGCGTGGAAGAGTTGATGCCATTCTCATCGCGTACGCTAATCCAAGGCAGGGCAGCAGTCTGCTGTTTCCAGAAGTGTTCGTCACCATCCAGACTCACCTGGTAGACCTCCAGTCCTTGAGCGTGATACTTGTTATAGAGTTCGCGCAACAGGAGGATACGGGCTGGCGACTCATCCATCGCAAATACGTGGAAGTCCAGTAGTACCACCTTACCCTTCAAGTCAGTCAGACGGCGCACCTTCCCCTGATTGTCGCGCAGAGCGATGTCAATCAGTCCTGTCGTCGTCACCTTCGAAGCATCGATGGTCTGACTGTTCTCGGCATCAATGGTGCGCACGTTCTTCATACCCTCAATGGCAATGTTGTGCAGGTTACGGCCACGCTCTGCCTCAGGCCAATAGGTATCCCAGCTGGTGGCAACAGCTGCAAAGGCCTTAATATCGTCACGGTTGCTGCGAGGGTTGAACAGCAGCATGTTGCCCATGGTCTGGAACAGTGCGAAATAGGCGTAGGGCTTTGCGGGATTCTCGAAGATATAACGTCTCTTCACATCCTCCTTGTATGTATTGATCATCGACAGGATGCTGTCGTTGACTTGGTCAATATTCAACGTTTCGTCACGACTAACCTTCAGCGCACGCTGCTGCAGATCCATCTGAAGCAGGGCCAGTTCCTTGATTTTCGCGCAGTTCTCCGAACCACTGACCTCATACTGGCTGGCCATCTGCGGATATTGTGCCTTGATGGCCACCGTCTCCGTAGAGTCGATAGACAGGGAGATAATCTGGTCACGGATACGCAGACGATAGAACTCAGGAGCCTCCGTCTGTTCACCGCTAAAGCTAAACTCACCATCGTCTCCCAGCTTCACGGAATCCAACAGCTCCGGACCTGCCAGACTGATATTCTCAAAATAAAGCACAGAGTCCTTGGCATTGGTGATGGCACCTTCTATGTGGAACTTTTTCTGGCCGCACGAAACCATACCCAGCACGGCTATTGCGCATATCAAAAATTTCTTCATGCTTGTCTTACTTTTCGTTTTTCGGCTGCAAAGGTACGAAAATTAAATGAGAAATGAGAAATGAGAAATGAGAAATGTAAATGAAAAATGAAAAATGATAGCTGCGGCAGCAAATTTTTCACTCTTCACTCTCCACTTTTCCCTTATTCTTTGTATTTTTGCAGCATGAAAATGAATATCTGGCAACTCCTGAAGAATATCATGCCATTTGTACTGCCCTACAGATGGCTGATAGTGATTACCCTGGTACTGACCCTGATAGGCTCGCTGATGGCACAGGTCAATGCTGTCGTGCTCGACCGTGCTGTCGACGCCATCAACGCACTCATCCAACAGCCTGGCGGCTTTGTGTGGAGTGCGGCAGTGCGCATTCTTACCATCATCACCATCATCCTGCTGGGCAAAGAGGTAGTGGGTGCCATCGTCACCTTTTTCCAGCGTTACTACGGTGAACGCATGCGCATCCTCGTCAGCCGCGACTTGTCACTGAAAGTCGTCGAACGCATGCTGTCGTTCCGCATGGCCTTCTTTACCAGCGAGGGCAACGAGACGGGTAAGCTGCAGTCGCGCATCGATCGCGGCATCATGAGTCTCTCGAACACCGTCAACAACTTCTTCATCGAAATCCTGCCGCTCTTCACCAGTGCCATCCTGGCCTTGGTGCTGATGTTCATCGCCAATGTCTATGTGGGACTGGTGGCACTCTGCATCGTTCCCGTCTATTTCTGGGTGACCTACATCCAGGCCTCGAAGATGAAGGGAGGGCGACGAGGCATCTTCGGATCCCATCAAGCGGTTAGCCAGGGCATTCTGAACATCATCGAGAGCATCACCGTCATCAAGTCGTTCAATCGCGAACAGATTGAGGCAGACCGTCAGGCCGTCATTCAGCGCGAGATGACTGGTCTGCAGCTCAACACGCGCAAGAAAGCCTATCTCTTCAATGGTCTGAAGAGTTTCCTCGAACAGATAGGCACCGTGCTGATTATCATCCTCACAGCCTACCTCGTATTGATAGATTACCCTGGCATGTCCATCGGAAAAATCATGTATCATGTCATGCTTTTTGCCAATGTCAGCGCACCCATCCGTCAACTGCATCGCATCTACGACGACATGAATGATGCCCTCATCTATGCCGAAGGATTCTTTGGCATCCTGAAGGCTGACGACGAGGTAGAGGAAACTGGCAAGCATCATCCCGAAAAGGTCGCTGGCGACTTCGAACTACAGGATGTTGACTTCACCTACAGCAATGGTACTCAGGCACTTCACAAGGTATCGATGCGCATTGAGCCAGGCAAGATTACAGCCCTCGTAGGACTCAGCGGTGCAGGCAAGAGCACCATCGTCAACCTGCTTGACAAGTTCTACCAACCCCAGCAGGGCAGTATCCGTCTGGATGGCGTACCCTTGGGCGAATGGGACACCGAATGGTTGCGCGAGAATGTAGGTTTGGTGTTACAAAAAAATCACATCTTTGATGGCACCATCGAGGAGAACATCCGCTATGGCAACCCACAGGCTACCCACGACTATGTGGTACAGGCTGCCAAGCAAGCGTATATCTACGACCAGATTATGCAGCTGCCTCATGGCTTCGACACGATGGCCCTGCAACTCAGTGGCGGTCAGCAGCAGCGTATTGCCATTGCCCGTATGTTTATCAAAAACCCACCTATCATCTTCCTCGACGAACCTACGGCCAGCCTCGATGCCATCGCCACGGAGCAGATCAAGTCCTCTATCGATGCCATCAAACAGGGTCGCACCGTCATCATCATCTCGCATAACATCGGACAGATCATCGATGCCGACCATATCTACGTCCTCCAACAAGGTCGCGTGGTGCAGTCAGGCACCCCCTCGGAGGTCTACCAGCAGGGCGGCCTCTATAAGGACATCTTCGATGCCAGTGCGCGTAGTATGAATGTAGATAAGATTGCCAGCACCATCCAGACCGGCTGATAGTCTATCAGGGCTGACGCTTATTACTGCTTAGTGAGCCGATACCGCAATCTTCTTGCCGTTGATGATATAGACACCCGGCTTCAGCAGCTGACGCCATGTGCCATCCTTCACCTGCTGCTCCGTTGCCATCTTACGACCCTGCAGGTCGTAGATGCAGTTGTCGCCAGCTATCTGCTGCATACTGCCATCTGGTTGTAGCTCCTCGTTATCTTCGTCAAAGACAACAGGAATGAACAGGGCGCTACGCGTCAGCTCAGGGGCACTGCCACCACCTGTATCATGATAATAAACCTTATTACCATAGACATAATAATTGTTACGTGTCCAGCTGCCACGCGATAAACCCACTTCCTTATTAGGATTAGCATTGAGATAAAAGCCAATACCTGAGTTATCTTGCAAAGGTAACGTGGAAGTGACTTCACCCGTCGACTTGTTCAATGTCATCGCACCATTATATGGCAGACCAAATGCATAAACCCTATGAGAGGATTCAGCTGGGGCTACTTCTGCGTATGGAAGTAATTGCTCCAGATATTCTCCTGATAAGATGTTGGTTCGTGAACCTTTTGTATCCTTGCTGGAATCTGCTGTGAAAGACGAAGGCATCGGATGAGGCTCCGTGGTTGGCAGAGTCAACTTTATATAGCCAGAGTTGTCAAGCATGGCTATCAGCACAGGAGTGCCAGCGGGAACAAATCTGTCATTACCAATTAAATAATGAACCACACCTTTCTCATCGGTCACATAAGAAGCAGGACAACCATTTGCTGTGATATTGTAGCGTCCAATAGACTTTGGATGCAGGTTATCAGTATTCCAAGGTGAATTTGCAGATTCGACAATTGTAGCATGATATATTTTGGTAATATCATCTCCGCTTTTGACAGTATCAGGCAACATCACATCGAATGGTGCATAGAAAGTCGTATAGTTATACGTGGAACCTCCATACGTTGCACCATCACCACCACTATGAGTCGTGACACGAAGTCCTAGATGATTGGCGGGCTGCATCAGCCACTTGGCATGGTCTGTATGAGTATTATGGGTCAGTTTCAAGTCGTAGATACTATCTGGACGAGCTTGATCAAAACTCAGATATTTCAGATTCACACGACCACTTGCAGTTTGTTGGTCGTGTATTAAGAGAATTCCGCCACCAATATCCATGATATATAAAGGTGTGGCCTCATTCTCTGTGGCTGTCATCATGGCTTTGGCCCTCTCTGTCTTATTCTCAGTATTGCCTGGTCCACGGTATCCCTTGACATAGAGTCCCTGTGTGCTCAGGATAGCCATATTATCCTTTTCATGATACGTAGAGTTAATAGCCGCTGGCACTTGATAGAAACGGAAGATGCTGGCAGGATCATACTCTACAGCGGGAATAGGGATATCTCCTCGTGTGGCATTCGATGTGGTATAACCCTCATCCACTCTTGCACCATCTTGACTCTTAAGATAATTAAACTGAGAACTCGCTCCCTCTACCTCATAGAAGTGCATGGGCACTTGATCTGTCAACTCCGTCTGATGTGTATAGCCACTGGCATAGCGTGTCTCGATACCCGCAATATCTTCAGGTGAGTGCAGACGGTAATAACCTGGAGTATATGGAACAATATTATCCGGGTCATATACAATATTCTGCATTTCTATCAAGTTACCAGCATCTGCGGCAGCTTTGTACTCTGCCTTTTTTGAGTTCTTCAATCCGCCTACATAGCCGGCACGGTCATAATAGGGCTTCAACAGCTCCTCACTCAGCCCAAAGGTGAACTCATAAGGTCTGGTGCTGGTAAGTCTTACATAGGTATGGTCGGCGCCAGAAGCATCCTTACCATCTTTTAATCCAAGATAATACTGCGTCTGCTCTTTTGTATTAGCTACAGGATGTATCAGGAAGTAACCAGGAGTGGTTTCTTCATCCGCAAGCAGTTCGTAAATACTATACGGGGCTTCAGTATTAGGCAATGAAACAGAGTTCGTGCTCATGGTTACATCTTTCTCTTCTACAAAGGGGCCTGTGCCACCAGAGTCAGTCTTATCGATAGTAGTCATTACTCTATTCGGCTCACCATCGTTCCATGCGCCACTATTCACACAGGTATAACGGTGATACATCTTAAATCCGTAAGGATCACCCAAAGGTGTCCATAGGTAGTCGTTGGTATAATGCGTGCCACGTCCTTCCTTCACCTCCATACCCCAGGCATTGGTGAACTGAGTGAGCAATGGTGTACCCTTATTGTTTTTCGTCTCGAAGGTGTACCATTTATTGTCACCTACACTTCGAACGAAATCTGCACCGGCATTCGTATTCAAAGTGCCATTGAAACTATAGACAACATTGATAAATACTGTCTTATTCAATAGTCCTGAGTCATCTACCATATTCGTTATCTCAAGACCCTTATACAAATCGTTCATTCCTGTGTTTGGCCCTGTAAAGTCAGAATTATCATACACGCCTTCCACAAAGAACTGATATACGACGTTAGGTCGGTATAACTCCTCTGGTACTTCCAATTTATCGCCCAAACTGATATGTCCGGCATCTACGCAATAAAGGCTGTCTTTAATCGTTTCACCCAACTGATATGTACTAGACAGGTCGCGCTGAGTTGAGCCACCCAGCTCCAATATTCTATATTCATCGTTGAGTGTCCCACCCTTGGTTGCGCGATAAGGAATAATTACGGGATCGCCAGTTTTCTTAATCATCAAATGGTAAATCACCCTATCCGTTGACAGACCGAAGATAACAAACTTCGTGGGGGCTTCTGTGGTTGATATGCTGACAGATTCATCAGTGTCCGAATCACTGCCATCAACAGCCATCATCAGTTTATTTCCTGACGTACCCGTAACAGCCAACACACCATAGCTGTACCCCTCCTTTGGAAGCAGCATAAAGGTCTGTGGTGTAGACGAGATGGCACCAGTACTATTGATGTAATTATTTTCGCCGTCATGACTCCTGATCTTGATAGCGTATGGGTCTTCACCCTCTAACTTCCACACATAGTCGGCGGAACTGGCTTGCAAGGGTTGGTCTGCTTTTCCTTTGACATCAGTTCCACTCTTATACATCATATTATCGTTATACCATATAATGTTATATGGCAGATGTCCGTCAAGTCCCAATGGTGCATCGTTTGAGCCGCTTCCACGAACAATATGACCATCTTCAATTCCCTTAACATTGGGTACTCTATAAGTGGACCTATTAGGTTGATAGGGCAAATAGCGAACAATCACCGCATCATCATATAGCCCATAGAGGTATGATAGTTGTTTGTTTAAAGTGTCTGCCTCTTCTGTCACCGAGATGGTCGATTCTCCTCCACCAAGCGTAAAGTCATCTTTATTGTAATAGCGGAAATCCTCCAGTTCCATCAACGGTGTTTGTATAGCTGCAGGCAATTGTGGCATAAACTCATTCTCTGAAGCATCACCAAACGACTGGTTTTCACTGACAGCAAAATTACCATCTTTGGTGTAAATCTTATAAGTATAGGTGTGGTGAACGTCTTCGAAGAGTCTCACCTGAGATTTGATGTCACTAAAGGAACATGACGTGCCCTTAAAACCAGTTTCTTCCTTAATGGCAGCAGCATTTGAACTACTCATAACACTGTTATTGGTTCCAACGCCCTGCAGGAAATAATAGTTGCTACCATTACCCGTTCCAGCTACTGCCAAAGCATAATTTCCACTGGTATGCGATAACAAGGCAAAACGCTGGTAATTATACCCCTCAGCGCCTTTGGTTTGAGCACTCACCGCTTGGTTGTTACCAGTAGCTGAGATTGGTTTGTTCTTTTGGGTGTCCCCTCGATTATACAGATAGACTGCGTATGGGTCAGGATTACTCTGCGGAGTTTCCAGGAACTTCCACTGCCATGCTTTCTGATCCACATCGATGGTTGTTGGTTTCTCGTCTGTTTTGATACCACTGTCATACTTTGCATTAAGAGAGTTCAGCTGCATGGTCAGCCACTTACCCTTTAAGATATTCTTTGTGTCGGCCCCCTCGTCGTAGGCATAGCGCACATAGACATCGTTAGAGGCTGCGGTCATACCTTTACTAACAAACGTCTCTGACTCTGTGATTTCGTCAGCCAAAGTAGCCAGATTATAGGTATTAGTACCTATCAATGTCAATGTCTTATGATATGTAAAGTCCTTCGCCAACGGACTCTTAAAGTGAGTGGGAATCTGTGGTTTCAAGTCACCACCCGACTGGTAGCGCAGAGACTCCCGTCCCTCGTTATCGATGATATGATAGGTGTACTTCAATGGGCGGAATATCTGTGTGTGTGTCTTCGTTACTTCCATATCACTTGGCAAGACGAGGTCTGCGAAGTCTTTCATACGCAGTTTCTGAGAAAAACGAGGCATCAGCTGCATGTGCCCGTTTCCATCCGATACCGCCATAAAGGTGGCATTGGTCACATGCAGTCGACGGCTGTCATACCATGTCCATGTTCCCGTATTTCCATCATCAACTCGCGGAGTACCCAGGCTCACCGAAGCAGCGCCTTCATAAACGCCCAAAATGGCACCTTCTCCCTCTTCCAATGTGGCTCCTATTGCGTTCGTAACAACATATTGGGCTGGGTATTTAGCACTTGAAATCTGGATGTTATAAGGGTCGAAGCCATTAGAGAACGAGAACTTGCCAAGCGTCTTGTCGTCAATATACTGAGCTATCGTTTCATGCTCGTAATCTGAATCTTCATAAGCATTAGGATTACTACCCCAGTCGGGGGCATCGCCACCGGTACCATAGCCCATCTCTTGATCGATGTTGGCATTAGGTTTCAATATCCATAGTTTGTCATTACTGATGGGAGCATTATCAATGATGTATTGAGACATACCACCAGTAGGAACATTGGTGAGGGTTTTCGCTGTTCCGTCAGTGGTGGACACAAATTTGTCTCCCTGCTGAACGAGGAACTCAGAAGGCACCCATGCACTAGTTCCTTCATCATATGTATAGCTGCTGGCATATTCATCCTTCACAATGTAGGTGACATACTGATCATACAGATTACCTTTGGCATCCAGCACATTCTCTGAGCCATAAGGGGGGAGTTTTCCCAGTGAGGTGGATGTAAAAGCCTTACCATTTACTTTTCCTCCAATACGTTTATCCAACTGGTAATACTGGTGGAATCCAGTACGCTTCTTGGCAGATGCCCAGAAAGCATACTCTTTTACCATCGGACTGTCGTAAGTACTCAATAGTGCTAATTTTTCGGCTTTGTTAGGATCCTTGTCACTGCTGGGCAAGGGCTTACGCATAATCTCCCAACCGTGCTGGTCCAACAGGATAAGGACGGGTGCAATGACGACAGGTACAAAGTCGAAATAGCCATCACCCATGTTCACAGTTTGGTACCAGTGTTCTATCTGTTCCCAGCCCTTCTTGGTCTCGTTGTTATTATTATATCCATTGAAACGCTTGGCATAGGCATAGTAGTCATAACTATGGAAGCCAAACGTGGTGGTTAAGTAATTTCTGTATTTATCCTTTACAACCTTTATGGCACCAGTAGGACTCGCTCCCTTGTCTTCAGCATCCAGCAAATCCTTTGATGGATCACTAGGGTCTTTTGCTTTAGCTAACAACTTATTCTTAATAGTGTCGTAGGTCTTCCAATACTGTTCGAACGAAGTCACCGAATAGCGTTCATTGCTTTCTCCCTCATCATCAGTATCACCATCACCATTCAAGTCGATGGGGATAGTTTCTGTGGTTTTCAGCTGATACCTTCCTACAGATCCTACTATCATATATTCCGTTCCTTCAGCACCCGTAATACCTGGCCATGCCAAATTAGTCACGACATGCTTACTCCCATCATTGAATGTCTCAAGGTAGGTATGGAAATAGGCGTTATAGTAGTTGTTATTAAAGGATTCCGACTGAAGCGAGCTAATCTTTACATGGTAGGGGTCGTTGTTAGCACTCTCCAAATACCAAGCCCAGCGAGTACGGGTGCTGGCAGCGCCCTGCTGCTGCAAATCGTATTGTTCTTCACCATAGACAAAGAAGTTACAGTCGCCATTACAATAGGGATAAACGGCCTTGTACCTATATGTATTGGCAGACATATCTTCGTCAGGCAATAGGTCATCGGCACCATCTTCCTGACGGAAGTTGTCACCGACATGGAATTTCAACAGGTACAACGCTCCCTTTTTCAAGTTCACCCTATCGCTTATATCGTAAGTGACGTAAATTTGTCGATCAGGAACAGCAGTAACAACAATTGTGTAATACTTATATGAGTCAGAGGTTCCCACCCTGAATTGATAAGTTTCATAAGCAGACAGTGCTCTGGCTTGTGCTCGCATGTCATCGACATCAACAGCGGTCTTTTGTTGCTCAGAACCCTCATAAGCATAGGAATTAGAAGCTGTTTCAGTAAACGTG
This sequence comes from Prevotella sp., assembly GCA_045131435.1. Lineage (GTDB taxonomy): Bacteria > Bacteroidota > Bacteroidia > Bacteroidales > Bacteroidaceae > Prevotella. The sequence continues at coordinate 37,629 of JBGUQW010000083.1, forward strand.
GCGTCCGCTACTTCTGACATACTGGCTAACTCTGTTGCTCCACCTTTTAAGGTATAGACACCATCACTGACATCAAAATCGGATGTTTTCCAATAATGATATTGTGACACCAACGGACTCCAGTAGCCACCAGGCAAAGAAAGGATATCGTCACGAACTCTTATCGAAACCAATATCTTCCCTTCTTTATCTATCAGGTTATAATATTTGGCACTGTTACCTCTCAGTGTAAGACGAAATCGTATGGCATCAGACCCGCTGGTGACGTCGTCATCACTATAGACTTTGACTTCATTCGCATCTTTTCGTCCGATATGGTAATATGTCTCGCTGGCATCCACCCCATCGCCTGTTGCCAACATGACCTCGAACGTATTCTCTGCTGTACCACTCTTGACAACAAATTGGGATTCCGAGCCAGCAGCAACAAATGACAAATAATCTTCATTATTCTCAGTTGCCTTTATATAATTGTTTGCACCTTTATTAAAGACAGTCATTGCGTAGGGGTCACTACCCAATAGTTGCCAAACATAGCGATCAGAATTTGATTGTTCGTCATCAATCGTTTGTTCACTGTTGACATGTCCATTGGTATTCTCTGCCGAATATGAGATGTATTGACCATTCAGACGCACATTGTAGTCCTGTGAAGCATTCAAATGAACGCGGTAAGCAGCCAACGCTTCACTCATACCGAAATAGCGAACATAGATGTCCTTATTTGTAGATGCCGTTACGTTATAGGGGGTATAATTAACTTCATTCTGGCCTGCCCCCTCATTGTATAACGCATCTTCAGCAGAATGATAGAACTTGACTGTTACCCCAGGCAATGCCAAGAACGGGCTACGGATAATATCCGGAATATCGGTATAGTTATATATCGGATGGCCTACGTCTTGCTGCGCACTGGCCTTCACGGCTATCTGGTTTGAGGCATTATAGATATGATAGACATAAGTCTTTTTATCCAATGCCATCACCTTGATGCGACTGGCTGTGGTCTTATAGTAGATGGGCCTGCCATTAGCAGCATCGGAATAGTTCCAACCAAGATATTTCGGCGTTGCGTAGGTACCCAACTGGCGCAAAGCCATCGATCCAGAAACGTCATCGTACGCTATTTCCCAACTACTGATATCATCAGAACCTGTCTGTGCGCTGAAGTTGGTGGCATCTGCAGCATCTGTGGCACAGCCAATATAGCGGTTGTGGGATGCTGCCGGTGCTGTTGCTGCGGCAGCTGTGGCATCCTCGCAAGCCTTTCGGTTAATAATCCTCAGCTCGAAGGGATCGCCCATAAAGGCCACCTGCGCTTCGGCAGAGTTCTCACCCTGATGTTCCAAACCAGAGGTGTTCGAGCCTCCACCAGTTGTAAACTTGTTATTGGTTGCGTCGTATGTGACGACATACTGGTTTTCTCCGTTCATACGCATCGTGTACCAACGGGCATCAGTATAACTGCTACCAGCAGGTTGCGTCTCAAACGGCATATCATCATAGGTATATTTCAGCCAAATAATTTTTCTGGTCTTACCGCCTACGATTTCCACATCCGCATTCTCTTCGGCATCAGCAAAGGTTGTCATGGGAGTTGTCAGCCCATCGTCTTTATAAGCTCCTGTAAAAATAGCATATTTTCGATTCAAGGCTTCGGGAACGTGATTCAGCAGGAGTGCCTCACCATTATATTGGCTTTCCTTAAAAACGGCAGTCAGTACGGTGTTCGACAAAGGAGTCTTTACCTTATAGACATATTCTCGAATCTCGTATATTTGCTCATCTGTACTCTCGGCGTTTTTGGGTGTCTTCAAGAGGAATCTCGGATTATTACCGGAAGCGTTTTCACCTGTCAGATAGAAATACTTATCACCATTGGGTTGCCAGCTATTGCCATTCGTGTTGATTTTGGTACCCATAAAGACATAACCCGAACCCTCATCGGCGTTTAACATAGCAAAGGAGTTCCAGACGGGGTCCATCTCGGCTGCACCTCCGTTACCACCACGATAGAAGCCTGGTTTTTCATTCCACGTGACTTCTCCGGCCTCATTCGTTTGGGTGTATTGCTTGTCATCATCACTTGCTAACCATAAGTTATTATCGCCATTAGACTTACCTTGACAGAAAAGGCTTGCACCTTTATACCATTTTGTGACTGTTTTATTCAAGGCTTTATCAGTCTCCCTAAATGTCTCATCCCCATTATAGGCCGAACGGAGGGTAATATTGTAGGGGTCGTTACCTTCCATATAAAACCGGAAGTGGTAATAATGATGCTTATTACCATCAAAGCCAGGCGTTGCCACATAGCTAAAATCTTCACTTATCAGATTTTCTTCAGTTACGTTTGAAGCCAGGATAGCACCAGGGCGATTAGCGCGACCTTTATTGAAACACAGGAAGCGATTACCCAACTTGATATTGTACTCCTGACTTCCATCCAGCTTGGCAATGCCGTTCGAAGGATTATAAGTATAGGTAACATAGATGTCGCAGTCACTGTCAACGACATCTCCTTCCACCTTATAACTACCTTCAGCCAAATCTCCATTATTATCGGCACCGTCAATGACATAGAGTTCATATCTCGTGGTCATGTACTGATAAATTTGCACCCTATCACTGGCATCGAAATAATCAGCAGAAACATTACCCGGACTGGCTTTGGTGAGCTTCGTAATATGCTCTTTGTAATACTTAAAGCTGCCCTCAGTGGCCAACGGACTCTTGAAGTGTGCCGGCAAACCGATCTTAGTGGTGTTATTGACAACGACTTTCACAGCTTCCACACGGATGTTCGTGCAGCGATCTGTGAGATTCCCCGATCCATCAGCATTCTTCGTCGTAAAAGGTAACGTCAGAATATGATAAGTCACCTTGTATGCCCATGTCTCATTCCCCACACCACCGAGGAGCAGCAGGGCAAATATCAGGGCTATATGTCGAATCTGTATCTTCATTCTTACATTTTACTTCTTACATCACATTACCATTGTTCTGTGAATTTTTCCGTGTTAACCAACACCTCTCGTGGAGTAATTGTGAACGTATAGGTATAGCTGTGACCTGCCTCCCAATTAGTGGCCACAGTGGTACTCAGCGTATGCGTAAAGTTTTCACCCCAGTCAATCCAGTCGGCTTCCACCTCCACTTTGCCAGCCCAGTTCTGGGGAACCATCAGACAGGCTACAGGATTAGCTGCACCATATTCATTGAGAGTCGTCGTAGTGAAGTCTGTGGCATCGCCTGTAAGGCTCCATCCGCCACTATGTGAATAGCTGCCATTGTTCTTGATATTCTTCAACTTAATGCTGAGATTGGTGATAGCCGAATGATCGTAGTTAGCCCAATTCAGGTAGATGCGTGTAAAGGGATGCTGAAAGGTTAGGGTGATGCCAGAAGAGGAATTCTCCTTGGTTCTTCCTTCTACCAGCCCATAGATGAATTCTGATATACTGCTTTGACCAGAAACAGACATGGGCAGACTGACACACTTGAACTGAGGATTACGGGCTGCATAGGTCACTTGCTGCCCAACATCACTCATGTCAGCGATATATGTCGGAATCGTTGCTGGCATATAGGCAAAGAAGTCAAGTGTAAGCGGATCGGCAGGCCAGAAACGCCTGCTGCCTGTAAACACCCAGCTAGCACCACTCCAAGTAACCGTATTGCCATCGATATCCACTTCCGTATTGGCAGTTGTGGTATTTTCATCGTAAGCCATGCACATAAAGCTACCCTGCGTTTGCAGGTCTGCAGCACTGCTAAACGTTGTGGCTCGAGTGCCTGGCATCACTTGCCAGACGCTGGCATTCATGCGGATTTCGGAGCTGTCGTCAGAGGGGTTGGGGGCTTCATTAGAATCATCGTTAGAGCAGGCTGACAGTAGCATGACTACTGCCAACAAAAGGGCCCAAAAGCTCGTATTTTGACGCATTACCAGTTTCATCACCTGCAAAAGTAATGCTTTTTTACGAGACCACCAAACTTTTACGCTACTTTTTACTCTTTGAGTAAAGGTTTACCTATTTGAGTTGTCCTTTCTTAGAAAAAAGATGCGCATGACTTTCTATTTGACATATTTCTTTCCTTCTGACAAGAATATGCCCTTTGTGGGCTGCTCAACACGACGGCCAAAAAGGTCGTACCACTGCTTTGGCTCGTTCTGAAGAGAGGTTTGCGGACTAATGCCTGCCGTACCTTCCCATCCTAAATAGATAACTCTATTTCTTGTTTTAGAGTTCTTCTTCACATCAATACGGACCTCGATAGGATAGCCGTCGCCGTCTTTTACGTACGTATAATCGCAGTCGTAATAGTCGATTTCCGAGTCACCTTCCTCACCGTCAGTGGCCTTGACGTTACCCACCAGCTCGTTGGTCAATGTTCCTAAATAAGGAGCCAGTGCGTAGAAGGTAACTATCAAGTCGGCACCTTCTGGGTCAGCAAAATGCCCTGCTAAGAAGTCAATGGCAAAGGCAATGGCAGCATCGGGACACTGGTCGTTGTATGTCATGTCGCTGAAATATATCAGACGATTCTTATAATACGTATCCATGTGCGACGGCTTGCCATCGGTCCATGTTATGTCATACTGCTCAGACTCCCACTTTATGCTGGCCAACTGATCACCGTTATACGTGAAATACAGATCGCTGCATTCTGTCACCTTCCCGCCTACAGGACTAACGGAATAGCCCTGAACGCTACCATCGCTATTGTACTCCAATGAATAGTTTTCTGACTTGTAACTTACCGTCTTCAAACGTTTCTGACCACTTGCGGTCATTGATGCACCTGCTACCAACAGCACCAGCACCAGTCTCATCATCATTGTTCTCATGTTCATTTTATCTTAGTATAATTGTTTTCGACGGCAAAGTTACAATTTATTCTGCATATATCCAAATGTTTTACAACAAAACTATGATTAATACGTCAGATACGCCAGATTATTTCTTTAACGCGTACGTACGTGAACTGTCAAAAATAAAAATCCGTCATTCCTGCGCGCGCGTATATGAAAAAACATCTGGCGTATCTGGCGGAAGAATAAAAAGCGTCGCGCATTATGATGCCTCCTTCGGGTCTTTCCGATGTCTGTTTCGACCCGAAGGTACGGCACTTAACGACCGTTCCGATAATCCTTTAGGGGGGTAAAGTGCCATCGGAACACTTCGCAGATGACGTTGTTTCCTCTCGAAACCATCATCGGAACGACCCTAAAGTGATATTTCCTTGAGTGACGATGACACTAGTGACACTAAAAATCATAAACTCTACGCGTACCGCGTATGCGCGCGCGG
>JBGUQW010000084.1:0-3236 GCA_045131435.1 Prevotella sp.
CTTTGCAGTATATTATTCTATTTTAAACATGAAGAAATCGTTTATTATAGCCTTAGGGCTGAGTTTAACAACATCTATCATTAATGCACAGGCACTCCTGCCTTATCAGGATGCGAAATTGAGTGCTACGGAGCGTGCTAACGACCTGTTGAAGCGTCTGACCTTGGAAGAGAAGGTGGGGCTGATGATGGATCAGTCAAAACCTGTGGCACGCCTTGGTGTGAAACCTTATCAATGGTGGAATGAGGCGTTGCATGGTGTGGCTCGAAATGGTGTTGCCACAATGTTTCCTCAGGCAATTGGTCTGGCTGCAACGTTTGATACTAACCTGGTGCAAGAGTGTTTCGACATTGCAAGTACTGAGGCTCGCGTGAAGAACCGTCTGGCGCGTGAAAAGAGCAAGGATAACATCCGCAGATATCAGGGTCTCACATTCTGGACTCCTAACGTGAACATCTTCCGTGACCCACGTTGGGGACGCGGTCAGGAGACATACGGAGAGGATCCATATCTCACAAGTCGTATGGGTGTGGCTGTTGTCAATGGTCTTCAAGGACCTGACGGCAACAAGACTCATGCCTGTGCAAAGCATTATGCCGTTCATAGCGGACCTGAATGGAACCGCCATGTGTTCAATGCAGATAATGTGGCAAGTCGTGACCTGTGGGAGACCTATCTGCCTGCGTTCAAGGCTCTCGTGACAGAGGCAAAGGTGAAGGAGGTGATGTGTGCCTACAACCGTTATGAGAATGAGCCATGCTGCGGTTCAAGTCGTCTGCTCACACAGATTCTGCGCAACGACTGGGGCTTTGACGGACTTGTGACAAGTGACTGCTGGGCAATCAATGACTTCTACACCCATGGTGCTCACATGACTGAGCCTGATACTATACATGCGGATGCAAAGGCAGTATGGAGCGGTACTGACCTTGAGTGTGGCGGTTCTTACGCCTCACTTCCTGAGGCTGTGCGTCAGGGACTCATAACCGAGAACCGTATCGACCAGTCAGTATTCTGTCTGCTCAAGGCTCGTTTCGAACTTGGTGAGATGGATGAGAGGACACCATACGATGATATTCCTGCATCTGTCATAGCTTGTGCTGAGCATAAGGCAAAGAGTCTGCAAGCGGCTCGCGAGGGTATCGTGCTTCTTAAGAATGACCGCCCGGCAAATGGCAAGGGTGCTCCATTGCTGCCTCTGAATTCCCGTCAGACAATAGCGGTTGTAGGTCCTAATGCCAATGACAGTATCATGCTTTGGGGTAACTATAACGGTACTCCTGATGCTACCACCACCATTCTTGACGGAATACGTAAGTATGTGAAGCCGAACAAGCTGATTTACTCTCAGGGTTGCGGACTTGCACAAACCACCAGCTATAGGAGTTGGATGGGTGTTGGTCGTTCGGCTGGTGAACAAGGCTGGTATGCTGCCTATTACAATACTACAGACTTCAGCGGACCTGTAGCTGCCTACGGCCGTTACAAGAACGCTATGCAGCTCTATACCTATGGAGGTACTACTTTCCGTGCAGGTGTGAATACAGAGAATTTCTCAGCTGTCTATAAGACAACAATCAATACCCCAGTAGCAAGTAATATCGAGTTTGACATCAAGGCTTCATGTGCTAAGATTCAGTTGCTTGTGAATGGCGAGGTTGTGAAGGAGGCTGAGGGACGCTTGGGTAATCGTGGAAGCAAGGAACCAGTGTATGTTCTCTCTACAGAGGCTGGTAAGACATACGAGCTTGAGCTTCGCTATGTAGGTGGCAAGGGTATCAACGCGCTGATGTTTGATATGGGTAACACTACTCAATTCAATGATGATGAGTTGATAAAGCAGCTTCGTCCTGCTGATGTGGTAGTCTTTGTAGGTGGTATCTCACCAAGCCTTGAAGGTGAGGAGATGCCTGTACAGATAGAGGGCTTCAAGGGCGGTGACCGTACTGATATTCAGCTTCCACGTGTTCAGCGTGAATTGATTGCCAAGATTCATAAGGCAGGCAAGCGCATCGTATATGTCAACTGCTCAGGTTCTGCAATGGCTATGGTTCCAGAAGAAGAGAACTGCGATGCTATGATGCAGGTGTTCTACCCGGGTCAGATGGGTGGTCAGGCTGTGGCAGAGACTCTCTTTGGCGACAACAATCCGTCAGGTCGTCTGCCTCTCACTTTCTATAAGGATACGCTTCAGATGCCAGGTTTCCTTGATTACAGCATGAAGGGCCGTACATATCGCTATATGAAAGAGAAGCCTCAGTTCTGCTTCGGTCATGGACTCTCATACACAACATTCTCTTATGGAGATGCAAAGCTTGTTCCTGCTTCATATACGGCAGATGGCAAAATGACAAAGGAGAAGATCATCATCCCTGTTACCAATACCGGTTCGCGTGATGGCGCGGAGGTTGTTCAGCTCTATGTTCAGCGTCCGGGTGATGATGAAGGTCCGGTGAAGACTCTTCGTGGTTTCAAGCGTGTGAATGTGGCTAAGGGTGAAACCGTGAATGTGGAATTGGATATCGATGATGAGACTTTCTCATGGTATGATGTTCACACAGGATGTATGATGGCTTTAAGTGGTCGTTACAACATTCTCTACGGTGGTTCATCAGACGATAGCTGCCTTAAGACTCTTGAGGTTACAAGACCGTAGTGACTAATGAATAATGAATAATTGATAATGATTTGCGGCTTATTTGGAAAGTAAATTGCCAGTAAATTATATTCAGTAAATTATTATTCGCAAGTGAACCCCAAAGGGGTGACACATAATAGGGCGGTGCGCGAGCGCCGTTGATACAGAAAAGTTCAATTCATGGAGCGCTGTAGGTGCGACACCTAAAATCAACAAATACAATAGGTGGCGCACTTACAGCGCTCTGATTACTATGGCACCCTTTATATGACAGCGCTAACGCACCGCCCTATTAGGTGGCGCACCTTCGGCGCTCGTCGCGAAAAAACTTCACAAAAAGTATTTAACGTCAGTTCGATGAATTGTTTTGTCGGTTTGCGCCCTGAAAGGGCAAAGTTTGCTCTTAGCCCAGGGCAACGCCCTGTGGTATTGGTTCAATAGATAGACTACGCCCTGTAGGGGCAAAAGCCCTAACATAAAGATGCTTTTGCCCCTACAGGGCGAAATTGACAAACTTCAATGTACCTAGGGCGATGCCCTAGGCTATTAGCTTGTTAGCCTTGCAGGCTGTTTCAGCAATTTGGTCGAACTCACGTTA
>JBGUQW010000085.1:0-12967 GCA_045131435.1 Prevotella sp.
GGTCTATAGGTCATTTTTTAGGCTGTTTATAGGTATATAATCGTCAATAGGTCAAAAATTAGGCAGGTAGTCAGTATAATTTAAAAGTCATTTACGCGGTTCCCCAAACCGCATACTACGCGATCCTCAAACGAAGGTTAATTAGTGGGTACTTTCTGCCTCATCAGAAAGTATGCTATGATAAATTGTCGTCTATGATCGATCGTGAGTCCACTATGATTATTAAGATTCTTCTTTAGATCCGTAAATGTGCCTTCTATCTTATTATTAGTATTAGGCATTCCAGCGCATTCATGCTTTTGGAATGTAAATAAGTACGGTAGGTAAAAGTCAATACTATGTACTAATGTGCGTACGCGTCGATGTAAGTAATATGTTTTACCATCTTTATGCGTTGTACGCTTGTTCAGAAAGTCGTACCAGCGTACTTTCCATGCCTCATAATCCTTAACAAAGTCAGTTTCGCGACTCTTAATCATATATCGACATAATAACATCAGTTCCTTGGATGCATTCATCTTTGGATTCTTAGTTAGATAACGCTTAACTATTTGTATCATATGGAATTGGCACATCTGTATAGAGTAGTCAGAGAAGGCAGAAAATAGTTCTATCTTACCATCGATAATGATTCCTTTAATGGCATATCCGGCAGTTACTATAGTTGCTATTGCATCAACAAAGGCTTGTGTCGTCTCATGCTTGATGAAAGCCAGATATAAGACATCACCGGTTGCCTCATCTATTGCCAATACAATGCCCCAATTACGTCCCCAATAGGTTGCATCGAGATGGACGAATCCGCTTCTTCCTATTAAGGAAGGTTGCTCCCATGTGAACGTACATTTGCGTAATAAACGTTTAATGGTAGATTCGCTCACATGGTGGTGCTGAGCTATCTCTGCAATAGTCTGCTTACCTTCTAAATATGCTGACCATATTTGTACGGAGGATAGTCGATGATACCCTCCCAAGAACTGTCGACCACAGGACTTACATTTGTAGAGTTGGACACCATGATTAAGACCATTTCGCTTAACTTGCGATGATTGACAAAAGGGACATTTAGTAGTATACATAGGGCGTTTTTGTAATTGTTCACGCCGCTAAATTACTAAAAAATAATGAATTATGCAAGTTTCAGCCTAAATTCTGACCTATAGAGCACAATTGATTGCCATTTTTGCGCTCAAGATTCTTGAACGACACAACACATTATATATCTATCTGTTACAGAGATTTTAGCCTAATATTTGACCTATACGCCCGCTATTACTGTTACTGCATAGGTCCATTTTCGATGGCTTATCGACCCTTTATCGCATCCTACTTGTATCTATAATATACATAGTATATTATCCCGTGAAGTTCAAATAGTATCCTGAGAAGTTCAAATAATAGTATCCCGTGAAGCCTAAATCTGGATTAATTTTGTCTGACTCTTTGGCTTTACTCGTCACAGTAGTTCCCCGTTCATAACAAGAGCACCGAAACGTGCTGTTTCGGTGCTCTCTGACTTATTGTTTCTAAGATTAACCTTAAAAATCGGTTGCATTAGCGCATTCTTCTGTTAGAATACGGTGAACTTCACATTGGCAGTTCTTGCTCTGTCGTCTGCATCGCCGGTTACGAGTGTAGCGATGTACAATCCGGCTGAGAGTTCGACATCTACGCTGCGCTGGTTCTGCTCAAGTGTGAACTCCTTGATCGTTACGCCCTGAACGTTTGTAATCGTCAGACGTGAACCTACCAGTTTCTCAAGCAGAATACCCATTGCCTTAATCGTGACAGGCTGACCTACAGGAGCAGGTGTCGGATAAGCAATCAGTTCAAGCGAATCCGTACGCAGGTCGAAGAACTCCTCGCAAGTGAATACCCACGAACTGTCTGCCAACTGAACTTTGGCGCGATACCAGCCGTTCAGGTCTTCACCGTCGGAGTAATACTGCTTCGTAGCACCCGGCAACAGTTGGTCGTCTTTGTACCACTGGTAGCCGAAGTATTCCTGCTTGAAGTTGTTGATCGCTATAACATCCGTCCACATCGATACGATAGCACCCTTCAGGTTGACGCGGATGCAGAAGTCATAAACCTCACTGCTGGAGAAGTCGTCGAACAACTGCAGGTGAGCGCAATATACACCCGCCGGGCAGAACTCTGGTATAACAACCGTGAACAGACTGTCCTGACCATGATTCTCAAGGTACGTCGTATCCAGCACGGACATAAAGTCGCGCGAGTAATCCGGCACACGAGGAGCCACGGTATCAAAGATCAGTATGTACTTGGTTGGATGGCCCTTCAGCAGGTTGTAGATGAAATTCATCGTGTCACCCGGGCAATAGCCGAAGGTATCAACACGTACCGGCTCTTGCGGATCAAGGATAATACTGTCAGTCATGATCAGATGCAAAGTAGTGATACTGTCACAACCTGTGATGAACGACGGTACAGTATCCACATAGTCGCCGCTCTCCCAAATCGTATCATTCTCCGTCGGCCAGAGATAGAATGGAGGCGGTACACTGTCCTCAATCTCCACATAGATAGTCGGATCAATCTGTATGAACATCGTGGTTATACTATCGCAACCCGTACGCGAAGATACCAGCGTATCGTTGTACGTTCCGGACTCGAAGTAAACCTTCTCGTTCCATACAAACGAATCACAAGCCTGCGTATCCGGTGCAATGACAAGATCATGACGTAACAGTCGCAGATCCATCGTTACCGTCGAGTCGCAGCCCACTGCCGTCAGGAACGTACGAGTGTAGATTCCGTCATCGTAGATCACGGTGTCATTACCCTCACGATCCGGACCCCAAACAATCGAGTCGCAATGGATCGTATCAATGTAGTTGATATCCTTGCTGCCATAGATGATCAAGTTGAGCGTCACAACGCTGTCACAACCCTCTGCCGTCTGCAGCACTTGCGGATAGAAGCCCGATGCGGTATAGGTTACATTGTTCCAAACCGTGTCATCGCAAGCTACACCACTAATGGTCGAATCCTTCGCAGGACTGAGCGTCAGGTTGATAGTTAGCGTCGAGTCGCAACCCGTTACCGTGGTCAGGTGCTGGATATAAGTGCCCGACTCTTTGAACGTCTCACCGTTCAGGGTCAGAGCATCGCAAGAGGTTATATCCAGCGTTCCTTCGCCCGCATGACCGATCACTACGTGCATAACCGTTATACTGTCGCAGCCGTTGGCAGCACCGCCGACCAGCGTATCGTAATCATAGCCGGACTGGTAGTACCACTTGTCGGTAACAGCCCAATACATACTGTCGCAAGCCGTTGTATCTATCAGCGCACGTGCTACAGGCTGAATCTCTACGCGCAGTACATGTACGCTGTCACAGCCCGCATCGGTGGTGTAATGCAACGGATACGAACCCGTAGTCTTGTACCACAAGCCCTCGTATTGTACCGAGTCACATGCTGTCATGGTCTGATACGATGTTTCTGCCACGCACGGATCAACATCACACCAGCTCAGGTGCAGCGTTACGATACTATCGCAACCGATAGCCGATGCCAGAGTAGTTGTGTATATACCGGCACGTTGTACCGATTCGCCACCTGCCCACGGCAACGGATATGTGTATGCGGGATTACTGCAATCAGGCTCGCGTACCGTATCGAACAACTCGGTACGAACAGGCTCATGGATGATCAACGTCATCGTAACCACGCTGTCGCCACCGGTAGCCGCCGGGAAGATGTGCGTATGAATGGTACTTTGCGTGAATAGACTGTCTGCCCAAGCATACTGCGTACAAGCTTCAGCATTATCCGTCGCATATACTGTCTTGACTACAGTCAGATACATCGTGACTAAGCTGTCGCAACCCTGACGCGACTGGAACTGACGGGTATATTCGCCACTCTCCGTGTACGTATTACCCTCCCAGGTATATACATCACGGGCCTCAGCGGTAAACGAGGTCTCAAACCGCTCGCATGAGATGAACGTCATCGTTACTACACTGTCGCAACCCGATGCACGCTCCAGAACCTGCGTATATACGCCCGACTCGGTAATCGTCTGGTCGTTCCACGTGTAAGGTATGCAATGCTTGTCGCTCACATATACCGTCGTGTCATGATGGATGGTAAGTGTCAGCTTGACAATGGAGTCGCGATCATCCAGAGTCGGGAAGTTACGAACATAAACTCCTGACTCGTAGAACGTCTCGCTATCCCACGTATATGCATCGCAAGCCGTTGCGCTGAACTCGTATGACAACGGCAGCGGATCGGTGATCGTCAGGTGCAGAGTAGCTATACTGTCACAACGGCCATCATCCAATGCGATATGACGTGTGTAATCACCGGATTGGTAATAAACCTGTCCGCCCCATACGTATGCCTGCGTGTACTCTACCACAGTCTCTTCACCTGCCGGGTGTTCGGCTATATTCAAGTGCAGTTTGGCTATACTGTCACAACCGGTCACTGCCGATGTGAACGCGGCTTCATACGAACCGGTTTCAGTATAGTGAACGCCGTTCCAGTCGATGTAGTCGCACACTGTCGTATCCAGCGTTGACGATACTGCAGCAGGCATTGTCAAGTGCATTGTTACTGTACTGTCGCAACCGCTCACAGAGGTGTAGTTCCATACATAGTCGCCCTCGGCATCGTAGATGCGGTTATCCCATACGTAATGACCTCCGCAACCTACAGCCGCAAACTCGTGGTTGTACGACGGGAAGATACTCAGTGTCAGTGTTACTACCGAGTCACAGCCGTTAACTCCGGTCAGCACCTTGTTATATACACCGGACTCGGTGTACGTCGTGCCTTCCCATGCATAACTGCCGCATGCCTGAGCACTGATGTTCTTCGTCTGACGATGACGGATAACCAGGTGGTAGTTCACTACCGAGTCACAACCGTGTACAGTCTGCAGCGTCTCGGTGAAGTCAATGTTGCTGAAGTACGATTTACCGTTGATGGTCAGCACGTCGCAAGCAGTATCATAAAGCTCAACAGGTACGGACTTGTGGTACAACGTCAGGTGCAAGGTATCTACGTTACCGTCGCAGGTATCATTGTACTCGTACGTGTACGTACCGCTTGTCAGATACTCCGTTCCGTGCCATACGTAGGCATCGCATACATCGGTAACAGTCTCAGCCTTGAACTTCTTGTGACCTATGCCGAGGTGCAACGTACGTGTCGAGTCGCGCTCTGTCGGCAGACCTTCGTCAATACGTTTCTTAACCTCATAATCACCTGACAGCGTATATGTCAAGCCTGACCAAGCCCAGTCGAACGACTCGCAGGCAAGCTGAGTCTCCTCGTCGCTCTGCGAACTGTTGAGTGTCAGGTGCAAGGTCACTACGCTGTCACAACCGCACGCACTCGTCAGAGTCTTGGTGTACTCATTGTATCCCTCCGTGGTGTAGGTGTCACCTTCCCACGTGTAGGAATCCCATGCAGTTACGTACTCATCCTCCACCTTGTTGTGGTCAATCGTGATATCAAGCATCACAACCGAGTCGCACAGGAAGTCCTGCTGTGCCTGCTGCGAATAGGTGTATGTCTCATTATTCCAGGTCAGACTCTCGCAAGCGCGCAGCACGTGGTGGATGGTATCTGGCTGATGGATCGTTACGTTCAGTGTCACTACCGAGTCACAGTCAAATACCTGAACATATCCTGTCTTCGAAACGGTGAACGTCTCATCGTTCCAGGTCAGTGTGCGGCAACCCTCCAGGTTGTGCGTTACTGCTACAGGATGATTGATTGTGATAGGCAGATATACTATACTGTCGCAACCCGTCACAACCGAGGTCGTAGCATAGCGTGCAGTAGTGCTGCCCGTGTAAGTCATACCATCACCGTCAGCCCATGTATAGGTCTCGCAGGCTGTGACTGCAGGCAGGTGGAAGACGGTATCTGTTACAAGCGTCAGGCGCAGGTAAGCGATAGAGTCGCAACCCGTAGATGCAGCACCCGGATAAACAACCGAGTCTATCGTTGACGTATGGTACGTTGTACCCGTAGCAGCCCACGTGAACTCGTGGCACCAGTTATTGATCGTTACCGTATCACGAACACTCTTGCGGACGGTGAGGTTCAGTGTATAAACCTTGTCACACAAGCCGCCCATCTGCGGAACGCTGTGTACATACGTGCCGCTCTCGGTATAATCCTGTTGCGTCTTATCCCAATAGTAGGAGTCGCATACATCCTCGGTGATGGTTTCCGTTTCGCTGTACAATACCGTGAAGTGGCGGTGCAATACCGAGTCGGCACAAGTCAAGCCGTGCAACGGATAAACCTTTTCGTAATCACCGGTCGTGGTGATGTTCAGACCGTCCCAGTCATACGAGTTGCAAACTGTCGTATCTTCCAGCGTCTTTTCGTACGGCAGGTGCATGTACAAGGTCAGATTAGCCGATAGCGAGTCGCAGCCGAGAACAGTCTGCTCTTCATAATGGAAGGTCTCTACATACGTGTGGTCATCCAGTTTGTGTGCATTATCTTGCGTTACCGAACGGTCGGCATTGAACCACAGGAACGTTTGACCCTGACATACATGCTCGGTCAAGGCACTATCTACGTCATAAACCTCGCCTACCGTAAGGTTGAGCAGGTGATATGTCTGATAGTCCGGGCACTCGGGATTGGGTACATACCAATCATAGTACGCATACTCACCCGGTTCGTTGGCAACGAAGTCCAAACCGTGCCACTGGATCTGCTCGCCCTGACAATGTATCTGATTTTCTGCATCCGGCTCGGTCACCGCCTTGACAGAGAAGTGCAGCACGTAGGTCGAGTCGCAGCCCGTGATAGACGAATGGGCATCGGTATAATCACCGGCTACGGTAAGCAATTGTCCGTGCCACAAATATGGCAACTCGCTCGGACAAGCAGCATACGTCTGCTCATCCCGGAACGACTTAACTACATGTATCGTAATGGTGAATGTCGAGTCGCAGCCGTTAACTGTCTTCGGATTGATTGAACGCACATTGTCACCCACCATGAGGTCAGAATATGTCTGTCCACGCCATACGTACGGCAACTCGTCCTGGCAGACAGTCACATCAGGATCCACAACGTGGTAAGCCGGATGAACCGTCACGTCGCAGAAGTGTATTACACTGTACTGCGTGTTGGCAGGGGCATCGGTGAAGAGCGTATCGGAGTACAAACCGGACTCGGTATATGTGTACGAATGTCCGTTCACGCTCCAGGTTACACTCTCGCAGCCTTGCTTCTGTACCGTATCACGCATTACCCAGTTCACATGGAAGTGGATATGGTAGATACTGTCGCAACCGGTTACCTGCGAGGTCCAACGGTCGTAGTAGTCACCGTTCGTACGCAGCAGCGTGTCAGCCTTATGGCCAACCCAGGCGTACGGCAGTGCCAACTCGGACACCTCTACATCCTCCTCGAAGTGATATGCCTGCTTTTGAGTAAGTATCAGAGTATGTATAATTGTGGTGCAACCGTTAGCATCTGCAACCGAATCATAGTACGTACCCGGCTTGTCGTATGTATGTCCGTGCCACGTGTAGGATTCTCCCTTGCAGAACGAATACATATCCTCAGGCGAAGTATAAATTCGCGGAGTAACAGTTACATTGTATGTCACTACCGAGTCACAACCGGCGGCGTTGGTCAATGTCTCAGTGAAAGAGGTATTGGCCATTGCTACGAATGTGCGGTTGCCGACAGTAGTCGGTTCATACTGACAAGCGGTGACGTTCACCGTACTTGCTGTCGGAGCACCTACAGTCAACTTGAGCACAACCGTGCTGTCGCAGCCGCAAGACGACGGCAACAGTACAGGATAGATCCCCGATGCACTGTAATCCGTGCCTCGCCAGTTGTATGTTCCGCAAGAATGAACGTACGTCGTGTCACTGTATGTCGGATTTACATTCAGGTGCAGCACATGTATTGCCACATCGTTCTCACCATCGTTCTCCGTCACGCTGTACCAGCCTCCGGCAGTATAGTTGTTACCCTGCCAGGTATAGGTTGCACCCGCGCAGATAGCAGCCGTAGTCGTATCCCTCGGCAACTGCAGTTCGTGGACGTTAAGCGTGATGTGATAGATGCTGTCGCAACCTGCCACACTTACAAACTCGCGGTCATACGTACCGGCTGCAGTATAGGTGAACTCATGTACCGTAAACGGCAACTGCGTGTTCAGTATATCGTAGGTCTCATTGAACTCGTAACTCGGGTTAATAGTCAGGTTCAGTACACATACTGAATCACAACCGTCAACCGTAGCCATCTCCTCGCGGTAGATGCCCGAGTGGTTATACGTATTGCCGTTAACAGCCCATACATACTTGTCGCATTCGGTTACAACAATCGAGTCATAGTAGCGCTGACCTACCGTCAGGTTCAACTTCAGATATACGGAGTCGCAATCGCCTGCCGACTTGATGGTATCCAGCAGAGTTTGCGGTCCTACAGGCAGGTTGGTGTACGTCTTTCCGTTGAAAATCACCGGCTCGCCGTAGCAAACAGTCTGGCTGGCGCTCTTCTGTTCTGGCACTATCTGGTCAACTACGATACGGTAAACCTTATCGCAACCGTTAGCGCCACCGGGCTCGAACGCCTCGTACGTACCGGCTTTGCTTATCGATTGACCGTGCCAAGCATACGTTTCACCCGCGCAGAGCGTGTATTGCTCCTCGGATATCAAGTTCTCGGGATAAGCAGTCAAGTTAAGTTCATATACCTTGACGCACTCACCTTCGCAGAACAAGGTATCCAACTGATGCGTAGTGGCTGTCAAGCCTCGCATCAACGTGTCAGGCGTTATACCGTCACAACCGATCACTACCCAATCAAACGTCTCACCGTAGCAGATAGTTGCGTTGGTTACACTCGGCATAACGGTATCCACGTGGAAGGTCAGGATCTTCTCTTCGCCTATACAGTTGGCATTGGCTGGTGTTACATGGATCTTGTATTCACCCTGTAACAGTTCTGCACCGAACGGCAATGTCCAATTGCCCGATGCACCTATATCCATCTTGTCTGCCATCGGTACGATCACATCCGTACCCTTGAGTACTTGATAGTGGAAGACCGTAGCACGGTTATCCTCATTCGTGTAACTGAACTTAAACTCAGTTACAGGCTGGCAGATATGCGTTCCTTCCGGCGAGAGGGTCACTACAGGGTTCTTGCGGATGACGAACGAAGCAGTCTTTGTCTGCTCGCAATCCGTTGCATCGTTCTTGACTACTACCTTCAAGTCGTATGTCTTGCCTGCCTCCAGGGCTGAAGGAGCAAGCAGATCAATGCTGATAGCACTGGTCGCATCTACCAGACCCGTTGCATTGCCGCTACGCAGCACAGTGGTCGAACCTTGCTGACGCAACTCCCATGCATACGATGTAGCACCTGTATGGGCAAACGTTGCGCCCATTGCGGCTGTGCCTTCGCATACTGCTGCAGCGTCAAGAGTGATATCACCCAGTGTAGGCAGCGGATTAACCTTGAACGTCGTACTTACCATCGCTCCCGTGCAGGTGTGTGACGAGCGCGGAGTGAGTTCTACGGTATAGGTCTCTGCTGCCAACGCACTCGTATTGATGGTGAACGTACGTGCAGGATTGAGCGTTACAGGCTGGTCTGCCAGCAGCACTGTTGTACCTTGCTTCAGCGTATAAGTACAACTGCTGACATTGGCATCCGGACTATAGGTAACCGTCGTGGTCACATCACCGAAGCATACATCGTTGATCGAGGTGATAGTCACTACAGGTATAGGCCATATTGCAAACGCTTTCTCTGTCGTATCACTCTCGCAATACGTTGACTTGGATACGAGTTGCAAGGTATATGGCGAATTAGCCGCAGCCAGCGTTGATACATCTACGGATATCGTACCGCTGCCGGTGGTTGTGCCGGTTCCCTCAATGCTTGTACCCTTTACTGTGTAGTAATAGGTCGTTGCATTAGTGGTTGTGTACTCTGCCGTTGCTGTTGCCGTGCCTTCGCAAACGCTCTCCATCTTACTGATGGTCGCTCCCGGTTTGGCGCGAACAGTGAACGGCTGCAGGCTTGCCTCACTCCAGCAACCGGGCTCGGTCTGCGTCTTGAGTTCCATCTTGTACGTGCCGACAGGCAAGCTATGTACATCCACGGCATACGAACCGCCACCATACGGAGCTTGTATCGTTCCGTTACCGGCATAACCCGATATAGGCTGATCGGTTGCAGCATTCAATATACGGAACGCGTACGCACGCGCGTCTGTGGACGCGGTGTATGTCACATTCAGATAGGCGTCACTGAAGCAAACATCGGTCGGCATAGCAGTGATGGCAGCCTCCGGCTGGTTGTTGACCACGAGGTCGGTAAACTTCTCTTCTCCTACGCAACCATGCTGCGAGGTCGGAGTAGCGAATATACGATACGTACCATCCGCCCAACCGGTGGTGGCGAGTGCTATAGTGCCGTTAGCGCTTATCTGCTGCTCAGCTATGATATCTGCTGTAGGTGTCGGCAGTAATTTATCTACGTGATACTTGATTGTCTTGGCATTGCTGTTGGAGAACGCCACATTCACACTGCCCACCTCGTTCTCACAGATGGCAGCAGGGGTGGTGAATGTCAGTTCGGGTATCGGGTTGATGGTGAACGTAGCATTGCCGTCGCAGGTAGCATGGGTCACACTGTTCGTTGCCGATATGGTAATCGTGTACGTACCTGCCTCCCATGTATCAGTTGTCAAGTCAAACGACTTGGCGACCGAAGTGGCGTTGCTGTTGGTCGTTGTGCCACTGCCTGTGGTTACCGTATTGCCGTTACCATCCTTTACAGTGTACGAATACGTGTCAGCATACGTGGTGTTGATGGTTATGGCTACAGGAGTCTCACCCTTGCAGATGCTGTCTATATGATTAATCGTTATACTGGTCGGGTTATATATCGTAATCCACAAGCCGGGGATAGTGTACTCGCAACCATCAACCGTGGCTACGCGTGCCGATATCAGATACCTGCCGGGGGTAACACCCGTAAAATCTATCGTGAACGAACCGTCATCCTGACCTGTTACAGCCTTCAGCGAATCGGTCGGGATAGTGCCACTGATAACATATTTGTCAGGACCAAAACTACCGCCGTTCACTGTAGCCTCTGTTACGAGATTCCAATCACCGGAGGCAATAGTACCGTTCGTATTCTTGAACTTGAGTGACACATTACCCATCGGATATGGAGCACTGATGCTCGACTCGGTAGATATCCACTTCCACGTTGGCCATGGGTGGATGGTGAAGTTCCTCTCTACCGTATCGCTCGCGCAGCCGTTTTCTGACTTCACGATCAGGCGCAACGTATGCTCGCCTGACGGCACATCGATTATATTGGCATGCAACTCACCGCTCGTTGCGTCGGTCACACTGCCTGTACCATGCTTATCTGTGCCTTTGATCCAATATTCGTATGCCGAACCGTAGGTGTGAGTGAACACGATTTTCTCCGTCGTGCTTTTTCCTTGACATACGTCCGGCACAACTACTGTCGGCAAGGTCGGTTTCGGATATACCGAGAACGAAGCAACCACACTATCACTCTCGCAATGGGCATCGTTGCGCACCTTCAGCACTGCCTTGTAGTCACCAGCCATGAGGGGAGAGCCCCACAAATAGTATGACTTGTGAATCGTGCCGGTGCCCGATGTGGGAAGCCCAAAGTTACCATCACCACCGTGTGACGACTTGAAGTCTGCAGACCATACATGCAAGTCATACCTTGAAGCATCTGCCGACACCTCATATACAAAGTCGTACCCGACCGTGTTATCGGATGTCAGACAACGGCTGTCAATTGAGAACGAAATAATCTCGGGCTTGTTGTTGACCTTGAGCGTCGTGGTAGCAGCCGTCGTGGTAGCACAAGCGTTCTTGGCGGTAACGTTCAGCGTAAAGTTGCCATCTTTCTGTACATCCTTAGGCCATGTGATGGTTACCACGCCTCCCGCAGGAACAGTCTGATCCGTTGCTGCAAACGTCGGTGCACCGCTGCCACTCAGCCAGTAGCTATAGGTATCGGCGTGCTTGGTGGTGAACGTGAATACCGCATCGTCATTCTTCTCGCATAGCGTCACTGCCGTTTCGTCTGCACTGATGGTCGGCAGCGGGTTGATCGTGAAAAACTTCATTTGGTCATCACCCTGACTGCCACAACCGTTAGCCTTGGCAATCAACTCGATGGTATAATCACCCGGCTCCCAACTTGACGGATTGATTGTGAATGTGCCGTTGGCAGCCATGCCGGTCTTCTCGCCGGAATCAATGGTTGTTGTGCCGCTCTTAACGATATAGTCGAATGCCGTAGCGGCAGTCAGAGCAGTATAGTTGATGGTCACCGAACCGGTGCCTTCGCAGAAATCATCAACCGTGCTAAGCTTGATCGACGGCACGGTGTTGATCGTTATCGTTGCCGTCTTTGGCGTAGCAATAGTACAGCCATGCTCCGACTGGGCGGTCACGGTCAGCGTGTACGTGCCGGCTGCAAGACCGGCGGTGTTCACCTCAATGTAACCGTTTGCCCCCATACTGCCGGAACCCGAACCGGTACCCGGTGTCAAGGTATAGGTGTAACTATTCGCATTGGTCGATTCGTAGCGCACCATGACTGTCGCATCGCCTGCACAACATGCTGTATCCTTTAGCAGAGTAATCTCAGGCAGCGGATGAATGGTGAACTCGATCTCTACAGGGTCGCTCTCGCAGTTGGTAGTAACGTTTTCCACCCATACGCGCAGTTTGTGCGTACCTACGCTCAATGCGGATACATCCACATTCCTGTAGCAATAATCCCCATCGCTCAGCGTCGTGCCTGTCACGGTCTCATCATCCAGAGCCCAGTATTCCGAAGTTGCCTCACTGGGCTTCTTGTTGTAGGTGAAGATCATCGCTTTCTCACCCTTACAAGGCTCGGTCGGGATCTTCAGGTTCGT
>JBGUQW010000086.1:0-1529 GCA_045131435.1 Prevotella sp.
CTTCACAGCCGTCACCACCTTGTCGCTGTTGGCACCCTTCAGCATCAGTATCATGCCGCCCACGGCCTCGTGACCGTCCTGTGTGAAGGCGCCGTAGCGCACCTGATGGCCGAAGCGCACGTCCTCGGCCACATCGCTGATGAGCACAGGCACGCCGCCCTCGTGCTTCACCACTATCCGCTTGATGTCGTCGATGCTCTTCACCAGTCCCTCGCCGCGTATGAAACTGGCCATGTGGTCCTTCTCGATATAGGCGCCGCCCGTGTTCACGTTGTTCTTGCTCAGCGCGTCAAACACCTCCTGCATCGTCACGCGACGGGCATTCAACTGCTCGCTGCTCAGCGCTATCTCATACTGCTTGATGCTGCCACCGAAGGAGTTTACCTCCACCACGCCGGGTATCATCGACAGCTGTCGCCTCACCACCCAGTCCTGCATCGTGCGCAGCTCCTGCGGCGAATATCTCGACGTGTCGCGCGGTTGCAACGTGTATTGGAAAATCTCGCCCAGGCCCGTCGTGATAGGCCCCATCTCCGGCTTGCCGAAGCCCTCGGGTATCTGTTCCTCCACCTCGTCCAGCTTCTCCTTCACTAGCTGTCGCGGCAGATAGGTGCCCATGTCCTCGCGAAACACCACCGTCACCACCGACAGTCCGAATCGCGACACCGAGCGTATGTCCTCCACGCCTGGCAGGTTGGCCATCGCCAGTTCTACGGGGTAGGTCACAAACTGCTCGATGTCTAGTGTCGACAGGTTGGGCGCCGACGTGATCACCTGCACCTGATTGTCGGTGATGTCGGGTGTCGAGTCCACGTTGATGTTTCTCATGCTGTACAGCCCGCCGCCCACAATCGCTGCCAGCAGTAATAGCACCACGAATTTGTGGTGAATAGAATAGTAAATGATTCTGTTGATCATGTTTCTGCAATTAAGTTATAAAATAAAGCTTACTATTATTCTATAACATTGCAGGGGGGACCTCTTCTGTGAATCGCGTAACATAATAGCTGCCCATAACCACAAGGCTTTGAGTCGGCAAATGGTTGCGCTGTGTTGGTTGTTGTTACTACATAATCCTGTGGCAGAATGGCTGCCAGCAGAAGCTTGGAGGATGAGAACGTATTGTCCGTAGTTGACTTAACGACAAACTGGTGCAACTGTTGAATATTGCACGCATCATTCTCGGAATCACTCTCATGATGATTCGTGTGACGGTCGTTAGCATGGCCATCTATCTGACAAATCTCAACCACCGTACATATCACCCCTCTGTGATGGTGATGCATCACCATCGTCGACAGCAACACCATCAGTACTGCTATCATCAGCGGATATATGTACAGTTTCCTTCTCATAACTGGTTTCTCAAAATTTTTTCGCGGTGTGATTCCTAATCACGCCGCAAAGGTACGAATTATTTTCTGCAACCCAGTTGCAAAGAGAGTGCATTTTACTGAGATTACATGAATTCGTCCTATTTTGGCCTATTCCTGAGATCTTTTCTGCTCATGTTCCTGTTCGTCGCGTTG
>JBGUQW010000087.1:0-8439 GCA_045131435.1 Prevotella sp.
AAATGCAATTATTTTAATCTGTTTCATCATTTTATCTTCTTAAACCTTGCAAGTTCCTCATTGCTATCCGTATTGTACCAAATCATCTGTGTGCTGGTGAGGCGGCGGATGTCGCAATCCACGGTGAGGGCAACTGAGGTGTCATCGGGTTTGGGAGATATATGCAGATGTCCAGCATCCGTTACTGTGTAGATACGATATACGGTAGTGTCGCCTGATGCCCAGTCGGAGGTGAATATCTCAACGGTGCCGTTATTGGCTGACTGTGGATGGAATGTGTACTGCGCGATACCAGCATCGGCAATGCCTTCGTCATACACTTTTTGCCACATGCCACTAAGTTCTGCCGCTTCGTAGACATCGGTATCATCGTCACTGCTGCAAGAGGCGATGGAGAGTATGGCAGCGGTCATCACGAGGATGTTTCTCCAAAGTTTCATCATTTTCATTTCGATATTGTTTGTTGTTAATGTTCCTGTCTATATAAACGCGAATTGTTGGGAAATCCTGCATCGTCGGGCGTTAAATCTTCTAAATCATTGAAAAAGATTAGTACGTCGCTTGATGCCACTTTGTGTCCTTCAGCCCGACAGAGCGGGTGTTATGACTTGGGGCGGAAGTGGTTATGCCAGAATAGGCATGAATATCGTTGAAGCCGTTGCTGGCGGAATAGTATTGGGCGGTGTGCGCCTTGTATGGGACGGTCAACTCCAGTTGGCGATTGAAAGCATCGAGTAAGTTCTGGTCGGTGCAGAGGTGGGCGATGTAGTCGCCGAGGTCGTAGAACAGCGGGGGACTGTAGCCGTCCATCCTTTGTACATCGGACAACAGGGCGTAGTCAAATTCCTGCGTCAGATTGATGTCCCTCACAATCGCGGCCAGCGCGTCGAGTTCGCGGCAGTCTGTCACGGCGATGGTGCCGCAGGGCGTGGTGTAGTGGCTGTAGAAGTCGTAGAAGGTCTGGCAGAGGGCGGCGTAATCGACGGTGCCGACAAGGTCGCGGGTGCAGAGGTGATAGGGGAAGCCATAAATCATGATTTCCGTCGGACAGCCGATGAGGTAGTCGGTCGCGTCCTTGAGGTCGTAGGCGGCTTCGACGGACGACATGAAGCAGTCGTCGAACATGATGTACTCCATCCGCATCCCCGCGTCACTGATGGCATCGGCCAGCGTCGTGGTCTCAATCTGATATTCGCTCGTCCAACCGCCGAACCACCGCGTCTGCGGCACATCATCTCGCTCGAAGTGGTATTGGCTCCGTGCCCGGCTCGTGCTGACGGGAAGCCAGCCCATTCCGTGACAGCCCACAATGAGCGAGTAGCGGCGGGCGGGGGCGATGGTCCGCACATCGTTGAGCATCGTCGTGATGTCCTCGCACTGCGTGAAGTCGGGCTGGTTGTAGAACATTAGCGTGTCGCGAACGCATCGGTTCTGTTCTTGCCGTAGTTCTATCACATTCGCCCGACTCGTGGTCGAGGAAATACAGACGATGACGCGCTCGTTCTTCAGTAGTCCACCCTTAATGGCAGTCTCGAAGTCCACAATGTTCTGCTCAAAGTACGGCGTCATGTTCGTTGACCACGGCATAAAGAAGATAACAGTCTGCTCCGTTGGTTCATCAATCGGCTCGTCGTCATCGTGGCAAGATGTCAGCATGAATGTCGCCAACAGCAGGAGCAGGAATATTTTATGCAATATCTTCACATTCATTATCCTAAATACATTTTTTAGGGCAAAGATACGAAAAAAAGCGCAAATATGCCATCATTAAAGTCCATAAAAGAATGATAAAGTTGTAAATCTAAAACTATTTTTAGAGTATTTGTTGTTTTTCGGCAACAAATGAACAATTTGGATGAAATTAACCATAGTAATTTATTCTGATACCGCTTTTGGCGTTTGACTCTCGCCCTGCTTCAGTTGTGGACGGGGGCGCTCCCATATCTGCCAGTCATCGATTTCCTTGAACAGACGGGCTAGGATGTCCTTGTAGTCGTCGGGATAGACCATCGTATAGACAAACCAGAGTTTGTGATTGGTCATGACCTTCGAATAATAGCTGTAGCCTTCGATAAGACTGCCGTTTTCGTACTGCGGACCAGAGAGGATGAAATAATTGCTGCCAAGTTTGCTGTCTGTGGCTTTCAATACTTGTGCCAGCGAGTCCATACCGTCCTTTAGCGACTGGCCGTTGTTGTGCATCACATGACTCTCGATGACAACGGTGATCCACTGGTCGCCATACTCGAAGCGCATGCGGCCCTTCTCATCCTGAAGGGAATCGGGTTGGGCGGTGAAGAACGACGGGACGCGGACGACGTAATCGTAGTCCGCATCCTTGTACTCGTACATGTCGGCGTAAGTGAGTTCCCGCCCAAAGACCTCCTTGTGGGACTTCAAGCCGCTGCACGAACGGATCCAGTCGATGCTGGCAGCCACGAGAACGATGGCGATAAATATGAAGATGGCCTTTCTCATTTGCTTAGTAAGATTCCTGTTTCTGTATCCCGATGGTTCATCGTACGCTGGATATCGCGATATTTACGACCAGACGAGAGATGCCACGTAAGATTGAGTGTTAGCATATTGCCAAAATCGCGGCTGTGTTGTGACGCCTTTTTGTGGATGTAACGGCTGAGCACTTCTGTTTTGTGAGTGAGCGGACGAGCGCAGAAGGGATGTTGAGCATAGAGGGATAAGGTTACATTCTTCATCTGATAAGAAGCCGTGAGATACCATGCGGCAGGCTGATGGCCACGATGCTCACCCTCCATAAAGTTCCAACCATTATCCGCGTATGCGGTCAGCGTCCACTTTCCGAGGTAGGCTTCTACACTGGCACCGCCATTAAATGCCGTATAGGTATGACGATAGTCATCCGTAAAGTTGAAAAAACGGTAGATGCCACCATAGAGGGTGATGAAAAGATGCTCTGGTATAGCCTCCCAGCGGTTGTAACTTTGGATAAAGAAGAAACTGCACTCGTTGCCGGCGTTGGTCTGTGTCTGATAGAAATGTCCGTCCTTACGGGTGTATTTCTCCATGTTGCAATTGGCATTCAGTCGCCAATAGCCTTGCAACTCGCTCATGATTTTTGGCGCGGAATAAGTCAAACGAAGATCATGCGAAGTAACGCGGTTTGGAGAAATATCTGGATTACCGACCAGTGTCTCCATCGCATTCTGTTTGACAGACACGTCGCTGACAAGTGCAATCTGCGATACGTGCTGCGATATTTCAAAGTCGTACTTCATCTTCAGGTTCCTGGCCAACGGATATGCAAGCGTCATCTTAGGACGGAACAGCAGAAAACGGTCATTCCATTCTGCTTGTCGATAGTAGCGTGTGCTTACGCCCAAGCCTCCCATATAGCCAAGTTTGCCCAAGCGTCCTTTCAACTGTCCGAAGAAATAAAACATTGATGAACGCATAGAGTTGGAAGCAACGGCATCACCCGAATACTCATTATTGATATATTTCTGTCCATATTGGGTACCCAAGGATAGCGTGAATGGTTTCAGACGGTTCTCATAGATGGCCTCCGTCCAGAGTGAATACGTCTTACCTGTCACATCGTAAGCATAACTGCCACCTTCGTTATGCTCTGCATGGCTGTCGGTATGGATATACGTTCCCACGGCATTGGCAGTAAGTGACTGGTGACGCTTGAAGTCTTGATGGAAATAGAGGTCGAGTACAGGCGATGAGGTACGGGACGAGGAATGGTCTTCATAGTTCTCAAACTTAGTCCACAACCTATCGGGCTGAATGTCTCGATGGGCTGAGAGTTTCGACTGAAACACATAGTTCGAGTCGCTCAGGCTATAGGTCAGTTGGATTTTGTGGTCGAGACTCTTATTCTGTCCCTCTAACTGTTGGCGTAAGACATTGTACTCCGTACCTGACTCCAATTCATATGACGCTTTTTCTTCATATTCTGTTCCCTTGAAATTCTGATAGCCCAGCGAGTAGTTCACTTCGAACTCGCTCTTACCATAGTTGAATTTTCCATAGACAGTCTCATCGCCATTCACGGCTGTGAGCGTATTTGTCAGGTCTGCCCCAATGTCGTAGCCGCTGACGGGTTTCTTCACGATGATATTGATGACATAGGCGATACCATCACCATATCTGACTCCTGGATTATCGATGTAGTCGATATGCTGTACGGCCTTCATGTCAAGTGAAAGCAAGTCCTCCTTTGAAGCCACCATATCGTTGATGCGTACTTGTACACTACCGAGATTGGAAAGAGCCGTAACGGTATGCATTACTGGGTCGATACGCAGATGGGGCAACGTCAGTTTCGACAACAGTGAATAGCCGTTCGTTGAACTCTCCAGTTGTTGACGTGTGGGATAGATGGTCTGTCCGTCCACCCGTTGCACAACTTTCGAGCCCTGTACGGTTACCTCCTGCAGCGTCTCAGTCTTGATGCTGTCGTTCTGTGCTTGTGTTACTGTGGCTATAAAGCAAACCATTGAATATAGAATCAGTCTTTTCATTTTAATATGATGTTTTACTTATTATTGTATACACACAACGATGCAAACCGTTCAACTTTTAACATTAGCGAGTGCAAAGGTACTGTCATTTATGTCTGACAAACGAATTTTCTTCCTGACATTTGTCTGACATTTGCCTGATAGTGCCTATTTTTCATCTGAGACATCGTTTTAGAGTTTATAATATGCTGTGAGTAATAGCTCTCGTCCACGGATGCGGTTGGTGGAGGTGCTGCTGGTGAGGTCGCTGGTGATGACGTATGAATAGGTGTCACGGTTCAGCAGATTGTTGAGCGAGAGAGTGAAATCAAGACGCTTTGACTTGTAACTGGCTTTGATGTCAGCCTGAAAGAAGTCTTTGTAATTTCCGCTGGTAATCTCGTTGCGGTAATACTCGCCTCGGAGGTCGATAGTGAACGGGCTTACAGGAATGATGATGAAGAGGTCTTGCTTCCAGCCGTCAGTTTTCAGCGAATAATCCATCGACTGGATTTGCATGCGGCTCTGATTGAACGTGAGGCCATAGCGCAGATGCATATCCTTCCAAAAAGAGAAGTCGAGACCTGCGCGGACGTTGAGCATCTGACTGTTGTAGTCGGTCATTATCCCGTTTTGAAGCATTGAGGCATCGCTGTTAAGATACAAGGCACGGAGATTGACAACGCCATTCCAGAGGTTGATGCCCTTGCTGGCTATCAGGTTGGCTTGCCAAGAGTCCGACTTACTTTCCTGTTCAACAGCAGAGAGAATAATATAATCGCCCACGAACTGGCGTGTCGGTGTATAGGGCGAGGTGCTGAAACTACGCGATACGGTCAAGATGGTGTGCAGGGCCTTCAGCGCATCGCTATAATTGATGCCGCCACGGATGGCCTGCGTATAGCTGTGCCGATAGCCCGCATAGCCTCGGTTGATATACTGGAAGTCCTGCAAGATCAGTGAACGGTAGAACCTACTGGCATCCAAAGGCTCCACAGAGGCAGAACCACCCATCGAAAGGCGCAGACGGGGCGTGACGTACCACTTTACACTGAGGTCTGGTGAAAAGAGCATCTGGTGATGACCGTTGTCGTGGCTGTATTTCTCGTAAAGGTATTCCGTTGTGGGGCTGAGTTCCACATTGATATCACGCGTCTTGTAGGTCAGATTGGGCTGCACATATAGACGAGCAAATGAGAAGCGACTGTTATCTGCCAACAGTCCAGTAGTGTCGAGAAGTCCTGTTAAGTCCGACTCCAGACGATGCAAGGCAGCGTTCACACCCGCTTTCAGTGAGAGGCTGAAACGTCCGAGTTTAATGCCACCCATAGCGTAGGTGTCGGTGCTGTATCGCTGACTGCTGACATACTGATAGAGTGTGTCAACTGATAGCGACTGCGGACGGCTGATGATGCGGTTATTGGAATAGAACGACACAAGGCGATTGCCGTACTTGCGGATGATATACAGATTGTCCTTGATGTCGTATTCGGGCTTACGGGCAAACTGGTTGTGGCTACTTGTTCCCGTCATTCCCGCTGACGCGCCTACCCGTTGCCTTTCATTAAGCCACTGGCGGCTCCATGTGAGATCGCCCGACAGCGAGTTCTTCAGATATTGGTTAGTGCTGTTGCGCTCATACTTCACCAGTGCGTATAGTTCGTTATCCTTTTGCAGATAGTCCTTTCGGTTGTCGATGATGCGATTCCCGTCTGGCAGGAAATACTCCGTGCGCCTTTCGCCCTCTGCCGTCTCGCGGTTGTTGTTGTAGATCACCTGTACGTTCATCTGAGACGACTCATTAAACCGTTTCAGTGTGTTGAGCGTGACGGCATGACTGCGATTGAACAGGGTACGGCTTTCGGCAAGGTTGGGTGTCGTAGGCGGTGACAGTTGGATATAGTCACCACGGCTTTCCAAGTCGTCGAAGTTGAAAAGACTCGTGGTTTCCTTGCTGATGTCCTGCCCCGTGTTGTTGGTCTTGTAGGTGAGCATGGTCTGGAAGTCGGACCTCAACCGCAAGCCAAAGCCCTCGAATTTCCATAACCCTGTATGGCTGCTGATGCCTGCCCCGCCGTTGAACGATGTCACCCAATGGCTCTTGGCCCCCTCCTTCATGCGGATGTTCACTGCTGCCTCATCGGTATAGGTGAAGTCCTCCAATACTCGGATGGGCTGATGGTTTCTCATCACCTGCACGGAGCCTACATCCACCTGTGGCAGTGAGTTGGTGGCTATGCCGTATTTGTCACCCAGCATATCCAGTCCCTCGATATAGAACTTGCTGATGGGCTTACCCTCATACTTGATCTGTCCGTTTTGCTTGTTCACCTCGAAGCCAGGGATACGGGCGAGTACGTCGCCGATGTTGCGGTCGTTCTGGTCGGCAAAGGTCGCCACATTGTATGTCAGCGTGTCGCCATGCTCACGCACCTTACTTGCCTTGACGGTCACCTCTTTCAATATTATGTTTTCCTCCTGCATCACTATTCTCAACGGTTTCTCGTTTGACAAATTATCAATGCGCTGTTTCTTAAATCCAAGCATCGAGACTTCCAGATAACTATCGGCATTTGTTTCAATGGAGAACGAGCCTTTGCTGTCGGTCTTTCCAAAGCGTAGCATCTTATTCGTGCCATTGCTGCGCACTTGGATAATGGCACCAGTCAACGGATCACCTTTTTTGTCGGTGACCGTTCCCATTATCCGCATCTGCGCCAAGGTCAAGAGCGGAAAGAAACAGCATAACAGAATTATAAGGCATCGCTTCATTCCAGTTCCATTGGTGGGATTATGATTGTGTTTGCAGGATAGGAGTTAGGATTAGTCTTTATCTTCAGATATTTCAATCGCTCCAAGGGTTCATACTTATATTCAGCAAAGTTATAGAAAGTGACGGGCGACAGATTACTTGTCATAATGCTGCTGGCTGTGATGATTATATAGTCCTTACATTCTGCCCGCAATATTAATCCTGGCAGGCCGTTCAGCTTCCATGGGCCGAGGCTCACAGGGATATCGCCAGCATACCAAACCGTCCACTCCCTGCCCCGGAACTTTGTTTTGGCCTTATGGCACTCATATCCGATAATTGTTTGCACAGAATCCTCATAGATTTCCCAATCCATAGTGGGAGTTTCTTCCTCAATGACATATTTACTGCCAAATACACTGGTATAAACCGACACCTTACCTGCCGACAGATTCTTATACATGTAATCGTTATGACCAGGAGAACTTGGCAGTTGTTTGCTGGGGTCGTTACGATTTTTGATCGCTTCTAATGATTCATAGAGTGGAATAGTACTTATATTTATATCTGGTGATGCACGTAGTGAATCGTTTCTGTAACTGGCTTTGCTGAAATACTGGCTAACATTCTTCCCGCAACGAAGGGCATATATGTCCTTGTCTTTTCCGTGAGTTACATTATACGTGATTTCCAAGATTGAAGGCTCAATAACATGAGTTTCTTGTGCCAACCCCCTAAGAGAAAGCATCCATAAAAATACAATCAATATCTGTTTCATTTTTCTAATTCAATATAAGGTTTTGCTTGAACGACTTTCTCTGTATAAGGAATTGTCCGTGGGCGATTCTTGTACTTTAGGAATTTCTCCCTTGTCATGTGATAGAATTTCTCATCGCCCCAATTATAAAATGTAACAGGGTTGATGCTTTCGTTCTTGATGCTAATAGCAGTAAACTTGATGAAGTCATGGTCCGCCGTTGCTTTGAGAATCAAGCCAGGCAAACCTCCCAATTTCCATGGGCCAAGGCTGATTGGGATTTTTTCAGTAAACCATACCTCCCAAACACGGCCTCTGAACTTAGTCGTGGCTTTATGACATTCCATACCTAAGATCGTCATCACGGAATCTGCATGGATAGTCCACTCCTGTTTAGGGATATCCTCTTCATAGGTATTGTAGGCACTGGCATAAAAGCTATAGAG
>JBGUQW010000088.1:0-2100 GCA_045131435.1 Prevotella sp.
GAAGTCATTGCGCACGGCCCTTTCGCCGAGGAACGGATGATAAAGCCCTTGGGCAGAATAGACTATAGCATCGGTCTCGATAATCTCTGCATTTGTCCCCGCTGGTTCGTTGTAACGGAACGTGGCCATCGACACGAGCGCATCGAAATGACTCACCGCCAGAATCCAGTCTTCAATGCAGGGCATATATAGCTGTTGCCATTTTAGGAAGCGACGCACAATGAAATAGTCGGCCAGATAGAGCGCGTTCGATATGGGTACCCACACTTCGTTGCGCTGGTCGAGGTCGTTCAGGATGCTCTTCAACTGCCGGAAAGACTTGGTGGCACATTGTCGGTTGTCTGAAAGCCGACCAATGATTTCCCGTGCCTCACGGCTTTCCAAATCAGACTCCACGATGAGCATAATCATGCTGACGTATGTGCCTAATCGTGGCAGGATGACATTGATGGAACCATTAACCTTTTTCAGAGTCCGACCGAAGAACAGGTAGGCCGTTGATACCTGAACGAGCAGCCACAGCATCGGCCAAGAGCCAGTCAGTGGGCCAAACACAGCCCCTATCAGCAGACCATAGAACACGACTATGCTCAGAATGGCCAAAACAAGAGAAGTACGGCTGAGTGCGAGATGGGAAATGTCAGCCTCCCGCACTTCACGCAGTGCCTCCAAGATGGCATCGGTGTTGATATGCCGCCCTCTGCCTTGCATCAAAAAGGTGGAGCGCAGGCTTTCCCGTTCCGCCAGTTCTGCGATGGCTTCGCGACGGCGGACTATGCTCTCTGCCGATGGCGCTTCTGTCTGGGAAAGAACGGTAGCCAAATAATCGCTACCGCCTGTAGTGACAGTCCTGTTTATGCGATTGAAGAGCGACTCGGGGCCGAAGATGTCCATATCGAACGTAAACGGGTGACGCGGGTCAATGTACTTCTCTCCAGCATCGAAACCGGAGAAGTCGCCATTCAGGTAGGAGAGTTCGTTTTCATACACTTTCAGCAGCCGCTCACATTCATCAGCCTTGTAGTTTTTCCCCGCATCCACCTGACGGATGAAGTAATAAACGGCGAAGGAAATCACGGCGAGAATGATAAACAGGACACCGATACTAGTCAAAGTATAAGCCACGAGGCTGGCAAGCATAGCCACGAAAGCCGCAAGCTCTGCCAACACGAATGTCGTGTTATGTCGTTTCAATTCGGCAATCTCGGCTGTCAGTGCCGCCACCTTGTCGGTGTAGAATTGGTGTAGGGTATTATTCATTGAAGATCGCTATTCTGCTTCGGCCTCCTTAATCTTCGATAACAGTTCCTCGCGTTTCGTCTCGTTGGTGCCGTGGACGGCGTGGCGGACGATGCCCTTCTTGTCGACGACAATGGTGAGGGGGAAACCCTCATAGCCAATCCATGCCATCATGTCTTTGGCCTCGACGAGGTGCGTCCATGTGAAGTGGTGTTTGTCGGTAATGCGCTTGGCCGTCTCGGCATCGTGGTATGTGGCGGAGAAGAACATGACATCAGGCAATTGCTCCTTCCACTCCGAGAGGATGGGCATTTCGGCACGGCAGGGGCCGCAGCCAGAGTACCATAGGTTAATCACCATGACGCGACCCTTCACGCTGTCGTTCGTCCATGTGCGTCCGTCCATATCCTTTTCCGAGAACTCCGGGAACGGCTCGCCCTCCTTGGGCGAATACCATGTGCCGTCGGCCTTCACACCAGCCTGTGTCAGCGAGGTCACCGTGGCCATCATGTTCAGGCCATTCAGAAACTGGTCGGCGTTGTGAACTTGTTCGCGAGGGATGGCCTTGCGAATGACGGACTTAGGCAGTGTGGCGTTGACGTTGATGACGATGACGCTGTTGCCCTCCTTGTCCTTCAGTCGCGACATGGTTTTCTCTCCGTCGGGCAACTGAGGCATTTCGCGGAAGAAATAGCCGTTGGAAAGGAACTTTGGGATCACTGTGTCGATGAGCTCTTCCTGTGCCGATGCAGCAAGTGGAAGAAGCATAAGAATAAATGCAATTATTTTAATCTGTTTCATCATTTTATCTTCTTAAACCTTGCAAGTTCCTCATTGCTATCCGTATTGTACCAAATCATC
>JBGUQW010000089.1:0-2468 GCA_045131435.1 Prevotella sp.
CGTTCTGCGTTTTGATGGGGTATTCGCCCGTCCAGGCATAGTCTGAATAGGAATCTGTTTCTACTTTTGTGCATGCGGCAAATGCCAGGCACAGGAAACCCAACGCCGCAAATACAACTCTTTCAATAGCCTTCATATCCTTCACCGATTTTATTAGGTCAAAACAGACCGAAACAAACCTTAAATCAAATCGCGTAAAATGCTGTCTTACAATTAACTCCGCTTAACTAATCTTATTCTTTGCCTATTGCGCTTTTGCCCCGATTAGAGTAATTTTGTACCGCCATTGTACCTCGGGTGGATGAACAGAGGGTTCGTAGGGTGTTCCCTTAAATCACCTTATTTCCCCTTAAATCCGCTTAATTGGTTTCCGTCAGGGACCATCCCCCTAAAAACGGCAGAAATTGACAAAATTACTTGATATGGGCAAGAATCAAACTTCACTAATTCCCAACATCCTTCTGTCCGTGAAGGATGCCTCCATCGCCATCTCTGTCAGCACTAAGATGGTGCGATTGCTTATTGCCTCCGGCAGACTGAAAGCCGTCAACCTCGGCAAGAGGATGACACGCATAAGCCTACAGGAACTCACAGACTTTGCCCAAGGGCAAGGTTGTAATGTCGTGCTACCTTCTTCTTCCCTTCCTTTTAATAATGACAAAAGGGAAAGGAATAAGAAGAATGCCGATGCCAAACCGGAGACGGGCTGCATAAATAAGACTGCTAAGTGCCGCATGACACCAGCCAGTGAGAAAGCCCCTGAAGGTGTTACTCACAAAACCCATTATACAATGGCAGAGGTGATGAGCAAGTTCAACATCAAGTATGGTCGCCTTTATGAGATACGTAACCGCTATCAGTTGGCATCCGTCCATGCCTGGGGTACGACTGCTTTCAGGAAAAAGGATGTCGAGAAGGCTATTGCCAAGTACGATGAGGAACAAGGCAAGGCACAGCAGGAAGCATACTACACCTGCTTTGACATCATGCAGAAGTATGGTTTGGGTAAGACGCAAGTACGCCGTTTTGCCGAGACACACGGTGTCCGTATCAAGAAAGCCAAGGGCGGCAGGGCTAACCTCTACCTCAAAGCGGACTGGGAAGCAGCCCGAAAGAATGCCGAGAAAACGAGTGCCAGCACCAAGGCGAAACGGACATGAAGCTGGATATGAGAGTACAAATGTTGGTACTACTTGCTGCAATGATTAGAACCAATCCTGCAATCCGAGGCTCAAAACGGCTGGTTTCTGACCGTTGTACCCTGATTGTAGCTTTGCTCTCTCTAACTTTGCAGTGCCATCCGAAAAAGATGTACCCCGACATTGGCAATCCTTTTGGAATCAAGGAATACAATGAATGCAGTGCAACTATCAGCCCCGTTTATAGTATGATTTTCGCTGCAATTTCATACTCAAACGCTAACTCAGGTTAAATCTGATACATTGAGGGTCAACATTTTAGGCGCAACCTAAACAAAGGACGTACCTTTGCAATCGCTTGAAGTCCAGACCGCCCATGAAGGGCAGCAAAGGACAATCGATTATAGACAAATGTAATAACAATATAAAATAGCAGACATGACGAATTTATGTACCAAGGTCACAGTGCGGAAGCGACCCATCAAGAACGGGCAGACATCGCTCTATCTCGATTTCTACCCACCAATCCGCAACCCGAAGACTGGCCGTCTGTCACGACGCGAGTATCTGGGCTTATACATTTATTCCAACCCTACTGAGAAGTTTCAGCAGGAGTACAACCGCAGCATCATGCAGAAAGCAGAGCTTATCAAGTGCCGCCGCACGGAGTCCATCATCAATGAAGAGTTCGGCTTCCTCGACCGTTCCAAAGGCCAGGAGAGCTTTCTTGACTACTTCAAGCAGTGTATGAATAAGACAACCAACAAGGCAAACTGGGAGGCTGCCTACAAGCACTTCGTCAAATATTCGAGTGGCGAGTGCCGCTTCTGCGACCTCGATGTTGCATATTGCCAGAAGTTTGTTGATTATCTTTTGTCGGCAGAGTGCTATCATAACGGCAAGCCGATGATGCCCACCACCGCCAATAACCACCTCGTAAAGCTGAAAGCCGCCCTTCGCATGGCATACGATGATGGACATATCAAGGAGAACATAGCCAAGAAACTTGTCAAGGCAAAGGGACACGGCAACAAGCGGCAGTACCTGACCAAGGAGGAACTTGTTGCGCTGTCAAAGGCCGAATGTAAGAGCGACGTACTACGCCGTGCTGGTCTGTTCTCCTGCCTTACGGGTCTGCGTCTGTCTGACTGCATCCTGCTCCAGTGGGAGAACATCAAGAAGTCGGGCGATGGCGGATGGGTGCTTGATATCACCACCAAGAAGACAAAGACCGATGCCATCCTGCCCATCAGCGAAGAGGCACTTGCCCTGTGCGGCGAGCGTGGAGAGGGTCAGGTGTTCAAGAAACTGACACCGAACCTGGTTGCC
>JBGUQW010000090.1:0-25159 GCA_045131435.1 Prevotella sp.
GGCAACAACAACAAAGGCTGCAGCCCCAGCCAAAAAGAATTCGGGCTTCCAAGGTGTTAAAGCTGCATGGATTATCCTCGTTATCTGCGCTATCGCAGGTTACAGCGTATGGTATTTTGTTATGGGTAACCCCGATAACTTC
Organism: Prevotella sp.; assembly: GCA_045131435.1. Taxonomy (GTDB): domain Bacteria; phylum Bacteroidota; class Bacteroidia; order Bacteroidales; family Bacteroidaceae; genus Prevotella. The sequence goes on from JBGUQW010000090.1 coordinate 143, forward strand.
ATCGGTGGCGATCGCAGTGGTCACCCTGCAAACCTTCTCGGAACAGTGTATAAGGGAGGTTTCGTCGTTGGTCTGATCCTCACCCTTCTCTTTACCGTTATCTGCCTTGGTATCGAGCGTTTCTTCGCTATCAAGAGCGCTTCTGGTAAGATTAACCTCGCCAAATTCACTGCTCAGGCCAAGGAGCTCATCAAGGCTCAGAAGTTTGCTGAGGCTGACGCTCTCTGCGACAAGATGCAGGGTTCTGTAGCTAACGTCGTTAAGGCTTCTATCAAGATGTACCAGACTGTCGAGGGTGACTCTACTCTGAAAAAGGCTGCTAAGATTGCAAAGATCCAGCAGGCTCACGAAGAGGCTACTCAGCTCGAGATGCCTACTCTGCAGATGAACATGCCAATGGTTGCTACCATCGTTTCTCTGGGTACCCTGACCGCTCTGTTCGGTACTGTGCTCGGTATGATCGGATCATTCCAGGCTCTGTCTGCTGGTGGTGGTGCTGACTCTATGGCTCTGTCTGCCGGTATTTCTGAGGCTCTTGTGAACACGGCATCTGGCATTTTGACCTCTTGGGTTGCTACCGTTGTTTATAACTTCTTCTCAAACAAGATCGATAAGCTGACTTACGCTCTCGATGAGATTGGTTTCACCATCGCTGCAACTTACGATTCAACCCACAACGAGGCTTAATTTTTTAACCATTTAAAACTTTAAAACCGGTTTTAGTATGGCTAAAATTAAGATACAGAAAAAAGACATCTGGATTGACATGACGCCTATGTCAGACGTGATGACGCTGCTTCTGTGCTTCTTTATGTTGACATCAACATTCTTGACGCCAGAGCCTCTGAAAGTCAACGCGCCTAACTCAGTGTCAGAGATCAAGGTTCCGGTGAGCGATGTCTTGAACATTCTGGTATCTCCAGAAGGCAGGATATTCCTCGGTACGGAAAACAAGAATCACATGAAAGCCATGATGGAGACCATGACCGATAAGTTCGGTGTCTCGCTGAATGGTACCCAGCAGAAGCACTTCCTCGAGGACGCCATGGCTGGTGCACCCATGTCGAAACTTGCTACCTATCTCAGCCTTGAGCCCGAGAAGATGGGCGAGGCCATCCAGACACTCGGCATCCCCACCGACAGTATCGATGGCGGAAAGAGTGAGTTCCAGGAGTGGGTTGCCGCAGCTCGCGAAGCCAACCCCGACATCAAGCTTGCTATCAAGTGCGACTCAAAGACTCCGTACAAGACAGTGAAGGCCATGATGTCTGAACTCCAGGACATGAACGAGAACCGTTACCAGTTGATTACTAATCTTAAAACTGCATCGGAGGAATAAACTATGGCAAAAAAGAATCTATCCAAGCAAAAGAAAATGGATACCCGCGTGAACTTCACGCCAATGGTAGACATGATGATGCTGTTGATCACGTTCTTCATGCTGTGTACCACTCTGGCAAAGCCCCAGGCTATGCAGTTGACGATGCCCAGTAACGACCAGAACGTGTCTGAACAAGACAAGTCGGTGACGAAAGCCTCTCATACCATAACCCTCTATCTGGGTGCTAACGACCAGGTTTGGTACATTGCCGGACTGCCCAACTATGATGATCCTTCCTGCGTGAAGAAGACCACCTATGGTGCCAAGGGTATCCGCGACGTCCTCATCAACCACACCACGGAAGAAGGCGTCAACCCCATTGCCAAGATTATGGTAGCCAAGAAAGAGCTCGATGCCAAGAAGGCTGAGTATAACACAAAGTTGACTGACGAGCAGTACCAGAAAGAACTTTCGAAGCTGAAGAAGGGTGAACTGCCCAACGGTGAGAAGGTTCCTACCATGACGGTCATTATCCGCCCGTTGGACACCGCTACCTACGAGAACATGGTTTCGGCTCTGGACGAGATGCTCATCTGCAGTATTGATAAGTATGTGATTGACAAGATTGGCCCCGAAGATCAGGAACTGATCACAAAGGCCGGTGTCAAGTAATCCCTAAAAACGAGAAAAAGAACTATGGCAAAAATAGATCTTATTGACAATGGCTGGGTCGACCTCGTGTTCGAAGGTAAGAACCAGGCCTACGGTGCTTATCAACTGCGCAAGGATACTGGTAAACGCAACCTCAAGGCGCTGATTACCATGTTCGTCCTGTTTGCCATTATTGCAGCTATCGTTATCGCAAAGGTTCAGATTGAGAACGCCATCGCCCGCAACGTGGCTATGGAGACCGATGTGGAGCTTTCGAAGCTGGCAGAGAAGAAGGAAGCAAAGGTTGAGAAGAAAGAAGAACCGAAGGTTGAGAAAGTTGAAGTAGAGAAGGTGAAGAGCTCTGTGAAGTTCGTACCGCCCGTGATTAAGAAAGACTCTGAGGTGAAGCCCGAAGAGGAGCTGAAGTCACAGGAAGAACTGAACAAGAGCAACACCGCCATCGGTGCCTTCGACGTGAAGGGTAACGACGAGGCTGCAGGCGAAGTGCTGAAAGCCAAGGAAGTCATTGCCCAGCCCGAGCCCCCGAAGGAAGAAGAGACAAAAGTGTTCGACGTGGTTGAGCAGATGCCTTCGTTCCCAGGTGGTCAGAGCGCCCTGTTGCAGTACTTGAGCAGCAACATCAAATACCCGGTAGTAGCCGAGGAGAATGGTGTCCAGGGCCGCGTCATCGTCACCTTCGTCGTTGAGCGCGACGGATCAATCACTGACGTTCGCGTCGTGAAGTCCGTTGACCCGTCACTCGACAAGGAGGCACAGCGCGTGGTGAAGAGCATGCCGAAGTGGATTCCCGGTAAGCAGAACGGTTCTGCCGTCCGTGTGAAGTACACCGTGCCTGTAACCTTCCGTCTCCAGTAATTTTTGATTCATGAACAATGAATAGAAACGCATTCAATTATATCATTGGATTAACTCTTATTTTAGGCTTGTTCTCCGCTTGTGGGAACAAGCCTAAAAATACAAAAGCGGAGCAGGACTATCAGCGTGCCGCCCGCTACTTTATGGCTGACGAAAGCTTCAGCCCAATACTCAACGAAGCACTCGACGTATTCCGCTACCAGGTGCCCCTCGACACGCTGGAAGCACAATATACCAACGAACAGGAAGCCATTCATAAGCTGCTCGCGCTGGAGACGTGGCTCGCTTTCACCTCGCGCGACTTCACTGAAAAGGAGCGCAAGAACCTTGAAGACCGCCGCTATATTCCCCGCAGCATTCCCATTGCTTACGACGGACTGGCCCTCATCGTCAACAACAACAACCCCGACACCTGCATCACCGTACGTGACTTCAAGCGTATCCTCAAGGGTGAGGTATCCAACTGGAAGGATCTCTATCCCCAGTCCAAACTTGGCACCATCGACGTCACATTCGACAATCCCTTGTCAAGCACCGTCCGTTGGTGTGTCGATTCCCTGCTGAAGGGTCAGGAGATCAAGGCTCCCAACGTAGGCGCTGTAAAAACCAGCGCAGCCGTTATCGATTATGTCGAAAGCCACCCCAATGCCATTGGCATCATTGGCAGCAACTGGCTCAACGACCAGCGTGACACCACTAATGTCACCTTCAAGAAGAACATCCGCGTGATGAAAGTCAGCAAGCTCGAGACGGCAACGCCTCAGAACAGCTGGCAACCATATCAGTTCTATATATACAACGGCAACTATCCGCTCATCCGCACCATCTATGCCCTGCTCAACGAGCCCCGCAGCGGACTGCCCTCCAACTTCGCACATTTCTGCCGTCTGCCCAAGGGTCAGCTTATCATTCAGAAGTCTGGACTGCTACCTATTCAGGCCAGCACTAACGTGCGCGAAATCTATGTGAATTTCAAAGACCAGGATTAAACCATTCCAGGTCAGTAACGTCATAACAGCAAATAACAAGAACGCGTGAACAAATAACAAGATGTCTAACCTGATAAAAAAAGAATTATGAAAGCAATCAAATATCTATTCATCGCAGCGCTGACCGCAGGTTACAGCACTGCCGCATTGGCTCAGGACGGCTCAAAGGCCGACGTAGCCGCAGTGAAGAACATCATTAGTAGCAAACCCGCTGATCTGGACAAGCAGATGAAGCCGTTCTACAAGGCCAACAAGAAGAATGCCGAGAACCTCGTGGCATTCGGACGCGAATTCTTCTTGGCAAAGGACACTGCCAATGCCAAGGTCTATGCCAACTACGCCCTCGAGGTCAGCAAGAACAAGTGTGCTCCTGCCTTCATCCTCTTAGGCGACATCGAGGCACTCGGCGACAACGGTGGTGAGGCAGCAGCCTTCTACGATCAGGCAATCTATGCCGACCCCAAGAATCCCGAGGGTTACTACAAGTATGCCAACGTCTACCGTAAAATCAGCCCCAGCGGAGCTGTTGCCAAGCTCAACGAGCTACGCCAGCAGCGTCCCGACATCGCTGTCGACGCACTGGCTGGCCGCATCTACTACATGTCCAACGAATTCGACAAGGCTCTCGATGCCTACAACAAGGCTGATATGAGCAAGATGGAAGAGCGCGACCTCAGCGACTATGCTATGACCGCCTTCTTCAAGCAGAACTACCAGAAAGCCCTCGACGTAGCTAAGTTCGGCCTGGGCAAGAAGCCCCGCCACGCAGCCTTCAACCGTCTGGCCTTCTTCAATAGCACTGAGCTGAAGAACTACGACGACGCACTGCGTTATGCTGACGCCCTGTTCAACAAGTCTGACTCGGCTAAGTTCTCATACTACGACTACACCTACTATGGCAATGCACTCATGGGTGCCAAGCAGCCGGATAAGGCCATCGAGATGTACGAGACAGCCCTGAAGCAGGAAGACCTCGACAACAAGGCTAAGCGTGCCGGTGTGGTGAAGCAGCTCTCTGATGCTTATCGCGACAAGGAGGACTACATCAACGCCATCAAGCACTATAAGGACTATCTGGCTAACATGGAGAAGCCCACTGCCAACGACCTCGCAGGTCTCGCAGGTCTCCACATGCAGCATGGTGCCACCCTCTCTGCCGAAGCTCAGGCCGAGGCCTTCAAGAATGCCGATGCCGCCTATGCCGACCTCTCACAGAAGTTCGAGAACGCTATGGAGTATGCCACTTTCATGCGTGCCCGTGTTAACGGTCAGATGGATCCCGACCAGTCGAAGGGTCTCGCTAAGCCTTACTACGAGAAGCTCGTGGAACTCATCGGTCCCAAGGCCGACCTTGACAACACCGACAAGGCTCGTCTGAAGGAGTCGTACCACTACCTCATCTCTTACTACTTCATCCAGAAGAACGACAAGGACACTGCCAAGCAATACGCTCAGAAGATGATTGCCATCGATCCTAACAACGAGATTGCCAAGCAGGTTCTCGACGCCAAATAAATTCCATACAACCATACGAAAGAGAGCTGACTCCCCTAACCGAGCCAGCTCTCTTTGAACATACGCCAGATGAAATGACGAAAAAAGTTGGTATAGTAAGCATCCTGTTGCTGGCATGCCTCAGTCTATGGGCGCAGGACCGCCAGAAGCTTTCGTATGACATCCGCCAGTTGGTAAAGCAGACCAATTCCCAGGTGCGTCGCGCTCCCTCATCTGCCAAGGACGGATGGGTACGTGCCATGATCCGCACCGGTGGCAATACTGAGACCATCTTGGGCGAATACGGCTGTAGGACGATTGCGAAGATTGGCAACATCTATGTGGCCGACATCCCTCTCTGCCAGCTGAAGGCACTGGCCCGTGACGAACGTGTGGAGCGCATTGAGAACCACATGGGCGGCAAGGTGCTGATGGACGTTGCCCCCAAATGGATCAACACCCCTGCCATCTACGAGGACAGCCGTCTCCCACAAGCCTACACAGGTCAAGGCGTCATGCTGGGCATCATTGATGTAGGTCTGGAGGTGACGCATCCCAACTTCTATACCACAGACGGACAAACATTGCGTGTCACGAAGTTTCTCGACCAGTTTGCTGCTGATGACGAGCCATACGGTCAGGCTATTGACCTGGGTCGTGAATACACTACCGAGGCCGATATCAAGGGCAAAGGCTACGCCGGCGACAGCTATCGCAACTACCACGGGACCCACTGTCTGGGCATTGCTGGCGGTTCTGGCCATACCACGCCCTATCGTGGTGTGGCTTACGAAGCCGAGCTGGCAGTTGTGGATTCGAAGGTGGCTGGCGACTCCAATTTCGGCTCTGCCAATGAACTGGCGCTGATGAAGTACCTCTTCGACTATGCCGACCAACGTCACATGCCATGCGTTATTACCTATAGTATTGGCTTCAATGCACTGCCTGGCGACTGCGAGTTGTTCGAAGAGGGAATCTCACAAATGGTAGGTCCGGGCCATATCCTCGTGGCTGCAGCTGGTAACGACAGCAATCGACTAGGCTACGTCAGAAAACCGAAGGGTATGGCGGTGGCTGGTACCAGCATGACGGGGAAAAATGACGGAATGGCCTATCTCTACAGCAAAGACCAGTTTACGCTAAAGGTTATCAGCAAGCGCAAGTCAGCCGTAGACGGTTCCCTGCTAGGTGACTCACTGGTATATTCACCCATAGAAGGGAAGGTGGAGAAGCAACTGGCAGGAAAATCAGTATCAGTGGAGAAGGCCGACACCTGCTACACCATCAGCTATACCCGCGACAATACCGATGCGGACGATGCTGCCGTACTGCTTGTCATAGAGGGTGAGGACAGCGACGTACAAATGAAGGTGGAGATGCAACATTCCTTTGCCAACGACCCTGAAACAGACCCGCGATGCGACGATGCCACCAACGATCACAACGTCGGACTGCCTGGTTGCCTGCAGAGCGTTGTCACCGTAGGTGCCCTGAATGCCCGTCCGGAATACACCGACATCAATGGAAATACGAAAACAAAATGGGGTGCCAGCAGTCCTGAAGGCTCGGCAGCTATCTTCTCGTCGCAGGGACCAACCCTTGACGGACACATCAAGCCCGATGTCGTTACGCCTGGTGTCAACATCCACGCTTCGGCCAACAGCTACTACGAGAATGCCTATGGTGACATCATGGTAGCCATAAGTACTTTCGAAGACCACGTATATCCATGGATAGCCATATCGGGCACCTCGATGGCCACGCCGTGCATGGCCGGTATCGTCGCCCTATGGCTGCAGGCTGACCCAACGCTATCACCTGACGATGTCAAGCGCATCATCCGTGAGACCAGTCATCCCATAGGCGAAGTGATTCCCAACAATACCTACGGCTACGGACAAGCTGATGCCTATGCCGGTATCCTGAACATCCTCGGTCTGCCAACAGCCATCGGTGAGCTGTCACAGCACCAGCCCACAGCCCTGACCATAAGACCTGTCGATGGTGGTATCCGCCTGTCGTTCGACAAGGCACCCCAAAAACCCTTTACCGTTCGGATCTATTCGCTGGCAGGACAGCTAATTGATGAACACGCCCTACAGCCCAGCGCAATGACCGACTATCTCATACCGGCTGCTAACATTACCGGCATCTATGCAGTTCAGGTCAATAGCACGGAAAGCGGTGTGACGGGTTCGGAAGTGATTAGGAAATAGTAAAAAGGTGAAAGTAAATATAAAAGCAATGAACTATTCGATAGAGAAAGTTACGACACTCATTGGAGCAAGGCGCATAGGCTCAGCAGATGCGCAGATTGGGTGGTTGCTGACTGACAGCCGCTCACTCAGTTTTCCTGAAGAGACGCTGTTTTTTGCACTGAAAACCCAGCGCAACGACGGCCATAAGTATATTGACGACCTGTATCGCCGTGGCGTGCGGAATTTCGTGGTGGAAAGTCATTCCTCATTCCTCATTGCTCATTCCTCATTTGAAGGTGCCAACTTCCTCATCGTCCCCTCCCCGCTCGCTGCCCTGCAACGACTGGCAGAGCGCCATCGTGACGAGTTCAACATCCCTATTGTGGGCATCACGGGCTCTAATGGCAAGACTATGGTGAAGGAGTGGCTCTACCAGTTGTTGTCACCCCAGATGAATGTCACCCGTTCGCCAAAGAGCTATAACTCGCAGATTGGCGTACCACTCAGCGTATGGCTGCTGAACGAGCAGACGGAGGTGGGACTCTTTGAGGCCGGTATCAGTGAACCTGGTGAGATGGAAGCCCTACGCGACATCATCCAGCCCACCATTGGTGTGCTGACGTCGCTGGGTGCTGCCCATCAGAAACACTTCCGCTCGATGGAGGAGAAATGCATGGAGAAGCTACTGCTCTTCCAAGATGCGAAGGTTATCATCTACAATGCTGACGATGACCTGGTGAGCCGCTGCATCCGTCGCAGTGGATTCAAGGGCAAGAAGATTGGCTGGCGTCGCGATGAAATGCTAAAGATGTACGACCTGCCTTTCCACGACGAGGCCTCCATCCAGTGCTCATGTGCCGTTGCTGCTGTCGCCCTACATCTCGGCGTGACACCAGAACAGCTGAAGGAACGAATGGCACGACTGGAGCCTGTGGCCATGCGTCTGGAGGTGAAACAAGGTCAACACGGCTGTACGCTCATCAACGACTCGTACAACTCAGATATCAACTCCCTTGACATTGCCCTCGACTTCATGGCGCGTCGTGGCGATAAAAAGACTCTCATCCTCAGCGACATCTTCCAGAGCGGCATGACCCATGACGAGCTCTACCGAGAGGTGGGTAACCTGTGCGAACAGCGCGGTGTGAACCGTTTCATCGGCATCGGCCGTGCCCTGCCGACACAGGCCGACAAAATCAAGGTGAAAGACAAATGGTTCTTCGCTGACGTCGAGCAGTTCATCCATAGCGACCTGTTCCGTCATTTGCACGACGAAATCATCCTCATCAAGGGTGCCCGTCTGTTCGGCTTCGACCGTATCACCGAACTATTGGAACAAAAGGTGCACGAAACCATTCTCGAAGTGAACCTCAATGCCGTAGTCAACAACCTGAACTACTACCGTTCGATGCTGAAGGCTGAAACCAAACTGGTATGCATGGTGAAGGCCGACGCCTATGGAGCTGGAGCCGTCGAGGTGGCCAAGACGCTACAGGAGCACCGTGTGGACTACCTGGCAGTAGCTGTGGCCGACGAGGGTGCCGAACTACGCCGTAACGGCATCACGCAGAACATCATGATTATGAACCCTGAGATGACGGCCTTCAAGACGATGTTCGACTATGACCTGGAACCCGAGGTGTACTCGTTCCGATTGATGGACGCGCTCATCCATGCCGCTGAGCAACAGGGCATTACAGGTTGGCCCGTACATATCAAGCTCGACACGGGTATGCACCGTCTGGGCTTCGACCCCAAGAAGGACATCGACGAGGTCATTCGTCGTCTGAAGTCACAGAATGCCATCATTCCGCGTTCCGTATTCAGTCATTTTGTGGGTAGTGACAGCGACGACTTCGACCGCTTCTCGGCCATGCAGTATGAAAAGTTCGATAAGGCCAGCCGACAGCTGCAGGCTGCCTTCAGCCACAAAATTCTGCGCCACATGGACAACTCGGCAGCCATCGAGCACTTCCCCGAGCGCCAGTTGGATATGTGCCGGTTAGGTTTGGGCCTATATGGCGTAGACCCACGAGATAACCGCATGTTATCGACGGTATCGACGCTGAAGACCACCATCCTGCAGCTGCGCCATGTGCCGAAGGAAGAGACTGTGGGCTATAGCCGTAAGGGAGTGCTGACCCGCGACTCTGTGATTGCTGCCATCCCCATTGGCTATGCCGACGGCTTGAACCGTCATCTGGGACGTGGTGCAGGCTATTGTTTAGTGAATGGTCAGAAAGCAAAATATGTCGGAAACATCTGCATGGACGTTGCCATGATTGACGTTACCGACATACCTTGCCACGAGGGCGATATGGTGGAGATTTTCGGTGAGCATCTGCCTGTCACCGTTCTCTCCGATATTCTCGACACGATTCCCTACGAGGTATTGACCAGCGTCAGCAGTCGCGTCAAGAAAGTATATTTCCAAGATTGAGAAAAGAAAGAATCACCCAGGACTTACCTGAGTGATTCTTTTTAATCTTTAATTTTTAATCTTTAATCTTAAAGGTTGTCCTTCTCGATGTCCTTGAAATACTTGTAGGTAGCAACCTTCAACTCGTCAGTAGCAGGCTCGTCACAAACGATGATGCCATGCTGGTGAGTCTGAAGGGATGAAATGGTCCATGCCTGACAAACAGGGCCTTCAATGGCAGCCTGCAGGGCACGGGCCTTATGGTGGCCATTGCAGAGAATCATCACTTCACGGGCAGCCATGACAGTACCTACGCCAACGGTCAGCGCCAGCTTGGGCACCTTATTGACATCGTTGTCGAAGAAACGGCTGTTAGCGATGATGGTATCCGTAGTAAGAGTCTTTACACGGGTCTTGGAAGCCAGACTTGAGAACGGCTCGTTGAAGGCAATATGTCCGTCGGGACCAATACCGCCAATGAACAGGTCGATACCACCAGCCTCCTCAATCATCTGCTCGTAATGTGCACACTCAGCTTCCAGATCCTTGGCGTTGCCGTTCAGGATGTGGATATTCTCTTTGGGGATGTCGATATGGTCGAACAGGTTGCGAGCCATAAACGAGTGATAGCTCTCAGGATGCTCCTCGGGCAGGTTGACATACTCATCCATGTTGAACGTCAACACGTTTTTGAATGACACACGGCCTTCCTTGTTTGCTTTGACAAGGCATGCATACATACCTTCGGGTGAACTGCCAGTAGGCAGACCCAGCACAAAGGGCTTCTCTGCTGTGGGCTTGAAAGCATTGATACGCTCGATGACGTGCTCAGCAGCCCACTGCGACATTTTCTGATAGTCAGATTCAATAATTACTCTCATAAGTCTAAAAATATAAAGTTTTTATTTCTTATCGGGCGCAAAGGTACAAAAAAGATTTGAGATTTGAGATTTGAGATTTGAGATTTTTGTTCGGCGACAGCAAAATTTCTTTCATTTCTCTTCATTTCTTTCATTTCTCTTCATTTCTTTCATTTCTTTTTCGTACCTTTGCACACAATAAACATATTATATGAAAGAATTTGTCATTTCAGAAGTCAAGGCTGAGACAGCCGTACTTGTGGGACTCATTACACAACAGCAGGACGAAGCGAAGACAAAAGAATATCTTGACGAGCTGGAATTTCTGGCTGACACCGCTGGTGCCGTCACCGTGAAACGCTTTACGCAGAAGGTGCAAGGACCCAGTCAGGTGACCTATGTCGGTAAGGGTAAACTCGAAGAAATCAAGCAATATATCAAGCAGCAGGAGGATGCCTATGATGAGTGGATGGATGCTCATCGGAGTTTTGATGGCACGATAGTAGTGACGGGAGACGAGGATTGCCCCCAGCCCGTAGGTATGGTCATCTTCGACGATGAACTCTCTGCCAAACAAATCCGTAATATCGAACAAGAGTTGAAGGTAAAGATTCTGGATCGTACTAGCTTGATTCTCGACATCTTTGCCATGCGAGCACAAACAGCTGAAGCCAAGACGCAGGTGGAGTTAGCACAATACCGTTACATGCTGCCTCGTCTGCAACGCCTGTGGACCCATCTGGAACGTCAGGGAGGTGGTTCAGGCAGTGGTGGCGGAAAAGGCTCAGTAGGTCTGCGTGGACCTGGTGAGACACAGCTGGAAATGGACCAGCGCATCATCCGGCAGCGCATCTCCTTGTTGAAAGAGCGTCTGGTGGAGATTGACAAGCAGAAAACCACGCAACGCAAGAACCGCGGACGCCTGATTCGTGTGGCACTGGTGGGCTATACCAATGTTGGCAAATCGACGATGATGAACCTATTGGCAAAGAGTGATGTCTTTGCTGAGAACAAGCTCTTTGCCACCCTTGACACCACCGTCCGCAAGATGGTCATCGACAACCTGCCCTTCCTGTTGGCCGACACCGTAGGGTTCATCCGTAAGCTGCCCTCCGACCTGGTGGAGTCGTTCAAGTCGACACTCGACGAGGTACGCGAGGCTGACCTGCTGGTGCATGTTGTCGACATCTCACATCCTGACTTCGAAGAGCAGATAACAGTGGTAGAGAAGACACTGGCCGATCTGGGATGCAGTGAGAAACCGTCGATGCTGGTATTCAACAAGATTGATGCCTATACATGGACACCACAGGATGAAGACGACCTGACAGAGCCAACCCGTGAGAATATCTCGCTAGATGAGTTGAAGAAGACGTGGATGGCAAAAATCACTCCCACCCCTCTTTTCATTTCAGCGAAGAAGAAGGAGAATATCGATGAGCTACGTGACATTCTTTACAAGAAGGTGCGTGAACTGCACGTCCAGAAATATCCGTATAACGACTTCCTTTATCAAATAGAGGAATCGTAATAACGTTATAACGAAATAGCGACACAACGGTAATGAAACATTGAACCAAAAAAAGAATATATGAGAGATTACAGACATTTAACTGGAGAGGAGATTAGTGTTCTCGAAAGCAACAGCTGCTGGGCCGAAGATTGGAATCGAGTGATGGTTGACGAGGACTATCGTCCCTATAATTTCCACCGTGTCATGTTTTATGGCGATATCCGTCTGGGTAAGTTTGATAAGATGGTTGAAGTGGCCAAGGGTTTCGAGAAGCATTCAGGCATCAACGATGCCACCCTGCGCAACGTCACCGTGGGCGACGACTGTCTCATTGAGAAAGTAGGCAACTTTATCAACAACTACACTATCGGTGACGACTGCTACATCTCGAACATCTGCACGATGGAGACGACAGAGGGAGCCACTTATGGTGAGGGACACATGGTAAGCGTACTCAACGAGATGGGCGATGGCAATGTCATATTGTTCCACGACCTGAACTCACAGCTGGCAGCCTTCATGGTGAAGCATTTCAACGACAAACTGTTGAAGGACAAGCTTACACGACTCATCAACGAAGAGATACGTTTCACACAGCCAGAGCGTGGTACTATTGGCAATAGCGTCAAGATTATCAATTCGAAGGAGATTACCAACACTGTCGTCAAGGACGACTGCGAAATCAATGGTGCCTCACGACTCAGCGACTGCACCATCCTATCGATGAAGGATGCCTCAGTGTATATCGGAACGGGGGTCATCTGCGAGAACAGCATTATCTCGAACGGCTGTAGCATCACCAACAGCGTAAAGATGCAGGACTGCTTTGTAGGCGAGGCCTGTCAGATTACCAACGGTTTCACAGCTGAAGCCTCAGTATTCTTCGCCAACTCATACATGGCTAATGGTGAGGCCTGTGCAGCCTTCTGCGGTCCCTTCTCGGCCTCACATCATAAGTCGAGCCTGCTCATCGGCGGTGAGTTCTCGTTCTATAATGCCGGTTCGAACACCAACTTCTCGAACCATGCCTACAAGATGGGACCCTTGCATTATGGTACCCTGGAGCGTGGCACGAAGACGGCCTCAGGCGCCTACGTGCTGATGCCCGCCAAGATTGGAGCCTTCTCTGTCTGCTTCGGCAAGCTGATGAACCATCCCGACATGCGTTGTCTGCCTTTTGCCTACCTAATGGCGTATGGCGAGACCATGTATATTGTGCCTGGACGTAACATCACCACCGTGGGACTCTATCGTGACATCAAGAAGTGGCCAAAGCGCGACAAGCGTGCTAACTCTTGCCGTAAAAGTGTCATCAACTTCGACTGGCTCAGCCCGTTTACCGTGGGCGAAATCGTGCAGGGCAAGAAAATCCTCGAGGCCCTACGTCAGGCTGGCGGCGACAATGTGTCGAGCTATAACTACCACGAGTATATCATCAATGCATCGTCGTTGCGCAAGGGCATCAAGTATTATGACATCGCCCTACGCATCTATATGGGCGCTGTGCTGAAGCGTGCTGTCAAAGGCGGATGGCTTGGCAAACCCACATCCACCATTGGCGAAGGCGACTGGAATGACCTCTCGGGCCTGCTGCTGCCTGCCAGCGAAGAGCAACGCCTCATCAACGATATCAAGAGTGGAAGCATTGAGAGCATCCAGGATGTGCTGAAGCGTTTCTATGATATTAACGACCACTACCGCGAATACCAGTGGGTATGGACTTATAAGATGATACTCGACTACTACGGTATCGACGACTTGAACGAATCTGCCATGCAGCGCATTCGTGAGGACTATGTCCGGGCCCGTCGTGCCTGGATTGCCGAAATCCGCAAGGATGCCCAGAAGGAGTTCGAGATGGGTGATGTCGAGCAGGAAGTCTATGACGACTTTATTTCGAAACTTGATCATGAAATAGATTATGAAGATTAAACTTATTATGACATTATGCCTGGTGGCGCTCGGGATGAACGCACAGGCCAAGGATTACAAGTATTTGACAGTAGAAGGAGACCTGACTAAAACACGTATCTATACGTTGGATAATGGTCTGAAGGTGTATCTCTCCGTCAACACGGAGAAACCCCGTATCCAAACCTACATCGCTGTACGCACAGGTTCGAAGAACGACCCAGCCGAAACAACAGGCCTGGCACACTACCTGGAGCACCTGATGTTCAAGGGCAGCAAACAGTTTGGCACAAACAATTATGAGGCTGAAGCTCCGTTGCTCGACGAGATCGAAGCCCGTTACGAGGCCTACCGAAAGTTGACAGACCCCGCAGCCCGCAAGCAGGCCTACCACGAAATCGACAGCGTGTCGCAGGTGGCAGCCCAATACTTCATTCCCAACGAGTACGACAAACTGATGGCAGCCATCGGTGCTCAGGGCACCAACGCCTTCACATCGAACGATGTCACCTGCTATACCGAGGACATACCCTCGAACGAGGTCGAAAACTGGGCCAAGATCCAAGCCGACCGTTTCCAGAACATGGTCATCCGTGGTTTCCACACAGAGCTGGAGGCTGTCTATGAGGAGTATAACATGTATCTGACCGACGATGGCGACAAGGTATGGAGTGCACTGGGCAAGAAGCTCACCCCAACCCACCCCTATGGCACACAGACCACTATCGGTACGCAGGAGCACCTGAAGAATCCGTCCATCACCAATATCAAGAACTACTTCAACCACTGGTACGTTCCCAACAATGTAGCCATCTGTATGGCTGGCGACTTTGACCCCGACCAGGTGATGCCCATCATCGAGCGTTACTTCGGACAGTGGAAGCCTGCCTGTGGTCCTGACGGCAAGAAGCTGGAGACAGTGGCACAGCCCGTATTCCCAGACCAACGTCCGCTGACGGCTCCTGCCGACACCTCTGTCATCGGACAGCAGGCCGATCAGGTATGGATGGGATGGCTGGCCAAAAAAGCCTCTGACCTGCAGTGCGACACCCTCGACGTCATTAGCGATATGCTCAGCAACGGAAAGGCCGGTATCTTCGATTTGAATCTCAACCAGAATATGCAGGTACAAGTAGCACAGGCTGGCATGCAGACCCAACAGGACTATTCCTCATTCTTGCTCATCGGTATGCCCAAGCCTGGCCAGTCGCTCGAGGAGGTTCGCACGTTGATGCTCAGCGAGCTGGACAACCTGAAGAAAGGTAACTTCTCCGACGACCTGTTGCCGTCAGTCATCAACAACCGCAAGCTCAGCTATCAGAAGGCTCTTGACAACAACCAGTGGCGCGTCCGCCAGCACATGTCATCGTTCATCGAAGGTGTCTCTTGGGAACAGCAGGTCCATCAGCTCGACCGTATCTCGAAGATGACCAAGCAGCAGATTGTCGACTTTGCCAACCGCTTCTTTACCGATGGCTATGCCACCGTCTTCAAGCGTCAGGGTGTCGACAGCCTTCAGAAGAAAATTGACAAGCCGGCCATTACCCCCATTCCCACGAATCGCGATCAGGTAAGCCAGTTTGTGAAGGACATCCAGGAGTCGAAGGTGGAACCCATCCAGCCTCAGTTTGTCGACTACAATAAGGACCTCACCGTTACCACGGTGAAGAAGGGTTTACCCCTTCTTTACAAGCAGAACACCGACAACGACCTCTTCACGCTGGTCTTCCGCTATGACTTCGGCCATGAGGACGACAACCGCTATGCCATTGCCAGCGACTATCTCGACTATGTAGGCACCGACAAGCTGACGGCTGCCAATATCAAACAGCAGTTCTACAAGCTGGCCTGCAACTACAGCGTCAACGTCAATGGCGACAACCTGAACATCACACTCAGCGGACTCAACGAGAACATGCCTGCAGCCCTGCAACTGCTGGAGGATGTGCTCCACCATGCCAAGGCAGACAAGGACTCATACGACCAGTTTGTCGACCTCACCCTCAAGGGCCGTGCCGATGCCAAGCAAGACCAGCGCAACTGCTTCGACTACCTCTATTATTATGCCGTCTATGGTACTCACAACATGCGCCGTGACGACATGACTGAACAACAGCTGCGCCAGGCTGACCCCCAGCAGCTGCTTAACCTGCTGGGCGAACTCTCACAGTTGCAACACAGCGTGCTCTACTATGGTCCTTTGACCCAGCAGCAGCTTACAGCCCAGCTGTCCAACACCCATCACCTATCACCCATCACCTATCGTCCAACACCCAAGGGCCAGCCATTTACCAAGGAACAGACCCCGCAGAACGAGGTATGGATAGCCCCCTTCGATGCCAAGAACATCTATATGCGTATGTACCACAACGAGGGACGTGCCTCTAATCCTGACGAGGCAGCCACTATCACCCTGTTCAACGAATATTTCGGTGGTGGTATGAATGGCATCGTCTTCCAGGAGATGCGTGAGGCACGCGGTCTGGCATACAATGCTGCAGCCCGTTATATGCCTGCCAGCAAACAGGACGAGAAGGAAGCTTTCTTTACGCATATCATCTCCCAGAACGACAAGATGATGGACTGCGTCAATCAGTTCAATGTCATCCTCGACACCATTCCACAGTCGGAGCAGGCCTTCCAGATTGCCAAGGATGCTGTTATCAAACAGCTGGCCAGCCAGCGCACACAGAAGATGAGCATCATCTATAACTACCTATCGATGAAGAAGCTCGGTTTGGACTACGACCTCAACGCCAAGGTCTACCAAGACCTGCAGCAGCTTACCTTGCAGGACATCGTTCGCTTTGAACAGCAGCAGGTGGCACACAAGCCCTATCGCTACATCATCCTCGGCGATGAGAAGGAACTCGACATGCCCTCGCTCGAGAAGATTGGTCCCATCCGCCGTCTGACGCTTGAAGAAATCTTTGGATATTGAGAATAATCAATTACAATAAAAGGCCACCCTTTTCTCCGCGGGTGGCCTTTTTTAATTGACTGTGGATTCACAAAGAACCTTGCAGACACGGTCCTGGAAGGCTTTGCCGCGGGTGTTCTGCATGATGCCTTGATTGATAATGGCAAAGGCCAGTTCGTGACCGTCGGCAGTGGTGCAATAGCCTGCCAGACTGGAGATGCCTGTCAGCGTACCTGTCTTTGCCTTGACATTACCCTCTGCCGCCGTCTTCTTCATGCGGTCTTTCAGCGTGCCATCGACACCTGCTATGGGCAGCGATGGCAACAGGGTGCGCCAGATGCTTGGAGAGCGCCAGGCATAGCGCAGCAGGCGTACCAGCAGCTCGACGCTGACGTAGTTGTAGAGTGACAGTCCGCTGCCATCGGCCACCTTATAGGGATAATGGCCCAGTCCCAGTTGGGCAAAGAGTTTTTTGGTAATTTCGCGAGCATGCTTGGCACTGGCCTGCCCCTTCTTGGCAGACGCTGCCGTCTGATAGAACACTGACTCGGCATAGAAGTTGTCGCTCATCTTCATCATACGCTCCAGAATCAGTGAGATGTTGTGGTTAAGCGTACACAACAGCGTGGCGTTAGACGGCACTTTCCCCTTGACGAGATGTACCTTCTCCAAGTTGATACCCAGACGGGCGATTTCTTCTGACAAGGTTGTCGCGAAGATATCCTTGCGACCAACACTCAAGGGACGTAGCACGGGGTTGTCGTCGTCCCAGCACCAGCCTTCACCATAGTCCAGTTCCTCCTTCATCGTATGGTCAGCGACAATCAGTCCACGGATGCTGTCGATGCCCAGTCGCTGGATGCTGGCAGCTATAGCGGCTACGTCGTCGACAGTCAGCGAGGGGTCAAAGCCACCTAGGCAATAGAGGTTGCCCACAAGAGTCGAGTCGATGATGTTACCGGTACAGTAGATGCGCGTCTGAAAATTGTAGTCGCTGCCCAACTGGTTAAGGGCCGTGATGGCCGTGACAAGTTTCATGCACGATGCCGGACGCATCAGCTGGCGATGGTTACGTGTGTATAGTGCCGAGTCGGCTGTAAGGTCATAGACCATCAGTCCCACCTGCGACGTCTCGAACATTGGGTCCGTCAGCAAGGAGTCGAGCCGATAGCGTAAGCTGTCTGTTTGTGCATGGACAGCACAGACAGACAGCCAAAAGAGGGAAAAGATGAGCGTGAAAAGCGATGATTGTTTTCTCCGCAACATATTTAATCTTTAATCTTTCATCTTTAATTTTTAATTTTCTTACAGTTCTGCATCCGAGCACTGGAAGGTGTTACCCTTCGAGATGTCGCCAGTCTCCAGACCGAGCTTGAACCACTTCATGCGCTGCTTCGAGGTACCGTGGTTGAACGACTCCGGCACAGCATAGCCGCGAGCCTTGGTCTGCAGGTAGTCGTCACCAATCTTCTGGGCGCAGTTGATGGCCTCCTCGATGTCGCCGTCCTCCAAAGAGCCAAAGCGTTTGTTGTCGTGATGAGCCCACACACCGGCATAGAAGTCAGCCAGCAGCTCCAGGCGCACGCTGAGCTTGTTGGCCTCCGTCTGACTAAGTTTTGCCATCTGGGCATGTACCTTGTCGAGCGTTCCCGTGAGGTATTCCACATGGTGACCTACCTCGTGGGCAATGACGTAGGCATAGGCAAAGTCGCCGTCAGCACCCAGCTGTTTCTTCATCGTGGTGAAGAACGACAGGTCGATATACAGTTTCTGGTCGCCAGAGCAATAGAAGGGTCCCATAGCAGCAGACCCCTGACCACAGGCCGTCTGTGTGCCATCAGTGTAGAGCACCATCGTCGGATTCTTGTACTGTGCGCCGTTCTGCTTAAAGATCTCTGACCATACATCCTCCGTACCAGCCAGAATCTGCGTAGAGAACTTCGCCAGCTGCTGTTCCTCCTCCGTAAACTCACGCTGTCCCTGGTTCACCTCAGTATTGGTACCTGTCAGTGAACCCAGGCCACCATTCTCTGCCACTGTCTGAACAACAGCCTCCAGCGGGTTGCCACCCGACATCCAGGCCATCAGAGCCACTACGATAATACCGCCGATACCCAGACCGGCCTTTGCGCCACCGCTCATACCACGGCGGTCTTCCACATTCGAGCTTTCGCGTCTTCCGTCTAATTTCATAATGCTTATAGTTTTAACGTTGCAATCCTTTTAGGTTGCAAAGATAATAATTATTTAGGAAATAACACTATAAATATAGCCTTTTTTTTCGTTGAAGACCGTTTGGAAGTGCTCAGTACCGTCCAGCACCTGCTTCATATTGTCGCAGATGCCGTGTCCTGAAAGCTTCAGCTTGGCTTCCTTCATGGTCCACAGACGGATGAACTCGACGTCAGGATGCTCAGCCTGAATAATATGCTGCACCTCCTGATCGTTCATCGTATAGCGCACCAGACTTTCCGTAAATTCACGGATGCTCTCTACATCAATGCCAATGGGCTGGTTGCTGACAGCACATGCCACTGCTTCGCGACAATGACTGAAGTTGAAATGGATATCAGGATGTCCGATGATGAAAGGTTTGCCGTGTTCACCATATTCGAACACGGGAGCCTCATCGATGGCGTACTCCTCGTGTAAGGCCCGTCGGAGCAGCATATAGGCCATAGCACAAGTCTTGCGCCCCAATTCGAATTTGAAGCGCAAGACCTGTTCTCGCCGCTGTTCACTAAGCAGCGGGAGGGCCGATTCTAAGTCGAAGCCCTGTATGTCGTCGTCAATATAGATCACACTAAATGTTCAATCAGGTCGGCACGATCGCCAGGCAGCATGTCGATGACGGGAATCTCCACCATCGTGTAGCAACCAGGCTGCAGACGCATGGAGGCACGGGCCACATTGACCAGTACCTGACCCGTGAGGGCAGGATTGTTGATCTGCATGTTAAACTCCAGACGCTGGTTCTGAGTCTGTCCGCTGACGCCCTTGCGAACGAGGTTCACACCATGTCCCATGTCGCGCACGTCGTCGACGCTCTCCACCTGGAAGACATGGGTCTCGTCGTTGGCAAAGTAGGGGTCGGCCTTGATGTCCTTCGTCACCTGCTCCAGCGTGAAGCCGTCCTCCAGTTCTACATACACCATGCGGCGATGGATGCCTTCGCCCAAGGGGATGGTCATCGACAAGGCGTTCTTCACACCGGCCTTCGAGCGTACACAGACGCTGTGGCCCATCGACATACCGGGGCCGAAGTTGGTGTAGCTCAAGCCCTTTGGAGCCAGACTCTGCATCAGTGTGCGTACGATGCTATCGCTGCCCGGATCCCATCCTGCAGCAATGACGCTGACGGTGTTGGTCTCCTTGTTGATAGCCATCAGGCGCTCACGATAGCCGCGTATGTTGGTGTGGATATCGAACGAGTCAACGGTATTGATGCCCAGTGGCAGAATCTGCTTGGCAAACTCCTCGCACGAGCGGGTAGGCGTAGCTAGGATAGCGACGTCGACGTCCTTCAGTTCACGGATGTCCTTTACCACCTCATAGGGTGCCAGTTCAGCAGGTTTGTCTGCTGCTCCGTTTCTGCGCACCACACCGGCAATCTCGAAGTCTGGTGCGGCTTCCAGTGCCTGAATACTGTACTTTCCAATGTTGCCGTAACCTACGACGGCTGCTCTGATTTTCTTCATGTTCTATCAGTCTTCTGTTGGTTAAAATCTCATTTTCGGGTGCAAAAGTACACTTTTTTCTTGAAATACGTTACAAAAAGACAGATTATTTTGCAAAAAACTTCAAAAACGTCAATCCGACGGTTTTAGGTGCCAGAAGTCCAGGTCGATGCTCGACTCCACATCTTCCTCGATGACGTCAGGCAGATTACAGAAGAAATCGATACCTGTGCGCTTCTCCAGCTCGTCGATGCTGATGGCATAGATGCTGAGGTCGGCTACCGATTGTGTCGTGCCCAGGTGATCCGTCCAGAAGGCAATGGCCTGATAGGCGTCCAACTCCTTATTATAATGTAAGAGTGCCATGTAGAAATACTTGGGTATCAGCAGACGGTTGTTGCATTTCTCGGCATAAACACCATCCACCTGCTCTTCACCGATTGTCACCTTGTCAGTGATAGTGGCTGCCTTGACCACATAGAGTGTGTCGCAATGCGTGTCGGTATAGTCGTCGTTGGTGGCGTATTCGCGTACCTGCGACTCCAGACGGCTCCACAGTCCACCGTTGTGTGACTGATACTGTGGCTGCATGTTCGTCAGGAAGAACGTCTGTTTGTTCTGCTCTACCGTGCACAAGCGGTCTGCCGACGGACAGAGGTGTCCTCGTGAGAAACCGCTACCGCTATAGTCGTCCAGCGTCGACGATACGGCTACTTCCGGATCAGCCTTGAAGTCGTCGTGGCGACCGACTGTCGACATTGTGTTGCCTTCGTGCAGTTCGTAGCACGTCCAGCGGTTGGCAATCTTGGCGTTGTCCCACTCCACGGAATAGGTGATGCCATAGTCTGCAGTTCTCTTTACCACTATCTGGTTCTTCGTCTCTGCCCCCTCCTTCGTCGGCGACAGGTTGCTGTAGCTCACCTGCGGATACTCCAGTCGCCAGGCTTCCGGATAGTCCGTCCACATGTTGCTGACCTTCTCCCAGTTGGCATTGGTATTGCCGTCCTGAGCATATTCTATCTTATCCATCTGCGAGAACAGATAGTCGACAGACTGCGTACTATTTTTCTTATATACCTTCATACCAACGCCAGGCAGATAGGTGACATGATCCAGGCCGTTGAGTTCGTATTCAACAGAAGTGCCGTTACTCAACCAGATTGTCATGCCATGCATCCTGCCGTCATCGGGAGGAGCAGCAGGCTCTACTGTTGTGACAGTCTGTGCACTGGCGGTGCTACTCATGGTCATCACCAACAGTAACAGCAGTGTCCACAACACGTTCATCATGTAGAACTCAGGTGCTGCAGCACCTCCTGCATCACCAGGCAGAGGATCGTCTGGAATGATGACATCCATACCCTCGTCTCCTTTGTCCACCAACGAACCTGCCATCAGCCTGGGGACATTCATTTCCAGTAATTCAGCTACTGGACGCGTGTATTTCTTCTTTTCCATAGTCTTCATAGCCTTTTACTGAATAATGATTTTCTTACCGTTTACAATATAGAGACCCTTCGTGGGTTGCTTCACCTTACGGCCTTGCAGATCGTAGACCTCATTGCTCCTTATCAATTGTCCATTCTCAATGGCATAGATACCCATTGGGTCACTATCACCTTCTATCGTCAAGGTCATTGCCTCGGCCCCCTCGGGTATCTTGAAGTAGGCGCGCATGCCCTTTATCTGGCTGCTGCCCTCATTTTTTGGGTATGCCAGCCGGCCTGCCGTTGTCAGGAATAGCTCCGTCTTGTCAGTTTCAAGCTCCTTAGGGCTGTAGGTGCCTACGAAATAGTAGTCGCCGCCACGATCGACGGATGCGGGCGCAGTAGCCGACAGTGTCACATCGCTGAATACGGGATTTACAATGTCTTCTTTGGGTTTGATCAGATAGGGCACTCCCGCCATCATCTGGTCAGTCCTGTCGAAGTGCATCGTGCTGCCGTTTAGTTCGTTATACTCACGGATTTCACCATCAAAACTAGTCATGTCAAAAGGCACCACGAAGGTGTTCCAGTAGTCTTTGCTCAGCGTGCGCTTCAGGCGTATGGTGGCATGCTGGATGTCTTGCGAGGGACTGACGAAAATCTTGTCCTCGTTGATGACGTAGACTACGGGCTTGATGTCGTTATATGCCACCGGGGCCACCTTTGTCATGCTGCCGGTATTGCTGAGGACAATGCCCGAAACGTCTACCAGCTGTCTGTATACAAATGTGTTGGCCACATTCTCGATACCGAAGGTGTTCTCTATCGTGACGTCAGCATCCGTCCGTGCCTCATTGACTTTCACCCAGTCGCCCACGTAGTTATATAAATCGAAGTAGTCACCTTCGTCGGAGTAGACCTCAGTCGGCTCTGTGTCAGCTTCTGTTACAGGTGCAGCCAGAGCTAAGTAGTTAGTGTTGGTGTTTTCCGTAGCCACCAGCTTCGTCAGACCATTCTCTTTCTGCTTCTTTCCTACTATCCATCCTGCCACGTGCTGGTTATGTTCGGGGGCAGGGTTGAACGTCGCCGTTGTGCCAAAGTCAAAACAGATGGTTCCGCTGTTGTCGCGCAGATACATCTGTTTTCCGTCATGTCCGTGCAGCACACGGGCATTGGCGTTGTCTGCCAAATACAGACGGACCTCAGTGCCATCGTCCAGCGCCTTGAAGGCTGTAGTGCCGTCGACTGTCGAGCCTTGTGTGTAGGTCTTGCTCACCATGTCGCTGGCCACTGTGCCGTAGTAGGCACGGGCCTTCACGGTTGTTGTACCCGTAATGCTGATGTTCGAAGTCAGCGTGGTCACCTTGCCGTTTGTCGTCGAGGGCTCTGTGCCGTCAGTGGTATAGTAAACGGTGGTACTGTCCGAAGGCACAATTGTCACGTGAGTGGTGGCTTCACTCTCTGTAGTCTTAGGGAAGAAGTAGAAGTTGTCTGTCAGTGTGGGGGCATTGATGGCAGTGACGTTCTCTTCCACCTTCACATCGTCCAGGAACCCACGCTTGCCAGTAAATGTCAGCTGTATGCTCTTGGCGGTGGTCACTGTTATATTCACCGTATAAGCGGTCCATGTACTGTTTGTCAGTGAAATTTCTGTATTACCCGTCAGCGTCACACCATCGTTGGCAGTTACTTTCAGCGTATTGGAACCTGAACCCCAGCCGGCAGCGCTGAAGGTCAGCGTGGCTGTCTTAGCCGTTCCTACCAGCACAATCTCCGGGGTGGTGCAAGTGCCGTCGTCAGTGCCTGTTCCAAACTTGATACACTCTTTGGCACCATAGATTCTGGAGTCTTTATTGCCTGTCCATCCTTCAGCGTCAAAGATAACATTGTTTTGGGCTATCGTTCCTGAGAATTGATTGTCGCGTCCTCCTGTTCCTTTGATTTGGTTGAACGTCTCGCTAAAGGCCAGATGGGTGACGCCGTCCGCCCATGCTGCATGGCTGGCGAATAGCAGACAGCAGAGCATTAACAAGGTTTGTCGTAATCGCATCATAGTTTTTAAATATTTAGTTGTATTCTTACTTAAATTCTCATTCCCAATCCCATTTGCTTCGCTTTCTCCATGAGCAGCTGCATCAGGGGCTCACGCTCGTTGGGGACGCGGTTGTCGAGGACGGCATCCTTCAGCGTCTGCTTCAGCACACCCACCTCACGTGAGGGCTGCAAGTGGAAGAGTTCCATAATCTCGTTGCCGTCGATGACGGGCTGCAGCAGGCGTTTGTAGTCCTTCTCCTGCAGGTCGGTGAGTTTCTCACGCACCATACGGAAATTCTCGAGGAACATCTTTTTCTTCACCTCGTTCTTGCTGGTGATATCGGCCTCGCAGAGCAGCATCAGGTCGTCGATATCGTCACCGGCATCGTTCAGCAGACGGCGTACGGCACTGTCCGTCACCTCGCTGTCGGCAATGACCTGTGGCCGCATGTGCAGGTCGACGAGCTTCTGTACATAGCGCATCTCGTTACCCATAGGCAGCTTCAGGCGTCGGAACAGTGGGGGCACCATCTTGGCACCGATGGTATTGTGGTTGTGGAAGGTCCACCCCACCCCAGGCTCCCATCGCTTCGACTTCGTCTTCCCGATGTCGTGCAACAAGGCGGCCCAGCGGAGCCAGAGTGTTGATTGTTGAATGTTGAATGATGAATGATTCTCGCTTCGCTGCGATGAAGAATTTTCCAATGAAGAATCAATTCCACATTCT
>JBGUQW010000091.1:0-2085 GCA_045131435.1 Prevotella sp.
GCTGTCTGGTAGAAGAGATCCATACGCATCGACGTTGTTAGTTCCTGTTCCAGTTTTGCGTCGATACTGTCAACCTTGTTCAGATGGAACTTATTCCTCAAGAACCGCTCTGCCTGTGGCGTCATGTTTTCGAAAGTAAAACCGACGATATGCTGGCGCTCAGTCATGGCATTCGGTCGCAGTGGATAATAGATGGTAGGACGGAATGAATCATCGATACCGATAAGCTTCTTCAAGGCGATTATTTCGTCCCAGTGTCGCATGGCCTCTTCCTCACCATAACGTACCAATGAGTCGATGGCCTCGGCTGTAAAGCTGGCGGTAGAGTAGCCATGAGGATCCACATTCATCCACAAGTCGCTGAGGGCCTTGTTCTCGTCGTACTTGTTCACGCAGTTCACATCAATAATCTGTCCTACGATTTTCATGGTTCCTGTGATGTCCTCAGCCGTCTTAGGCTTGCCGTTCAACGTGATGCCAATGACGACTTCAGCACCCATCTGGCGGGCCACGTCAACGGGGAAATTGTTCTTCAGGCCACCATCGACCAGCACCATGTCGCCCATTCTCACAGGCGAGAAGGCTGCAGGGATGGACATGGAGGCTCGTATGACCTGCGGCAGCCGTCCGCTGTGGAATACCACCTCGCTGTTGTCCATGATGTTTGTAGCCACACAGGCGAAAGGAATCTTCAGGTCTTTGTTAAAGTCGAGCGAGTCGGTGTAACCCACAAAAAGTTTCTGGAACAGCTCTGCCAGGTTCTTGCCTCTGATGAGACCGCCTGCACTCATGTCACGCTTACCAATAGTCAGACCAGTATTAAATAAATAGGTATTCTGCTTCTTACGGTCCAGAAGGCTCTGCTTGCGAAGGTCCTCCTTGTCGGTAATGACGTAGGTCCAGTCCTGAGTCCTTACCATCGAGTCAAGCGAATGGGCATTATAGCCGATGGCATAGAGTCCGCCGACGATACTGCCTATGGATGTGCCGGTAACGATATCGACGGGGATGCCAGCCTTCTCCAGAACCTTCAGCACACCGATATGCGCCATACCCTTTGCGCCGCCGCCACTGAGTACGACGCCTACTTTCTTCCTTTTAACAGCTGTGCTGTCCAACTGTGCATTGGCTGTACCAGTCATTAGCACAGCAACAATCATCAATACTATCTTTTTCATGTCCCTTTATGATATTTCATCCGATATTCCAATGGCGTCATACCCAAATGTTCTTTGCAATATTTGCCAAAGAACGAGGGATTGGGGAAATTCAGGTCGTTGGCTATCTCCTGCATCGTCATGTCGGTGAAACGCAGGCGGCGCTCAATGGCTTTCAATGTATAGAGTTGTATATAATTACTCGGCCTGCGGTTCATCACCTCTTTGAGGATGGTAGAGAGATATTTCGGGGTGACATTCAGTCGGCTGGCAAAATCATCCACCCTGCGGATGCGGCCGTCGCTCTCTTCCACTAACCTCATGAAATCGTCGACAATCCGTTTCTTATGAAGGCTGGAATTGATGTCTTCGTGCTGAACCTCCTCAGCCACCTGCTCCGAATTACGCCGCATGATGGACAGTATTTCCAGCAGTATGGTGCCTAAGAGCGATCGTACGATATCGGGGGTGAGTACAGATGTGGAGAACTTCATTCTGTTGCGCAGTAACTGAAAATAGGTATCACATAGTTTGATATCGTCACCTTTGAGATGGACTACAGGATTTAACTTCAGATTCG
This sequence comes from Prevotella sp., assembly GCA_045131435.1. Lineage (GTDB taxonomy): Bacteria > Bacteroidota > Bacteroidia > Bacteroidales > Bacteroidaceae > Prevotella. The sequence continues at coordinate 1,738 of JBGUQW010000091.1, forward strand.
ACATGTCTGCTACACTGATTTGCTTGTAAATATCGATATTAAAAAGTTCAGCGCGTCCAAACCAAATCTGTCGGCAATTAAAATCCGATGACGCCATAAAGTTGGTGGCCGTACTGTGGACCATATAGAGAAACAAGTCATTCTTTTGTAACTGAACAACATGGCCATCGTATTCTAACTGTGCCCTGCCTTCAGTAATAAAGAAGAGAACGCCGTGATTTTGCAAACAAACAACACCCGATGGCACGGTGCCAATATTCTCCATCACGACCAACTCATCGCTATCACCTATCCTATAAGTGTCGTCCCCCCTGCGGGGCTTTAAATCCTGTATATCCATGATGCCAA
>JBGUQW010000092.1:0-2839 GCA_045131435.1 Prevotella sp.
ATATATCACAAGAGAGAATATGCTGCGGGTCATTCCCAGGATGCCGTTCGGCGCTCTGATCATTGAGAGAGCTTCCATGATGAGCGAGGAAGGCGTGGCGGCAATGTGTGAGCTCCTGAAGGCGCCGGAGCGAAGTATTCTGATCATCATGATCGACCGCAAGGGCGTTATGGACGCGTTTCTGCATGATCATCCCAGGATGCGTGATATGTTCCCGGCCAGAGTGGACATCGCGGCTTTGAGCGTTGATACACTGTTGGGATATGCGCGGGAATATGCCGGCAAGCAGCAGTGCGAGATCGACGAATTCGGGATCAGCGCGCTGCAGAGCCGGATCCTCTCTTCCCAGACGGTCAATCACAGCGTCACGCTGGAGGATATCAGGGATATCGTCGATGAGGCGATCTATTACGCGAGCCGCAAGTCGCTCTCCAGTCTTGTGGATTCGTTTTCACGCAGAAAGTCGGGCACCGGCAACCGGATCATTCTTCGGGATAAGGATTTTCTGCATTACTGATGGAACGATGTGTTCAGGAAAAGAACACTTTAAATGTTATTGAGTAACAGGTCAGCGGACGGCTCTTCAGTTGCGGGAGTCATTCGCAGGGCATTCTGTGCGGGAGCGCCGCAGAATACCCGGGCAGGAAACAGGGCAAATGGGGAACTGCCGTTTCCTGCAAAGCAAATGCGTTCCGGATTGGAGTATAGTATGGCATCCAGAAAAACAGCAGCGACCAAAAAGAGCAGTACAGCAGCTGCTAAGAAAACGCCGGCTAAGACAAAAGCCGGGACGAGGGCCGTGAGAAAAGCACCCGCACAGCCCGCGGACAAGAGAGTCTTCATTTCTAATGACGACGCTTACTGGTACGGCAACGGAACGCATTATCAGATCTACAAAAAGCTCGGCGCGCATCTGTCGGAAGAAAACGGCGAAAAGGGTGTATTCTTTGCCGTATGGGCGCCCAACGCGAAAGCGGTCCACGTGGTCGGTACGTTTAACGGATGGAACGAAGACCAGCATGCCATGACCCAGTTCAATGCAGGCGGCATCTGGACCCTGTTCATTCCCGGCATTGGAGAAGGTGAACTGTACAAATACTGCATCACTACAACAGACGGATCCAAGAAATATAAAGCAGATCCTTATGCCAACTGGGCGGAGCTCCGTCCCGGAACGGCTTCCAAAGTCGTGGACCTGTCCGGATACAAGTGGGGCGATGCGCGCTGGCTGAAAGCGCGTGCCGGCAAGGATGTGAACCGTGAGCCTCTCGCTATCTATGAGTGCCATATCGGCTCCTGGATGAAACACCCCGACGGAACCGAGGACGGTTTCTACAATTACAGAGAGTTCGCAGACCGTCTCGTCGAATATCTCAAGGTCATGAAGTTTACCCATGTTGAACTTATGGGTATCTCCGAGCACCCCTTCGACGGATCCTGGGGCTACCAGGTTACCGGTTACTACGCACCTACTTCCAGATACGGCCATCCCAAGGATTTCATGTATCTGGTAGATACCCTGCACAAGAATAATATCGGCGTCATCCTCGACTGGGTTCCCGCTCACTTCTGCCCCGACGCGTTCGGCCTTGCAGAGTTTGACGGAACCTGCATCTACGAAGATCCCGATCCGCGCCGCGGCCAGCACCCCGACTGGGGAACCAGGATCTTCAATCTGGCCAAGAAGGAAGTCTCCAACTTCCTGATCGCCAACGTGAGCTACTGGATCAACGAATACCATATCGACGGCATCCGCGTGGACGCGGTCGCTTCCATGCTGTACCTTGACTACGGCAAGAAGGATGGACAGTGGGTTGCAAACCAGTACGGCGGCAACGAGAACCTCGACGCGATCGAGTTCTTCAAACACCTCAACTCGGTGATCCACGGCGCATACCCCGGATTCCTGACAATTGCCGAGGAATCCACAGCATGGCCCAAGATCACAGCTAAGCCCGAGGACGGCGGCCTTGGATTCTCCTTCAAGTGGAACATGGGCTGGATGCATGATTTCTGCGAATACATGAAGCTGGACCCGATCATGAGAAAGGGCAACCACAACGGGCTGACCTTCGCGATGAGCTACAACAGCGCCGAGAAGTACATTCTTCCTCTTTCCCACGACGAAGTTGTTCACCTCAAGTGCTCCATGGTCAACAAGATGCCCAGCTACAAGGTCGACAAGTATGCAAACCTCCGTGTGGGCTATACTTTCATGACAGGTCACGAAGGCAAGAAGCTCCTCTTCATGGGCCAGGAATTCGGCCAGGAGCATGAGTGGAACGAGGCGACTGAGCTTGAATGGTGGAGACTCGAGGAAGGCAAGGACGACAACTATCTCAACATCGGCCTTAAGTACTATGTGCAGAAACTGCTGGAGATCTACAGAAGCCACAAGTGCCTCTATGAGATCGATGATGACTGGTCAGGCTTTGAGTGGATCAACGCCGATGACGCGGACAGAAGTATTTATTCCTTCTTCCGCAAATGCCCTTCCCAGAAGAAGAGCCTTCTGTTCGTCCTGAATATGACCCCTGTCAAACGTGAAGGATACAGAGTGGGCGTACCGGTCCGCAAACAGTACAAGCTTCTTCTCAACAGTACGGACCTGGTATTCGGCGGATCCGGTGAGACCAGCGTTCCCGAAGTGATCAGAGCTAAGAAGGGCGAGTGCGATCACAGGGATCAGTATATTGAATTTGATCTTCCGGCATACGGAGCAATTGTTTTTGAGTTTTCCTTATAAGGTGGTGCGACATGAAAAAAGTCATGAGTCCGCAGAGGATTATCTGGAAAACATACTGATCCTGCGTGAGCGAAACGGAAATGTAAGATCCAT
>JBGUQW010000093.1:0-1549 GCA_045131435.1 Prevotella sp.
TGAGCTGACCCGTTTTTCTTGGACTGGTTTAACAATATGTCATTCTCATCGGCTCAATGGGGACTGCGTCCCCAGCCGCCGGGCTTACCCCGCGAAGTTTTTCATGGTTTTAGGCTGAGCTGACGCGCATCTTGCTCTCTCTGTACTCTACCGGGCTCATTCCATCGAGACCTAACTGGATCCTGCGCTCATTGTAGTACTTGATGTACTGCTCGATTCGGTCTATTAACGCTTGAACGGTTTTGTACTGGTCAAGGTCACCAATCTCCGTCTTGAGGTTTCCGAAGAAGCACTCGATAACGCTATTGTCATAGCAGTTCCCCTTGTTCGACATGCTCCGCTCTATTCCGTTCCGCTTCATGAACTTAATATAGACACCAGCCTTGTATAACTTTCCCTGGTCCGAGTGCATCAATGCACCTTTTAGGCTCCTTCCAAGGGCTTTTGCCTTATCCTTCAGTTTGCCCAACATCCCCATAACCATATCGGAGTTCGGAGCCGTCGATATCTCATGGCTGACTACCTCCCTGTCAAAGAAGTCCAGCACCGGTGACAGGTATATTTTCGTTCCCAGATGATGGAACTCCGTCACGTCTGTGGTCATCTTCTTCATCGGTTCATCACTGCTGAACTCACGGTTCAAAGTGTTAGGAACAACGGCATCTGCATCTTCTTTATAATATCGGAACCGCTTTGGCCTGTATCTGCACTTCAGCCCCTCCTCCTTCATGATTTTGGCCACGGTTTTCTTGTCAACCTTTATCCCACGCTTTCCGAGTTCCACTGCTATTTTCCGGTGGCCATAATAGCCGAAGTTCTCCTGGAAGATAAGGATTACTTCTCGTCTCAGTCTCAGCTCTGCATCCGTCATCTCAAGATGGGACAGCCGATAAAAGTATGTACTTTTACTCATACCAGAGACGGCAAGCATTACCCTAAGGCCATACGTCGGCACTAGCTCGCGTATCGCTATGACTTCTGCTGCCCAAGCCTTGCGGCATACTCCAACTCCATCTGCAGCTCGATCTCTTCTTTTTTTTTAAGATAATCGCATTCGGCCCGGAGCAGGAGATTGGTGTCTTCCAGTTCCTTTATTTTTGCCTCCAGTTCCTTCCTGGTAGTGCCTTTGTCGCTTTTACGTCGCATCGTAATGTGGCTTTGAACGGGAGCGGTCGGATAATACTCTCCAAGCAATCCCATCTCCGCTGCCAATATCCAGCGACGGAGCGTCTGCCTGGAGACGCCGAGGCTTTCCCTCCGCGAAGATAATTCATTTCCTCCACTTGACCGCACAACTTGCGCCATCATTTTTTTTTGCGTCGTCGTTGCCGTCTGCAGGAAGGACGTCACGGCCTTGATGTCCGCATTGGAACGCGACCGGATCTCTCGTACTTTTCCCAAGGAAAGCCCCATCGTGTCTGCAACCGTTTGCATCCTGATTCCCGACTCAATGGCACGGATAACCTTGATTTTCACTTGAGTGCTCACTGCTCTCTTTAACTCTGGCATAATCCTTTCGTTTTATGTCCAAGTTTTTCGGGGCACCCCA
>JBGUQW010000094.1:0-2193 GCA_045131435.1 Prevotella sp.
CCAAACCACTCGAAAGAATCATCGTTGGTGTAGCTTACCTGCACGTGGTCAATCTGTGTGCCAGCACCTACGCTGCCCAATGTCAAACCGTTGATCTCCTTATCCTTCTGGAAAGGATAACCTGCAAATTCTATACGAACGTATGAGAGCACACCGCTGTTGTCATTGGCATCGTTGCCACCGTGCTTCGTGCGAGGACCACCCTCAATCTGCTGACCGAGCACACCCTTGTTGTTTGTACCGCGTCCGCAGATGACCAGTCCTCCCCAGTCGCCAGGCTTGCGGTTGCCCTTTGCCTCTGCTGAGGTAAAGACGATAGGAGCAGTCTCTGTACCCTTGGCGTAGAGTTTTCCACCTGGCTCCACGATAAGTGAAGCGGCAGAAGCCTTCTCGCCCTTGATCACAGTACCTGGTTCGATGGTCAGTTCGGCACCATCGGCTACGTACACCCATCCCTTCATCAGATAGACACCCTTCTTCAGCGTCTGCTTTCCTCTAAAGATAAACTCCTTATCACCATTACCGATGACGTTTCCGTTAGCGTCATCCTTGCCGTCTGCGCTGAAAGTGAGGTGGTCGCATGTCTTGATACTACCATCCGTGCCCCATAGATAGGCCGTTTGTTTCTCATCACCATTGTTCACGTCATTGTCTTTGCTGCATGACACCATGGTCATCGCCAGGGTAGTGGTCATCATTGCCACCGAAAGAAAAACTTTTTTCTTCATTGTTTTTATTGTTTGTTATTTCATCTTGCAACCCGGCCTTTCCGAATTGCATTGCAAAGGTATTCACAATATGTTTCTACTCTGTTACGCTGATGCTACGATTTTGTTTCGTAACCAGATTGTAATACTGCCAGATTTCTTTTTAGAACTGGAAACTAGCCGAAAATTGTATGTTGCGCCCGGGGCAATAAGAGCGCGTAATCTGTTCGATTTCCCCTTGTGTGGTCTTTTCAAACTGCTTGAGCTGCACCTTTTGTGCCAGGAGGTCACGAACGGAGAGACGAAGATCGAAACGACCGATGCGCTTGGCAATGTTGAAGTCGAGCTGGTGGCGAGGCATTTCGTAACTGTCGGGGACGCGTATCTCGGTGTTACCGGTTCCCACGCTACGTCCTACACCAATCAGGCGCTTGCCAATTACGTTGTAGAGTAAGGAAGCCGTCCATCCCTGCATCTGCTCTGCTTTGCCGGGAATTTGGTTGCTGTTGAAGAAAAGACCCACATTGACCAAGTAGGGCGACTGTCCTTGCATTGGGCGCGATTCCTCCTTGCTTCCCTCAGGAAAAGTGACGTTGCTCTTGATCCATGAGGCGTTGAGTGAGAGAGAGAGGAACGGCAGACGCATGAAGTCCAGCTGTTTACGAATGTCGAGTTCGACGCCATAGTTGTTGGCTCCCTCTGCGTTGAGGTAGGAATATACAAGGTCGGTGCCACCAGCCACAGTATACGTCCACTCGATAGGGTTGCGGAAGTGCTTATAGAAGAGTGAGAGGCTTACCACCTCACCCGCATGAGGATACCATTCCCAGCCAAGGTCGAAGTTATCAATATAAGTGGGTAATAGATTGTGATTGCCTTGCACGTTGCTGGCAAGATCGAAGTCGTAATAGACACTGGAAGAGAGTTCGCGAAACTCAGGGCGGTTGGTCGTGCGACCGTATGCCAGACGCACCTGCTGCTTGTCTGTAAGGTGGTAGGCAAGATTGAGCGATGCGAAGAGGTCGTTGTAGTCATAGAACGTAGAAAGAGGCGAAGGCTCCTGACGACGGGTGTTGGAGATGAGTTCTGTACGTACATACTCAAATCTAACACCACCATATATGTCAAATCGTCGGATGGGGAGTTTTGCGCTCACATAGCCGCTGCCCTGTGTGCTTCGGGCAGAATAGTTGTTGCTCCAGTCGATGAGCTCGTGCCAACTGATGCCATTCGTATTGGTCGGCGAGCCTGTCGCACCATTGTCCATGGTCAAGATCATTGGCAGACCTGTCTCCGTATCCCAACCATTAAGTGACCTGGGCAACTGGCCACCCTCATACTGCAACGTCCATTGACGCGTTTCATAAGCTCTACGACGATGCTCGGCATACGCACCGGCAAAGAGGGAGGGCGTGAACGAGCCGAAAGAAAATTCGTGCTCCCAGTTGGCAGCTGCCGAAAGAATGTGCTCATCAAGTTGGGAAGT
>JBGUQW010000095.1:0-1559 GCA_045131435.1 Prevotella sp.
TTTGTCGTACTGCCCCAATAGACACAAGCGAAAAAGCTGTGCTGTTTTTGTTGACACTTCTGTCATGCTGGACACGCAGAGCCCGGGCTGGCCTTGTTCGGCAAAACTGGATGCCCCTCGATGGGGCATTCAGTTTTTGTCAGGTGCGCTGGCATACGCCGCCGCCCAGACTGGTTGTTCGGCTCGGCAAAGGTACGGCATTTATTTCATTCTCTGTCTGTCTTTTAGGATAAATTTTGTTTTTCCACATCTTTTTCTGCTCTCCCTTCTCCAGATGCACCACCGCAGGTATCTTGTAGCCGATGCTCATATGGGGACGGTAGTTGTTGTAGAAGTGGATGAAGCGCGGGATGAAATTCTGCGCATACCCGAAGGAGGGGAGCTGCTTCTGGCGGTAGACACTTTCCACCTTTATTATACCGTTGGAGCGCTCTGCGATGGCATTGTCCGTAGGCTTGTAGTCCTCGCACATGGAGATGGTAATCTCGTGCGCCTTGAGCATGGCCACGTATGCGTCGCAGCAGTACTGCACACCACGGTCGGAATGGTGGATCAACCCCTTGAGTGTCTCGCTGCCCGACATCGCCACAGCCTGGTCTGTGGCCATCTTCAGTGCCTCGATGCTGATGGCAGCCTTGAGCGACTGAGCCAGAGCCCAGCCGACTATCTTGTGCGAGTAGGCATCGGTGATGAGATGCAGGTAGCACACGTCGCCGCCTGACAGGGCGATGTAGGTGATGTCAGCTACCCACAGCTGGTTGGCAGCGGTCGGTATGAAGCCTTTTATCAGATTCTTGTACTTGTGGTAGCGGTGGTTGGAGTTCGTCGTGTGGCGGGGCTTCGGCTTGGGAAGCATAAGCCCCTTACGGCGCATCAGCACGAAGAAACGGTCGCGACCAGGTACGAAGCCGCGTCCGAACATCGCAATGAGCATCAGCCACAGCTTGTAGCCACCTATACCGGGATCTTCCTCGCGGATTTCTTTGACAGCCTCGATGACCTTACGCTCATGTGCCACCTCCTGTTCAATGTCAGCCTTCGACTGGTAGAAGGCCTGACGGCAACGGCCAAACAGCCGGACAACGAGGGCGACCGCATGGCCGAACTCGTTGACCAGTTCCATTGCTACTTGGCCCCAGATTTTTTTCTTATCGCAATGTCGAAGTACTCCTCGGCCTTGTCTATCATCATGTCGCGGGCCAAGGTCTCCAGACGGGAGAATTCCAATGCCTTCTCCAGTTCCTTAATACGCTTCTTGAGTTGCGTATTCTCATCCTTGTAGCTGTCCTTGCTGCGGTTTGCCATTTCATCTTCGTTAGGTTCCGGCTGCAAAGATATAGATTTTTCTTCAGTTTCATACTTCTGCATCCATTTATTAAGAAGAATGGACCCACAAAGATTACGTTGTTTGGCAAAAGCGTACTTGCTCAAACCTGATTCGTGATACTCTCTAAGAAGACGAAGCTTCTCATCATCACTGTACTTGGTTGGACTTTTTCTCATAAGTATTACACATTTTAATTGTTCATAAATGTGTCTACCTATATCAGTATAAGTCA
>JBGUQW010000096.1:0-6515 GCA_045131435.1 Prevotella sp.
TGAACAATATGCAGCAGACAATATCTTCCCTTTTACTGCCGTTGACGATGATGGTAATACCGTAGGCCATATCATGCTTCGCTATCCTGATTCTTCGAAGACTGTCATTCGCTTTGGATTCGTCATCGTTGATGACAATCTGCGAGGCAAAGGCTATGGCAAACAGATGTTGCACCTGGCCATTCAGAAAGCAAAGAATGTATTTGGAGCTAAAAAGATAACGCTTGGCGTATTCGATAATAATCCGTCGGCTCTTCATTGCTATGAGTCTGTTGGCTTCAGAGTTATTGGCACTGACTCATATCTGATTGATGGAGAAGAATGGACAGGGAAAGAAATGGAAATGTAAGAATTGCAAGAAAATATGTTACGTATCTTAATTATCATCATCGCGCTTGTATCCACAATTACTGCGAATGCTCAGAAGTATACCAAAGAACAGTTGCTTCAGGACTATGACTATTATTTCAGTCAGTTGGAGCAGATTCATCCTGATCCCTATACTGCTTTCGGAGGCAAGGAGGCATTTTATCAAGCAGTCAGAAACCTTAGGGACAATCTGGCTAAGCGCGACTCACTGACACTCGACGAAATGAAATTCGAGGGCAACATCCTGCTGTCAACGCTACACGACGGACACACGAACATGGGCTGGGCAGAGATTCCAGAGACCATGCCTGACGCTTTCCTACCCCTGCGCTTCCGTGTGATTCCTGATGGGATCATCGTTAATGGAGCGCTTCCAGAATGGAAGTCCTTGATTGGTGCCTACGTTAGAGAGGTTGGCGACCTGCCGCTTGACAGTGTCCTTACGAGGATTGACCATATCTCCACGACGGAGAATCGCTTCGGACAATATAAGATGGCCAGCGGTTTCATCCGCTATAACAATACCGTCAAACTGCTGTTCCCCGATTTCGATGGGAAACAAATCTCCATGAAGCTCAGCCAGATGAATGGTCGAGATACGCTTGTCAGCTTGCCTTTCCATCCCAATGGGCAGCTTTGGGCTTCGTTCATTCATGCGCCTGAGGACAGCCGTTTCCCCAAAGGAAACTTCGAATACCGCTTTGTCGATAACCAGAAGCAGACGATGGTGATGCGCATCAATCAGGTGATAAGTGCCGACATTCCTGATAAAAGCCTGCGGGCAGACGACGATACGACGGAAGTGGAAGCACCACGGGTCATTGTGGCAGATGTCTTTGCCAAGATGCTTCGTGAGATGAAGGCTGCTGGCAGCCCTCGACTCATCATCGACCTTCGCGGCAATGGTGGCGGATGGACGTCCATCATGTATGCCGCTTTCTATGAACTCTTTGGCCAGCGGTTCTTCGATACCGACATATCGTTCCACTATGCCACGAAACTGTCAGAGATGTACCTGAAGAAAAACGGCATCACGCTGGAGCAGTTTAATGAACGGAGAGGTACAAATCTCAGTCTGGGTGATTTCAGTGTGGAGCGAAAGATTGAAAGTTTCGACGAGTTCAGGTGTGCCGATATGAGTATCCTCGAAGCCCAGCAAGGCCAGCCCATCTATACGCCAAAGGACATCTATGTTGTTACGGATGAGCACACCTTTAGCGCTGCCTTCCATACCGCTTACATGATGTGGCGCATGGGTGCAAAGGTGGTGGGAGTTCCGTCGAGTCAAACCCCCAATACGTTCATGGAAGTCACTCCTGTCAACCTTCCGAACTCCGGTTTGGAATGCAGCGTATCGAATTCCCTGCAACGCTGTTTCCCAGACAATGACCTCAAAGCCAAGGTCTTCACCCCTGACATCCCACTGACATACGATGACTATCGGAAGTACAATTTCAGTAAAGATGCTGAATTGCTTTATTTAATCGATATGAACATGTAACTTTTCAGCAACTCTTGCGACTAATGAGGTAAAGCAACAATTACAACAATTAAAACATTTTGAATTATGAAAAAGATTAAGATGATAGCATTGACGCTTATGATCACGATGGGCATGGTTACCACAAGTTGCATATCTACACGCGACACGGTAAGACTCAATAAAGTAGAGTTAGGCATGAATAAAAGTGACATCCAACACCTTTTGGGGACTCCCCTCTTTAAGAATGCTAATGAACAAGGAGAGAAATGGGGCTATCGTAAATATGTAGGCGAGATTACAGACTCTGAGGAGATGTACTTCATCGTGAAATTCGATACAAACGACAGGGTGATTGCCTATCAGTCTGTAAAAGCTCCAGACCGTAACTGCCATATGTAAATTACCATTTTGTCACAGAATCGTATCATTCTAAATAAAAAACATAATAGGTATGAAAACAAAAAGAATAATGATGGCAGTAGCCATGATGCTGGTCTGCATAAGCAGCACGGCACAAGAAAAGCGTATGATGGCGTTTCAGACGGTAATGGCCATGCATGACACCACCTACAAGAACTTGATTAAGGATGGGAAATACAAAGAGGCCATCGCTCCGCTGACCACACTCATCAATATCCTTGACACTACAACAATCTGTCAGTACACGGAGATTTCGCCTGAAATGATTAAAGCCGCAAAGGCCGATTATCTTTATGACCAGGCCTGCTGCTATGCCCTGACGAAACAAAAGGAACTGGCTTTGGTGGCACTCGGCAAATCGGTGGATTGCGGCTATAAGCGTTACGACAACATGCTCAACGACAACGACCTCGCTTCGCTCCGTAAGGACAAGAAATATCAGGCTCTGCTGGCTGTGGTTAAGGATCGCCAGCCACTGAGCGTGCTTAAGAAGTCGGCTCCATACGCCCAGGATTCTATAAATATGGATAACCCTTTCCGTTATGAGTCGAAGGATTCGAAGTGTCTGAGCGTTGTTCGCGAATACTTTAAGCTCGACTCAGTGGCTGGTCAGGGTGACGAACTGTCGAAGATCATCAATTTGTTACATTTTGCCCACGACAACATGCGCCACGACGGCGGTAATCGTGCCTTTGCCGAGATGGATGCCATCGACCTATATAACTATTGTAAGACTACAGGCAGAGGCATCAACTGTCGGCAACTGGCTATCTCTCTTTGCGAGATGTATCTCTCGATGGGCATCCCTGCCCGTTACGTCACCTGCATGCCTGCCGATCCGCTCGACTACGAGTGCCATGTCATCAATACCGTATGGTCAGAGCAGTTGCAGAAGTGGCTTTATATCGACCCCACGATGGATGCTTGGGTGATGGACGAGAACGGCACTATGCTGAGTATTGCCGAGGTGCGCGAGCGACTTGTCAACGGCCAACCGTTAGTGCTCTGCGAGACGGCCAACTGGAATCATGAGAACCAGCAGACCAAGGAGTACTATCTGGATTATTACATGGCGAAGAATCTCTATTACTTTGTCTGCAAGAAATATAGCCGGTTCAATCCGGAAAGCGACTATCGCCCCAATCCCGCAGAGGAGGATATTCGCTTGATTCCCGTGGGATTCGTCAACAGCAACTGGAAATGCGATACGACCACCGACCCGGAAATTTTCTGGGCAAACCCTGAAATGTAAAAAATAAAAGTAATATGGATAAAGATATGAAGTTTTGTCAGAGTTGCGGAATGCCACTGACTGACGATGTTCTCGGCACAAATGCCGATGGAAGCAAGAACGAAGATTATTGTATGTACTGCTATAAGGATGGTAAGTTCTTGCAAGACTGCACGATGGAAGAAATGATTGAGCATTGCGCCCAGTTCGTAGGAGCAGTTAACGAGGGGTTGCCCAATCCGATTACAAAAGAGGAGTATATCGGACAGATGAAGACGTACTTCCCCAACCTGAAGCGTTGGCGCAAGGCGCTGAATGTTACTAATGATGAGGCCATGAAGGTCAATCCAGCTTTGGCAGGTGTGAAAGAGCTTATAGCCCAGATGGCCGACTCGCTGCCCATAGCCTACATCTCATCTGTAGACAGCGAGGGATATCCTTACACTAAGGCCATGCTGGCACCACGTAAACGTGAAGGCATCACGACGTTCTATTTTACCACTAACACCTTCTCGCTACGTGTGGCCCACTACAAAGCCAATCCCAAGGCTAGCATCTATTTCTGCGATCCCAAGGGTTTCAAGGGTATGATGCTTCGTGGCACGATGGAGGTGTTGACAGATGCCAAGAGCAAGGAGATGATTTGGCGCGAGGGCGATACTCAGTATTATCCTGGCGGCGTGACCGATCCCAACTATTGCGTTCTGAAGTTCACAGCTACCGATGGCCGTTTCTATAGCGATTTTTATCCACGCAGTTTTATTCTTTAATCAATGAAAGAAGTACTTTACGTTTTGCTGGATAATTATGCCGAGCACGAGATTGGTTTTATGCCAGAAGCAGTGAGTACCGATGCCACAGGATTTCGTAAGAATCCTAAGTATGAGAATAAAATCGTAGCATCAACGATGGAGCCTGTTAAATCGTTAGGTGGTATGCGAACTCTGCCCGACTATTCGTTCGAAACCATGCCAGCCGATTATGCCGCATTGGTACTGATTGGCGGTTTGGGCTGGATGAATCCCGAAGCTGAGCGTGTATTACCCATTGTTAAGGATGCGCTGGGCAAGGGTGTTGTAGTGGGAGCTATCTGTAATGCCGCTTCGTGGATGGCCAAACAGGGATTGCTGAACAACATCAAACATACAGGTAATGGTATCGACCAACTGAAATTGTGGGGTGGTAACAATTATACCAACGAGGCTGGTTATGTAAACGAGCAAGCCGTGACTGATGGCCGCATCGTTACCGCCAATGGCTCTGGATATCTTGAATTTACATACGAGTTGCTGAAACTACTTGAGAACGATACCCCAGAGATGATTGATGGCTGGTACACGTTTATGAGCGAAGGGCTGGTAAAGTTGTACTCACCACGTCCTCGCTAAGTTGCCGACCCTGATGGAAACCTCATAGAAATAGGATCGTTTGTTGAAAAATAAATAATGAAAAAAGAAATGAATTATTACATTGAAAAAATGTATGACCACAAGGTCATTTACATGCGACGCATGGGGCAATACGGTGTAGAAAACTATAAGCTGATGTGCAAAATGAAGGCATGGTCTGATGAACGAGGCTTGTTGACAAATGATGCTGTACTATTTGGTATAGCTCTCGACAATCCGCAATTCACTAAACCAAACGAATGTAGATATGATGTATGCCTATTAGCTCCAAGCGCAAAAGATATCGCACCCGAAGACCAAGTAGAGATTAGGAATCTCTGCGGAGGAAAATATGCAGTCTTCACCATCGACCATACTGCAGATGCCGTTACTAATTTCTGAAATCATTTCCAACAAAAATGGCCAACAGCGGTCTGCCGGTAGATTTTTCACGCCCAATAATGGAAAGATATTCTGTAAAGATGGTAACGAACGGTTTATGCGAGATGTGCGTGCCTGTATCGAAATGAATAAGACAATGATATTTAAAGAGCATAAATATGAAACACGAGATTATTGAATTGCACGATGTGCAGATTGTTGGCATGGCCAAGAAGATAGCCTTTAACGAGGCAAAAGACGAATGCCCTAAGTTTTGGGGCGAGTATGTTGAAAAGATTATCAAGCCTGTAGTGTTTGAGAAGCAAGAACCAAATGAATTCCAAAGGGCAGCTATCGACAATGGCGTGGGCGGGTTTGGTCTCTGCACTTGCGATATTCCCAACCACAATTGTTCTACCTGTTGGGAAACGAACTTCGGGGCTTGCTGCAAAAATACCTTTACCTACGTCATTGGCGGCATATATAAAGGTGGCCATGTGCCTGAGGGTATGCAGCTCTTCCCCATTCAAAGTGGGAAGTGGCTGAAGATGCATTTCGAGGGAGGCATGAAAGCTTTTCAGGAGCAGTACGAGAAGTTCCATAAGGAGTGGATGCCCGCTCATCCTGAGTACAAATGGGTTCCGAATTCCTGCTGTATGGAGTGGTATCAAGGTACAGACATCCAGTCGCCAGACTATCAATGTGGCGTTATGATGCCGATCGAGTAAATAACATGAAGAGAGAAATCAACCCTCAAGAAAGTAATCGTGCTGAAGCATTCCGTATGTGGATGTCGTCGCCCATGCCGATAGTGACATTGGTGAAGACGCTGGATGTTAGCCGCTTGGTAAAGGTCAGCAAAAAGAGCGGAATGAAATTCACTATGCTGATGTGCTGGTGCGTAGGCAAGGCGGCGAGCCAGGTGGAGGAATTCTATACGCTGCCTGTAGGCGGGAAATTATACAACTACAACAAACTTGCCATCAACGTCATTGTAGAGAACAGCAAGGGAGGCATCAGCTCCTGCGACATTCCTTTCTACGATGATTTACAGCAATTCAATCGTGATTACTTGTCGTTGACAGCGCAGGCAGCTAATGAATGCAAGAGCGTTTTCCTTGACGAGCACATGGTTATCGGCACGTCTGCCATGATCCAGACGGAACTCGACTGCATCGTCAACCAATACACCGACCAGTTCTGCAATCCGATGGTAATGTGGGGCAAGTATCGGAAGGGGATG
>JBGUQW010000097.1:0-29565 GCA_045131435.1 Prevotella sp.
CTTTGCACGGCGCTTCTCAGCGTAAGCAACGGCATACTTGTCAAGTTTAACTGTCATGTAGCGAATCACTTTCTCATCGCGGCGGTAGCCGGTCTCGAGAGTCTTGATTACTGATGGCTCAGCCTTGAACTCTACCAGGCAGTAGAAACCTGTAGATTTCTTCTGAATAGCATAAGCCATCTTCTTCAGTCCCCAGGTCTCTTCATTCAGGATCTCTGCGCCATTTTTCTTCAGCAGATCAGTGAATTTAGCGACCGTTTCCTTCATCTGTTCATCAGACAAAACGGGAGTCAAAATGAAAACGGTTTCGTATTGATTCATACTGTTTGAAATTAATAAATGATTAATAATGTGCTAAAAAGCGGGTGCAAAGGTACAAATATTAATTGATATTTGATAATTGACAATTGGCAATTACCCTAATCTTTAACTGTTTTTAATACTTTTCTGAGTTTTTTGCGCTTTTCACGAGCACAATCACGCCAAAAACCATCATTATCAGCGGAATAGCCAACAGCCAATTGGCCGTCTGCATACCGGTCAGACCGAACATAATCAAGAGGATGGCACCGGTGAGAACCAGTGCCATTCCTATCTGTCGTATATGCTTTTCGAAAAAGCTCTTCATCACTTTTCTGAACTCATCGACCGATTAGTCAACCTCCGGTGTGATGAGCTTATAGCCTTTACCGTGGATATTGATGATCTCAATCTGCTCGTCGTCCTTCAAGTGCTTGCGCAACTTAGTGATATAGACGTCCATCGAGCGGGCATTGAAATAGTTATCGTCAATCCAGATGGTCTTCAGGGCAAAGTCGCGCTGCAGAATCTCGTTGGAGTGTGCGCAGAGCAGGCCCAGCAGTTCGTTCTCCTTGGTGGTGAGCTTGGTCTGCTTCTCTCCGATGATGAGTAGCTGCTTCTGTGTGTCGAAGGTGAAATTTCCGATGTGGTAGACAGAACTTTCACGATTCTTCTTGCCACGCACACGGCGCAGGATGGCCTCAATACGGAATACGAGCTCTTCCATGGAGAAGGGCTTGGTGATGTAGTCGTCGGCACCAATCTTGAATCCCTCGAGGATATCCTCCTTCAGTGTCTTGGCAGTGAGGAAGATGATGGGGATGTCGGCATTGGCCTGACGAATCTCCTGAGCCAGCGTGAAACCATCCTTCTTGGGCATCATCACGTCAAGCACACAGATGTCGAACTTGGTCTTCAGGAAGGCCTTATAGCCTGCCTCACCGTCAGCACAGAGCTCTGCGATATAGCCTTTGGCAGCCAGATATTCACGCAGCAGCATTCCGAGGTTCTCGTCGTCTTCGCAAAGAAGAATTTTAAGTTTTTCGTCCATAACCTTCATAATTTACAATTAATATTAAATATAAAACTTGATTATTTATTCTTTGATTACTGGAAGCAGAATGGTGAACTTGGTGCCTTTACCTATCTCGCTCTCGGCCTTGATGTCACCCTGATGCAGGTCGACCACCTTCTTGACGTAGGCCAGTCCGAGTCCGAAGCCCTTGACATCGTGCTTGTTACCGGTGTGTACGCGATAGAACTTGTCGAAAATCTTACGCAGGTTCTCTTTCTTGATGCCCTGTCCGGTATCTCGGATGGAGAGGCACAAGTGGTTGTGCTCGTCATTCCATGTGCGGATATAGATGTCGATGGGTTCGTCGTGCTTACGGTATTTCACGGCGTTGTCCATCAGGTTGGTGATGGCGTTCTGGAAGTGAACTTCGTCGACATAGATGGCAGAGTCGACAGCCTCAATTTCGGTATATATCTTGCCACCAGTATGTTCCACGCGCAGGGAGAAGGTCTGGGCAATCTGCTCAACCATCTCGTTGAGGTCGAGTTCCTTCTTGTTGAAGACGACGCTCTTCTTGTCGAACATCGACATCTGCAGCACTTTCTCGACCAGGAAACGCAGTCGCTTCGACTCGTCGCTAATGACGGAGCTCAGGTGTTTGGTCATCTGTTCCGACTTGCTGACACTCTCATCGTTCATCATCTGTGCGGCCAGCGAGATGGATGCGATAGGCGTCTTCAGCTCGTGGGTCATATTGTTGATAAAGTCGTTCTTGATCTCAGAGTAGCGTTTCTGACGGAATACGACAACGATAGTGAACAGGAAGGTGATGAGCAAGACAATCGTGAAGATGATGCTTGGAATCATGAATCGCACACTGGAGAAGATGTACGAGCCCATTTCCGGGAAGTGAATCCTGACAACGCCCATCTTCGACTGCGGGTCGTTATTGAACAGATACTGCGGATAGGTGTACTCCTTGCCCTCGTCCTCATAGTCGGGACAGCGGTAGACTTCACGACCATCGGTCGTCGACACGGTGAAGTGGTATGGAATGTTGATGCCATTGTTAGCCAGCTCGTTACGGATATCGTTGTCGAGCATGCGGAAGTTGATACGCTCCTTCAAAGGCTTATCGCTGGCAGTGTATAGGATATTGTAAACCACCTCGTCGAGCAGTGCCTTCTGATAGACATAGCGGTTGCGCACGATTTCTTGCATCGACTTGGCTGCGTCAGCCAGCGAATTCTTGTCCTTGCGCAGTATCATGGCCTTGGGGATGGAGGCTGGCTTCATCTGGAAAGCTTTCACCTGGAACGACGAGTAAACGGTGCCGTCGTCAGCTGCCACGGCAAACTGGTGACTATGCTTGATGGTACCTCCGATGCCGTCGACAGTCATGGTGTCCTGCTGGAAAGCACGACGTTGAGTTTTCTGTACGTCCTTTTCCAGATATTGCCTGGTCTCGTTCATCTCGAGATTCCGTGAGACTTGATAGAGTGAGCGGTGGACATTCTCATCGAACTGCTCCTTCTTCATTTTTACCATCTCCTCGACATAGGAGAACTGAAGAGTGAGCAGTGCCAGGAAAGAGAATCCCATGATACTGGCTATCATCCATATAGTAGACTTTCTCATATATTTTGCTACTTCGCTTCTTTTTACGACTGCAAAGATAGTGCAAATAAATGAGATAAGGAAGTGGTTTAGTTAATTATTTCCGTTAAATTTAACGACTTTAACGAAATATACATTGTTTAATTAAAAATAGATAACTACAAAAAGGAGGCACCCGAACTGGATGCCTCCTTGATGATTGATTGTCTGTTTCTCGACTCTGGAATGGACTAATCCAGATTCAGGCTCTTCTTGATGGCCTCGATCTTTGCCTCGGCATCCTTCATGCAGCGCTCATAGCAGCCTGCGCACTTGAAGGTGGGATCCTTGACCTCAGTGTAGAACTTAATCTTGGGCTCTGTGCCTGAAGGACGGACAGAGACCTTGGTGCCGTCCTCGCAGAACCACTGCAGTACGTTGCTGGTGGCAGGCATGTCAATCTTCTCGACAGTGCCGTCGGCCTTCTTGGCCTCAAGGGTCTGGAAGTCCTTCTGCAGCACAATCTTCGAGCCGCCCAGATCCTTTGGCGGATTAGCGCGGAAGTCGGTCATCATCTGCTTGATTTCGTCGGCACCGCTCTTACCCGGACGTACCACATTGATGGTTACCTCACGTGAGAAGCCATACTCGGCATAGATGTCCATGAGCAGGTCGTACAGGGTCTTGCCGTTGTCGCGTGCCCAGGCAGCAATCTCACAAATCAGACAGATTGATGCAGGGGAGTCCTTGTCGCGTACCTTGTCGAATGGCAGGAAGCCGAAGCTTTCCTCACCACCGCCGATGTACTTCTTCTTGCCCTCGTTGACGCGAATCTCGTTGGCAATCCACTTGAAGCCGGTGTAGCAGTCCTTGTACTCTACCTGATTCTTTTTGGCAATCTCGGCAATGACCTCGGTAGTCACAATGGTCTTTACCAAGAACTCGTTACCCTTCAGCTGACCGAGCTTCTTCTTGTTGGCGATGATATACCATGAGAACATCATACAAGTCTGGTTGCCGTTCAGGATTTCCCACTCACCCTTCGGATTGCGGCAGACGATGGCCAGACGGTCAGCGTCAGGGTCGGAAGCAATCACGAGGTCGGCATTGAGCTTGGTACCCAGCTTCATACCCAGGGTCATAGCCTCGGCATTCTCTGGATTCGGGCTGACAACAGTGGGGAAGTTGCCGTCGATGACCATCTGCTCGGGCACCACATGGATGTTCTGGAAGCCCCAGGAGCGCAGAGCCATAGGGATGATGACACGTCCTGTGCCATGCATGGGTGAATAGACGATGTTGAGGTCCTTCTGGCGCAGGATGACATCCTGATCGACCATGGCCTCCTTGACAGCCTGGATGTAGTCCCAGTCCATCTCACCGCCAATGGGGATGATAAGGTCCTTGTTGCCCTCGAACTTCACGTCGCCAATCTTGACCTTGTTGACTTCGTCGATGATGCCGATGTCGTGTGGAGCCAATACCTGAGCACCGTCATCCCAGTAAGCCTTGTAGCCATTATACTCACGAGGGTTGTGAGAAGCTGTTACGTTCACGCCGGCCTGGCAACCCAGATGGCGGATGGCATAGGAAATCTCTGGTGTAGGACGCAGACTCTCAAAGAGATACACCTTGATGCCGTTGGCAGAGAAGATGTCGGCAACGCTTTCCGCAAACATGCGGCCGTTGTTGCGGCAGTCATGGCCCACGACCACTGAGCACTGCTTGCCGGGGAATGCCTTCAGAATGTAGTTGGCAAATCCCTGAGTAGCCATGCCAACGATGTACTTGTTCATACGGTTTGTACCAGCACCCATGATGCCGCGCAGACCACCTGTTCCGAACTCCAGGTCACGATAGAATGCATCGATGAGAGCTGACTTGTCAGCGTCGTCTAACATTGCCTGAACTTCCTTACGTGTCTCCTCGTCAAAGGCCGGAGAGAGCCATTCCTTCGCACGTGCCTCGCACTGTGCAATGAGCTGAGCATTATTATCCATAATCTGTTATGTTTTAGATTTAGTAACTATAATATCGCAAAGATACTGATTCTTTTTCAAAATCAGTACCTTTATGCGAGAACTTTTTAACTTTTTAACTATTTCATTTTCTTCATCAGGCGGTCTATCTCTTCAAATTGCTTGCCCATATTCAAATTCAGATAGATGCGATAAAGGGCTGGAGCCCAATGCCTTTGGTCGTTGGGAGCCAGTTTCCGGTAGGCTTCCATATAGGGACGGGCATCGTAATATAGTTCAATGAGTTGCTTGCGATAAAGGCGGGGCTGGTTTTTCTTCTCCAGTTCCAGTGCCTGGTTCAGTTTGACTGTCGCCACGTTGAAATAGGGCTCTGGCATGTTGTCGTTGAGTGCAATGAGCCGTTCGCTGGTGACCAGACAGTCTTCGTATTGTTCCAGATTGAGTTGGGCTATCGATTGGGCCAACAGGAACATCTGGTTGTCATTCTGTTTTTCCAATCCGAAGTTGGTGAGTTGTAACACTGTCTGATAGTCTTTCTGTGCGGTATAGTAGTCGGACAGTCGTGGGAAGAAATACGTGTTCGACGGGAATAGGTTGAAGCCGTCGTGTAATGTCTTCACATAGGCTGCCGTATCGCCCAGCTGGCGATAGGCTTCGCACATGTACTGCAGGGTGAAGTCAGCTTTTGACTCGTCGGCGAGAGCCATTTCGCAGTAGCAGAGCACAGAATCGGGACGTTGCAGCTTGTGGGCACAATAGGTTGCCCAATATGCGCTCTGGGCCATCAGCGTGTCGTTTCTCTGATAGTCATAGCTTTGAAACAAGGGCTGTCGTGCTGCATCCAGATAGGTGTCGAAATAGCTGTAAGCATGATCGAACAGATTTTTCTTCACATGCCAGGCTCCCCCCGCATAGAGGTTACGCCTAAGTTGGTTCATTTGCTCTGAGTGGCGCTCGCGGTATTTGTGTTTAACGTCGAGGGAGTCGATAGACTCAGCAATGAGATGCATGCGCCGTATGAGTGAAAAGAAGTGAGCCGTATCGTATTTCTGGCGTAGATATAGCTTCTCGTTGGCTGCCTCATACTGTTTTCTAACTGCTTCATACAAAGTGAGATAGATTTTGATGTTTTGCCTGTTCTCAGACTTTTCCAATAATCCGGTCAGCAACTTTTCGGCAGTTTGTAAATCTTTCTCCTTGCCACTTTTGATGTGTGTCTGTGCCTGATTCAGTTCCTTCTTTTGGGCATGGGCCGGCAGGACGGCTGACAGCAGGCAGCAGAGGATTATGATTGTTATTCTTGTCATGGTCTAATGGATTCGTCTAGTCTGTGCTTGTGGTTACTTTTTTTTCATGACCAGCGTCTTGGGCAGTTTCTGCCACTTGCCTTTGTTGGGCACTTTGATGGTGCTGCCAGATTCCTGACGGAGCACGTAGGTGTTATCATCTTCTCTGGTGAGCGTCGCCGTCAGGTCCTCACTGCCGAAATCGTTGATGAGTTGCAGCTCTGCCTCGTTGTCACTTTTGATTTGTGCCTTCACGATGACCCAGCAGAACGAGTTGTTCACCTTCCCAAGGTATCCGGGCAATTTGCCATAGAGTTCCTGTCCTGGCACCTCAATATCCTGATCATAAAAATTAATGCGCAGGTAGACATTATATTCACTATTAATAAGGTACGCGTGAAAAGCTTTGCTGTCAGATTGGGCCTGAAGCCCTACGCAAAGCATTGTAAATACGATGGTTTGAAACAATCTTTTTTTCATGTGTAACAGTTTGGAGGTTGCAAAGGTAGTAAATCTAAATCAATAAATCACTGATTTTCTGAAAAATAAATCTTAAAACGTGGTAGTTTTTTAAAATTTTTAAGTATCTTTGCAGCCCGAAATACATGTATTGGTATGAGAAAAAATATTTTGAAGCCTGATTATATCTTTGAATCGAGCTGGGAAGTTTGCAACAAGGTCGGTGGTATTTACACCGTGCTTTCTTCTCGGGCAAAGACATTACAGGACGAAATGAAGGATCGTATCATCTTTATAGGTCCGGATTTTTGGAAGGAAGAGGAGAGTCCGTATTTTCGTGAGGAGAAAGCCCTCTTTGCCGAGTGGCAGTGGGAGGCTAAGGAGCAAGGACTGAAGGTCAGGGTAGGCCGTTGGACGGTGCCTGGCGAACCTATTGCTGTTTTAGTGGATTTTAATCCCTTCTTTGAGCAGAAAAATGAAATTTATGGCTGGTTGTGGGAAAACTATGGTGTTGACTCGCTGCACGCCTATGGCGACTACGACGAGGCTTCGATGTTCTCGTATGCTGCTGCCTTGGTGACAGAGAGCTTCTACAACCATTTTAAGCTTCAGGACAAGCGTGTCATTTATCACGCCAATGAGTGGATGTGCGGACTTGGTGCCCTTTATATTAACAACAAACTTCCGGAGATAGGCACTATCTTTACAACCCATGCAACGAGTATCGGCCGTTCGATAGCTGGCAACATGAAGCCTCTTTATGACTATCTCTTTGCTTATAATGGCGACCAGATGGCAGGTGAGTTGAACATGCAGTCGAAGCACTCTATTGAGAAGCAGACGGCTCATTATGTTGACTGCTTTACTACCGTGAGCGATATTACGGCCAAGGAGTGTGTGGAACTGCTCGACAAACCCGTTGATGTGGTGTTGCCGAATGGTTTCGATGACAGCTTCGTGCCGAGTTCTCAGAAGTTTACCCGTAAGCGCAATGCAGCCCGCCGCAAGATGCTGGATATAGCGAATGCGCTGTTGGGTGAGGATTTGGACGACGACACACTGCTCGTTTCAACATCTGGCCGTTATGAGTTCCGCAATAAGGGTATCGATGTATTTGTGGAATCCATGAACCGTCTGCTTCGCGATCGCGACCTGAAGAAGAAGGTCGTTGCATTTATTGAAGTTCCGGGATGGGTGGGCGAGCCTCGTAAGGATTTGCAGGAACGCTTGAAGAGTGGAAAGAAATATGATACGCCGCTTGATGTGCCCCAGGTTACTCACTGGCTCCATAATATGAGCCATGACAATGTGCTGGGCATGATGAAATACTACGACATGCATAACCGGAAAGACGAGAAGGTGAAGGTGATATTCTTGCCCTGTTATCTTGATGGTAATGATGGTATTGTTAACATGACATACTATGATGTGGTGCTGGGCAATGATCTGTGTATCTATCCTTCTTATTATGAGCCTTGGGGTTATACCCCATTGGAGGCAGTTGCCTTCAAGGTGCCCTGCATCACTACCGACCTTGCCGGTTTTGGCCTTTGGGCAAACTCTGTATTCGGTCATGAGGGCAAGTTGGCTGATGGCGTGAAGGTAATCCATCGTACGGACTATAATTACTCTGAGGTGGCTGACAATATCAAAGATACGGTGGCAGCCTATTCTTCGATGACAAAGAAGCAGATAGAAACCTGCCGTAAGAATGCAGGTGATTTGTCGAAGAAGGCGCTCTGGAGTGAATTCATCAAATACTATTACGAGGCTTACGACATTGCCCTCCGCAAGGCAGAGGAACGAAAGAAGTCATTGTAAAGTTCTGAATATAAAGAAGTATAATAGAAAATTCGAATATTTAATTTGAGATAAGTTATGAAAATAAAAGCAGATTACGCAAACGATCCCTCTTGGAAGGTACTGACCGTCAGAGCAACTCTTCCCGAGGAACTGAAGTGTTTGGACGAGATTGCCCACAATATGTGGTGGGTGTGGAACCACGAGGCACGCGACTTGTTCCGTGAGCTCGATGTTGAAATCTATCACGACGTGAGACATAATCCGGTGATGCTGTTGGAGCGTCTCAGCTTCGAGCGCAAAGAGGCCATTCTGAAGGATAAGGCTCTGATGAAGCGTATCAAGGAAGTCTATGAGAAGTTCCGCAAGTATATGGATGTGAAGCCTGATGCGAAGCGTCCCTCTGTTGCCTACTTCTGTATGGAGTACGGTATGCACTCTGCCCTGAAGATTTATTCTGGTGGTCTGGGTATGCTGGCCGGTGACTATGTGAAGGAAGCTTCCGATTCTAACGTTGACATGTGCGCTGTTGGTTTCCTCTATCGTTTCGGCTACTTCAAGCAGTCGCTGAGCATGGACGGACAGCAGATTGCCAATTACGAGACTCAGAACTTCGGTTCACTGCCCATTGAGCAGCAGCTCGACAAAGATGGCAACCCATTGGTAATCGACGTGCCCTATAATAACTATCAGGTTCACGCTTATGTGTGGCGTGTAAACGTTGGTCGTGTAAAGTTGTATCTGCTTGATACAGACAACGATATGAACTCTGAGTTCGATAAGCCCATTACTCATGCTCTCTATGGTGGTGACTGGGAGAACCGTCTGAAGCAGGAGATTCTGCTTGGTATCGGTGGTATGTTGCTGCTGAAGAAGCTTGGTATCAAGAAGGATATCTATCATTGCAATGAAGGTCACGCAGCACTCTGCAACCTGCAGCGCCTGTGCGATTATATTGAGGAAGACGGACTGACCTTCAACCAGGCTATGGAGCTTGTTCGTGCTTCTTCACTCTATACGGTTCACACCCCAGTGCCTGCAGGTCACGACTATTTCGATGAGGGTCTGTTCGGTAAGTATATGGGTGGCTATCCTGCCAAGCTCGGTATCTCTTGGGACGAGTTCATCGGCATGGGTCGTACCAATCCCGATGATCACGGCGAGAAGTTCTGTATGTCTACCTTCGCTTGCAATACTTGTCAGGAGGTCAACGGTGTGTCTAAACTCCATGGCTGGGTATCTCAGAAGATGTTTGCTCCCATCTGGAAAGGCTACTATCCTGAGGAGAACCATGTGGGCTACGTTACCAACGGTGTTCACTTCCCCACTTGGGTCGCTACAGGTTGGTTGACCAATATCTATCAGAAGTATCTCGATCCGAAGTATATAACTGATCAGTCTAACGAGAAGCTCTGGGAGGGTATCTACAACTGTCCGGATGAGGAGCTTTGGGCTACCCGTCTTGATATGAAGCAGAATCTGATTTTCTATATCAAGAATCAGTTCCGTGATACATGGCTGAAGAATCAGGGTGATCCTTCTCGTGTGGTATCACTGCTCGAGTCGATGGATTCCAAGTGCCTGATGATCGGTTTCTGCCGTCGCTTTGCTACTTATAAGCGTGCTCACCTGTTGTTTACCGATCTTGAGCGCCTCTCAAAGATTGTCAACAATCCTGAGCGTCCGGTGATGTTCCTCTTCGCAGGTAAGGCTCACCCCGCCGATGGTGCCGGACAGGGCCTGATTCAGAAGATCTATGAGATTTCGCAGCGTCCTGAGTTCCTGGGTAAGATCATCTTCCTCGAGGACTACGACTTCCTGCTGGCTCGTCGTCTTGTTTCTGGTGTTGATATCTGGATGAACACACCTACACGTCCTCTTGAGGCATCAGGTACGTCTGGCGAGAAGGCCGAGATGAACGGTGTTGTCAACCTCAGTGTCAAGGACGGTTGGTGGCTCGAGGGCTATCGTGAGGGTGCCGGATGGGCTCTCACCGAGAAGCGTACCTACCAGAACCAGGGCTATCAGGATCAGCTCGACGCTGCTACCATCTATGGTCTGCTCGAGAACGAGATTGTCCCCCTCTACTACGACAAGGACAAGAAGGGCGTATCAAAGGGTTGGTGCAAGGTCATCAAGAACTCTATCGCTCAGATTGCACCTCACTATACCATGAAGCGTCAGCTCGACGACTACTATAGCAAGTTCTATGAGAAGGAGGCCAAGCGCTTCAAGGAACTCTCCAAGAACGACAACCGTCTGGCCAAGGAGATCGCTCTGTGGAAAGAGACTGTTGCTGAGCGTTGGGATTCCATCAGTGTAGTCAGCTCTGAGTGGGACTTCCCCTCAACAGGTGCTGAGGCAGGACAGAAGTACAATCTTAAAGTTGTCATCAACGAGCAGGGTCTTGATGATGCTGTCGGTCTCGAGAAGGTTAACGTGTATGTCAACAAGGATGGAGAAGAGCGCGTCTTCTCTGTGGAGCCGTTGAAGGTTACAGGCCATGAAGGTAACAACTACACCTTTGAGGCTACTTTGGCTCCTACACAGTTCGGCCAGTATAAGAGTGCCATCCGCATGTATCCGAAGAACAAGCACCTGCCTCACCGTCAGGACTTCTGCTACGTGAAGTGGCTGGAGCTGCCACAGATGTAAGGTAATACCTAATTATATTATAGGAGCTGTCTGCCATTCCCAGAGCAGACAGCTCTTTTTTTGCACCCTTGGTGTAAAAATACAAGAATAATGTTGAATTTTGCAAGAAAGTATCAAAAATTGTCAATAAAAGCTATTGCGTTTTCGCAAAAAAACATTAACTTTGCACACTGAAATGGTGTAGAACCATACATACCGAAATATTTTACGAACTATTAACGATAATATTAACTAAATTTTTTTATTCTGTAACTATGCCAATATAGAGAGAGTAGGTCTATTCGCCATTGCGGGTCCCAGGGGCTTGGCGTGGAGGGATGATGCTGTCGTCAGTTGTCGTCCCAATCGGTCTAAAACTAAAAAATGTATTTATCCAAATCAATCTAAGAAAATACTTAAGTATGAATCAAAAAATCAGAAAAACAGCGCTGTTGATGGGTGCATGCTCACTGTTGGGAATGTACTCACCAGTAACGGCTAATGCCGAAACATCGGTACAGGCTGTTCAACAGTCAACGAAGAAGGTTACGGGTACTGTATCCGACGCGATGGGTCCCGTGATTGGTGCCAGTGTCGTTGAAAAGGGAACCTCCAATGGTGTGGTGACCGATTTCGACGGAAACTTCACGCTCAATGTGAAACCAGGTGCTACGCTGGTTATCAGCTACATTGGTTTCACCACTCAGGAGATTGCCGTTGGCAATCAGTCAGAATTCAAAATCACCCTGCAGGAAGACAATACCTCTCTGGAGGAAGTTGTCGTTGTGGGTTATGGTGTCCAGAAGAAAAAGCTCGTCACCGGTGCTACCGTTCAGGTGAAGGGTGAGGACATCGCCAAGCTGAACACCACCAACGCCCTGACTGCCATGCAGTCTGCATCTCCCGGTGTAAACATTACGCAGAGTTCATCACAGCCTGGTAAGGGCTTTAAGGTAAATATCCGTGGTGTGGGTACCATCGGTACTTCTTCACCATTGCTGATTATTGACGGTATCAATGCCGGTACTGCTGATAACGGTCTGAATGGTCTGAATCCCAACGACATCGAGAGCATCGACGTGCTGAAGGACGCTGCCTCTGCAGCCATCTATGGTGCACGTGCTGCTAACGGTGTAATCTTGGTGACCACCAAGCAGGGTAAGGCTGGTAAGCTGTCAATCCAGTATGACGGTTTCGTTGGCTGGTCAAACGCCTACAAAGTTCCTGGTCTGGTGAATGCCCAGCAGTACATGCAGCTTATCAATGAAACCAACTTCAATACATACGGAACAGCCACCAACTGGTCATCGCTTGTTCCACAGAGCATTCTCGACAAGGTCAACAACGGTTGGGAAGGCACCGACTGGTTCAAGCAGTACGAGAACAAGAACGCTTTGCAGTTCAGCAACGCCGTAACACTTACCGGCGGTACTGACCGTTCGAAGTTCTCCATGAGCTTGAACTATAGTTCTAATGATGGTATCATGGGTGGCAGCAATGCCTCAAACTACAAGCGCTATGGTGGTCGTATCAACTCTGAGCATGTTCTTTATAAAGGTAAGGACCTGCTGGGTGAGGAGCACGACATCATCACACTTGGTGAAAACCTTTCTTACTGGTATCATCGCTCGCACGACCTCGCTGAGGGCAACGGCTACTGGAACATCATGCAGGCTGCATACGTTGCTTCTCCATTGGTAGAGCCGTATGATGCTAATGGCAATCTGACATCTTATACCAAGAATGGTGCAGGCTATAGCGGCATGATTTACGGTAACCCGCTGAATCACTTCCTCAATGGTGGCTTCAACTCCATCAACAAAAACCGTGACTTCGGTGTAGGCGCAACTTTCTACTGGATTATCGAGCCGATTAAGAACTTGAAGTATCGTGGTCAGTTCAATACGGGTTACAGTGCCAGCAACTACCGTAGCATCTCGCTGCCTTATTCTTCAAGCAGCACCAGTGCCAGCGACGGTTATAACCTGTCCATGAGCGAAAGCCAGAGCTCAAGCTTTACGCTGGAGAACACCCTTTCATACGTCCTGCCGCGTCTTGGCAAGCACAACATCGACGTGTTGGTCGGTCAGTCTATCGAGCGTTCCAACTGGAGTTCCGGCATGAACATGAGTTTCTCTGTTCCTTCTGACTTTGTCAGCTCACTGGTACTCAACGGCTGGGACTACAATATTCCTTCGAACTACGAGAGCCAGTACCTGAATGGTCATGGTGGTTACGATAACCCCTGGCAGGGCTCTATCGCTTCGTTCTTTGCACGTGCCAACTGGAACTACGACGAGAAGTACATGTTGACAGCCATCATCCGTGCCGACGGTTCCAGCAACTTCGCCCAGGGCAAGCGCTGGGGTTACTTCCCCTCTGTATCTGCTGGTTGGGTCATCACCAACGAGTCGTTTATGGAGAGCACACGCAGTTGGCTTGATTTCTTGAAGATCCGTGCTTCTTGGGGTCAGAACGGTAACTGTTCTATTGGTAACTTCTATTATCTTTCAAACATTGGCTTCTCGCCTTCTGGATATGCTGACTATGGTTACAAGTTCTATAGCTCTTTGGATGATACCGTTACCCGTAACAACTACACCACAGGTGCTTATGCCAAGAATGTACCCAACGAGGACGTGACATGGGAGACCTCTGAGCAGTTGAACATCGGTATCGATGCACGCTTCATCGGTGGTCGTCTCGGTCTCGCATTCGACTGGTACAAGAAGACGACTAAGGACTGGCTGGTACAAGCTCCAATGAACGAGATTCTTGGTTACGAAGAGCCTGCTATGATTAATGGTGGTGATATCAAGAATACCGGTGTTGAAATTGCGCTCTCTTGGCGTGACAAGATTGGTAAGGACTTCAATTATCACGCTAATGTAAACTTCGCAACTAATAAGAATGAGGTTACACGTCTGGCTGCTGCTGGTGGCAAGATTGGTACTGACAGCAAGTATGCCAGCTCACTGTTCCAGAACTCTTCATACGTTTCACTCGTGGAAGAAGGTCACCCTGTTGGCTACTTCTATGGAATGTCTTATAGTGGCATCTGGCAGAGCCAGGCTCAGATTGACGCTGCACGTGCATCAGGCAAGGCCATCCTCGACGGTGCTCAGCCCGGTGATCCCATTTGGGATGACTATGATGGAGACGGCACCATCAACTACGACAACGACCGTCACGAGATTGGTCAGCCTCATCCGAAGGTAACTCTTGGTATTAACCTTGGTTTCGACTGGAAGGGCCTCGACTTCGGCATCACCGGTTTCGGTGCTTTCGGACAGCAGATCATGCAGTGCTACCGCACCGCCCTGTTGGCTAACCAGTACAATACCTATACCGTCGACGCATTCGATCGTTGGCACGGTGAGGGTACCAGCAACACACAGCCTCGCCTGACCGTTGGCCACATCAATGACCAGTGGGTTTCTACCCGCTATATGCAGGATGCTGACTACTTCAAGATTCAGAACATCACGCTGGGTTATGACTTCACTAAGATTTGGAAGTCTTCTCCGTTCCAGCAGCTTCGTTTCTATGTTCAGGCTCAGAACATCGCTACCATTACCGGTTACACGGGTGTTGATCCAGAATGTAGCTCAGACGGTGGTAAGTCTGCTGACAACATGAACTTCATCCGTGGCATTGACGTAGGTCTGTATCCTTCCGCACGTACCTGGATTGTTGGTGCAAGCATTAAATTCTAAATATTAAATAAGAATTAAGAGATAAGATAATATGAAAAAGATATATTTAATGGCAATTGCGGCTGCTTTCACATTCGGTATGACGTCATGTGAAGACTTCCTCGATTCCGAAAACTACACAGAGGCCAATACAGCCAACTATCCAGCTTCTCCTGGTGACTTGAACAAAGAGTTGGCAGCCCTCTATGGCGTGATGAACCAATTCAGCACTGACCCGTTGCAGTCGCCTTGGTTTGTTCCTTATCTGATGTCTGACGATGCTAATGGTGCCGGTGGTACTGGTGACGTAGAGTGTCATGCTATTGGTCACCTGATGGTTAACAAAGAAAATATCTTTGACAATGCATGGCATAATACATACGTAGGTATTGCTCGTGCTAACGCCATCATCTATGCTGTTGATGCTTTCGACTGGACTGGTCAGGAGAAAACCCGTAACCAGTTGCTCGGTGAAGCTTACTTCATGCGTGGCCTCTTCTACCTTTGGGGATCACAGTTCTGGGGCAATATCCCCGCATACTGGGCATCAGCAGCTCCTAACCCCTGTCCTCAGCAGGATGCAGAGACTGTTATCTATCCGCACATTTTGGCCGACTTTGTCAGTGCTTCCAATCTGATGTCTCACGGTGCTACTACACGTGGTGACGGTCACGCTACCAAGGGTGCTGCCGAAGGTTATCTGGCACGTGCGTATATGTTCTATCAGGGCTTCTACAAGAAGGCTGGTGAATTGGCTAATGCCAGTCTGGCTGACGTGGAACTTCCTGTACAGGAAGGTGTTACTGGTCCTCTGACAAAGGCACAGGTAGTCAGCTATCTGGAGGATGCTATCAATAACGGTGGTTACAGTCTCGTGAAAGACTTCCGCTTGCTGTGGCAGTACACCAACAAACTGACTGCTCCTGACTATGCGTTTGTTGCTGACCTGGCTGCCAAAGGAGAATACTGGGCTGGTGACGGCAACTCTGAGGAAATGTTCCAGGTTCAGTTTATGAACGCTGGTTCATGGAATGGTAACATCGGTATGGGCTTCACCAACATGGCCTCTCTGTACTGTGGTCTCCGCTGCGATGACGACGGTGCTGGTCACAAGAATGGTGATGCCGGAACGATGCCTTTCGGACAGGGTTGGGGACAAGGTACCATCAACGCACAGTTGTGGGACGACTGGTCAAACAACGACCCGCGTAAGACCGCTACTATCCTTGATGCTCAGGCAGAGTGCCCGGGATTCGTATTCACCACCTCTTGCTCTGAGGATGCCGGTTACTATAATAAGAAGCTGATGCCTATCACATGTTCTGGTTCTTCTTTCGACGACTTCAACCAATATTATACTTGGTGGGGCGTTTACAGACATTCTAAGGAGATTGGTGCTCCTAACGACAACTCGTTCCAGGGCGACCACTTCGGTGATATTGTGCTGATGCGCTTGGCTGACGTTATGCTGATGCACTCAGAGCTGACAGGTAATGCTGATCAGATGAATAAGGTTCGTGCACGCGCGGGATTGGATGCTACTTCTTATTCATGGACAAATATCAAGAACGAGCGTCGCTATGAGCTCGCTGGTGAGGGTCTGCGTTTCAACGACCTGCGCCGTTGGTCAGGTAAGGACGGTGGTGCCAGCTGTGAAGCCGCTACTGCACTGCAGCGCCAGAATGATACTCGTGTCAACTATTGCGGTAAGTGGACTAAAATGCACCACGCTTCTTCTTCATGGTCAGCACGTTATGCTGCTACTGATGGATTCCTGCAGATACCTCCCTCTCAGATTCTAATCACAAACGATGAGAATGTATTGAAGCAGAATGCCGGATGGGGTGCTGGTGTAGCTGATGCCAACATGAGTGGTACTCCTGTTTATTAATTTCGTAACTAAAAAAGATAAGGCAATATGAAAAAATCAATATTATTGTTTTCGGTGGCACTTGTCATCTTTACGGCTTGCGATCCTGTCAAGGATGATAAGGACTTCGACGTGACTAGAATCACGGCTGAGCAGTTGCTGAACGGTGCAACCTTCTCACAGTATTCTGATGAAGCTTGCACGACACCAGCCGACAATGGTAACTTTATCAAGTTCAATTGTCCTAATGTATCGGCCCTGACTATTTTCTACATAAAGTCTGACGGCTCAGAGATCGTTCTGTCAAGTGGCAAGAGCGGAGGTGTGTTTAAGTTCGTCCCCAAACGTGGCTCCGATCCAACCCAGACCGTTTATTTCCGCTATGTCAACCAAGATGGTGAAGAGGTGGTTGGCTCTAAGGAGTTTACTCTAGCCGTAGCTGCCGATCTCGATCCGGAAATCAAATACCTGGCAAGTAATAATGGTGTCAAAAAATGGAAATGGGATATTTCGGTAAACGGCGGACAGGCATGGGGTAATATGGCATACGCCATGGGACCTGGTGCCGAGTTTGCAGAGAGTGCCGCAAACCAGTGGTGGGGTACTACCCCCGACATGCTCTGGTACAACGGTGAAGGCGGACAGTACGGGCATACCGACGGCGATACCAGCAAGGCTGGCGAAGGTGATATCAACGCTTACATGACTTTCGACGAAGACGGCTTTATCAATACTTATGATGCAAATGGCAGCCTGCTACGCTCTGCAACATATACCGTTTCCAACTACACACCGTCGCGACATGAGGTCGGTGGCAATCCTTGGCATCTTGGAACGTTGACCACCTCTGAGCCTGCTGTCATGTATCCATTCAAGATTAATGGCGGCGGTACGACAGTTACTGAATTCGAGATTCTTGGTCTCAGCGACGACCAACTCGTACTGGTATACCCCGGAACGTCAGAGCCCGGTTCTTGGAGTGAGGCAACATTCTGGCGGTTCGTTGCTGTCGAGAATGAAGACCTGCTCTATAAAGACTGGGTTTGGGATGTCTCGGTAAACGGCGGACAGGCATGGGGTAATTTGGCATACGCCATGGGACCTGGTGCCGAGTTCGCAGAGAGTGCCGCAAACCAGTGGTGGGGCACTACCCCCGACATGCTCTGGTACGACGGTGAAGGCGGACAGTTCGGTCATACCGACGGTGACACCAGCAAGGCTGGCGAAGGTGATATCAACGCTTACATGACACTGACAGAGGAAGGTAAGATTACCACCTATGATGCCAATGGCAATGCGCTGCGTTCTTCAAGTTTCAGCTTTGAGTTGTTTGACCAGCGTGCTGAGGTTGGCGGCAATCCTTGGAATATTGGAACGTTGAAGACCTCTGCTCCTGCTGTCATGTATCCATTCAAGATTAATGGCGGCGGTACGACAGTTACCGATTTTGAAGTACTTGGACTGACGGGAAACAGTCTTGTACTGGTATACCCCGGAACGTCAGAGCCTGGTTCATGGAGCGAGGCAACATTCTGGCGCTTCACCAAGAAAAAGTAATTTCTTCCCACATCTATCATTCAACCGCCCTGGGCTCACCGCTCGGGGCGTTTTTTTTCAGGATTATTTGGCGGTTTCAGAGAATTATTGTAATTTTGCAAGGCATTATGAAACAGCTACTATTGCGATACGGAAATTGGGGATTGACGGCCCTGCTGGGCATTGCCGTATTCCTGTTTTGGACGGTAGGCTATCCGCATGCTTTGTCGTATCATGAGCAGTACCAGTTGTTTCTGTGGACGTGGGATTATTTCGTCGAGCGAGTCAGCGTGCCTGGTGGCCTGGCCGACTGGTTGGGCGAGTTCATCGTGCAGTTCTACTTTGTCGAATGGTTGGGAGCACTGTTGCTGGCGTTGCTATTTGCGACATTGCTGCTGATAACTGCACATCTGTTACCTAAGGGAGTCTGGCGCCTGTTGAGCCTGGTGCCAGTAGCCGTGCTCTGGTGGCTGATGGGCGACGTCAATGTGCTGCTGTCGCTGCCTGTGGCAGTGACGCTGGCATTGGCACTGGCATGTGTGCAATTGCCGAAGCGGTTGTGTTGGCTGGATGTGGTGATAGTCCCTCTGGCATATTGGCTGATAGGTCCTGCGACATACATCTATATCTTGATACGCGTATTACAATGGGGGTGGCATCACTTTTGGTCTGCAGGATGGCTTGTCGCGGTGCAGTTGATGGCCTATGCCTGGGTACTGCCACAGCAGTCCTTGTCTCAGACGATAGCCTCTGCTCACTACTACCGTAGCCCCTCGTGGACACCGCGATGGGCTGGCTTCGAGAAAGATATGTACGAACTGATCCGTATGGACTATCTGGTACGCTATGAGCGTTGGGACGACATCATAAGTCGTGCTCAGACGTATCAGGTGAAGACCCCGTTCTGGTCGAACTGCGTCAACCTGGCTCTCTCGCAGAAACGTCAGTTGGCCGAGCGTCAGTTTGACTTCTGGCAAAGTGGGGAAGATGCTCTCGTCATGCCTCGCGTGCGTGATTTGACTTCGATGCTTCCCTCGGCTGAGGTGTTCTGGCGTCTGGGTATGATTAACTCTGCGCAACGGTATATGTTCGACACGCAGGAGTCAATCCTCGATGGTCGCAAGAGCGGTCGTTGCACGAAGCGTCTGGCAGAGTGTATGATAGTGAATGGTCACTACCAGGTGGCAGAGAAGCAGCTGAGTCTGCTGAAGAAGACACTGTTCTATCGCAGTTGGGCCGAGGAGACTTCAGCCTTGCTTTATCACGATGAGAAAGTGAATGCGCATCCCGTATATGGGCGTCTGCGCCAATTGAGATACAAGGATAATTTCCTTTATAATTATGATGAACTGGACAAGATGTTTGGTCTGTTGTTCATGAACAATTCCGACAACAAGATGGCCCTCGACTATTTCATGGCTCAGCTGTTGCTGAAGGGTAACGTGCAGGGGTTCATTCAGTATTTGGGTCTGGTACAGCAGCAGGGTGGATACAGCAGGATGCCAGCTGGCTACGAGGATGCCGTGCGAACCATCCAGACGCGTGGCGAGGCACCGGGTACGAAGTACGGGCCCTATGTGAAACGTATGATGATGCAGAAAGGAGGAAGAGAATGAGAGGCTTTTGGCTTTTGGCTCTCGGCTGTTGGCTAATGGTGTCATGTACGTCTTTGCCTACAGATGTGACGAAGGTGGATACGCTGCCTGAGATATACCCTGACTACGTGGGCGTTACCATCCCCGTCAGCATCGCCCCTCTGAACTTTAACATGGCCAACGCGGACGTCGATTTAGTCGACGTCACCATCCGCGGCAGCAAGGGCGGTGAACTGCATGCCAACGGTGCCTATGCCGACTTCGACATCGATGACTGGCACCAGCTGCTGGAGCAGAACAAGGGCTCCAAGTTGACCATTACTGTCTGCACACGAAAGGATGACCAGTGGATGCAATATCGTGATTTCCAGATATTTGTCAGTTCTGATAATCTCGACGACTGGGGACTGACCTATCGTCGCATCAAGCCCGGCTATGAGGTAGGGGGCGACATTGGCATCTATCAGCGTGACCTTTCGACCTTCGACGAGGAGGCAATCATCACTGAGCAACTGTTGCCAGGTCGCTGTTTCAACTGTCATACCGCCAATCGTGCCAACTCTGACTGCGTGACTCTGCAGATGCGGGGCGAGGGTGGGGGAACGATGATTCTGAAGGATGGTCAGCAGCGATGGCTTGACACGAAGACTGACACTACGAAGGCTGCAGGCTCTTACAGCTATTGGCATCCTGCTGGCAACTACGTGGCGATGGCTGTCAATTCTGTGCACCAGAGTTTCTTTACGGGTACAGGACAGCGTATAGAAGTATACCATCGGTTCAGCGATGTCGAGGTGCTCGACACGCGCACTAATGAACTGCTGCTCAATCCGTTGCTGCGTACTGACGATCTGGAGATATTTCCTGCTTTTTCTGCCGATGGCCGTTGGCTCTATTATAGCACGTCGAAACCCTGTCGTGTGCCTGCTGAATACGAGAAGGTGAAATGTTCGCTGTGCAGGATTGCCTTCGATGCAGACAAGGGCACCTTTGGCGAAACTGTCGACACCCTGCTCAATGGCCCGGCCGATAACCGCAGCTATGTGCTGGCACGTCCCAGTTACGATGGGCGCTGGCTGATGTACACTGTTGCCAGTCGTGGCAATTTTCCCATTTGTCAGGACGATGCCGACCTATGGCTCATGGATTTGCAGAATGATTCTGTCCGGCAACTGACGGAGTTGAACAGTACTAAGACCGAAAGCTATCATAACTGGAGTTCCGACAGCCATTGGGTAGTGTTTGCCAGCAAGCGTGAGGATGGTATGTACACGAAGCTTTATCTCTCGCACATCGATGCCGGGGGCCGCTGTTCAAAGCCTTTCCTGTTGCCCCAGCGCAATCCAAGAAAGTATTACCACGAGCTGATGGATGCCTACAACTGTCCTGACTTTACACAAAAGCGTGTGGAGTTGGATGCCCATGAGGTGTATAGGCAGGTATTTAGAAGCGAAAGGGAGAAAGTAAAGATTAAAAAGTAAATTAATAAAAAGATATCAATAAAAACGAAATGAAAAAGAAACTATTTTTGTGTTTGATGGCTGTTGGAGCCATCGTGATGGTAGGCTGTAAGGATAATCAATCTGCACAGCTTGGTGGTCCGTGTGTCATCAAGGGCACCATATCGCCCGAGTATAACGGTAAGCGTATTTTCCTTGTGCCGATGGAAGGTCCCAAGACGGCAGAGTACGTCGACTCGATGGAGGTGGCTAATGGTCAGTTTGAGTTCAAGAAGGACTCAGTGATGATGGCTAAAATCGTGATGGACTATCACTATCGCATGAACCTGCAACCCTTGTTGGTAGTGACTGAAGGTGGTGTGGTGAACGTACATATCGACTCCATCAGCTCTGCATCGGGAACACCTCAGAACGACTCGCTGCAAGCCTGGAAGGTGCTGACCGAGCGCCACATGATAGAGAACGCCATAGCCAAGCAGCAGATGATGGAATGCCAGCGCAAAGGCGATAGCATCGGTGCAGAGAAAATCAAGCAGGAAGCTCACGACAAGCATGTGGTTTATAAGAACAAGACCCGTAGTCTGGCAGCCAATATGAAGGAAACGGTGCTGGGCAAGTTCCTGGGGACGATGTATCCGAAGACCTACGTCAAGAAAAACGCTGACGGCACAGACGTGACCTATGATGCCGATACGAATGAACCGATTGATTGACAGATACGGCTCGTGGACACTGACGCTGCTGTTGGGCATCGCTGTGTTCCTGTTCTGGTGGCAGTGCTATCCTTTTGCACTGAGCTATCAGGAGCAGTTCCAGCTGTTCTTGCTCGATGGTGAATACTTTATGCAGCGTCTGGCTGTACCTGGCGGACTGACACGCTATGTGTCTGAGTTTCTGGTGCAGTTCTACAACATTGTCGTGGTGGGAGCAGCCATCATTGCCCTATTGCTGATGCTGATACATCGCATGACGTGTGCACTTCTGCCCACCCGCTCTTCGCTGCTGACGGCTGTCGTCGGTCTTGTCGTACCCTTGTTCTGCTGGTGGCAGATGGGCGATGAAAAAGTACTATTGGGATTTGTCGTAGCTGTCGCCTTTGTTCTTGCTATGATGCTCGTAGCCAGACAGTTGTCGCGTATCACATCTGACATCTTACTTCATACCTCTTACATCTTACTGCTTGCCATAACCTATTGGCTGGCAGGACCGCTGGCATTGTTGCTGGCGTTCTGGATGATGGGGTCGCTGATGGCTAGACAGTTGTCATTTCTTTCATTTCATTCATTTCTTTCTTTTCTCATTCCTTTCGCTATGGCGCTGTTCGTATGGCTCAGCAGTCTGGTGGTGCCTTATCCCACAGAAGTGCTGTGGGGTGGCATCGGCTACTACCGCTATCCCAGTACCGTTTCCTTGTCGAAGGGATTCAATGCCCGCACCTACGAGCTCATCGAGTACGACTATCTGGTACGCAAAGGCCAGTGGGACCGTATCATTGCCAAGGCCGATAAGAAAATGCCTGACCTGCCCATGAGTGTCTGTGCCACGAATCTGGCGCTCGCCATGAAGGGTGAACTGGGTGAACGGGCCTTCGACTACTACCAGCGTGGCACACAGGGTTTGTTTCCTTCGTTCGAAATTAATTACAACACCATTCTTGTGACTGGGGAGACCTATTGGCAGTTGGGTCTTGTCAATACAGCCCAGCGTTTCTACTTCGAGGCGATGGAGGCGTTGCCTGACTACAACAAAAGCAGTCGCTGCATCCGTCGTTTGGCTGAGACCAATCTTGTGAATGGCCATTACGAAGTGTCACGCAAATACCTGAAACTGCTGGAGAAGACCATCTTCTATCGGAAGTGGGCACAGCGTACGATGGCCCTTTTGGGTAACGAACAGGCTATCAACGCCCATCCCGTCTATGGCTATATGCGTCAGGTCCGACTCACTGACGACTTGCTGTTCAGTGAGCAGGAGTTAGATAAGATTTGTGGACAGCTGATGGCTAAGTCTGTCAACAACCGTATGGCTTTGCAATACCTGCTGTTGTATCCAATCCTGCAGGGCGACATTAATAAGTTCATGAACTATATGAGCTATGTTTCGCAACATACTCAGTATCAGCCGCGTTCGTGTCAGGAGGCCATTGCCTTTGCCTATGCCAGCCGGCGTCAGCAACCTCCTCAGGGGGTTGTCAGCCAGTCGGTCATGCAGCGTTACAACCAGTTTACGCAGGCTTACAGCAGTCACGCTCCTCTGGAACTCTATCGTAATACGGTATGGTACTATTTGTTAAATGAGAAATGAGAAGTGAGAAATGAGAAATGTAAAACACAGATTCCTGGTCTCTCTGGTCTTTCTGGTATTTTTAGTCA
The DNA here is from genome assembly GCA_045131435.1 of Prevotella sp. Classification (GTDB taxonomy): domain Bacteria; phylum Bacteroidota; class Bacteroidia; order Bacteroidales; family Bacteroidaceae; genus Prevotella. Next base: position 23,598 of record JBGUQW010000097.1, read on the forward strand.
TACTAGGTCTTTCAGGTTGTTCTTCGCGTCCGACGGATGTGACGAAGACAGATGCGCTGCCTGAGATATATCCTGATTATGTGGGTGTCACCATCCCTGTCGGTATTGCCCCTCTGAACTTCTCCATGCAAAATGTGGACGTCGATTTAGTCGACGTCCATATCCGTGGTAGCAAGGCTGGTGAACTGCATGCCAACGGTGCCTATGCCGACTTTGACATCGACGGCTGGCATCAGCTCTTGGAGCAGAACAAGGGTTCCCAGCTGACCGTTACCGTCTGTGCACGAAAGGATGGCCTGTGGACGCAATACAAGGACTTTACAATAGCTGTCAGCCCCTATGCCCTCGATGAATGGGGACTGACCTACCGTCGCATTGCTCCTGGCTACGAGGTGTACAGTCATATGGGATTGTATCAGCGTGACCTGTCGACATTCGATGAAACAGCTATCATCGACAATACGCAGATTCCAGGACAGTGTGTCAACTGTCACATGTCAAACCGTACCAATCCAGACCGCTTCGTGTTCCATGTCCGTGGACAGCATGGAGCGACGATGGTGCAGATGGACGGACAGCGCGAATGGCTGAAAGCCAAGAACGACCTGCTGGGTGGCTCGATGGTTTATCCCTACTGGCATCCCAGCGGCAAGTACTGTGCCTTTTCGACTAATCAGACGCGTCAGGGTTACCATGTGGTCAGGGACGAACGCATCGAGGTGTTCGACCTGTCGTCGGACGTTTTTGTCTACAATCCTGTCACCCATGAGATTCTGACAGATTCGCTACTCAGTACCAAGGAGTGGTCGGAGAATTCACCTGTGTTCTCGCCTGATGGTAAGTGGCTCTACTATATGACGTGTCTGCAGCAGGAGTATCCTGCCCACTATAAGGATGAGAAATACAACCTCTGCCGCATTGCCTTCGATGCTGAGAAAGGTACCTATGGCAACCAGGTTGATACGCTCTTCAATGCTGTCAGTATGGACAAGAGTCTCACATGGCCCCGACCTTCATATGATGGTAAGTACATCTTGTTCACGTTGCTGGACTACGGCTATTTCTCCATCTGGCATGAGGAGAGCGACCAGTGGCTGCTTGATCTTCAGACAGGCGAGGCACGGGAATTGAAGGCTATGAACAGCCCGCGTGCCGACAGCTATCATAATTGGAACGTCAACAGCCATTGGGTAGTGTTTACATCGCGTCGTGACGATGGACTCTACAGCCGCCTTTATCTGGCCAGCATTGATGACAAGGGCCAATGCTCGAAGCCCTTTATGCTGCCACAGCGCAATCCGCAAAAGTATTACGAACGCAGCATCTATTCGTTCAATACCCCTGACTTTACTTCTAAGCGCGTCGAATTTGACGCTCGTCAGGCAGGCATTGAAGTCCTCTCAGATAAGCGTGTAGAGACCAAGGTAAGGGAGTGAAGGCTATTTGAAGGGTTCTGCTTCCTGTTTCATGGCACGGGCAACGTCATCGACATCGAATGGCAGTTTGCCTTTGCCCAATTCAGGGGCATTGAACGATTTGAGGGTGTTGTCATAGAACGAGGGATACTTCTGTGGCAGACAGAAGGGCTTGTGGGCCTTCCCGTTCCGGTCGACATAGCAGAAGTAGGGTTTTCCGTATAGTCCGTCGTCGCGCTTGGAGGCAAAGACGAACCAACGGCTATTGCTTGACCACGAGTGGTAGGTGTCGCTCTTGTTGCTGTTGACAACGGACAGCGTGTCGATGGCTCCTGTCTGCAGGTCCATCATCTGAAGGTCGGCTTCCGGATGCCAAATGGGGAAGGTGCCGTAGTCGGCGACGGTGTAGAGCAGATAGCGGCCGTCTGGACTGATGCGTGGGTGGCAGACGGAGGTTTTTGTTTGCTGCGAGTGAATCGCAGCACACTTGATGAGGGTGTCGACCTGGGTGCCTATGGTTCCCGTCTTTTCGTCGAAGGGTATGCGGACGAGGGCATATTGTAGCTGATGGATATGGCTGGGCAGCAGAACGCTGTCGGCAGCACAATAGTAGATGTACTTGCCGTCTGGCGAGAAGGTAGGGAATGTCTCGAACTTCAGACTGTCGCAGAGCAACGGACTGCGCAGCATGGTGTGCGTTTGAAGGTCTGCGACGTAAACGTCCGACTTGTTGTCATAGACTTCCAGTCGCTTGTCAGGACGGCTATGGAACCCCGGAATAATGAGGTTGGTGGAGAAGGTGATGTATCGACCTGTGGGACTGAACCCAAAGTAGACGCTTCCCGATATCATATCGTCGGTCTTGAGGTTGAGTTTACGCAACTGGCCATTCTGGTTGAGAATAGCGCCGCCTCCTGCTCCGCGGACATACAACATCGAAAGGTCAGGGCTCTGGTTGCCATACGTATGGCAATTCATGCAGCGGTTTTCCAATTGTTCGTAGTGGCCTATGGCATTGACGTCGAAATTCTCCACACAGCGTTGCTGAATCTGTATCTGGTTCCATATCTCGTAGTCGGGCTCAATGAGTCGATAAGTGAGATAAGGGTCAATCTTGTCGTTAACAACATGCCATTCAAAAGGTTGATATTCAGTCCATTGACCGTCTTTCAGCGTGGTAACGGTGACGATAATGGGGGATGGGTGACGGGTGGCTGATGCGAGCAGTTCGTGCCACTCGTCCTCATCGAAAACCACCTCGTTGCCTTTCGCACTGACGACGATGTTACCCGCCTGGACATAGACGGCTTCAACGTTGTCGCGAACCAGGAAGTTCAGTGGGGCGATATTGACGGGAATGGTAACATCGCAGTAGTCTGGGTATATAGAGGGCAGCTCTTGACTCTTCTGCACGTTCTCTGGGGTGGGTATGCAGGAGACCAGTATCTCTGGCAGTACTAGCAGTACCAGAATATATAGCTTGCCTATTATTCTTTTCATATCTTAGGAGCTTTAGCTTTGTCGAAATAATACCAATAGGTGTCTTTGAATGCCTCGCTGCCACGCTGCTGGTTGTACTGCCTGAAGCGTTCGAAGACCTTCGCATCCAGAATGTATTTCTGCCATTCTTCCTGAGGGGCATTGGTACCTGCCAGCCAGATACAAAGGGCTTCCTGATAGAGTGTCTTCCGACGAGGCCTGTTGGTATCGATACAGTAGCGATCGTAGTCGCGCTTGAAGTTTTCGATGTCCTTCAGCAGCAGCGTACTGCAGAGGATGTAGTCGAGGGCTATGGTGTTGTCAGGATTGGCATCGAGCAGCTGCATCATCAGAAAGTGGGCGTTGTCGCTGATGGTGATGGTGTCATGATGATTGACAAAGGCGGCCTTCTGGGCATAGAGTGGGTTGCTGCGGGCTGTTTTGCTCCAGTGGCGATAGACGAGGGTTTTGTCGAGGATGCGCAGGTATTTCTCTGCTGCTGCGCTGTCTCCGCTGACGATGTTGCATTCGGCCAGACGCTTCATCATGCGAACATTACGGTTGTCGGGCGAGAAGACGTTCGTCATCATCGCAGCACGCTCCGTAAAGGTCATGTCGCCCAGAGCCCAGTAGAGTTCGTTCATGTTGATGATGGTCAGACGGTGCGATTCTGGTCCGATTTTCTCAAAGGTGCCGAGGTAGTTGGGCGTGAAGCTTAGCAGATGGTCCGGCAACTCGCCGCGTTGTGCCTGTACGAGGTTATAGAAGAAGAGCATCTGGTCAGTGACGACGTCGGCATGTTCCACCATCTCTGTTACTTTATCGTGGTTGCCGAAATAGTATTCGTTGCTCACGGCAAAGCTCTTCTCCAGTATGAAGTCGGGCGTCTGAATCTTCTTGAACTGTGGTAGTCCGAAGAGCAGGTAGGCAGGCAGCAGTACGAGCATCATCAGGATGGTGCGCATCTTCCAGCCCCTTATCAGGGATATGAGCCAAAGCAACAATATCCAGCCTATGATTGATATCGTTGACGACAGCCGATAGCTGGTGTGAAAGTGGCTGACGGCCACAAAGCCCATGGCCAGCAGGCTTATGACGAGTGCCCCTGTCTTGGGTAGCCTGAAGTTGGCCAATGCCCGATAGAACAGAAGACCGATGAGAAGCTGACAGACTGCCAGTATCGTTGCTCCGGCATAGAGGTAGTAATAGAACTGTGTCAGGAAGTCGCCTGCCAGTCGTGCTATATAGCCGGGTTTGTTGAAATAGGTGGAGATATAGTCCCACGACCACAGAAACAGCTGGTTTTGCTCCTGATAGAAGAAATGGTAGGGATACCAAAACTGAAAGAATGCAAAGCAACACATGGCCATCACGACGATGGCTGTCATGGGGAGATATCGCACAACTGTTTTCATTTGCTTCTTTTCAGCTCTTCTTTCAGATATTGCGGGGTGAATCCCTTCTTGCTTTTTGCTACCTCCTCAGGGGTGCCCGCTGATAGCACGGTTCCTCCGCGGCGTCCGCCCTCAGGACCCATGTCGATGATGTGGTCAGCCAGTTTGATGACGTCCAGGTTGTGCTCGATGACGATGACGGTGTTGCCACGGTCTACCAGTTTCTGTAGCACGTCCATCAGAATGCGGATATCCTCGAAGTGCAGTCCCGTGGTGGGCTCGTCCAGTATGTAGAGCGTCTTGCCTGTGTCCTTCTTCGACAACTCCGTAGCCAGTTTTACGCGCTGGCTCTCACCACCCGAGAGGGTCGTGGAGGGCTGTCCCAGTTTGATGTATCCGAGTCCGACTTCCTGGATGGTCTTGATTTTCCGAAGGATGTCGGGCACGTTCTCGAAGAACTCACAGGCTTGGTTGATGGTCATGTCAAGCACGTCAGCAATACTCTTACCCTTGAAGCGCACCTCCAGCGTCTCGCGGTTGTAGCGCTTGCCGTGACACTCCTCGCAGGGCACCTGGATGTCGGGCAGGAAGTTCATCTCGATGGTCTTGTAGCCGTTGCCGCCGCACGTCTCGCAGCGACCGCCCTTCACGTTGAACGAGAAACGCCCCGGCTTGTAGCCGCGAATCTGCGCCTCGGGCAGGTTGACAAACAGCGAGCGGATGTCCGAGAACACGCCGGTGTAGGTGGCGGGATTCGAGCGCGGTGTGCGACCGATGGGGGCCTGATCGACATTCACCACCTTATCTATATATTCCAGGCCCTCGATGCTGTCGTAGGGCATGGGCTGCTGCAATGAACGGTAGAAGTGGCGGGAGAGGATGGGGTAGAGCGTCTCGTTGATAAGCGTCGATTTGCCCGAGCCGCTGACACCCGTGACCACGATGAGCTTGCCCAGGGGAAACTCCACCGTGACGTTCTTCAGGTTGTTGCCGCGACAACCACGGAGCACCAGGCTATGGCCGTTGCCCTGGCGGCGATGGTCGGGCAGGGGAATGGTGAGCTGGCCGCTGAGATACTGGGCGGTAATGGTCTGCTGCTTCAGCATCTCGGCTGTCGTGCCTTGGAACACCACCTCGCCACCCTTGCGACCGGCACGCGGATCGATATCGACAATGTAGTCGGCAGCCAGCATCATGTCGCGGTCGTGCTCCACCACGATGACCGTGTTGCCCAGGTCGCGCAGGTCCTTCAGCGAACGAATCAGCCGGTCGTTGTCGCGCTGGTGCAGGCCGATGCTGGGCTCATCCAGGATGTATAGCACGTTGACCAGCTGCGAACCAATCTGGGTGGCCAGACGAATGCGCTGGCTCTCACCGCCCGACAGACTGGCCGACTGGCGGTTCAGTGCCAGGTAGTCCAGTCCCACCTCCAAGAGGAAGTCCAGGCGGGTGCGTATCTCCTTCAGTATCTCGGCGGCTATCTGCTGCTGCTGGTGGTCCAGCGTAGGCTCCACGTCGTCCAGCCACTGGCGCAGCTCGGACAGGTCCATGCTGGCCAACTCCGAGATGTTCTTGTCGCCTATCCTGTAGGACAGCGCCTCGCGGTTCAGCCGCTGACCGTGACACTCCGGACACGGACATTCAGCCAGGAACTGGTCGGCCCACTTCTGGCCGCCCGCG
>JBGUQW010000098.1:0-3169 GCA_045131435.1 Prevotella sp.
AAGATAGAATTCACGTTGTAATTCATCCTTCAATGGCATAACTGTCAGAAAATGAGTCCATGACAATTTTGACACCAGTGGTGACACAATTTTGATATCAGGAAACATTTTTTTCTGCCTTTTCAGCGAAAACAGCACATTATTTCGCCAAAAGCTTAAATTTCTTTTTGGCTTTTTGCTCGCTTATTCGTAACTCTCACCCTTGGTGAAGTTACTCCGTCTCGACAATAAACGCAAAAAAAAAAGTTTTTGTTTTGTATTGTTCTCATTTCTTCGTACCTTTCACCCTTGGTGAAGGCACTATCACTCGACAATACAAAGAAAAACGAGTTTTCCTTTGGTATTGTTCTCGTTTATTCGTACCTTTGCACCCGTGATTTTTTGAATCGCGTTTTTTTTTGTTGCTCAATTATCCACTCGAACTGGTACCTCGAAAGGGATTTTGTAAGAGCAAACCTATACATCATTGGAGCTGTGCTTCATTGCGCAGTTTCCAGTCCATAGATGTATAGGGGCAGTACCAGGCCTGAGTGGATATATGGACGGGGCCTGCGCTTTTTTCATGCCCGCATGTCAGCCTTCCCCGCCGCGTTAGGAATTAGAGAACGAGTATTATAATCGTATTATTATTAACAAAAACTAAAAAGAAAACGATGAAAAGAAAAGACTATCAGAGACCAACGGCACAAGTCGTCAAGTTGCAACACACCGGTATGCTCATGACGAGCGGACAGGTGCAGGCCACAATGGATGGAGAGTTTACCGAGGAGGATATTTAGACGATTGTCCCCTAAGCGTTCCAAGTTTAACAACAAAAGAAAAGAAAAAGAACAATGAAAACAAAGACTATCTTCAAGACTTTGGCACTGGCCATGCTGATGCCCGCCATGCTGTTGACCACCGCTTGCAGCAACGATGACGATGTTGTAAACAACGCCGTGAACACTGAGAATACAATAAATAAAGGCTATGCCCTTCCCGTAACCGTTAATGTAACCCGTGGGGACGGCGCCACCCGTGCTTCGTATAACGAATCTACCAGAAAGCTTGAATTCAGCACAGGCGACAAACTGTTTGTGTATGGTTCGACTACCGCAGCTGGTTCTTTTGCTGGCGCGCTGGATTATGTTTCAGAAGGAACCTTCAGTGGCACCATTTATACCGAGAAAGAGTGGACCGGCACTGCTGATGCTCTGTTTACAGCAGCTTCTGCAGGAGAGAATCTCACCGCCACCCTGCTGCCTAATGGCTATGATGAGGGCAGTAATAGCTTTTTATCTATTAACAACAACAGTACTACAGATATAGCTTATGACGATAGACTAACAGTTGCTTATTCGAAGGCTTTTGTTGCCTCAGAGACTGCAAAGGCAACAGGCGTAGAGCAATTAAGCCTTGAGCGAACATCTACTTACAGCAGTGGCTTTGCCCTGGCTCCCCTGAATGCCATTCTCAACTTCACCATCACCGGCTTGGAGGCTGGCGCTAAGGACGTGTCATTACAGCTATCTGTATTTGATAATACTGTAACAGGAAGCGTGACTCCCAATGCTTCGGGCGTTGCCACATTTGCCATCGGCGTAAGTGGTGGTTCAAAAATAAAAGAAGGGTCTAACAACCTGACCGTGGGTACTCATAATTTCACCCTTCCCAGCAGCACAACTTTCGCCGCCGGCAAGATTTACAACATCACGAGGGGTCCCGGCAAGTTCACCATCAACTCCAGTGGCGACCAGGTGTATTTCTCTCAGGGCAACCTGCAGGCCACCACAACCGACGGCGGTACAAATTGGACATGGGCATTTGCCGAGCACCAGTGGGACTACGTCGGCAATGCCACCGCCACCGCCAACACCAGCATCAACGGCAACGGCACCGTCTCTGCAAACGGCACCGTTGAATTCTTCTGCTGGAGCACCGCTTCCACATACTACGGAATACATAACTCTCAGAATGGCAACACTTATTCCGGCGACTTTAAAGACTGGGGCACCCTGAGCATCAGCAACGGCGGTGGCTATACATGGCGCACGCTGACCAGTGCCGAGTGGAAACACATCTTCAACGATCGCACGAGCGGCGCTACCGTCAACGGTAAAACCGACGCCCGCTACGCCCACGCCACCATCAATACTGACGGCACGGCAGTCAACGGTATTATCCTGTTCCCCGACGGATGTAATATTAATTCAAGCTCTGCAACATGGGGCACCATTAACGGTAACAGCGCCTGGGGTACCAAGTGTACCAAAGCTCAGTGGTCTCACCTTGAGTCGTTAGGCTGTGTGTTCCTGCCGGCAGCCGGCAGCCGGCACGGTTCGGAGGTGGGCTATGTGGGCACGCTTGGCTGCTACTGGTCTGCTACGCCTACCTCCGGTACCTACGCCTACCTCGTGGAATTCGGTTCGGACTATCTAAATTCCACGCTCGACTACTGGCGGGACCACGGGCGCTCTGTCCGCCTGGTTCGCGACGTTGCTGCTCCGGCTCCGGCCAACAAGCTGCTCTCTGCCGCCACCGCTGAGGACATCGGCAAGGTGGTGTGCGCCGCAGGCCATCTGCACCCAGCCAAGACCGCCGTGCCCAGCGGTTGTACCGCAGTGGGCATCCTGGGCAAGGTGACGGCGACCGGACAAGGACTGATTCTGGCCCTCGCTGATGCTCCGTCGCAGTCGTGGAACACCATCAACGGCTGGACATCGGTGGACACCTACGCCGGCACCACGCTGAAGCAGCTGCCCGCCGGTGCACTTGGCAGCCTGACGAGCTACACCAAGCTGGGCAGCGTAGACGTGTCGAACTGGTGCGTGGCGCAGAAGAGCGACTACGAGGCGATATTCATTAACCTCGGCTCGGCAAAACACGACTCTGATGGCTATACCTACGATGCTAACGTGAATGCCTACATCACCACCGGTGTCGGCGGCACGGCCATATCTGACACTGACGTCTATTGGTCTACTACGGAGAAAGATGGCAGCTACATTTGGGCCTTCAGCAGCGGTTTTTGGAACCTCAGCGGTAAGAGTTACAACCGCAAACTCTGGCCAGTCCTCGGCTTTTAGTCTATTTCCAGCTCACAGCTCACAGGGGGACAGGCACGCTGTGAGGTCTTGACCCAAAAGAGTAAAGAGCATCGGAATTAATCTGATGCTCTTTATTTGTTTTA
>JBGUQW010000099.1:0-6017 GCA_045131435.1 Prevotella sp.
TAGAAACCGAATTACAAGCGCGGCCATTGGAGGGATGTTACTATAAAACATCCTTCCCTTTGGGAAGGCTTGGTTAGGCTCTTATGAAAAAGGAAACTTGGAAATTCATTCTTCAAACGCTGGCGGCAATAATGACCGCTATTGCGACCAGTCTCGGCGTGCAGAGCTGCATGTAAGTAATTAAACGCAAAGACGCAAAGGCGCGGAGATTTTTTTTCATTTATTATTCCTCTGTGGCTTTGCGTCTCTGCGTTTTTATTTTCGCAACGTAACATTTGTAACACTTGTAACATATTTTTTATACACACCACCCTAACCTAACCCTAAACACTAAACTCTAAACACTAAACCATAAACTCAAAAAGAAAACTTGACATTTCTAAAGCAAATCGCACTTTTTCATCGCTTTTTTACGCTTTTATTTCGTTGTTTCCGCATTTTTTCTTATCTTTGCATTTCATATTGACACATTATTAATAATAAGACAAAGGTCAAAAGACGAAGGTCAAAAGCCTTAGACCTTAGACCTTAGACTTTAGACAGATTAAAGACATTGATTTCAGTAGAAGGATTAACAGTGGAGTTTGGCGTGAAGCCATTGTTCCTTGACGCGAGTTTCGTGGTAAACGACCGCGACCGCATTGCCCTCGTGGGTAAGAACGGTGCAGGAAAATCCACTATGCTAAAGATATTGTGCGGCAAGCAGCAGCCTACTTCGGGCACAGTCGCCGTGCCTAACGACTACACCATAGGCTATCTGCCACAGGTGATGATTCTCCAGGATGACACTACCGTGCGTGAGGAAGCGAGAAAGGCTTTCGCGAAGATTACAGAGCTAAAGGAGAAGATTGATGAACTGAACCGCCAGTTGGCAGAGCGCACCGACTATGAGTCGGAGGCGTATATGGCTCTTGTGGAGAAATTCACTCAGGAGCATGAGCGCTACATGATGATGGGCGGCGATAACTACGAGGCTGAGATTGAGCGCACGCTGACGGGTCTCGGTTTCCTCAGAACAGACTTCGACCGTCCTACCAATGAGTTCTCGGGCGGTTGGCGAATGCGCATCGAGCTTGCGAAGATTCTGCTTCAGAAGCCTGACGTGCTGCTGCTCGACGAGCCTACCAACCACCTCGACATCGAGTCAATACAATGGCTGGAGCAGCAGTTGTCGCAGAGTTCGCGCGCCGTGGTACTGGTGAGCCACGACCGTGCCTTCATCAATAACGTGACCAACCGCACGCTTGAGATTTCATGCGGCAAGGTGATTGACTACAAGGTGAAGTATGACGAGTATGTGAAGCTTCGCGCAGAGCGCAGGGAGCAGCAGATTCGTGCCTACGAGAACCAGCAGAAGGAGATTGCCGACACGAAGGCGTTCATTGAGCGTTTCCGCTATCAGGCTACGAAGGCGGTGCAGGTGCAGCAGAGGATTAGACAACTGGAGAAGATTGTGCCGATTGAGATTGACGAGGTTGATACATCTGCGCTCCGATTGAAGTTCCCTCCTTGCCTTCGCTCGGGCGACTACCCAGTCATCTGCGATCAGGTGGCAAAGAGCTACGGAGAGCATCAGGTGTTCGCCAACGTGGACATGATGATAAAGCGTGGCGAGAAGGTGGCTTTCGTGGGCAAGAACGGTGAGGGTAAGTCAACGCTGGTGAAGTGCATCATGGGCGAGATTGACTATGAGGGCACTCTGAAGGTGGGGCACAACACGCAGATTGGCTACTTCGCGCAGAATCAGGCGCAGTTGCTCGACGAGAACCTCACGGTGTTCGAGACCATTGACAACGTGGCGAAGGGTGAGATCCGACTGAAGATAAAGGATATTCTCGGTGCGTTCATGTTCGGCGGTGAGGCAAGCGACAAATACGTCAAGGTGCTTTCGGGCGGTGAACGCTCACGACTGGCAATGATTCGCCTGTTGCTTGAGCCTGTTAACTTCCTCATCCTCGACGAGCCTACGAACCACTTGGACATGCAGTCGAAGGATGTGCTGAAGGAGGCTATCCGCGCCTTTGACGGTACGGCTATCATAGTGAGCCACGACCGTGACTTCCTCGACGGCCTTGTGGATAAGGTGTATGAGTTCGGTGGCGGTAAGGTTCGTGAGCATCTGGGCGGCATATATGAGTATCTGAGATTCCATAATGCGGAGACGATTGAGGAGGCACAGACCCTCTCCCCGCTCCCCCTTAAAGGGGGAGAGCCAGAGAGCGCAAAGAAGTCTCCCTTTAAGGGAGATTTAGAGGGTCGTGACAACGCCCTCTCATACGCTGAGCGTAAGGAGCAGCAGAAGAAGATAAATAAGATTCAGAAGCAGATAAAGGCGTGCGAGGAGAAGATTGCGACGCTTGAGGCAAAGCTCGATGAGCTGGGCAAGCAACTTGAAGACCCTGCCAATGCCTCGGATATGAAGCTCGTGAATCAATATACTGAGACGCAGGAGGCTCTGGACAAGGAAATGGAGACTTGGGAGGAGCTGAGCATGAAATTGGAATAGCAGCCTAAACAGCGGCCCCTCACCTGCCCTACGGGCACCCTCTCCCCTAAGGGCGAGGGGGAAGTTAGTAATGAAGCCCACGAAATGCGCATGAGTTCCGATTGCGAACGAGGGATGCGCCCGAATGCCGATTTACCCCAATGGAATGCGCCCTGAATGCCGATTTTGCGAACGAGGAATGCGCCCGAATGCCGATTTGCGAACAATGGGATGCCCCGAATGCCGATTTACCCCAATGGGATGCGCCCGAATGCCGATTTACGAACGAGGAATGCGCCCTGAAAGGGCAAGGTTGCACTTAGCCCAGGGCATCGCCCTGGGGTACACGGAAGGGGGCAATTCGCCCTGAAGGGGCAAAAGCCTTCCACACACATAAATGCTTTTGCCCTTACAGGGCGAATGATAGGCGGGGCATTAACCACAGGGCATTGCCCTGGGCTATGAGCTTCTGGGCTTTCAGCCCGATTTCGGATAAATGCGCATGACAAAAAGGGTTGTCATTGACAAATAACAAAATAATTAATTTAACAAATAACAAAAGACAAAATTAGCAAAATACAAACAATATGCTTAGAATATTCAGAAAGAAAGATATTTCAAAAAGTAATTCCCAGAGCGGAAAAATGGTAACTCTAACCTCGCCCCTTGGGGAGAGGATGCCCGCAGGGCAGGTGAGGGGCCGCCGTTTGAACCGCTGTTTGGGTGCAGTTTTTACTATGGCTTTACTATCTATGCCTTTGACAACAATGGCACAGCACAAGGTGCTGGGTGCCGGAATAAAGGCTGAGAACATGGACCTCAGCGTGAAACCGGGTGACGACTTCTATCAGTACGCTTGCGGCGGTTGGATGAAGAATAACCCGCTGCCTGCTGCTTACTCACGCTATGGCAGTTTCGACAAACTGGGCGAGGACAACAGCAAGCGTATCAACTCTATCCTCTCAGAACTCTCACAGAAGAAGAGCGAGAACGGAAGTCTGGAACAGAAGATTGGCGACCTCTATAACCTCGCTATGGACTCCGTGCGCCGTAACAAGGATAGCGTGGCTCCAGCGATGCCATTCATCAAGCAGCTTGAGGATGCGAAGAACATTGACGAGCTGATGAAGTTCGTGTATGACCAGTGCCAGTATGACGGTGACTTCATCGCCGGCTTCGGCTTCGGGGCTGACGAGAAGGACTCAAAGAACAACATCTTCCAGATATACCAGGGCGGTCTGTCGCTCGGTCAGCGTGAGTACTACGTGAACAAGGATTCAGCAAACCTTGCACTCATGGATGCCTATCGCAAGCACATGGTTAATATGTTCAAGCTCTTCGGCTTTACGGAGGAGAAGGCAAAGCAGCGCATGGAGCGAGTGCTGAAACTTGAGACACGCATTGCCGAGTTCTCACTCTCACGCACGGAGCTTCGCGATGTGGAGAAGAACTACAACAAGATGTCGTTCTATGAGTTCAAGGCCAAGTACCCTTACTACCCTCTCGACGAGCTTCTTGCTGCCAGCGGCATCGACAAGAAATACGTGGAGAAGCTGGTGCTCGGTCAGCCAAGGTTCATGGAAGGCCTGAATGAGCTTATCAGGAACATGAACGCAGAAGACCTCCGCGCAAAGCTGGAGTGGGACTTCATCATGGGCACGACATCATTGCTCAGCGATGCCGTGGCTGAGGAATCGTTTGATTTCTTCGGACACGTGAAGAGCGGTCGCAAGGAGGACTACCCACGCTGGCGTAAGGCAACATCACTCGTGCAGAATATTCTCGGTGAGCCTCTCGGCAAGATATATTGCGAGCGTTATTTCCCAGCTTCAAGCAAGGAGAGGATGATGCAGCTCGTGAAGAACCTTCAGACAGCCCTTGGCGAGCGCATCGACGCACAGGAATGGATGACACCAGCCACGAAGAAGGTGGCACGCGAGAAACTGGATGCCTTCTATGTAAAGATTGGCTATCCTGACAAGTGGAAGGACTTTTCCGGTCTTACAATTGATGCAAGCAAGTCGCTCTACGACAATGTTCTTGCATATTCAAAGTTCCGTCATAAGCAGTATCTTGACGAGAAAATGGGCAAGCCAGTGGACCGCGACGAGTGGTACATGACACCTCAGACGGTGAACGCCTACTACAACCCAACGACCAACGAGATCTGTTTCCCTGCCGGAATACTCCAGTACCCATTCTTCGACCCAGAGGCTGACGATGCCTTCAACTATGGTGCCATCGGCGTGGTTATCGGTCATGAGATGACTCACGGCTTTGACGATCAGGGCTCGCACTTCGACAAAGACGGCAATATGTCGGACTGGTGGACGAAGGAGGATGTGGAGAACTTCAAGAAGCTCGGTGACTTCTATGCCGATTTCTTCTCTACTATCGACGTACTCCCAGGATTGAAGGCGAACGGCCGTATGACCCTCGGCGAGAACCTTGCTGACCACGGCGGTCTTGAGGTGGCTTATCAGGCATTCAAGAATGCGGAGAAGCAGAACGCGAAGGCTGACGAGAAGGTGGCAAAGGAGAACTCAGGCGAGAAGCTCGGTCTGACTGCCGATCAGCGTTTCTTCTGTGCCTACGCTGGTGTCTGGGGACAGAACATCACGGAGAAGGAGATTCGCAACCGTCTGCTCAACGATGTTCACTCACAGGGTGAGTGGCGCGTGAAGGGTGCCCTCCCTCACATCAAGGCGTGGTATGATGCGTTCAACATCAAGCCGGGCGACAAGCTCTATCTGGAGCCAGAGAAGAGGTTGAAGCTGTGGTAAAAAGAGCGGCCTCTCCATAGCCCCTCACCCGTCACTACGTGACACCCTCTCCCCAAGGGGCGAGGGAGGAGTTAGTACTACAAATCACATCCCACAAAGCGAACAAATGTAATTTCCCCCTCGCCCCTTGGGGAGAGGATGCCCGCAGGGCAGGTGAGGGGCCGTGGGGCTTGTGGGTGTTTCGTTTCGTTTTTATTATGCCATTAAGATTACCCGATAAACTTCCTGCAATAGACATTCTCAAAGGTGAGAATATCTTCGTTATTGATGAGACCAGAGGACATTCACAGGATATCCGTCCGCTGCGCATCGTCATTCTCAATCTCATGCCTATCAAGGTGACGACAGAGACTGACCTGATACGCCTGCTGTCAAACACCCCTCTTCAGATTGACATCACGTTCATGAAACTGAAGAGCCACACTTCAAAGAATACCCCGATAGAGCACATGATGATGTTCTACCGCGATTTCGACGAACTGAAGGACGAGAAATTCGACGGTATGATAATCACGGGCGCACCTGTGGAGAACATGGAGTTCGAGGAAGTGAACTACTGGGACGAGATCACGAAGATATTCGACTGGAGTCGCACGCACGTTACATCGACGATGTATATCTGCTGGGCGGCTCAGGCAGGTCTGTATCATCACTACGGAATACAGAAGCACTTGCTTCCGAAGAAGATGTTCGGCATCTTCCGTCAGCATTGCGTGCGTAAGGAGAGATACCCTATCTTCCGTGGCTTT
>JBGUQW010000100.1:0-3572 GCA_045131435.1 Prevotella sp.
TGTCGCGCGGCGAATTGAGAGCGGCATAAACAGCAGATTATTTTCGGCGTTTTCCCCTCTCTGATCATGCCGGAGCACTATTACCAGCGCGGTTTGATCATGACAAGCCGCACGATCGAAGCGGCCTTTAAATAACCAGAAAGGCCGGGGCGGCCAGCCCCGGCAGAAGTATTATTGATCGATATAAGGCAATACGACAGATAAAGCCCATGTAATCGCAGTGGCGTCCTCATAGTCAAGCTGGCTGTCAGCATGGAGGATGGAATCCATGTTCCATGACTTGTCATCAAGATCAGCAAGTTCACAGCCGAACTGCCAGTTAGGGATACAGAGGAAGTTCCCGTTGACCTGGCTTCCAAAGATCAAATGAAAGCTGTAGCCGCGGGCGTCCAGGTCCATTTCGTAGGGGGAATGATCCAGCTGGATCGGATGGATAACAGCATTGCAGCTGGAAATCTCCGAATCCTCCGGGTCTTCCGGGTTAATCCAGGTGACAACGGGAAAATCAAACGGTATGTTAGCGTTCATAAAGTCTCCTTTCATGCAAAGGACTGGTGATTGACAGCGGCCAGGATCACATCGGCATCGATGGTATGCTTGCCGGACTGCGCGGCGATCGTCAGGGCATCGGTCATGATGTTGTCGATCACCCTCGGATTATTCTGTGACATGGAATTAAGCGCGGACAAGGCCGCCTCGTTGATGATCTGGTCGGAAGCGCCTGCAGAGCGGATCTTGTGTCGGACATAAGCGGGGACTTCTCCGTCGGAGAGGCCCTGAAACTCGTAATGGACGGAAACCCTCTGTCGGAGCGCCTCATGCACCGGCTTACGGAGGGTGTTGACAAGATGTGACTCGCCGCAGAGGACCAGCGTAAAGCAGTTCAGGGAATCAAACTCGTAGTTCATGAGCATCTTGAGGTCATCGAGGATGGCGGTATTCAAATATTGGGCCTCGTCGATGATAATGATCAGCGGCTGTCTCTTCTCCTTATAAAGATAGAAGATCTGTTCCTGGATGGCCTTGAACATACCCGGCTTCCCGCCCTTCGGGGAGAGCCCGAGGGCGGTGCACAGCTGCTTATAGAACTCGGCAATGCTGACGGTGGAAAGGCAGATGTAGACCAGCCGGTAAAGGTTGGGATTAAGCTCACTCGCGAAGGCACGGACCACAAAGCTCTTGCCGCCGCCGGGCGGGGATGTAAAGACGGCGATCCCCCTGGCATCCTTGGCATAGTTGAGCGCGCCGTACATCTCATTAAAGTCACGGGACTTGAAACAGTCCTTTACAGGAGCGCCTTTCGAGAAAGGATTACAGGAAAGGCCGAAAAAGGATAAAAAGGGAGTCATGCGGGTTCACCTCCATCGGAATAAGTAAGCGCCGGCGGATTGTTGCGCTTCGTGCGGCAGTTTTCAACGCGGTCCGTCCTGCGGATCGGGAAGCGGCTCTTGTCGTAAAGGATAAATGCCCCGGACATGTCGCTCGGCACGAAACGGACCTCGACCTTCATGCCGATGAACTGCATGGGGACATCGTAGCAGATGCTGTCGATTGAAATGGTTGAATCCCTGCGGACCTTGCGGTAAACGCGGTTTAGGAAGCACTCATCGAGCCAGTCGGCGGAAGATACCGGCCGTGCCTGGTCAGAGGTGGCCTGGTAACGGTTAAAAGGGGCGCCGCCAATACCGGAGTGGAATGAAAGGTTGTATTTCCGAATATAATCGCGGAAGATGCCGTTGAACTGGTCAAGGGAGTGTATCGTATCCATATCCAGCCCATAAACCAGTTGTTCTTTGCACGTCCTCCAGAACCTCTCCTGCTTTCCTTTTGAGGCTCCGTCACGAACACGTGTATGGATCAGGGCGACGCCCAGGGAGCCGCATATCAGGGAAAGCTGCTCATTGGCATAGGGCGATCCGTTGTCGACCAGGAGCTTTGAAGGGATGCCGTAGGTGGAAACGGCATCTTTGAGGACTTTCTGGAAACCGGCTGCGGAATCGCTGTAGAATAACTCAGCGCCGACGATCATACGTGAATGATCGTCAATGATGCAGACGGCATAGACCCTGCGGCTCTTTCCATCCTCGGTGATGTGAGGGAAGTAACATGTGTCCGCCTGCCACATACGCCCAAAGGCTTCTTCCTCAAAGGCCTTACGGTCCCGGATGTTCAGGTTGCGCGCCCCCTTGAGGTCGTTGCGCTTCACGAAGCGCTGGACCGCGCATACGCTGACTGTTGCCGGGATGATACCCTCCTCAATGAGCTTGGCATGGACCTGCGTGGCGTTGAGCCTGGGGTAGTCCTTTTTCAGCTGATAGATGCGCTCGATGGCGACGTCCGGGAGGACCCTGGTGGATCCCTTGTCGGAACGCTCCTTTGGAAGGAGCCCGTCGAACCCCAGGCGGTGGTAGTTTGAGGCCCATTTCTCGATGGTCTTGGGCTTGTATTTCACAACCGAACCATCGGGCAGGGTTAACGGCTTTTCCGTGACGCGGCGGTAATACTCGGCCCTTGAGGCATCAGGAAAGAGGCCCTGGATGACCGGCGCGATCAGGGCGAAGCGGAATTCGGCGATCTGGACCGATTTTGCCAGATCAGAGTTGCTTGTGTTTGGATTCATCATAAAAATCACCTCCTGGTTCCATCATAAACGCCCCGTATCATGAAGAACATGAACGCGTTGTGTGGCAGGGAGGCCGGAATCCGTGGAGCCGGGAGGCCGGTGGCGGCAGTTCGCCGGATTGGCGTGCGTCTGCAGGAACGAGAGAAGCGTGAGCCGATAAAAGCCGGAGGTGAAAGACGAGAAGGGATCCATGTCCGCAAGGCTCTGAAGGAAGTCCTCAGCGAAGGTGGTGGCGGAAGAAGCCATGCCGAGCCAGATCCGCGCATGTTTACCAAAGACGCGGAGCCAGCGGTACAGGACGGAATGTGCGACCGTATAGGCGTCGTAGATCTGCTGGGTCGTCATGGAATGGGCATAGTACAGGCCCAGTACGTGCAGGATGAATGACAGTGAATACTGCCTGTAGGGGACTAACGTATCAGGCAGGATTGCATGGGTGTGGCCGCAGCTGCAGCGTACCCTGGTGATCCGTAGCCTGTAATATACCGGCTGGCCGTTCTCGATCTCCACCACGCCGCGTTCATAGTAGGCAAAGACCCTGCATTGGCCCTTTGCGCCGCAGTAGGGACAACGTTCCAGAGCGGGATTGAAACGCCGCATGTAGGTTTTATAATGCTCCGGAATGGAGATATTCAGAAAAAAGAGCTTGCAATTGATCAGATTCTTCCGTATCATAACAGTGCATTGTAAGCCATGCTATCTCTCGAGATTAGGGCACAGATCCTGTGTGAAGCATGGCGGTGTATGGAGGAAGAACCGGATCTTTGCCGAGAAGGGGTTCTTCCTCTTTTTATTGTCTGCATGGAAACTATAACGGAGTTATCTGGATCAGGCAAGAAAAAAGTGTGCCGCATGATACGGCACACTCTGACAGGCAGGGACATTGGAAACAAGATTAAAATCTGCGGTAATACTGCGGTCACCAAGAAATTTAATTTGTTGCGCTACA
>JBGUQW010000101.1:0-2303 GCA_045131435.1 Prevotella sp.
TCGCCCCTTCCTCGAAAACCTGTGTACGCAGGCGCACGTCCATATTGACTTCCGTTTGACCGACGAAGCCGTACCCGTTCATCTTGATACCGTCCTTTTCCAGCAGGTGCTCATCAACATCGTCAAGAATGCTGTGGAGAGTATCGGAAAGGCTACGGGTAGGCGCGTCAGCGGGAATGCGACACAAGGACTTGTCACCCTTGAAGTCACCACGCCAGCTACGCTCACTATCACCGACAATGGTCATGGCATCCCGCCGGCTATAGCGAAGAATCTCTTCACTCCGTTTTTCTCTACCAAGCCCCAAGGTCAAGGCCTCGGTCTTCTGCTCATTCGCGACATTCTTACTTCTCATCACTGCACCTTCAATCTGCTTACAGACCCAGAAGACCATCTCACTCGCTTTACCATCCAATTTCCTATTCAGAAAACTCAAAAATGAAATAATGCAAATAGTTATGAAACAACAATATGCAGTAGTGGTGCTCTTTGCACTAATAATCGCTTCGAGTATGGTGAGCCTAACCAGCTATAAGACCACTGAGAAGTTGGTGACTGAGGATGTGAACCAGGCATTGGCCAAGGCTCTGGATGAACAGCAGTCGGACGTCATCAGTGCTGATACGATTCAGGTGTTCAACAGTCATTTGCATATAGAGGGATTGATAGGAAATGCTGTTTTGGCGGTGGACACCAGGAAAGGATTCCGTCCACGTCCGCAAGTGTCGACAGCCACGATTCTCTCACTCTCTGACCAGCGTCCTTCGATGATTCTATGGTCGATGGTGCTTTTGTGGAGCCTGTTCTGCCTGTATCAGCATAGGCGGCTGTCAGCATTAGGATTTTATGGCGGCTTGGCTCTGCAAGATGGGCGGTTCGTCAATGCCAAAGGCTGCGAAGTAAAGCTTACCCCGATGCAGCAGCAACTGATGGAAATGCTGTGGCAATCGCCCTCGCATCAGTTGTCGAAAGCAGAGATTTGCGATGCCCTCTGGCCCAAGAAGCCCGATGCCAGCGAGACACTTTACACGCTTATACGACGACTGAAGCCCATCATAGAAGAACATTCCGACCTTAAAATCGAGTCAGACAGGGGTAAGTCATACGGTCTGACTATCAGATAGATAGCTTTCTGTCAGATAATTGTCAGACAAATGTCAGACAGTTTTTGCTATATGTTTACATAATTGTTGTTAGCTTTGCATCCGTTTAATGAAACGTGCAAAGCATTATGCAACAAAAAACATTTAAGAAACTCAACACTTGCATGGCGTGGCTTGTCTTCGCCATTGCCGCTATTGTCTATGGACTGACAGTAGAGTCAACGGCCAGTCTGTGGGATTGTCCTGAATTCATTGCGTGTGGTTATAAGTTGGAGATTGGTCACCCGCCTGGCGCACCAGTCTTTATGTTAGCCGCCAACCTGTTCTCACAGCTGGCCAGTGATCCGTCGCAAGTGGCGCTGATGGTTAATCTTCTGTCGGCACTGCTGAGTGCGGGCTGCATATTCTTCCTGTTTCTCACGGTGACTCACCTCGCCCGGAAACTGATTTGCACTATCAGTGATAGGGAGATGAGCATTTCGCAGGTCATCACTATTGAGGCGTGCGGCATGGTTGGCGCATTAGCCTACACCTTCAGCGACACGTTCTGGTTCTCGGCAGTCGAGGCAGAAGTATATGCCTTCTCCAGTTTCCTGACCGCTTTGATGTTCTGGCTGATTCTGAAATGGGAAAGCGAGATGGATAAGCCCGGCAGTACTCGATGGATTGTCCTGATTGCCTATATTACAGGATTGTCCATCGGTGTTCATCTGCTTTGTCTGCTCTGTCTGCCCGCCATGTCGTTTGTGGTATATTTCCGTCGAGCAAAGCGGGTCACGTGGATGGGGATGCTGAAAGCACTCATCGCTGGCGGTTTGCTGGTAGCCGTCATCCTCTTTGGTCTCATCCCTGGCGTAGTGAAACTTGGCGGATGGTTTGAACTGCTGTTTACCAATGTGCTGGGATGCCCTTACAATACTGGCCTCATTTGCTACATCTTATTGCTGACAGGAACAATCGTCATTGCCTATTATAAAGTGAAGCAAAGGATAGTCAGGTTATCGTTAGCCTGCCTGCTGATGATGCTCATCGGCTACAGTAGCTATGGTGTCATCTTCATTAGGGCCAATGCCCAGACGCCGATGTGTGAGAATGCACCTGATAACATCTTCTCTTTGGGCAGCTATCTGAACCGCGAACAATATGGCAAGACGCCGCTGTTCTATGGTCCTGCGTATTGCAGTGAAATAGACCGCGTGG
>JBGUQW010000102.1:0-1632 GCA_045131435.1 Prevotella sp.
CATGGGCAGTTCCTCGGCCAAATGTGTCAACGTCTGCTCCTGCTGCGGGGTCAGCATGGCTGTGGCGTAGTTGTCCATCGCCAGGAAAGGCTGAATGAGGAGCCATCGGTAGTTGGCCGACTGCTTGGTATCCAACTGTTTCTGAGCCATAATGTCGTTGCGACAGGTCTCGGCGCTCTGGAGGATGCGGCGGTTGAAGTCGAGGTAATACTGACGTGCCGAACGGAATTCATCGGAGGCCAGCATGGCCTTGCGACTGGCAGAGGTGCCTACCTTCAGTTTTACCACGTCGGCCATCGAGCGCTGCTTGGCAAGTGCCAGACGGGTGATGACCATCCTGAAACTGTCGGTAACGGCAAAGAACTCCGAGGCGAGTCGGGCATCGTTCTGGAGTGTGGAATCCCGCACCATGAGGGTGAGTGTAGAGTCCTGCAATTCCTGCCAGGTGTTGATGCGGGCCACCAGTTCGTCGATGGTGGCATCCGTCTGGTTCTTGACTGTCGCCAACTCCTGATGACAGGCGGCTATGGCCTCCTGTGCGTGGTCGAACTCGAACTTTTGTTTTTTACTGCTGCAAGCCGTCAGACCTGCAATCATTACTGCACCTATTAATATAATAAGGTGGTGTTTGAATTGTGGATTTCTCTGTTTCATTTCGCTGTTTGTTTCTTTATCGCTTTCGCGGCGCAAAACTACAACAATCTGCTTGCTCAGGCATGCTGTTTCAGTTTTCTTGCGTGAATTAACAATTCACGAATGGAATCCAATCTGAAGTGTTAAACCAGGAATGATAATTTCGTAAGGCTGATGGTTCCATCGGTTTGCAGTTCCTTTGCAGGAAAAAACGATATGATAGTATGTATTTGTGAGAAGCCTTCGGTGGCCTTGGAGGTCGCCAAGGTATTAGGAGCGAGAACGAAGAAAGAGGGCTATTACGAAGGTAATGGCTATCAGGTAACGTGGACTTTCGGCCACTTGTGTGAACTGAAATCACCAGATAAATATTATCCTCAGTGGAAGAAGTGGAGCATGTCTGTGTTGCCGATGATTCCACCTCAGTATGAGGTTGAGCTTATCAATAACCCCGGTATTAAGAAACAGTTCAAGGTCATCAAAGATCTGTATAAGAAGGCCGACAGCATCGTGAACTGCGGTGATGCCGGTCAGGAGGGCGAACTTATCCAGCGTTGGGTGATGCAGCTCGCGGGAGTGAAGTGTCCCGTCAAGAGACTGTGGATCTCTTCACTGACAGAAGAAGCCATTCGTCAGGGGTTCCAGAACCTGAAACCTCAGAGCAATTATGATTCACTCTTCGAGGCAGGACTGGCCCGTGCCGAGGGTGACTGGCTGTTGGGTATGAACTGCACCAGACTTTATACTCTCAAGTATGGTCAGTACAAACAGCTGCTCAGTGTGGGACGTGTGCAGACTCCGACATTGGCGATGATCGTCGCCCGTGACAATGAGATTGAGCATTTCGTGCCAAAGCCCTACTGGACGTTGGCCACGAAATACCGCGATACGGTGTTTACCAACGGTTCGTTTCAGACTCAGCAAGCTGCTGAAGAAGCCTTGGCTCTTGCCCGTCGCAGTCCTTTAATTATAAAAGATGTGCTGGAGAAACGCAGCAGG
>JBGUQW010000103.1:0-4262 GCA_045131435.1 Prevotella sp.
ATGAAGGACTATCTCTCGAAAGAGCCCGATCTGGCACCTCTGCGCAAGATGATACTCTACCAAAATGCCAAATGGTTGTTTGGACAAACGGGTGAAAAACCGACGGCTGAGCATGCTGCTCAAAACATGATTGTCCGCATTGCTGAGATTGAGGTCTATCCGCAGTATATGAAGGAATATCTTGCCTTTGCTAACGAGGTGGATCGCCTGAGTATAGAGCGCGAGCCTGGTGTCATCTGCCTGTATCCCATACAGAGTGCCGAAGACTCATGCCAGATTCGCATCCTCGAAATCTATGCCTCCGATGAAGCCTATCAACAGCACTTGAAGACACCTCACTTCCAGAAGTACAAGCAGGGCACACTCCACATGGTGAAAGACCTGAAACTGCCCACGATGAAGCCGCTCGACCCAGAGACAATGAGCAGAATTTTCAAGAGAGTTAAATAATACGTAATATATGAGACATTTTTTACTATTTATGACAGCTTTGCTGCTGACCTGCTGTTCGTCGGACAGCGAGGTGAAGGCAGAGACAAATCAGTATCAGGCCCACATGGCCAAGACGCTAATTGTGTATTACAGCTACACGGGCAACTGCAAGGCGATAGTGAACAGCCTAGCCAGTCAGATTACGGCTGACCAATTGGAGATTCAGCCAGCAGAGAAAGGACTTAGGTATGAGGCGAACAACTATACCTTGGGTACGCAACTGCTGAACGCCATTAAGGCGAATCCCAACGATGCAAGCAGTTATCCTGCCATCGACCCAGTGACTGTCAGTATCGATGATTACCAAAATATCATCATCGTGACTCCGCTCTGGTGGAGCCAGATGGCGGCTATTATGCAGACCTTCCTCTTCCAGAACAGAACAAAATTGGCTGGCAAGACGGTGGCGATGATTGTGTCGAGTCATTCGAGTGGTATCAGCGGCGTAGTGGCAGATGCCCAGCGATTGCTCCCCAATGTGACATGGGCAGGTGATGCGCTTTGGATTAATGCCAGCAACCATTCCAACCGCAATTCGCTGATTGAGAACTGGCTGCCGACACAGAACTTTCATTCATCTACGACAGGAATCAGCCATGTTAAGTCTGACGTAAAAAAGTCAAAGGTCTATACGCTGCAGGGCACTCTCGCTCTGGTAGGACAAAAGGGTATTGTGATCAAAGACGGGAAAAAAGTTGCGATTAAGTGAGAGAAATGAAAATTCATTTTTATTTCCGAACGTGAGCAAGTTCAACAAAGTTAAAATTATCAGATGAAAAGAATAGTAACATTTATAATAGCAGTAATGACTATGGCGACAATACAAGGTCAGACGATGACCGAAAGACAAAAGGGATTGGCAGCATGTGCCTGCCTGATGGCACAGGGTGATTTGGAACGGTTGGAGCCTGCCGTGAAGATGGCACTCGACAACGGCGTGACTATAAATGAGCTGAAGGAGGCTTTTTCACAGCTCTATGCCTACACGGGATTCCCACGTTCACTGAATGCATTAGGAGTACTGAACATGGTTTTGGAAGCCTCCCCTCGGGGAGGTTTGGAGGGGGGCTGGCAGGAGGGCAAGCCTTGGACACGCCCCGCAGAATGGGACGATGCCAAGAAGGCCTACGAACTGGGTACCAAGAACCAGACGCAGCTCTCAGGAAAGCCCTTCAACTACGAGTTCTGCCCGCAGGATGACTACTATCTAAAGTCGCACCTCTTCGGTGACATCTTCGCCAGCGACCAACTCTCTGCTGCCGACCGCGAGATAGTGACCGTTGCTGCCCTGAGTGGTCTCGAAGGTGTTGCTCCACAGTTGGCTGCCCACAAGCAGGGAGCCGTGAACATGGGCAATAGTCAGGAACAGGTTGATGAACTCTGTGCCTGGCTCGACAGCGAGGGGTATACCTTGCGCAGCAAATGGCCGAAAGGCGAACCGAACCCTTACGGCAAGTATTTCATCGGTCAGAGTTATCTGGCTGACGTTGGCGGTGGTGTTATAAACGTCACCTTCGAGCCTCGCTGCCGTAACAACTGGCATATCCACCACAAAGCAGTACAAGTACTCATCTGTGTTGCCGGTAAAGGCTGGTATCAGGAATGGGGCAAGGAGCCGCAAGAGCTTACTCCCGGCACCGTCATCGCCATCCCTGCTGAGGTAAAGCACTGGCATGGAGCACAGAAAGACTCATGGTTCCAGCATCTCACCTATCATAAGGATGTACAGGAAGGAGCTAGCAACGAGTGGTGTGAGGCTGTTAGTAACGAACAGTACGATGCTCTCTCAAAATAACACCTAAGAATATAAACATATAAAGGCATAAGATATGAAGAAGACATTAACAATTGTTGCATTGATGCTGGTGGCATCGGCAGCTGCTTTCGCACAGTCAAAGGTGTATCTGACAAGAGAAATCAGTCCTGAGTCGTTGGTAAAAATCTACAAGGCACTTGGTGTCGAAGCCAAGGGTCGTGTGGCAGTGAAGATGTCAACAGGCGAAGGCAGCAATCCCAACTACCTGAAACCTGAACTGGTGAAAAACCTGATATGGGAGGTGGACGGCACCATCGTAGAATGTAACACCGCATACAGCAGTGGTGCAGGAAACGAGCAGGATGACCGCAACTCTTCAGCTAACCATTGGAAAGTGATTGAGCGTCACGGCTTCACAAAGTATTTTCCTGTCGATATCATGGACGAATACGATGAGATTCGCATCCCCGTAAAGGATCAGACGCACATCAAGTACGACATCGTTGGCGGACACATGGCCAACTACGACTTCATGATTGCCCTCAACCACTTCAAGGGTCATCCTATGGGTGGCTACGGTGGCGCGTTAAAAAATCTCTCCATCGGCTGTGCCAGTCAGAACGGCAAGGCTTACATCCACTCGGCCGGCAAGATGGAGAAACTGGATATGGGCAAGCTGTGGACACCAGAGTTCATTGGCAATCAGGACGGATTCCTCGAAAGTATGGCAGCTGCCGCCCAAGCCGTTGTAAACTACTTCAACAAGAAGCAGGGCATCATCTACATCAGCGTCATGAACAACATGTCAATAGACTGTGACTGCGTGGATCATCCTGCGCCTGTGAAGCTGGAAGACTATGGCATTCTCGCCTCTACCGACCCCGTAGCGCTCGACCAGGCCTGCATCGACATCATCAACCAACAGAAAGTGACGGCCAAGAACGATCCTACCGATTTGCTGAAGCGTATTGACAAGCAGCATGGCACACACACTATCGACCATGCAGCCCAGATTGGCCTTGGTTCCAAGATGTACGAGTTGGTAAATCTGGATTTATAATTTGGGAGACGGAAAATAACTGAAAAGAGACAGAATCCCCAAACAAATAACATTATGAAGGTATTATTATTAAACGGCAGTCCGCGTAAGAACGGCAATACGGCACAGCTTCTGAAGCGTGCTATGGATGGTGCCAGAGAGGCTGGTGCCGAGGTGGAACTGGTCAACCTCTACGACAGCAGCCTGAACTACAAAGGTTGCATGTCGTGTTTCGCTTGCAAGGTCAAGGGAGGCAAGAAGGGTGTCTGCTCTTTTAAGGACGACCTGCAGCCCATACTCCAGAAGGCTGTGGAAGCTGATGTGTTGGTGTGTGGTTCACCCAACTATTGCGGCTATCCCTCTGCAGCCCTTCGTGCCTTTATGGAGCGAATGGAATTCCCCGCAGTCAACTACTCTGACTACTCAAAGCCCGTCGTACTGAAGCGCATATGTTCAGCTACTATCTATACGATGAACTGCCCCAACGAAGAGGTGTACCGTCAGATGAACTACCCTATCCTCATGGACACCTCTGCCAAGCAACTCGCTGTGTTCGGTCCTACAGAGATATTATGCAGCTATGACACTTATCAGTTCTCGAACTACGACCGCTACGATGCCGCCACGTTCAGCGAGGCTCACAAGGCCGAGGTACGCGAAACGCAATTCCCCATCGACCTCGAAAAAGCCTACGAACTGGGCAAGCGACTGGTGGCAAAGGCCAAGGAATAACAAACTAAAACAAAGAAGAAATAATCATGTACAGTTTGAATTATAAGGTTACGACAAGTGCCTGTGACAGCGAGGGACGGCTGAAGCTCTACTCTGCCCTCCAGATGATGCAGGACTGCTCCGAAATGTGGATTGATTCAGAGCCTAGCGTAAAACAGTACTTTACGGAGCAGAACATGGCTCAGCTGTTGGCAACCCGGCAGGTTGAAATTATCCGAGTACCTGAATACAAAGAGGAACTGA
>JBGUQW010000104.1:0-4574 GCA_045131435.1 Prevotella sp.
TTCGACTTCATAGAGGGCGACGGCGATGGTGCTTTCGTCATCCGCGATGTTTCTATAGAATGACAAATTATGAAGAGGCAAACTATCATTACCATCCTCCTCGCTCTCGTCGCAGTGGCGGGACTAGCCAAGACAAAGACAGCAGAAGTTAAAGCGGATTCTTTGCTGTTATTTGTACAGGCTGGTGACAGTTGCATGCAGCAGTATAACACCTTTGAGGCGCTGAAGTATTATCAAGAGGCGTATGCCATTGCAAAGAAACGAAGTCAGCATCTGACTTTAGAACAGCCTGACCTTCCTCTTGACAAGTTCGATGATCTGCCTGAGGAGAAACAGGATGAGATTATCGAGCATCTGAAGAAATCTGCTGATAATAGTTCGGTAGTCAACTGCATGGTTCAAATGAAATTTGCAAATTGTCATTATAAGCGTGGCAACTATCGCGAGGCTGCAGATCTCCTGAAACTGGTGCCTGAGGACAGCCTCTCCCATGATGCCTTCCGCCAGCTATGCTTCAGCTATCAGAAACAGGGCGACAATGACTCCTTTATCTACTGGGCAAGTCAGCTGAATTACCGTTATCCTATGGATGGCGAGGTAGTTGCTAATCTCATACTCGCACATGTCAAAGCCCAACAACCGCAGAATGGTATTATCCATGGACTGATATACAGCCAGAGGGATTCCACCAATATCCTCGTGAATAGGGCACTGGCCGACGCATGGTTTGTAAATCGCGATTTCACTGCGGCTGGCAAGTTATACAATCGGCTGCTGGAGCAAGGTGACTCAACCTTCAACACCTTGTATTCTGCAGGCATGTGCTACTCGCAGATCGAAGAGTTGGAACAAGCCTACCACTATCTGCAGTTGGCATTTCTGATTAGTGGCATGCAGCACTACGGCTGCGCCTACCGTCTTGGGGTGGTCTGCATCGACACAAAGCGTTATCCTGAGGGGCTTGGCTATCTCGATCTTGCCAAACAACTGATGCGCCCCGACACCACTATTATGAAGGCCATTACACTCTCGCAAGGCGAGGGCTACTACCTGACACAGCATTACGAAGAGGCCGTCACGGCGTGGAAGGAACATCTCGCCTATAACCCAACTTCCATCTCCACCTATTATAATATTGCGAATGCCTACGCCTATCTCCTCAAAGACGGTAAGCAGGCAGAATCATATTATCGCCAGTTCCTTGACCTCGCCCGCAAGGAGGAGAAACCAACGGATAAACTCAAGGAGATGATCAAGAGTGCCAAGGACATGATAAAGGATTTTGACTTGAATAGAAAACTATCACAACAAAACAATCAATGAACAAGCAAACCATCATCACCATCCTGCTCGCCCTCGTCGCAGTGGCGGGACAGGCGCAAGTAAAATGCCACGTCGAAGGTACATTAGAGACCGATATGTGGGGCGACGAAATCATCATCTGTGAGGCTGGGACTGACCTTCGCGTGGTGGACGAACCGCGTTTCCACGTGAAAGCCAAGGACGGGCACTTCACCTACGACATCGAGACCGACTTCCCAAGACTCTATGTGGTATTCTTTCTGAAGCAATACGAAACGAGTAGTTGGTTCGAGGGCAAGTTCATCGCCGAGAACTGCAACGTGAATGTCACGATGTATAAAGACAAACGCATACATATCGTCAGCAACGGCGAGGAAGGACGCAAGCACGCGGTGAAGGACAGCATTGAGGATGTGCGTTTCTGGAAACCCGTCGAGGAAATCGACAATAAGTTGGAGAACCCTGACCGCATGGCGGAGTTCTACAAAGCAGACTTCATTTCCACCATTACCAAAGCACGGTCTTTGAATGTGGATAGTCTGCCAGAGGCATACGTTGACTCTGTCCGTCAGGTCGTAAACCACTATATGCGAAATGAGAGTGAACAATTTACAGCACAAGGTTTTCAGCTGAAACAGCAGCGAGATAGCATTACCGCTGGTATTCGTCCGTTTCGCATAGCATACGCCGAAGAGCACCCCATGCTTTGGACGCTCTACGACATGCTTGATGCCATCCAAGCCCTCAAGCATGCAGACGTCTATGTGAACTTCGACAAGTCGCAGTTTGAGCCATACCTGACGCTTTATCACGACAAGCTCATCAATTACTACCCCGGCCACCCCATTCACGACCAGATTGCCACTGCTGTGACGGCCTACCGCCTACAACCGGGCAAACCCTACATCGACTACACGGTGCGCAACACCGACGGCCAGCTCGTTCCTATTTCCACCCTCACGAAAGGCAAGGTTGCCCTCATCGATCTTTGGGCATCATGGTGCGGCCCCTGCCGTAGCCACAGCATAGCCATGATTCCTGTCTATGAGAAATACAAGGAAAAAGGCTTTACCGTCATAGTCATCGCCCGTGAACGTAATCGCCAAGCGATGGAAAATGCAGCGAAGAAGGACGGCTACCCCTGGCCGAGCCTGTTGGAACTGAACGACGAGAACGGTGTGTGGCGCAAGAACGGAGCAGGTAATGCCGGTGGTGCCATGTACCTCATCGACCGCGACGGCACCATCCTCTCCACCTCCACAGATGCCGAGGAATTGGAGCCGATTATCAAGAAAGCATTAAACATCGATTGAGACATGAAAATCATCGGAAAAGAAATTTGTGGGGAATAGATGGTTCTTGAGAGGAAATTCTGTGGGGATTAGCGTATTTTATTGAAATATATTTGTGGGGATTGAATATTTTTGCTATCTTTGCAGCCATAAACAAAGAGTTTTATGGAAGAAAGACTGTTCAAGAGAAAGATTTACACTCAATTGCTGAACTGGAAACAGGAATCGGACGGTAAGAGTGCATTGCTTGTTGAAGGTGCACGACGTGTCGGCAAGTCGACCATCGTGGAAACCTTTGCCAAGAACGAATATGAGTCATACTTGCTGATAGACTTCAACAAGGCATCAAAGGCTATTAAGGATTTGTTCAACGACCTAATGGATTTAGACTACCTGTTCCTGTATCTTCAGACAGCATATCATGTGACATTGAAGCCACGAAAATCAGTCATCATTTTCGACGAGGTACAGAAGTGTCCGATGGCACGTCAGGCCATCAAATATCTGGTGGAAGACGGACGTTACGACTACATCGAAACAGGTTCTCTAATCAGCATCAAGAAAAATACCGAAGGCATCACGATACCCAGCGAAGAGGATAGAATACAGATGAATCCGATGGATTTTGAGGAATTCCGATGGGCATTGGGCGACGAAGCAACGGTTCCACTGCTACGCAAGTTTTGGGAGCAGCAGCATGCCCTCGGACCTGCCCATAGGGAAATGGCACGCAACCTGCGTCTATATATGCTGGTGGGTGGTATGCCGCAGGCCGTCAATGCCTACCTTGACACAAATAACTTCAGCAAGGTGGATCAGGTAAAGCGGCGCATACTCAAGTTGTATGAGGACGACTTCTTGAAGATAGACCCATCAGGACGTGCATCGGTCATGTTCCGCTCCATACCTGGACAGCTAAGCCGAAATGCTATACGATATGTGCCATACGCAGCTGTAGGCAGAGTAGACGAAGAGAAAATGACGGAACTGCTAAAGGCTCTTGAAGACAGCAAGACGGTAAACATGTGCTATCACGTGAACGATCCACAAGTGGGTATGGGGCTTACGAAAAACAAAGACCAATTCAAGATGTTCGTTTGTGACACGGGACTGTTTATCACGCTGGCATTTTGGGACAAGAGCTTTACAGAGAATATCATTTACGAGAAGCTTTTGGCAGACAAACTACCTGCCAATCTGGGCTATGTCTATGAAAATCTTGTTGCCCAGATGCTGGTGGCTGCAGGGAATGAACTCTTCTACCACACTTGGCCACGCGATGAGAAGCACTACTATGAGACCGATTTTCTGCTGTCTCGTGGAGCAAAGATTTGTCCTATAGAGGTAAAGTCGTCGAGCAGTAAGTCACATGCTTCGCTTGATGAGTTCTGTCGTATTTATTCGTCCAGGATATTGTGGCGATATATGGTGTATACCAAGGACTTCGCAAAGGATCAGGAAACCATCATGCTACCAGCATACATGGTACCGCTTTTATGATGAAATAGAATATAAGTATATCCATAATGATTCTCGTAGTTGATGACGATAAAAACATCCGGCTCTCGCTGAAACTCATACTGGAACGCAACGAGTATGAGGTGGCTCTGGCCGAGGGGCCGAAGGAGGCGATGCAGATTGTCCGCAACACACCGGCGGTGGAGCTGGTGCTGATGGATATGAACTATAGTATATCCACTGACGGCGAGGAAGGACTGACGCTGCTGAAGCAGGTAAAGGTGTTCCGCCCCGAAGTGCCGTGTATCCTGATGACGGCCTGGGGTAGCATCGACCTGGCCGTTCAGGGGATGCGTGCCGGTGCCTTCGACTTCATCACCAAGCCGTGGGACAATGGTGTGCTGTTAGACAGGATCGAGACGGCCATCAAGATAAACAATGCAAGTCCTGCGACTCAGCCAATCCAAAGTTCACCCATTGTCGGCACCTCCCTTTCTGGCATTCTCGCTACCGTGGCCCGCG
>JBGUQW010000105.1:0-2131 GCA_045131435.1 Prevotella sp.
AAGCAGCTCAGCATCGTGGAACCATTGGAAACCATTCTCTGTGAAATCCTCCCTCACATTGAACTTCTTAAAACCATTCTCTTCCTGTGCAAACGCAGGATTGACAGCCATTGCGAAAATGGCTGTCATCACTATGGAAAATGTCTTAATCCTCATTTCAATACGGCCTTTACTTTTGTTACCATATTCTTGTGCTGTTCGTCCTCTTTGGTGAGCGTCGAAGTCAGCTTGACATCCCCTTCCTTGTCCTTTGTAGAGAAGGTGCCTGAGTAGATGATGTCACTGTCGAAGAACAGCGTGGCTTCAACTACAACCTTGTAGTTCCCCTGCGGGACGGCCTTGCCTTGCTCGTCAGTGAAGTCCCAAGTAAAGGACTGCATACCTCCTGCCTGCGGTGTGGCTCCCGTGACGGCATCCAACTGTTGGTCGGTCTTTTCGTCGGCCTTGACGGTCTTTACCCATGTAGGCACACAGGCAGGACGCACAATGTAGCCACGTTTGGGCTGCTCACCACCACGAGCGCGGCCTTTCGGGGTGTATGATGTAACAAAGAGCGTCTTTACCACGTCACCCTTCTCGTTCTCAATCCAGACTGCATACTGGTTGGAACCAGGGCCAGCCTGACGCTGATAGTCGAACGATACTTCAAGGGTCTGAGCCTTCTTTGCAGCTTCACCCTTCTTACTCTGAACCATTGCCGGAATCGCAAGCAGCATAGCGGCGAGAGCGGCGATAATCATCTTCTTCTGTCTCATAATCTTAGTCTTTTGTTGGGGTTTGATTATAAACTATCCTAAATATCGCCACAAATTTAGCAATAATTTCGTAATTATTCGTAATTTTGGCCTCTGATTTAAATGATTTTAGGTGTTAACAACAAAATAAGACTAATATGAAGAGATTATTCATCCTCACGATGCTGGCAGTGGTTATGACGGCTGTCTCAGCACAGACCAAGAAAGTGTCCATATTGGGCGACTCGTATTCAACCTTCAAGGGCGTAGGCCCATCCCATTACGCCCCGTTCTACCCTAATGACAGAAATGACGTTACAGAGGTTGAACAGACCTGGTGGAGCCTTTACATCAAGGCCAAGGGCTATCAGTTGGAGAAAAACGACTCGTGGGGCGGCACTACCATCTGTGGCACAGGCTACGGTGGAATGGATGCCTCGCGCAACAACTTCATTGCACGCGCCGACAGTCTTGGCAATCCTGACATCATCTTCGTGTTTGGCGGCACCAACGACGCCTGGGCAAACTCTCCTGTGGGCGAATATCAGTATGCCGACTGGAGCAAGGAGGACTGCAAGAGTTTCCGTCCTGCACTCGCCTGTCTGCTCGATATGCTTCAGAAGCGCTATCCCAAGGCTACCATCTACTCGCTGCTGAACTCCGAACTCCGCGAGCCTATCAACGAGTCGATGCGAGAAGTTTGCAAGCACTACAATGTCCAGCTTATCGAGTTCCACGACATCGACAAACAGAACGGACACCCCTCTATCATCGGCATGAAAGCCATCTGCGACCAGCTGATAGAGGCCATTCGATGAGTTAAAGAAACTATATGAAGAAAATAGTAAATCCTTGGCGCAACCACGATGGTTATAACTGCTTCGGTTGCAGTCCAGACAATCCCATCGGGCTTCACTTGGAGTTCTATGAGGATGGTGACTATATAGTAAGTACTTGGCATCCCGGGCATAACTATCAAGGCTGGGTAGATACCATGCACGGTGGCATTCTAAGTACGCTGATTGATGAAGTATGCGGCTGGGTAGTCACCCGCAAGTTACAGACCAGCGGTTATACCGTTCAGTTGAATGTAAAGTTCCGCAAGGCTGTTCCTACGACTGAGCCTGAACTGACTATTCGGGCGAAAGTTACAAAACAGGTAAGAAATCTGGCCTATATCAGTGCGGAGATAACAAACTCGAAGGGTGAACTCTGCAATGAAGGCGAGGCCATCTACTTCCTGATGAACGAGGAAAAGGCCAAGGAAATGGGATTCTTAGATTGCGAGGTGGAAGAGTAAATGGATTGCCATGAGCATAAAACTGATTATATTCGATTTTGACGGGACGCTGGGCGACACCAGACGGAACATCGTCACGACTATGCAAATGACCATC
>JBGUQW010000106.1:0-2184 GCA_045131435.1 Prevotella sp.
GTGCTGACGCTGGAGAATGCCGTTGACAAGACCTTTGTCAAAGCCGACATCTTCGAGCGTCCCGTGTCCTTTGTGGCCTACGAGATCAGTCATGTCGATACCCCGGAGGAAGCCCTCTTTGCCTCGCTGAACCGCTATGGTCAGGTGGATTTGGAGTATATGGCCGGTATCACTGGCCATACGCAGACCGATTTGGTCAATGAGTTGAAAGGACGTATCTATTACATGCCCGATGGCCGCTACGAAATCAGCAGCAAGGCTCTCTCTGGCAATGTCTATGATAAGTTGGCCTATGTGAACGATGCCATTGAACTGGCTCAGGAACATGCCGATGACCCCAAGATCGTTCCCGCCTTGCAAGAGACCAAGGCCGCACTGGAGCAGTCGCTGCCCCAGCAGATTGCCTTTGATGACATCGGTCTTCAGTTCGGTGAGCGATGGATTCCCACGGAGTATTACGAGGAATATGTCGGCAAGCTCTTCGACACGAAGATGGAGATTCACTATGCCGAGCATATCGATGAATACTCTATCAAGGCCGAGAACCGCTATAACCTCAAGATCCGTGAGGAATACTGTGTGCGTGGCGAGTATAAGGACTACGACGGTATGGCACTGTTACAGCATGCCTTCCACGACACCACTCCTGATATTCAGAAGTGTGTGGGTGCCGACGATAACGGCAACGACATCAAGGCGCCTGACATGGAGAAAATCCAGTTGGCCAGCTCGAAGATTCAAGAAATCCGTGAGGGCTTCACGGACTACCTTACCAACCTGCCCAAGGATAAGCGCGACGAACTGCAGGAGATGTATAACCGCAAGTTCAATTGCTTTGTCAAGGCGAAATACGACGGCAGTCACCAGACCTTCCCCGGTATCGACATGAAGGCCTTGGGCAGCAGCCGCTTCAATGTGAAGGACATCTACAAGTCCCAGAAAGACTGTGTGTGGATGCTCCTCCAGAACGGTGGTGGCATCTGCGACCATGAGGTGGGGACAGGAAAAACGCTCATCATGTGTATGGCTGCCCACGAAATGCACCGTCTGGGACTGGCCAATAAGCCGATGATTATCGCGCTGAAGGCCAATGTCGCCGAGATAGCCAACACCTATCAGGCCGCTTTCCCTGACGATAAGATTCTCTATGCCAGTGAGAAGGACTTTTCACCCGCAAACCGTGTGGACTTCTTCAACCGCATCAAGAACAACGACTATGCCTGCGTTGTCATGTCGCACGATCAGTTCGGCAAGATACCGCAGTCGATGGATATTCAGCAGCAGATCCTGTCCGATGAGCTACGTGACATCGACGAAGCCCTCGACATCCTGCGCCAGCAGGGGGGCAATATCTCCGGGCGTATGCTCACAGGACTGGAGAAGCGCAAGGAGAATCTGCAGGTGAAGATTATGGAACTCCAAAGCGACATGGCATCCCGGAAGGATGACTTTGTGGACTTCGGTAACATGGGTATCGACCATATCTTCATTGATGAGAGTCATCAATTCAAGAACCTTATGTTCACGACCCGTCATCAGCGCGTGTCTGGACTGGGTAATCCTGCGGGAAGTCAGAAAGCGCTTAATCTCCTTTATGCCCTGCGCACCATTCAGCAGCGCACGGGTAAAGACCTGGGAGCAACCTTCCTGAGTGGTACGACCATCAGCAACTCACTGACGGAGCTGTATTTGTTGTTCAAGTACCTCCGTCCGAAGGCGATGGAGCAGCAGGGCATCCACAGCTTTGATGCCTGGGCGGCAGTCTATGCCAAGAAGACCTCAGACTATGAGTTCTCCGTGACCAATGCCGTCGTCCAGAAGGAGCGTTTCCGCTATTTTGTGAAAGTCCCTGAGCTGGCCACTTTCTATAACGAGATTACCGACTACCGCACAGGCGAGGATGTCGGTCTCGACCGTCCTGCCATGAATGTCATTCTGCATAACATCAAGCCGACGGCAGACCAGCAGGACTTCAATGAGCGCCTGGTGCAGTTCGCACAGACAGGTGACGGCGAACTCATTTTCCGTGGCCCGCTGAACGACCGTGAACAGAAGGGAAAGATGCTCATTGCCACCGATGCCAGTCGAAAGGCCTCACTCGATATGCGACTGGTTGACCAGGAACTCTTTGGCGATGACCCAGAGAACAAGGCCAGCCACTGTGCGCGTCTGGTGGCAGACTAT
>JBGUQW010000107.1:0-2620 GCA_045131435.1 Prevotella sp.
ATTCAAGCATGATAATTTCTGTGCGTCTGTGCAGTGAAATAGATGTTGTACTTTCGCGGCTAAAAAATTAGAAAGGTATTAAGCAAATGAAGAAAACAATGATTTTAATGGCAGCATGTCTCGTAGCAGGGACAGCTGCAGCACAAGATTCTCCCGTCGATGATTGGGGAGCAAATTGGTTCCTCTCAGCCAAGGGAGGTGTATCGGCTTTCGTTGGTAAGCCAGTAGGACATGGTGATTTGTTTGACCGTGAGAAACCGCTACTGAATGTGTCAGTGGGCAAGTGGTTCACACCTCATGTGGCTGGCCGACTGGCTTTTCAGGGACTGCAACTGAAGGATGCCAATATGGTATCATGTAATTACCAGAACCTGCATGTGGACTTCTTGTATAACTTCACAGCGCATAGTGACGGTATGCAGAAGTGGGACATCATCCCATACGCCGGATGTGGACTGATTCATAACAGCTATAATGGTCAGAAGCCATTCGCTGTCTCCTATGGCCTCATTGGTCGCTACCGACTGTCGGAACGCCTGCATCTGTCTGGAGAACTCGGAGCCACGACCACCTGGCAGAACTTCGACGGGCAGGGAGCATCTGATAAACTCGGTGACCATCTGCTGCAGGCCAGTATCGGTCTGAGTGTTACCATCGGCAAAGTCGGGTGGAAGAAAAGCCGCGTCTATGAAGTTGATTTGAACCAGGTGAACCGATATTACGACTCATGGCAGAACCAGAACAAGGGAACTGTTCCTTCGGCTCAGTCCACCGCTGCCCATGAGCGCAATAACTATAGCGGTCTTAACTCTCTTCGCAAGCGTTTGGCCAACAAGGATTGGGATGGCATCAGCGATACTATCAACGTGGATAGTCTGGCTGATTCAACCGCTATCGCCGCCAACAAGTATCTGCACATCCTGAAGTCTGGCAAGAAGTACATTGGCGCACCTATCTATTTCTTCTTTAAGATAGGAACCCATGAGTTGACAGAGAACGCACAGTTCATCAATATCAAGGAGGTGTCAGAAGTCATCAAGAAGTATGGCCTTCAGGCCCGAATCATTGGTGCTGCAGACAGCGAGACGGGTACGCCTGAGATCAACGAACGCCTGAGTGTCGAGCGAGCCGACTATATCGCAGAACTGCTGAAGGCTCATGGCGTTGACGAAACTCATATCCAGAAAAAGCATCGAGGCGGTATCGACAGCTACGAACCGCTCAATGGCAATCGTAACACCTGCGTCGTACTTTATTTCAAGTAGTCAATGGCAATACGGAAATATACTAATCCGCGAGAGTTGGATCTCTCGACAGGTCTTCAGGAGGTTTTGCGCAAGAATGGTATGCAGGCGCATATCAGTTTGGCGAAGGACGGTGGTCGTGAACTCATAGTATTGGGTCACGACTCTCCTGTTTTGACCTACAAACTGAATGAGAAACAGGTGGAGAACCTCATGGGCTGGGGAACCACCTACGAGAACAAGAAAGCTTATAACACTTTCGCCTCTATCGTGAAGGATGACTTCTACATGCCGCAGAACTTTGTTTCTGCCAGCAATGCCTTCGGTCGTGTGGCGATGGGACTGCATGGCTATCGTATCGGACACGGTGAGTATGGCTATGATGCCAGACCTGCCCGCCGAACACCTTGGTTTGCTCCCTTCAGCCGTCAGGGTCGTGGTTGGGCAGGTGACTTCGTAGGCTATGCACCTCGTACTGAAGGATTCCATCTTCGCCGTATCGGTGACCACGCCTATCGTCCTTGGGGAGGTGGCCCGATGGTAACGGAACGACCTGACAACAGAGTGAAGCCAGGTGAAATGCTCTCTGGCGGTTATGGCTTTTACTTCAAAGGCCATCAGAAGGAAACGCCCGTCGAGGTGCTGGACCAGATTTCCATCGAACCCAAGATAAAGCCTTTGGAGGCAGCACCCCGTCCACAAGGTCAGGGTATTCCCTACTCTTCTGTCATCACCTCTGATGTATATTTCAGCAATGACAAGTTCCAGGAGGTGTTGAAGTCACACGGCATCGTCATCGACGAAGCCAAGAGGACACTTACCATACAGTCGAATCTCTCAAAGGTGGATCTCCAGTATGACCTGAAGCCGGAGGAACTGCAAAAGCTCATGGCCAACAAGGTCAGTGGAAAAGGCGGCGTTTCAGTTGATGCCCGTCTGGCCATCATCAATGAGGTCATCGGCAAGGACTTCGACACGAAGCTCACCAAGGATATGCTCGAAACCAAGGAACTGGTATCGCTCGACCTGAAGCCGGAGGTTCGTCAGGAGGTGGAAGCACCTTTCATCGCACAGGAACGCCGCATCGCAGAACAGCAGCGTCTCGCCGAAGCCAGAGCCGAACAGCGCAGAGTTTGTGAGGGTATTGAACGCGACCCCAATGCCATCAATGGCAGGGAGATTCAGGCCATCTTGGGCAACAAGGGTTGGTTCCAGCCAGTAGCCAATGGCCGTGAAATGGTCGTTGGTGAGATCCGGGTAGATAAAACGCTCAATGGTACATACGTCATGGAGGCAGAGGTCAATGGCCGACTCCTCGCCCACTCCATCTCAGCCAAGGACTATCAGAAGTTCCTCGACCTCGACGATGCCCATCG
>JBGUQW010000108.1:0-97285 GCA_045131435.1 Prevotella sp.
ACGCAGCATCCTCAACGAAGGGATTGTGAAGTTGTCATCGACGTGACGACAGCACACCTGAATCGATTAAAATTAAAAGTAGAACACGTCAATGAAAAGAAAGATGAAAAAGACAATGAACGATAAGGCGCACTATAAATTCAAGAACGACCCGGGTAAAAGCACGACGCAATCGGTTGGTGTTGTTCGTTGATTTTTGGATAATTAACATTTCCACGTTTCCACGTTTCCACGTTTCCACGTTTAGCGTGTTTCAAAAAGTCACTTTATCACTTTATCACGTTTCACTTTAAGCTACTTTCAAAACGAACGCCGGGATGTAATTCTCGGCGTTAGTTGTTAGACTTTAGACGTTAGACAATATTCGGAAGTTGCTAAGGTGCGGTAAAAAATATTGAAAAAATAAATCACGAGGGACAGGTCAACTGATACAACTCCTTAGCGTGAATCAAAGTTCCTGTCCCAGATGATTTCTTCTCTCTGCAGCACGATGAAGAGTAAGCAAAAAGGTGCGACATGTCGCACCTTTTATTTCTCTGCCTTTTTCGGTGTGTACTGCACGGTGAGGGTGGGGGTGTAGGTGTTCTCCAGAATGACGGAGATGAAGCCGTCGGAGGCATCGAAGTTGGCAATCTTGTGGTCTTCCTTCAGCATGGGACAGTCGGGCCATGCTCCTAACTCCTTCTCCAAGCCGTCGCGCAGTTGCTGCCACAGCATGCGTGTGCTGTCGTTGGAAGAGACGACATAGTTCTCCTGAATGGCCTGCAGCTTGTTGCCGTCGAAGGCTACGAGGACACGATAGGGCTCAGCGGCATTGGCCAGTACCACGGTGCGTCCGCTGTCGGACGCTGCCGAATCGACGGCAAAGCCACGTGCGAGCATAGAGTCTACCAACTGCTGAGCGGGCATGGTGAATGCCAGTCCACGATAGTTAAACGGTGCCTTCTCCTTGTTGTCGGAGCAGGCTGCGATGACCACGAGGGCCACGATGAATAATGCGATTTTCTTCATATTAAAAGTGTTTGGTTGAATGGTTTACATGAATCCTTGTCGGCGCAGGGTGTCGATGAGTGTGGCGGAGAGTGCTTCGTTGTCGCGCCGTGTATAGCGGATATCGGTGAAGACCTGTGCCAGCGTCTCTTTGTGGTTGAGGGCTACGAAATGCCGGTTTTCGTCGAGCTGCTCCTTATAATTATAATAGGTGTCGATGTCGGCAGCGAGATAGTCGGTGTAGGTCTCCTCGTGGATGAAGCTCTCCAGTGGCAGTCGGTCGGAGAGGGCCGGCGTTTCGTCAGGCCATCCCACGGTGAGTGTGGCAACGGGCATGACCAGGCGTGGCAGCTGGAGGATGTCGATGATCTGCTGTGGCTGGTAGACGGTGGTGCCCAGGTAGCAGTAGCCGAGTCCCTCCTCGTCCATGAGGTTGCAGAGTGTCTGTGTGTAGAGCAGGGCGTCGGTGGCTGCATTGATGAACGACAGGAAGTTGTCGTAGCCAGGCTCTGCGTTGCGACAGCGTGCCCATGTGCTGGTACGGTTGAAGTCGGCACAGATGGTAAGCACCACAGGAGCACTTGTCACCATGGGCTGGTTGAAGTGGGCCGGTGCCAGTTTCAGCTTCTGGCTGTAGTCGCGTGTGATGACGACGCTGTAGAGCTGCAGGTTGCCCATAGTCTGTGTACGGCTGGCTTCTGTGAGGAGGCGTCGCAGCAGCTCGTCGCTGACATCGCGAAGACTGTATTGGCGAATGGTTCGCCGTGTTTCCAAGTTTTTCATGGGTGCAAAGGTACGAAAAAGATTAAAAATGAAAGATGAAAAATGAAAAAATATGCTACTGCCGCAAAATAATTCCTAATTCCTAATTCCTAATTCCTAATTTATTTGTAACTTTGCACCCAATAAACGTTTATTGAGGCATGAAAACAGAAAACAACGAACAGAACCAACGTCCGGAGGTGGTCGAGGTGCGTCCCAAGGAGCTGCAGTGTGATGTGGTCCGATTCCAGAACAACAAGGAGAAGTGGGTGGCCTTCGTCGGGCTGCTGGACGGCTATCCTTATGAGATCTTCACGGGTCTGCAGGATGACGATGAGGGTATCGTGTTGCCCAAGACGGTGACGAAGGGCAAGATTATCAAGCAGATCAACGAGGACGGCACGAAGCGCTACGACTTCCAGTTTGAGAACAAGCGTGGCTACAAGACCACTGTCGAGGGCCTGTCGGAGAAGTTCAATCCTGAATACTGGAACTATGCCAAGCTGATCAGTGGCGTGTTGCGCTACCGTATGCCCCTGGAGCATGTCATCAAGCTGGTGAGCTCGCTGTCGTTGAAGGACGAGAGCATCAACACGTGGAAGGTGGGTGTGGAGCGTGCCTTGAAAAAATATCTGGATGACAGCGAGGAGACTGTCGATAACGAATAAGAAAGGAGAAAGCGATGACGGTGACAGAGAGTTACGTGTTTTTGAAGGATGTCCGTTTCCATGCCTTTCATGGCGTGCTGCCCCAGGAGAAAGAAGTCGGTCAGGACTTTCTGGTGAGCATCCGCTGTGCGATGGATATGTCGTCGGCTATGAACCACGACATGCTGGAGGTGGCCTTGGACTATGGCGTGCTCTATCAGTTAGTGAAGGAGGAGATGGACATTCCCTCGCAGCTGGTGGAACATGTGGCGGGACGTATCGGCAAGACTGTTTTCGACCATTTCCAGCAGGTGACGGCAGTCGACATCACTATCACCAAGCTGAATCCGCCACTGGGTGCCGACAGTGTGGGTGCCGGTGTAGAAATACATTTGATAAGATGAGAAATAGAATAATGAGGAAAGGACTGATGCTGCTGATGCTGCTGATGCTCCTGCCTGCAGGACTGTGGGCGAAGAAATTCACGCTGGTCATCGATGCCGGACACGGCGGTCACGACGCAGGCGCCATAGGAGCCATCACCAAGGAGAAGCATATCAACCTGAATGTTGCCCTGGCTTTCGGACGACTGGTGGAGCGCAACTGTCCTGATGTGAAGGTCGTCTATACCCGCAAGACGGATGTCTTCATTCCGTTGCATACGCGTGCCGACATTGCCAACAAGAATAAAGCCGATCTGTTTATCTCCATTCACACCAATTCAGTGCCGAAAGGACATATCGTTCGTGGTATGGAGACCTATACGCTGGGTTTGCACCGGTCAGCCGATAACCTCGACGTGGCCAAGCGCGAGAACTCCGTCATTCTGATAGAGAAGGACTACAAACAGCGCTATCAGGGCTTCGACCCCAACTCGTCGGAGAGTTACATCATGTTTGAATTCATCCAAGACCAGAATATGGCACAGAGTGTGGAGCTGGCAAAATACGTACAGAAACGCACCTGTGCATCGGCGGGACGACTGAACAAGGGCGTGAAACAGGCTGGATTCCTGGTGCTGCGTGAGACATCGATGCCC
Organism: Prevotella sp.; assembly: GCA_045131435.1. Lineage (GTDB taxonomy): Bacteria > Bacteroidota > Bacteroidia > Bacteroidales > Bacteroidaceae > Prevotella. Next base: position 3,439 of record JBGUQW010000108.1, read on the forward strand.
AGCTGTCTGATAGAGCTGGGATTCATTTCGACACCTGATGAGGAACGCTTCCTCGACTCGTCGGACGGTGTGGCACGTCTGGGAATGGGCATCTATCAGGCTTTTGTCGACTACAAGCAGAAGCATGACGGCAAGAGCGCGACGCCTGTCAGGAGCCAGGTGGCTCAGGATTTGGCTGATGCCCGTGACGGACGTAACGAGGAACCACAGCAGAATGTTGAGACGAAGTCGAAGACGGTCAATGCTGATTCCATTATCAATGCTACTCCTTCAGCCCCCCAGAAACCCGTCGAGGCTCCCAAGCCCGTCGAAACGCCACAACCCGTCGAAACGCCACAACCCGTCGAGACACCAAAGCCCGTCGAGACGCCAAAGCCCGTTGTCGTCCAACAGCAGAAGCCCGTCGAGACGCCTAAGCCTGCTGTCGTCCAACAGCAGAAGCCCGTCGAAACACCTAAGCCTGCTGTTGCATCGACCAGTGGTGCCCCTGTATTTAAGGTTCAGATTATGGCCAGCGGCTATAAGCTGAAACCCAACGACCCTCAGCTGAAAGGCGTCAAGAATGCTGACTTCTATCAGGAAGGCGGACTCTATAAATATACCGTTGGTGCGTCGGAGAACTACAACGATATCGCCCAGCTGCGCAAGACGCTGACAGACCGCTTCCCCCAAGCCTTCATCATAGCCTTCAAGAACGGCCAGAAGACTGATGTGCAGTCGGCTATCAGGGAGTTTAAGAGTAAGCAGTAAAAAGGCTGAAAGGTCATAAAGGTACAAAACGAATAGAATAAAAAGCAAGCACGATATGAAATTTTTCACGAAAGAGGTAAAGATTGCATTAGTGGCCATTCTCGGCATCGTGGTGTTATACTACGGACTGCAGTTTCTGAAAGGCCTGCCCCTGTTTTCGGACGACGACTCGTACTATGTCACCTTTAACGACGTCAGTGGCGTAGCACCCTCGACACCCGTCTATGCCAACGGCTATAAGGTGGGCGTGGTGAAAGATGTGGTGTATGACTATAACCCGCAGGGCAAGATTGTGGCTGTCATGGGACTGGACGAAAAGATGCGTCTGCCACAAGGCTCACGGGCTGAGATTGCCAGCGACCTGCTTGGCAATATCAAAATCAACCTCGTGCTGGGTGGAGACCCGTTGAACATGGTGGCCAAAGGCGACACCATTCCAGGAGGGGAGCAGGAAGGCATGATGAGCAAGCTGGGAGCCATGATGCCAGCCATTGAGTCCATCGTACCCAAGCTGGACAGCATCATGAGCAGTCTGAATGCCCTGCTGGGCGACCCTGCACTGCAGAACATCCTGCATAATGTGGAAGGCATGACCAGTCAGCTGAATGCCACCAGCAATGAACTGCATACGCTGTCGGCTTCGTTGAACCGCAATGTGCCTGGACTGATGCAGAAGGCCGACGGTGTGCTTGACAACACCCACAAGCTGACAGCCAACCTGTCAGCCATCGACGTGGCCGGCATGGAGGCCAGCATCAACAAGACTCTTGCAGACGTCAATGCCCTGACGCAGCGTCTGAACAGCAATGAGGGTACCTTGGGACTGCTGATGCGCGATGACAAAGTGTATCGCAACATCGAGTCGTCAGCTGCTGATTTGGACTCGCTGCTGATTGACATCAAAGCACACCCGAAACGGTATGTCCACTTCTCGGTTTTTGGCAAGAAAGATAAATAAAAATGTAGTCTAATTTTTAATTTGTCTAAATAATAGGCCGTTATAAAAAACTTTCAACCCAAACGCTCCAAGTGCTTGATATAGCCCACTTTCGAAAGCGTGATATTTTTTTGTCTGCACAGCATGAGAGGTGTGTGCGCGAAGTCGATAAGTTGCTGATAGCTAATGGGTTGTATTTTTGCAAGACGCATAGCTGTTAATTTAAATTACAAACGGCATAAATGTTCGAAAAACGAGAGAGTTACGCACATTTGAAGCAAAAACGATTAAAAATACACATTTGCATATTACAAAAAAAATAGCGACCTTTGCATCCGAAAACAATTTAAGACCAATTTAAGTCAATCTTAGTAAAAAGTAACGCTCGCCGCATGGAAAAGAATCCAAAGGCGCTTTGGGACAACTGCCTTGTTTTGATCAGGGAAAACGTCACGGAGCAGCAATTCAACACCTGGTTCGCGCCCATCGTCTTCGAGAAATATTATGAAGACAGCCGGACTTTATTGCTACAGCTACCAAGCCGATATGTGTTTGAGTATCTGGAGCAACACTACGTGGGATTGCTGAGCATGGTGCTCAACCGCTGTTTCGGTGGTAAGGTACAACTGAATTACCGCATTACAGTAGACCAGAAGCATAAGTTGACGAATGTCGAAGAGGGTAGTGAGCCTGTGCGCATTGAAGAGCCACAATCCCGCCGGCAGGTCAATAAGTCGCCCACGACACTGGATAGTGCTACACCACAGCCTCTGGATCCCATGCTTGATAGGCACAAGACATTCCAGAGCTTCATTGAGGGCGATTCTAATAAGCTGCCGCGTACGGTAGGACTTTCCATCGCCGAGCATCCGGGCAAGTCGACGTTCAATCCCTTCTTTGTCTATGGTCCTTCAGGCTGTGGCAAGACACACCTCATCAATGCCATTGGCGTACACTGTAAGGAGATGTACCCGCATCTGCGCGTACTATATGTGTCGGCACGCCTGTTCCAGGTGCAGTTTACGGATGCCACACGCCAGAATACCGTCAACGACTTCATCCGCTTCTACCAGTCTATCGACGTACTTATCGTCGACGATATCCAGGAATGGGCGACAGCCGTGAAGACACTGGACACCTTCTTCCATATCTTCGACCATCTGTTCCGTCTGGGCAAGCAGATCATTCTGGCTTCAGACCGTCCTCCCGTCGACTTGCAGGGTGTCAAGGACCGTTTGCTGACACGTTTTGCCTGCGGACTCATTGCCGAGCTGGAACATCCTAACGTGCAGCTGTGTATTGACATTCTCAATGCCAAATGCCGTCGTGACGGCCTGAAGATTCCCGCAGATGTCATCGAGTTTATCGCTGAGACGGCTAATGGCTCCGTGCGTGACTTGGAAGGTGTGGTCAATTCGCTGCTGGCCTATAGCGTGGTCTATAACTCGGGTATTGACATGCGACTGGCCGAGCGTATCATCAAGCGTGCCGTGAAGGTCGACAACAAGCCGCTGACAGTTGATGACATCCTGGAGAAAGTCTGTGGCCACTATGGTGTCAACCAGCAGAGCGTCTTCAGCAAGAGTCGCAAGCGTGACTATGTACTGGTGCGCCAGGTGTCGATGTATCTGGCTCAGAAATATACCAAGATGCCTGCCTCACGCATTGGACAGCTGATTGGCGGACGCGATCACTCGACAGTCATCCATAGCTGCAGTACCATCGAGCAGCGTCTGAAGGTTGACAAGTCGTTCTCTGCCGAGCTCAGCAGCATCGAGAATTCCTTCAAGCTGAAAAAGTAGTAAAAATCAAAATAACGTCGTAAATGTGGCTTACGTTAACGATTAAGTAGAAAAAAACAGCGAAAATCATTCGGGTTTCGCTGTTTTTTATTACCTTTGTAGCCGATTACGCTAAGACAAACAAATAAAACAATAAAAACTAATGGAACAAGTCTTTAGTTACATTATCAGTTTGGGCGCATCGGTTATGATGCCCATTCTGTTTACCATTATCGGTCTGTGCATCGGTCTGAAGTTCGGACGTTCGCTGAAGTCCGGTCTTTACGTCGGTGTCGGTTTCGTGGGACTGGGCATTGTGACAGCCTTGCTGACTACGAATTTCGGAGGACCCTTGAGTGAGATTTCACAGCTCTATGACCTTCAGCTGAAGGTGTTCGACATGGGGTGGCCGGCTGCTGCTGCCGTTGCCTATAATACGGCTGTGGGCGCACTCATCATTCCCATCTGCCTGGGTGTCAACTTCCTGTTGCTTATCACGGGATGCACCCGTACGGTCAACATCGACCTGTGGAATTACTGGCATTTCGCATTTATCGGAGCTGTGGCCTACTTCGTCATGGACCAAAGTCTGCTCTGGGGGTATTTTGCAGCCATCGTCTGCTATATTGTCACGCTGGTGATGGCTGATTTGACAGCCGATAAGTTTCAGGAATACTACCCTGAGTGGCAGGGCATCAGCATTCCGCAGCCATTCTGCCAGAGTTTCGTACCCTTTGCATTAATCATCGGCAAGGCCCTGGACATGATTCCCGGCTTTGACAAGCTGAATATCGATGCCGAGGGTATGAAGAAGAAATTTGGTGTGATGGGCGAACCATTGGTACTGGGTGTCATCGTGGGTGCATTGATTGGTGCGCTGGCTCAGCTGGATATCAAGAAGGTGCTGTTCCTTGGGGTGACGATGGGTGCTGTGATGGAACTCATTCCGCGCATCACGTCACTGTTTATAGAAGGTCTGAAGCCCATCGCAGAGAAGACACAGGAGGTGGTGAAGCGTAAGTTCAACGGCAAGAAAGTGTATATCGGTATGTCACCGGCTGTGGTAATAGGACATCCCACAACACTGGTCGTGTCGCTGTTGCTTATCCCCGTAGCATTAGGCTTGGCAGTCATCCTGCCTGGTAACCAGTTCCTGCCCCTGGCATCACTGGCAGGCATGTTCTACCTGTTCCCCGTCGTCCTGCCCTTTACCAAGGGTAATGTGGTGAAGACATTCCTCATCGGACTTGTTGCTTTGGCCATCGGTCTCTATTTCGTTACTGATATGGCGCCAGCCTTTACACAAGCTGCCCATACCGTGTTCGAACAGACAGGCGACAAAGCTGCTGACATCCCTGCAGGCTTTGAGGGCGGTGCCCTTGACTTTGCGTCGAGCCTCTTCGGCTGGGTCATCTACAAGTGTGTGGCATACCTGAAATGGATCGGTGCCGGCATCCTCACACTCATCACTATTGGCATGGTGGTGTGGAACAAAGTGCGCATCATGAAAGAGAATAAAAACAATCAATAACAATACTACAATGAAAAAATCGATTTTGACATTATTGCTTATGGGAACAATGACAACTGGCTTTGGCCAGCAGACCGTAAACTTCCAGACAGCTTGCCACCCGGAGGACGTGAAGCACTACGACACCAAGACGCTTCGCGAGCGCTTCGTGATGGAGAAAGTGATGGAAGCTGACAAGATTAACCTGACATACTCGCATTACGACCGTTTTATCTTCGGAGGTGCTATGCCTGTGAATAAAACGCTGAAGCTGGAGAATTTCCAGGAACTGGGTCTTGACGTTGACCCAGGTATCAAGGAGAAGTATTTCCTCTACAACCGTGAGCTCGGCATCGTGAATTGCGGCGAGGGCGACGGTGTGGTTATCGTCGATGGCAAGGAGTATGCGCTATCTCCTAAGGAAGCCCTTTACGTTGGTCGCGGCCATATCGGCAAGGACAAGGACGTGAACAAGGAAGTGCTCTTCCGTTCCAAGGACGCCCAGAAGCCTGCCAAGTTCTATCTGAACAGCGCTACTGCTCACCAGCACTATAAGACCCAGTGGATTACCCTTGATGGTCGTAAGGGCTCGCTGAAGGCCGCTGTCTGGGGACCTGTCGGCTCGCTCGAGGAGTGTAACAACCGTACCGTCTACAAGCTCATTGTCAACGATGTGCTTGAGGAAGGTCCCTGCCAGCTGCAGCTCGGTCTGACACAGCTCAATCCTGGTGCTGCGTGGAATACCATGCCGCCTCACACCCACGGACGTCGCATCGAGGCCTACTACTATTTCAATCTGCCTCAGGAGCAGACCATCGCCCACATCATGGGTGAGCCTCAGGAGAGCCGCGTTGTATGGCTGCATAACGAGCAGGCCATCATGTCGCCTGAATGGTCGATGCACGCTGCTGCTGGTACCTACTATTATACCTTCATCTGGGGTATGGCTGGCGAGAACCTGTACTATAACGACAAGGACAACATTCCTGTCATCGACATCAAATAGTCGCATCTCGTAATAACCATATAACGTAATAACGAAATAACTAAAATATGACTCCAATTCAAACTACCAAAATGTCCAACTTCCGTTGGGTCATCTGTGCGCTGCTGTTCCTGGCAACGACCATTAACTACATGGACCGTCAGGTCTTGTCACTAACCTGGAAAGACTTTATTGCTCCTGAGTTCCACTGGACTGACGGCGATTACGGTACCATCACAGGTATGTTCTCCCTGTTCTATGCCATTGCCAACCTTTTCGCTGGTAAGTTCATCGACTGGATGGGTACCAAGAAGGGTTACCTCATTGCCATCTTCGTATGGTCGCTGGGCGCTGTCCTGCATGCTGGTTGTGGCTGGGTGGCTATGACTTACGAGGGCTATGACTCTGTGGCTCAGTTAGGCCAGCTTACAGGCGATGCTGCTGTGGCTATCGCTACCATCTCTGTGTGGCTGTTCCTCTCCTGTCGTTTGATCCTGGCTGTTGGTGAGGCTGGAAACTTCCCTGCTGCCATCAAAGCTACGGCAGAGTACTTCCCCAAGAAAGACCGTGCCTTCTCAACCTCCATCTTCAACAGTGGCGCATCCGTAGGTGCTCTGGCTGCTCCTGCCACTATTCCCCTGCTGGCTCGTGCCTGGGGCTGGGAGATGGCTTTCATCATCATCGGTGCCCTCGGTTTCATCTGGATGGGACTTTGGATGTGGCTCTACGAAAAGCCTCGTCATAACAAGCGTGTCAACCAGGCAGAGTTGAACTACATTGAACAGGACAACGATCTGGCCGAGGTGCAAGATCGTGATGCGGTAAAGGAAGAGAAGACCATTCCGTTCTTCAAGTGCTTCACCTATAAGCAGACGTGGTCATTCCTCGTGGGTAAGTTCATGACAGATGGTGTGTGGTGGTTCTTCCTGTTCTGGGCACCTGCCTACTTCAGCGACCAGTATGGCTACACCTCTGACTCGACAATGGGAATCCTGCTTATCTTCACCCTTTATGCTATCGTGACCATCCTTAGTATCGGTGGTGGATATCTGCCTACCTACTTCGTAGACAAGAAGGGCATGAACCCCTATCTGGGTCGTATGCGTGCTATGTTCATCTTCGCCTGCTTCCCTGTTTTGGGCCTGTTTGCACAGCCTATGGGTGCTTATAGCGCTTGGTGGCCTGCCATTCTCATCGGTTTGCTTGGTGCAGGACATCAGGCATGGAGTGCCAACCTGTTCTCAACGATTGGCGACATGTTCCCCAAATCGACCATTGGTACGATTGTAGGGCTGGGTACGATGGCTGGTGGTATCGGTTCCATGTCCATCAACCTCGGAAGCGGAAAATTCTTCGACTGGGCTGCTGAACAGGGGGCAAACTTCTCGTTCTTCGGATTCGACGGCAAACCTGCAGCTTACATGGTGGTGTTCTGCATCTGTGCCGTAGCCTACCTCATTGGCTGGTGCATCATGAAGGCACTTGTTCCGAAGTATAAGCCCATCGTGCTTGAAGACTAATGCGATGAGCACTGTCATTTATCCATCGCCCATCTTTGGGCCTATACATAGTCGTCGGCTAGGCATCTCGTTGGGAATCAACCTGATGCCGGCCGACGGTAAGCTTTGCAGTTTTGATTGCATCTACTGTGAGTGCGGCTTCAACGGCGACCACCGTCCAACACTGCCCCGTCCGACACGTGAAGAAGTCGCTGATAAGTTAGAACAGCAGTTGCAGAAGATGGTGGATGAGGGCCATTTGCCTGACGTGCTGACCTTTGCCGGAAATGGAGAACCCACTTGCCACCCCCACTTTGCTGAGATTATCGACGACACCATCCGTCTGCGCAACCAGTATTGTCCACAGGCCAAGGTGTGTGTGCTCAGCAACTCGACAATGATTCACCGTCCTGCTGTACACGATGCCCTCATGCGTGTCGATGACAATATCTTGAAGCTTGATACTGTCGACCCCATATATATTAATAAGGTAGACCGTCCGACAGGAGCATACGATGTCAATGCCATCATCGAACGCATGAAGGCATTCAATGGTCACATCATCATCCAGACCATGTTCATGCGAGGAATGTATAACGGAGAGAGCGTCGACAATACAAGAGAGGAATATGTTGCCCCTTGGCTCGACATCGTCAAGACCATCCGTCCACAACAGGTCATGGTCTACACCATAGACCGTGAGACGCCTGCAAAGGGACTTGAAAAAGCCAGCCACGAACAGCTTGATGCCATCCGTGACCGTGTCATAGCTCTTGGCATCCCCTGCTCAGCCAGCTATTGATAATAAGCGTTAATTTGTCTGAAACATGCAGGGATTGCAGGATTTTTTCGTACCTTTGCACCTTAATTATATGGTACGAAGATAATCATGGCTTGTATACTGCATATAGAAACCAGTACGGACTTCTGTTCTGTTGCCGTATCAGAAAACGGACAATGTATCTTTGAACAGCAGGAACAGGGTGACAAGGGTGCTGCAGCGGAACATTTAGGAACAATGGTGGACGAGGCATTATCGTTCACTGACAATCATGCCATACCTTTCGATGCAGTCAGCGTCAGCTGTGGCCCCGGGTCTTATACGGGGTTGCGCATCGGTGTGTCGATGGCCAAGGGCATTTGCTATGGGCGTGACCTGAAACTGATAGCTGTACCCACTTTGGAACTGCTTTGTGTACCTGTGCTGTTAAGAGAACTGGCCTCCTCCACCCCCTCCGAAGGAGGGGAGTCAGGTTCCTCTCCTTCGGAGAGGTTAGGAGAGGCTTTGCTCTGCCCGATGCTTGACGCCCGTCGTATGGAGGTGTATGCTGCCCTCTACGACAGAGCCTTGAAGGAGGTGCGCCCTGTCAGTGCAGACATTGTCGACGCCAATACATACAAGCGTTTCCTTGACGAGCACCCTGTCTATTTCTTTGGCAATGGTGCCATGAAGTGTAAGGATGTTATAGATCATCCCAATGCACACTTCATTGAAGGCATTCAGCCACTGGCCAAATGGATGCAGCCGTTGGCTGAGCGTCGCTTCCTGAATGAACAGTTCGAGGATGTGGCCTATTTCGTGCCTTTCTATCTGAAAGACTTCGTGGCCATCAAACCCAAGAAGTTGCTTTAATAAATCGTCAAATTGTAAATCGTCAAATTGTAAATTAGATAGATGGATATTAAAGGATTAGATTACAACACCAAGCGTGAGAAACTGGTGATGCCAGAATACGGACGTGAGATACAGAAAATGGTCGACTTGGCCATTACCCTTCCTACGAAGGAGGAGCGTAATGCCTGTGCTAAGACTATCATCCGACAAATGGAAAACAAGAATACCCAGTTGCGCACTACTCCTGACTATGAACAAACGCTATGGGATCATCTCTACTTGATGAGCCACAAGCAACTCGACATCGACTGGCCTTATGACGTCAACGAGGCTGAAAAGATTCTCTCGAAGCCACAGCCACTTCAGCATCCTGCTCAGGACGAACAGGCTCATATGCGTCATTATGGACGCCTGCTTTCAAAAGTCTTCGAGAAGTTGAAGACGATGCCAGAGGGCGATGAGCGTGACGAACTGGTGCGACAGACTGCCAACCAGATGAAGCGTGACCTGATGGCATGGGGACATGGCTCTATTGAGGATGAGAAAGTGGCTGACGACCTGGCTCGTTTTACAGATGGCAAGATTCAAATAGACCTTCAGCGCTTTCGTTTCAATGCTGTCGACATCTCTGGCGATGGCATTGGAAATGGCAGCAAGCGTAAACGGAAAAAGTAAAAATATGGCATCATTCAAGATTGAAGGCGGACATCTGCTCAGTGGTACCATTACACCTCAAGGCGCCAAGAATGAGGCGTTACAGGTGATTTGTGCTACCTTGTTGACTTGTGATAAAGTCGTCATCAGCAACATTCCCGACATTCGTGACGTCAACAACTTGATTCAGTTGTTGTGTGACATTGGTGTTAAAGTAGAGAAGCAGGGCAAGGGTATGTTCAGCTTCCAGGCAGATGAGCTGGATTTAAAATATCTTGAGAGCGATGAGTTTGTGCACAAATGTGCCCAGCTGCGTGGTTCTGTGCTTATGATAGGCCCGTTGCTGGCCCGTATGGGAAAAGCCATTGTTACCAAACCTGGTGGCGACAAGATTGGACGTCGCCGTCTGGACACCCATTTCCTTGGATTCAAGTATCTGGGGGCCAAGTTCCGCCATATCGCTAATCGTGATGTCTACGAAATCAGCGCAAATAGCCTTAAAGGTACCTATATGTTGCTTGATGAAGCCTCGGTGACGGGAACGGCAAACATTATTATGGCCGCTGTCTTTGCGGAGGGCACCACTACTATTTACAACGCAGCCTGCGAACCCTATATCCAGCAACTCTGCCACATGCTGAATCGCATGGGAGCCCACATCAGTGGCATTGGCAGCAACCTGTTGACTGTAGAAGGCGTGTGTGAACTGCATGGCACTGAACATCGTCTGCTGCCTGATATGATTGAGGTAGGGTCGTTTGTTGGTATGGCAGCCATGTGCGGCGATGGTATCCGAATCAAGGATGTCTCATTAAAGGACTTGGGAATTATTCCAGATGCCTTCCGTCGCTTGGGTGTCAAGATAGAAGTGGATGGTGACGATATTTATATTCCCCGTCAGAAGCACTATGTAGTTGACTCGTTCATTGATGGCACCATCATGACACTGGCCGATGCTCCTTGGCCTGGATTGACGCCCGACTTGCTCAGTGTACTCATTGTTGTGGCTACTCAAGCTCGTGGCAGTGTACTGTTCCACCAAAAAATGTTTGAGAGCCGTTTGTTCTTCGTTGACAAACTCATCGATATGGGCGCGCAGATTATTCTCTGTGATCCGCATAGGGCTGTCGTCGTAGGTCACGACCGAAAACTGACGTTACGAGCTCAGCGTATGTCGAGTCCTGATATCCGTGCCGGTATTGCGTTGCTGATAGCCGCCATGAGTGCCAATGGTACAAGCACTATTAGTAATATTGAACAGATAGATCGTGGTTATGAGAACATTGAAGCGCGACTCAATGCGCTTGGTGCTCATATAAAAAGGGAAGAGTGAATAGTGAGTAATTTGCTGTTAACCGATGATTAAATCAGAAGACGTTTACAAGATAGGGCGTATAGGTAAGACGCATGGTGTCAGGGGGGAGGTGTCGTTTCAATTTGACGATGATATCTTCGACCGTGTTGATGCGGAATACCTTGTTCTCGATGTTGACGGAATTCTGGTACCCTTCTTCATGGAGGAATATCGATTCCGAAATGATACGGTCTGTTTGGTGAAGTTCTGTGACATTGATACGCAACAGCGTGCCTCTGATCTGACCAACTGTGACGTCTATTTTCCACGGGCTTTGGCAAATGAAGATGAGGAAAGTCTGTCGCTGGCCAGTTTGGTGGGCTTTGCTATTGTGGATTCTTCAAATGGAGAAACCGTTGGACACATTACTGCCATCGACGACAGTACTGCCAATATCCTCTTCGAATTGGAAAACGATCGCCTCATTCCTGCCAACGATGACTTGATTAGCGACATCGATTCAGAGAAACGACAAATAACTATGAATATCCCTCAGGGATTGTTAGAGATATGAAAAAACGACAGATAGCCATTCTGGGCTCTACAGGGTCAATAGGCACTCAGGCACTTGAAGTTATCGCAGAGCATCATGATCTGTACGAGATATACTGCCTGACAGCCAACAACAAGGTGGAGCTGTTGGCCGAACAAGCCCATAAGTTCAAACCAGCTGCCATCGTCATTGCCAACGAACAACGCTATGATGAGCTCAAGCGGCTGATGGACGATTTACCCGATGTTAAAGTGTACGCAGGCAAGCAGGCACTCGACGAAATTGTCGAGGCAGAGCCCATCGATATGGTGCTGACAGCAATGGTAGGTTTTGCCGGTTTGTCGCCTACTATACACGCTATAAAAGCCCATAAAGCCATTGCACTGGCCAACAAGGAAACACTGGTGGTGGCTGGCGAACTGATCCTCCAGCTGGCTCAGCAGTATCATACACCAATCCTTCCCGTTGACAGCGAACACTCGGCCATCTTCCAAAGTCTTGTGGGGGAGGATGACAATCCCATCGAAAAAATTCTGTTGACGGCTTCAGGCGGTCCTTTCCGCGAGTACACGATGGAACAGTTGCAGACCGTGACCAAGGCCGATGCCCTCCGCCATCCGACATGGGACATGGGAGCAAAGATTACCATTGACTCGGCCACTATGATGAATAAGGGTTTTGAAGTCATTGAGGCTAAGTGGCTTTTTGGCGTTGATGCCAAAAAGATTCAGGTGTTAGTACATCCTCAAAGTATTGTCCATTCTGCTGTACAATTCCAAGACGGAGCAGTGAAGGCACAGTTGGGCGTACCTGATATGCGATTGCCCATCCAGTATGCCTTCTCGTTCCCACAGCGCCTTCCACTCAGTGGGGAGCGTCTCGACTTCTTTGCTCAGAAACTGGAATTCTTTGAACCAGATTTGAAGAAGTTCCGTTGTCTGGCATTGGCCTTCGAAGCCATTGGTCGTGGTGGCAATATGCCGTGCATCATCAATGCAGCCAATGAGATTGTCAATCGTGGATTCTTAGAGGACAAGTGTAGCTTCCTCCAAATGAGTGACATCATCGCCGAAACCATGCAGCGTTGTACCTTCTCCTCTACTCCAGACTACGACACATACGTCGCCACCGACGCCGAGGCACGACACATAGCCACAGAATTAATGAATTAGTTAAATCGTCAAATAGTTAATAATGGAAGTATTTTTAATCAGAGTATTACAGTTCATTTTAGCCATCAGCCTCTTGGTATTACTCCATGAAGGTGGCCACTTCTTTTTTGCCAAGCTCTTCGGAGTGAAGGTGGATAAATTCTATATCTTCTTCGACTGGAAGTTCAGCCTGTTTAAGTTCAAGCCCAAGAACAGCGAGACGGAATATGGTATCGGTTGGTTGCCTTTAGGCGGCTACTGCAAGATAGCGGGTATGATTGACGAGAGCTTCGACACAGAACAGATGAAGCAACCCGTCCAGCCTTGGGAATTCCGCGCCAAACCTACATGGCAGCGACTGCTCATCATGATTGGTGGCGTATTGGTCAACTTTCTTCTGGCCCTCTTTATTTATTCGCAGATTCTCTTCTGGTGGGGCGATACCTATATCCCCGTCAAGGATATGACGCAGGGCATGAAGTTCAATCAGGAGGCCAAGTCCTATGGCTTTAAGGATGGTGATATCTTAATAGGAACGGAGAAAAAGGCCTTCAAGGATTTCTCTGCCGACCTCTATCGTGACATCAGCGAGGCTAAACGTGTTGACATCATCCGTGACGGCAAGCCCATGAGCATTAATCTGCCTGGTGAACTCAACTTGTTAGGCATGCTCAAGGCTGAGCCTTCGTTCGTACGTCCTTTGTTGCCTGCCAAGATTGACAGTATCATGGCTGGCTCACCAGCAGAGAAGGCAGGTATGAAGGCTGGTGACCGAATCATCGCCCTCAATGGTTCTCCCGTTGACTCCTACAACGAATTCGTTGACCTGTTAGGACGCCGTGAGGACATGCTGCTTACTGCCAAGACACCGGCAGACTCACTGAAAGCCCGTACAGTGGTGATTGTTTTCCAACATGCCAACAGCCAAGAGCTAACAGCCAACAGCCAAACTGACACCGCCACCGTCGTCCTCACGCCAGAGCTGAAACTTGGCTTCTTTGCGCCTAGCTTGGCTTCAATATATAAGCCTGTGACTATTGAATATGGTTTCTTGGAGAGCATTCCTGCAGGCATCAAGTATGGCTGGCATGTGTTGGCTTCCTATGTTGATGACATGAAGTATGTCTTCTCAGCTGAGGGCGCTAAGTCATTGGGTGGCTTTGGAGCTATCGGAAGCCTCTTCCCGCCTATGTGGGACTGGTATATGTTCTGGAAGATGACAGCCTTCCTCTCCATCATCCTTGCCTTTATGAACATCCTGCCCATTCCTGCTCTCGACGGTGGCCATGTGCTGTTCTTGCTCTACGAGATGATTACGCGCCGTAAACCCTCTGAAAACTTTATGATTAAGGCTGAATACGTCGGTTTTGGTATCCTCATCCTCCTTATGGTAGTTGCAAACCTTAACGACATCCTGCGCTGGTTGGGATACATGTAGTCGTTCCTTTACTCATAGGGGTAGTGAAAGATAAAAAGAAATGTGGGCTAAGGTTTTAGCCCACATATTTTATTTCTTAAGAGTGCGCCTGACAGGACTCGAACCTGCACGTCGCGAGACACTAGATCCTAAGTCTAGCGCGTCTACCAATTCCGCCACAGGCGCATTGCGCTCCTTAGTTTCAGCGTACAAAGGTACGAAAAAAATTAAAGATTAAAGATTAAAAATTAATTTTTTTGCTTCTACCAACAAAAATATTAATTATCCGTTATTGTACCAGTAGTTTGCGTGCCGTCTCGATGATATCGTCGAGGCCCTGAGATACAGAGGCATCGGTAAGGGAAACGGCGACGTCGGGGGCGATGCCGAATTCGGTATGTTGGCGCTGGGCGTCGTACATGGGACAGGCCGAATAGCGCACTGTCCAACCGTTTGGCAGGCTGCTGCTCATGGGCAGGCCGCTGCCTCCGCCGGTATGGTCGCCAACGAGTCGGACGTTAGGCAATGCGTGCATGATAACGGCAAAGTCGTTGGCAGCACTGTATACGCTCCTATTGGTGAGAACGCAAACGGGTTTGTGCCAGCGCAGGTTGCTGGAAGGCTCCAGATAGCGTGGTTCAAGTTCGGAGAAGTCGTGATGTCCTGTGCCCGTCTTGTGTTGCATGTAGCCTACGAGCGTCTTCTCATGCACAAAGCGGCCTGCAAGGCGTTCGGCATAGATGAGATCACCACCGGTGTTGTTACGGATGTCGATGATGAGTCCTCGGCACAAAGCCAGCCAGGAAAGACAGTCGTCGAGGTTTCCTTCGCCTACAGCGTTGTTAAATGAGTCGTAGCGGATATATCCTATGTTATCGTCAAGCACGCGATAGTGTAGTCCGGCAGCAATTTTGTAGTCGGTACCCATATAGTGGCGCTCCAGCGAGTCGTTGAAGTTTTGTGGAAAGGCCTCGTGCCACGTCCAGTAGCGTCCGAAGTCCATAGATGTCGACAGGTTCACGTGTCCGTCGCGCAGTTCAGCGAGCATATCGCAGAGTACTTCGAAGAGCTGCTGGGTATTCATCTTGTTGCTCACGCGTACCTTATATTTATTATAAACCTCTTGCCAGTCGAGTCCGTACTCATGCTGCTTATAGTCGAAGAAGCAATAGTGCTCGTCGATGATTTGCCACAGTGCCTCGAAATTTCCGGTGGGCGTGTTGTCGTGTTCGACTTCGTCGACACACGAAATGAGAAATGAGGAATGAGAAATGAGAAATAACAATAACAGATATGATAAAACTCTTTTCATAGGGCGCGAGGAATAATGCTAAAACATCGGGTGAGGCCTATAAGGAAACGATGTGTATAGACATGCTGGCGCAGGTTGTTGACTTTAGCCTGCTGCATGTTGCCTAAGTAACCGATGCGGAGGGTGACCTTCGGTGACAGTTGGGCGTCGAAAGTCAGCATGTGTCGCCATTCAGGACTGGAGATAAATGTGGTGGGCACGACGTTGTGGTCGTAGTTGCCACGTGAGAATATCTCGTAGTATGACTGTCCGTAGTTGGGTGAGAACATGATGCCGACGAGGGGCAAGGAGAGCTCGTAGCGAGCAGTGACGGGTTTCCGGAAAAGTGGAAAGCGATAGCTGGCCACACCTGTCGGCATTAGGTTCAGATGGGCACGGGCCTGAGCGGGATTATTGCTGTTGCTGGTGTTGTAGATGAATCCCAGTGAGGCGTTGACAAGTCCGCCGCCCTGTAGCCTTAGCTTGCCATCCATGAGCTTGATGCCGTAGAGTTTTCCCCAGTAAAAGTTGTAGGCACCTTCCAATTCCTGTTTGGAGTCGGCTCGGTCCTTGACTGACGAGAAGTTGGCCTCGTGTTCTATGAGCGTCGACCAGCGACTGTTGTCACGCATGCGTTCACTGGTAGCAAGGAATGACAGACCTATGCCGCTGAAATGTTCCTGCGAAAGGTAGGTGTCGAGAACGCGTGTACCACCAATGCCCAGCATGCGACTGCTGGTAATGATTTTTGGACTGTTTGCTACCGACTCTTGGCTATAGGCAGGAGTCCATAGCACACAGCAGCCAATAGCCATTACCCAACACCTAACACCTATCACCCAACACCTATTCTTCATCAGGGAAAAGACTGAGTTGTCCGGTTAGTTCGTCGAGAACCTGCTGCTGACTCTTGCCGGCATCAGGGTCGAGGTCTTCGACTTCCTCTTCGTCGGCGCTGAATTCCTCGGCACTGGAAGGCTCGGGGAAACGGGTGGGTTCCAGCTCCTGAATGGAGGCTATCTGGTAGGTGGTGAGGCGTTTGCCTTTTGCCTTGAAACCCTTGACGGCAATGAACTGTTCGACATCTACTTCCTCAGAACCTCGGAACTCGTCGTTGCCACCGTATGTCACCAGCAGGCGCGGATAGACGGTGTCGGTGAGCAGCAGCTGCTGGGAGTTGGCATTCTCGCCAAGATAGTTCTGCTTGCGCTTTGAGGCCTCCATGAGGAAACGCTTCACATACGGATAGCCCTGATTGTCGGCATCGTAGAGCACGCAGCTCCAGACCTTCTCGGGCTCGTACTTCTCGACGCGTACAACGTTGTCCTCAAAATGCACGTTGGCATCGAAGCCGTTGAGGTAGTAGTCGCCATTGCTGAGGATGACCAGGATGCTGTCGCCGTCGTTGAACTCGCCCAGCAGTCGTCCGTGTTCGTCGTAGTTCAGACGGTTGACGTCCGGGTCGTACCATACCTTACGGCCGCCCAATGTGGAATGACCGTGGCTCTTCAACCCGATGCGGTGTACCTGGTATTTCGTCAGGATGACACCCTTGGCAGCACGGCCCTTAATGCCTATCTCTGAGAAATCCTTGTCGAAGAAGATGCGCTTCAACTTTGGTGCGGGGTCGAGGGTTACCTTGATAATCTCCGCCTCACCGTTGGGGTTAGCAGTGAAATAACAGACGCGCGATCCCTTGGTACCTGCCGTAATGTCGTATTCACGGTCACGGGTGATAGCCGACACGTTGAAACGCTTGATATAGTAAATACCCTTGGGACCGTCGCGATAGACGGCATTATAGATGGTGCGCTGGTCGTTCTTCTTGAAGACACCGAGCCATAGGACGTTCTTGCCGACAAACAATTTATCGGCTACACGAACCACCTTGAACTTACCATCGCGGAAGAAGATGATGATATCGTCGATGTCAGAGCAGTTGCACACGAACTCATCCTTCTTCAGACCTGTGCCGATGAAGCCGTCACTGCGGTTGATGTAAAGCTTCTGGTTGGCTTCGACGACCTTTGTGGCCTCAATGGTGTCGAAGTTGCGGATTTCGGTGAGACGGGGATGGTCTTTCCCATATTTGTCCTTCAGGAAACGGAACCAGTCAGCCGTCACCTCAACGAGGTTATTAAGGTCACGGTCAATCTCCTCAATCTCGGCCTTGATGCGGGCCATTAGTTCGTCGGCCTTGTCCTTGTTGAACTTCAGGATGCGCTGCATCTTGATTTCCAACAGTTTTAGGATATCGTCCTTCGTTACCTCGCGTATCATCTGCGGATAGTAGGGTGTGAGACGATCGTCGATATGTTCACATACAGCATCGACGTTGGGTGCCTGTTCGAATTTCTTGTCCTTGTAGATACGCTCCTCAATGAAGATTTTCTCCAGCGAATAGAAGTGCAGCTGTTCCAACAGCTCGCCCTTGCGTATTTCCAACTCCTGACGGATGAGGTCTTTCGTACGTTCAACGCTATGCTTCAACACTTCGCTGACAGTCAGGAACTGAGGTTTGTTGTCCTCGATGACGCAGCAGTTAGGCGAAATATTGATTTCGCAGTCGGAGAAGGCATAGAGGGCGTCAAGGGTCTTGTCGCTGCTGACGCCAGGAGCCAGCTGCACCTGAATCTCGACGTTGGCTGCTGTGAGGTCTTCCACGTGGCGGGCCTTGATCTTACCCTTCTCGATGGCCTTCAGGATGCTGTCGATGATGGTCTCGGTGGTCTTCGAGAAGGGAATCTCACGGATGACCAGTGTCTTCGGGTCGAGCTTCTCAATCTTGGCACGTACCTTCAGCACACCGCCACGCTGGCCGTCGTTATATTTCGAAACGTCGATGCTGCCACCTGTCGGGAAGTCGGGATAGAGGTGGAACTCCTCGTTGTGCAGATAGCTGATGGCAGCGTCGCAGAGCTCCACAAAGTTGTGGGGCAGCACCTTGGTCGACAAACCGACGGCAATGCCTTCGGCACCCTGAGCCAGCAGCAAGGGAAATTTTACGGGCAACGTGATGGGCTCCTTGTTACGACCGTCGTACGACATCTGCCAGTCGGTAGTCTTGGGGTTGAAGACGGTGTCCAAGGCAAATTTGGACAAGCGTGCCTCTATATAACGAGGAGCAGCCGCCTTGTTGCCAGTCAGGATGTTACCCCAGTTACCCTGTGTGTCTATCAGCAGGTCCTTCTGTCCCATCTGCACCAGGGCGTCGCCAATGGAGGCATCGCCATGGGGATGAAACTGCATGGTGTGTCCCACGATGTTGGCCACCTTGTTATAGCGCCCGTCATCCATGCGCTTCATAGAGTGCAGGATGCGGCGCTGTACAGGTTTTAGACCATCCTCGATATGCGGCACTGCACGGTCAAGAATGGTGTAAGAAGCATAATCCAAAAACCAGTTCTGATACATACCGCTGAGATGGTGAACAGCAGCGGCGTCAAAGCGATTTACTGGCTGATAGTCAGAATGGGATTCTGTGGTGTCTGAGGAGGGAAACTCCTCGCCACCTTGTTCTAAGATATCGTCCTTTATTTCGTCGTCCATGTACTGCAGTTATTGATTTTCCTGCAAAATTACAAAAAATAAATGAACTGACAAAAAAATTGATGTTTTTTAGGATTGTAGCAGTTTAATGATGAGTTGTGCTGCAACATCGGGAGCGTGGCTGTCGCCCAGTCGTCGGTGAACTTCTTCATAGTCAGCCAGCATCTGTTCACGCTGGTTGCCACCAGGAATGATGGCATCCAACTCGTGACGGATACTATCGACAGAAAAGGTGTCTGCCACCAACTCACGTACAACTTCACGGTCGGCAATGAGGTTGACGAGTGAGACGTAGGGTACATGGAGCAGAAAGCGCCTCAGGATGCCGAAGAGCTTGGCAACCCCCGTATTGTAGCATACCACCTGAGGCACGCGGAACATGCAGGTTTCGAGGGTAGCCGTACCACTGGTGACCAAGGCTGCCGTTGCCTGTGAGAGTATGGAGTATGTTTGGTTCATAACCAATCGGACGCTGCTGCCCTTGAGAAATGGTAAATAATATTCCTCCGGGATGGATGGTGCTCCAGTCAGCACAATGTCGTAGTCTTCTGTCAGATGGCGCGAAGCTTCAATCATAGCAGGCAGATTACTTTTGATCTCCTGTTTTCTGCTTCCTGCCAACAAGGCAATGATAGGACGATGGGTGTCAGGTGATGGGTGATGGGTATTGGGAGACAGGTATTCTCGTACTTCCTGGGCTGTCGGGTTACCTACGTAGTGAATCGGGTAGTTATGCTTTTGCTCAAAGAAAGGTACCTCGAAGGGCAGGATGGAGAACAACTCATCGACGTCACGCTTGATATTCTTGATGCGGTATTCCTTCCAGGCCCAGATCTTTGGAGCGATGTAGTAGTAGATTTTGGGCTTTTGGCTATTGGCTTTTAGCCTTTGGCTGTGAAGGTGTTTTGCAATATTGAGGTTGAAACCAGGATAGTCGACGAGGATCACGACGTCAGGCTGCCATTGGAGAATGTCCTGCTTGCAGCGTTTCATATTCTGGAGAATGGTGGGCAGATGGATTAAAACGGGAATGAAACCCATATAGGCTAAGTCGCGATAGTGTTTTACCCTGGTGCCTCCTACGGCAGCCATCATATCGCCACCAAAGAAACGGAATTCCGCCTCTTCATCCTGTGCCTTCAACGACTGCATCAGGTGGGATGCATGAAGGTCGCCACTGGCCTCGCCTGCTATCAGATAATACTTCAAGAAGATTAAAGATTAAAAATTAAAGATTAAACGGTGAAACTTTTCAGTTGTTCCATCGCCTCATAAGCTGTGACATCGACACGTGTTGGCGTAATTGCCACATAACCGTGATCCAATGCCCAACGGTCAGTATCTTCTGCCTCTGGCTCGTCGTTCTGATAGTGCCCCACCATCCACCAGTAGTCGTAGTCTCTTGGATGATGACAGCGTGTCACTTCGTTGAGCCACGTGCCACGGGACATCCGACAGATCTTTACACCCTTAAACACATTAACCAACGGAAAATTGACATTCAGACAAACGCCCTGTGGAAGTCCTTCGGCTAACACCCGTTGTGTCATCTGGCGAATATAGGGTTCCAAAGGCGTAAAATCAGCATCTGCGCGATGGTCGCAAAGCGAGAAGGCAATGCTGGAGATGTACTTCATACAGCCTTCCAGCGTGACACCCATTGTGCCAGAGTAGTGGGTATTCACTGAAGCGTTGTCGCCATGATTAATGCCACCAATCACAAGGTCTGGTCTTCTGGGACAAAGCTCTGCCAGTGCCATTTTAACACAGTCTACAGGTGAACCGTTACATGCCCAAATTTGTAAACCGTCCTCTTGGTGCAGTTGCGTCAGCGTCAGCGGAACAGTGGCCGAAAAAGCACATGCCTGGCCGCTACGTGGGCCGTCAGGTGCACATACCAGCACATCACCGTAGTCGCGCACCATCCTAACGAGTTCATTGATGCCTTTGGCTTGATAGCCATCATCGTTCGATATCAGAATCAGTGGTTTCTTTGTTTCCATAATCATTATGCAAAGGTAAGAAAATATTTCGGAACGAGCAAATTCCCTATTAAAAAATGCTTAAAATACGTAGTAATTATGTCGTAATTGGCGGAAAAGTTGTACCTTTGCACCCTATTATATACATACGTAAAGATAGATTATGGGAAAGATTATTGCTTTAGCTAACCAGAAGGGCGGCGTGGGAAAGACCACGACGACGATTAATCTGGGAGCTTCGTTAGCGACTCTGGAGAAGACAGTCCTGGTGGTTGATGCCGACCCGCAGGCTAATGCTTCAAGTGGTTTAGGTGTGAACCTTCAGGAAGTTGAAACGTCTCTTTATGAGTGCATTATCAACAAGACCGACGTACGCGATGCGATTTATACAACAGATATTGACGGACTGGACATTATTCCGAGTCATATCGATTTAGTAGGTGCAGAGATTGAGATGCTGAACCTGCCCAACCGTGAAAAGATTATCCAGCAGTTGCTGGAACCTGTCCGCAATGATTATGACTACATCCTGATAGACTGTTCGCCGTCGTTGGGACTGATTACCGTTAATTCACTGACAGCTGCCGACTCGGTGATTATCCCTGTACAGTGTGAGTATTTCGCATTGGAAGGTATCTCGAAACTGTTGAACACCATCAAAATTATCAAGCAGAAGCTGAATCCGAAACTTGAAATCGAGGGATTCCTGCTGACGATGTACGACTCGCGTCTGAGACTGGCCAACCAGATTTACGATGAGGTGAAGCGCCACTTCCAGGAGTTGGTGTTCAAGACAGTCATCCAGCGTAATGTGAAGATTTCGGAGGCTCCTGGTCATGGTCTGCCCGTCATTCTTTATGACGCTGACTCTGCCGGTGCCAAGAACCATTTGGCTTTGGCTAAGGAGATTATTAACAAGTGAAATGTTAAGAGTTAAGTAATTAGAATGGCAGTAAAGAAGAAATACGACCGTAATGTGCTGGGTCGCGGACTGGACGATATGGGTTTGGGGCGTGGCCTGGATGCACTTATAGACACCACTACTCAGGTGAAGACGGAGGGTAGCTCAAACCTGAATGAAGTAGAGATTGCCCTGATAGAACCCAATCCTAACCAACCACGACGAGAGTTTGATCAGGAAGCACTCCAGGAATTGGCTACGAGCATTCGTGAGCTGGGTATCATCCAGCCTATTACCCTACGTAAGTTGGAGGGCGAGAAATACCAGATTATTGCTGGTGAGCGCCGTTGGCGCGCTTCACAATTGGCTGGATTGACAACAATCCCCGCATATATTGTTACTGTTGAAGACCAAAACGCCATGGAAATGGCGCTAGTGGAGAATATTCAGCGTGAGGATCTTAATGCCATTGAGATCGCTTTGGCTTACCAGCATCTGGCTGAAGAAACAGGTATGACACAGGCCAAGATATCAGAGCGTGTGGGCAAGAGCCGTGCAGCAGTGACTAACTATATGCGCCTGTTGAAACTGCCTGCTCAGGTGCAGATAGCACTGAAGAATCATGAGATAGAGATGGGACATGCCCGAGCATTGCTGTCCATCGATAGTCCGTCGCAGCAGATTAAGCTTTTCAAGGAGGTGCAGCAGCAACATCTCTCTGTCCGTAAGGTGGAAGAGCTGGTGCAGGCTCTGAAGAGTGGCGACGATGTGAAGACTGCGCGTGGTAAGGTGACGGCTAAGAACCAGTTGCCTGAGGAGTTTAATATCCTGAAGAACCGTTTGTCGCAGTTTTTCCAGACGAAGGTGCAGATGTCGTGTTCGCCCAAAGGCAAAGGTAAGATCAGTATCCTGTTTGACAACGAGGAACAGTTAGAGTATATCATGAATGTTCTGGATAGAGCGAATGGTTAGAATACTGGTGGCAATCGTGCTGATGGTGGCAGGTCTCGTGGAATGTCGTGCCCAACAGGAAGTCGGAAAGATTATCCTGTTGGAGACTGGTGACACTATTGGCAGCGTCGTCACTCGTACTGACTCTGTCCGTCGTGCACTGGCACCTTTGGACTCTTTAGCTGCGATTGATGCCAAAGCACTGGATAATGAATTGGCTGACACGGTGTCGTTGATGGTGGACAAGAAGGGGCGTAAACTGAAGATGAAGCGTGACTGGAACACCTGGACGCCTGATCCGCAAAGAGCCTTGTGGCTGGCGCTGGTTATTCCTGGAGCAGGTCAGATATACAACCGCAAATACTGGAAGTTGCCAATCATTTATGGAGGTTTCATGGGTTGTATCTATGCCCTGACGTGGAACAACATGATGTATAAGGACTACGCTCAGGCTTATCTGGACATTATGGACGATGACCCTGGTACAGCCTCATATAACAAGTTCCTGCATTTGGGAAAACAGGTCACACCTGAAACCGAGCCGAAATACAGGGAGATATTCAAAAGCCGTAAAGACAAATACCGCCGCTGGCGTGATATGAGTTTCTTTGTGATGATTGGTGTCTATGCCCTGTCAGTGATTGATGCCTATGTTGATGCGGAGTTGTCTGTCTTTGACATTTCTAGGGATCTCAGCCTGAAGGTGGAACCTACTGTCATACCGAACTATTCTGGAGGCAAGCCTTTGGAGGCACAGTCGTTAGGTGTGAATTGTAAGTTGAGATTTTAGTATTTTAAGTAGTTAAACATAATATAAGAATGAGTAAGAAAGTACTATTGATGATCCTCGCTATAATGCTATATGCTACTGGAGCTATGGCCCAGATAGAGGTGGCTGATGACGAGATAGACGAAGAAGACGAGATTGTAGTGACTGATCAGGAAGGCAATGAGGAAGTTATTGAGTTCCCTGAAGCAATGACTTATGATCTGGACTCGCTGATGAACCTATATATGTCGCAGACCTATCTTGGCGAGGATAACGACTGTAATATGCGTGATTTCAATCCCGTATATAGCAAGGAAGACTATATCGACCGTTTGAGCCGCATGCCGACTGTGATGGAGATGGCATATAACGATGTAGTACAGAAGTTCATTGACCGTTACAGCGGACGTCTGCGCCACTCCATTAGCTATATGCTGGGTGCCTCGAATTTCTATATGCCTATTTTTGAACAAGCACTGGAGATGTATCAGCTGCCACTGGAGTTGAAATATCTGCCCATTATTGAGTCGGCCCTCAATCCAAAGGCCGTCAGTAGGGTGGGGGCTTCTGGTTTATGGCAGTTTATGATTGGTACGGGAAAACAATATGGCTTGCAAGTCAACTCGCTGGTTGATGAACGTCGTGACCCTGTAAAGTCATCGGATGCTGCAGCGCGCTATCTGCGAGACCTTTATAAGATTTTTGGCGACTGGAATTTGGTGATTGCCGCTTATAACTGTGGTCCCGAGAATGTTAACAAGGCCATCCGTCGTGCCAATCCGACACAAACCCACACTCAAGAGGAAGAGGTTGTACAGCCATTGAACAAGGACTATTGGCATATCTATCCCTATCTGCCTCGTGAGACACGAGGCTATGTGCCGGCTTTCATTGCTGCTAACTATATCATGACCTACTATTCGCAGCATAACATCTGTCCGATGACCACCCGTCTGCCTGCCAAGACAGATACTGTTATGGTAACTCGTAACGTACATTTGGAACAGGTGGCTGAAGTGGTGGGACTGAATATCGACCTGCTGCGTTCGTTGAATCCCATGTATCGTCGTGATGTGGTGCCAGGAGCTACAGAACCATCAGCCTTGCGCTTGCCGTTGACCGAGGTGACTAAGTTCCTTGAGCTGGAAGACTCGGTGTATAATTATCGTGTCGATGAATTGTTGACCAAGCGTATAGAGGTGGAGGTAAACGATGACGTACCAACCTATTATCATAAGAGCAAACGTTATACTCGTGGCAAGAAGGGTCGTGTGAGCCGTCGCGGTGCCAAAACCAGTAAGCGCAGCAAGGCACGTACCAGCACACGACGCAGCACAAAGGCAAAGTCATCTAAGCGCAGTAGTGCCAAGACCAGTAAGCGTTCGACACGTAGTAGTAAAGGCAAGTCAACGAGAAGAAGGAGGAGGTAAAGACTATGGATGAGGAGATCAGACGAGAAGATGCCGATGAGAAACTGGTAAATGATGCGTTCCAACATTTGTTGGACAGCTATCAGCAGTCGCGTCACCGTAAGAAGGTAGATATTATTACCAAGGCCTTCAACTTTGCACGACAGGCCCATAAGGGTGTGCGCCGACTCTCGGGTGAACCCTATATCATGCACCCCATTGCTGTGGCACAGATAGCCTGTGAGGAGGTTGGACTGGGTTCTACCAGTATTTGTGCTGCCCTGTTGCATGATGTTGTGGAAGATACAGATTATACCACTGAAGACCTTGCTAATATCTTCGGTCCGAAGATTGCACAGATTGTTGATGGGCTGACAAAGATTAGTGGTGGTATCTTCGGTGAACAGGCTTCTGCTCAGGCTGAGAACTTCAAGAAACTGCTTCTCACTATGAGTGAGGATATCCGTGTGATTCTTATTAAGATCTGTGACCGTCTGCATAATATGCGCACTTTGGAGTCGCAGCCAGCCAACAAACAATATAAGATTGCCGGTGAGACGCAGTATATCTATGCCCCCTTGGCCAATCGCCTGGGTTTGAATAAGGTGAAGTCGGAGCTTGAGAATCTCAGTTTTCAGTATGAACACCCTGAGGAGTTCAAGCAGATCAAGGACAAACTGAAGAATACCGAAGCACAGCGTCATGAGCTGTTCGATCAGTTTACGGCACCTATTGAGGAAGAGTTGCAGAAGATGGGCATCAAATACACCATCAAGGAACGTGTCAAGACGCCATATTCCATTTGGTCGAAGATGCAGAACAAGCATGTGACTTTTGATGAAATCTACGACATCTTGGCAGTGCGTATCATCTTCACCCCCAACCATCGTGAGGAGGAAATCAATGAGTGTTTTAATATCTATGTTGCCATCTCGAAGATTTACAAGAGCCATCCCGACCGTTTGCGCGACTGGCTCAGCCATCCCAAAGCGAATGGCTATCAGGCATTGCATGTCACGCTGATGTCGAAACAGGGACGCTGGATAGAGGTTCAGATACGTTCCGACCGTATGGATGAGATTGCTGAACAGGGATTGGCTGCCCATTGGAAATATAAGGAAGGCGAGGAAGACGAAGAATACACTGAGGACGAGGCCGAACTGAACGATTGGCTGCGTACTATCAAGGAGATCCTCGACGACCCACAGCCCGATGCGATGGATTTTCTTGATGCCATCAAACTGAACCTTTTTGCATCAGAGATCTTTGTCTTTACGCCAAAGGGTGAAATCAAGACTATGCCTACAGGTTGTACGGCTCTTGACTTCGCCTTCTCGATACATACCTTCCTCGGAAGCCATTGCATCGGAGCGAAGGTTAACCACAAGCTGGTGCCCCTGAGCCACCGCTTGGAGAGTGGTGATCAAGTGGAGATTCTTACCTCCAAGTCACAGCATGTGCAACCCGCATGGATTAATTTTGTCTCTACTGCGAAGGCTAAAGCTAAGATTCAGGCCGTATTACGCCGTGACAGTCGCGAGTTGCAGAAGAAGGGCGAAGCTCTATTGGATGAATTCTTAAAGAAGAATGAGATAGAGAATACGCTGACTGTCGTTGACCAGTTGGCACAGTTCCATGAGGTTAACCGTCGTGAGGACTTTTTCCATGCCTTGGGCAATAAAACCATTCTGTTGGGAGAGAAGGATGTCGATGAGTTGCGTGGCAAGTCTTCCGGAGTAGGGAAGAAAGGCTGGCGCAAATTGGTGCCTTTCTGGGGAAGTAATGAGAAGGATGATGACAAGGGCAAAGAACAGGGATCAGAAGGTTTCTTCACTGTTCCTGAGAAGTTCAACCGCAAGAAGCCCATCTATATCAGCGAAGAGAATATAGATCAATATAAGTTCAAGCACTGTTGTCACCCCATCCCTGGCGATGACATCTTGGGTTATATCGACAACAAGCACCAGATTGAGATTCATAAGCGTGCCTGTCCTGTGGCCGACAAGTTAAAGACCAGTTTCGGCAACCGTATCCTTGATGCCAAATGGAACATGCACAAACTGCTGTATTTTGATGCTACCATCCGTATTCAGGGTATTGACCGTATGGGAATTTTGGTGGATGTCTCACGAATCATCACGTCACAGATGAATGTCAACATCCACAAACTGACCATCAGTGCCGAGGATGGCCTCTTTGACGGCAATATTGAATTGCGAGTGCATGACCGTGAGGACATGAAGGCCATCATCTCTGAACTGAAGAAGATAGAAGGCTTACAAGAGGTTATGCAGATTATGTAAGCGGCCTTCGACGTAAAGTGTAAAGAATAAGGTATAAAGCTATGATGAGACTACTGCTCTTTCTGTTT
Organism: Prevotella sp.; assembly: GCA_045131435.1. Taxonomy (GTDB): domain Bacteria; phylum Bacteroidota; class Bacteroidia; order Bacteroidales; family Bacteroidaceae; genus Prevotella. The sequence continues at coordinate 30,808 of JBGUQW010000108.1, forward strand.
TTTTCTTTATTATTTAGCTCCTTAGGGGCGAAAAGCTATGACAACCCAGACACAATCGTGGTCAGTCGTGATGGTACCGGAGAGTTTCGCAACATCAGTGAGGCTATAGAGGTGTGCCGTGCCTTTATGGAATATCACAAGGTTATATATATAAAGAAAGGTACGTATAAGGAGAAACTTGTCATTCCGCAGTCGCTGACCAATATCGAACTGTGTGGCGAGGACCGTGACCAGACCATCATTACGTGGGACGATCATGCAAACATCAATTACCCCCCTACAGGTAAGGGTATGGGGACGTTCCGCACGTACACCCTGAAGATTCAAGGTTCACGTATCACCCTCAAGAACCTTACTGTCGAAAATAATGCTGCCCGTCTGGGACAGGCCGTGGCTCTGCATACTGAAGGTGACAGACTTTCATTTATCAATTGTCGTTTTCTGGGTCATCAGGATACGATTTATACTGGCAATGCCCAAACACGTCTCTACTTCAAGGACTGCTATATTGAGGGGACGACGGATTTCATCTTTGGCCCTTCAACGGCATGGTTCGAGCAGTGTGACATCTTTTGCAAGGCTGAGTCGTATATCACAGCAGCCTCCACTCCGCAGGATGTGGCCTTTGGCTATGTATTCAACAATTGTCGCGTTTCTGTAGCTCCTGGCGTTGAGAAGGTTTATCTGGGTCGTCCTTGGCGTGACTACGGCTACACTTTATTTATGAACTGTGAGCTTCCTCGTCAGATACGGCCAGAAGGGTGGCATCATTGGCAGAAAGAACGTGAACAGACAGCCCGCTATCTGGAATATAATAATCGTGGAGAAGGTGCTGACACTCGTCAGCGTGTTTCTTGGAGCCGTCAACTGACACCTAAGGAAGCAAAACAAGTGTCGTTAACGCGCGTATTCAGCATTAACGACACTTGGGAAGTAGGATGCGGTGAGTAGTTTGTGGCTACTCTAAATAATCCATTTGTTTTTTCAAAGCCAGCAGCTCTGTGCGGATGTCGATAAGTCGTGTCATCACTTCTGCTTTGCGGTTGGCACCATCACGATTCGAATTGATAATCTTCTTGGCAGCTGCCAGCTTGAAGCCGCGTACTTTAACGAGGTTGTGTATGAGCCGAATCTGCTCAATGTCCTTCTCTTGATACTGGCGTATCTTCGCGGGACCACTGGTCTTGGGTTTTAGGTATGGAAATTCCTGTTCCCAATAGCGCAGCGTGCTCTCATTGAGTCCAAACATTTCTGCTACCTCCTTGATGGAGTAGTAGCGCTTCAGATTCTTATCCAGATTCAGTGCCATATCCGTGGGTTATTCTTTGGCTGCATTCTCGGCATCAATAGCCTTAATCTTGTCGCGAACAAGCTGTACTTCGTCGCGCAGCTTCTGAACCTTGCGGTTCATCTCATCGATGAGCGAGTTACCCTTCTTGCTTGAAGCATTCAGGAATCCGAGGTTATTCTCGTAGGTCTGCACCTCACTCTTCAACTGCTCATATTGGCGCATCAGGCGTGCACGCTCGTTGTCAAGGGCATCGCTGCCACGCTCTGCCACCTGCTTCAGGTTGTCCTTGAACTTCGACAGGCGACGCTTGGCAACAGTGATGTTCAGATCCTTGTAGAGTTTGTCAAGTACAGCATGGTATTCTTCATAGAGCTTGTCCTTCTCCTTGAAAGGCACATGACCAATTTGCTGGTACTCTTCTACCAGTTTCTGTACACGCTCCTGCAGGTTTTCACCAGCTTCTTCAGCAGCCTCTTTCAATCGGCTGATAACGTCGCGCTTCTTTTCCAGGTTTTCGCGCTCTTCATTACGGGTGCCGGCTCCGGCAGCATTACGGGCCTCAAAGAACTTGTTGCATGCACCAAGGAACTCCTCCCACAACTGGTCTCCCAACTTCTTAGGCACCATACCGATGGTCTTCCATTCCTTCTGAAGGTTAATCAGCTTGTCGCTGGTCGACTTCCATTCGGTGGAGTCTTGCAGGGCTTTGGCTTTCTCAATGAGTGCACGCTTCTTGTCGGCATTCTCCTTATACGAGTCTTTCAATGTACGGAAGAACTCAGCCTTCTTTCCAAAGAAGCTGTCGCAGGCAGCCCGGAAACGTTCAAAGATCTTGACGTTCATGGCCTTTGGCGCAAAACCAATGCCGCGCCACTGCTCCTGAAGCTCAAGAATCTCCTTCGTGTAACGATCCCAATCGGCACTGCCTTTACACTCCTCGGCAGCGATGGTTTCCACCTTCTCGCAGAGCTCAGTTTTGCGAGCCAGGTTTTCTTCCTCCTTGGCACGCAGTCCGTCGTAGTGCTGCTGATGACGCTTGTTGATAACCGTTGAGGCGGCCTTGAAGCGTTGCCAGATTTCCTCGCGCAGCTCCTTGTTGACAGGACCTGTCTCACGATATTCCTGATGCAGCTTCTGCAACTGATGGAAGGCACTGATGACGTCGGGCTCGTCAGCCAGCTTCTCTGCGGCCTCACACAGTTTGGTCTTCATCTCCAGATTCTTCTTGAAGTCGTATTCACGGGCTTCTGAGTTCAGCTTCAGCAGGTCATAGAACTGCTCGACATAAAGCTGGTAGTTACGCCACAGCTCGTTGGCCTTCTCAGCAGGCACGTTCTTAATATCACGCCACTCGTCCTGCAGAGCCTTGAAGTCCTTATACGACTTATTGGCTTCCTCAGGCGAGGTAATCATAGTCTTTATCTTTTCAATGATGGCCAGCTTCTTCTGCAGGTTGTCCTGCTTCTCCTGCTCTTGTTCGCGGAACAGCTGCTGTCTCTTCTCCTTGATGACTCCCATCTCTGCCTTGAAGGCTTCTTCCAGTTCGTCGGGAGTAATCTTATAAAGCTCTGGGTCACCGCCACCGTCTATATATTCTTTCAGCTTGGCTTCACGCTCAGCAATATGCAACTTGTAGAAAGTGGTCTTCAGATAGTCCACCTCCTCTTTCAGGGGCGTCTCTTCGCCATGTGCCAGTTCACGCACACGCTCCAAAACTTCCTTTTTGGTTTGATACTGCTTGCGCTCAGTAACTTCAGCTGCTTTCTCAGCCTCTGTTACTTCAGTTGGTTCAACGACTTCAACAGTTTCTGTTGCTTCAACTTCTGGGGTTTCCACTACGCTCTGTTCTACGGTCTGCTCCTCGTTGAGAGCTTTTTCTTGAGAGTCCATCATTAAAATGTTTTTAGTTCATAAATACAAATCAGGCTTCAAAATTAATAAATAATTCTGAAACGACCTAATTTTTTTTCAAAAAAGTGACTTAAATGAGTCGTTTATGGCGGAACACGAGGAGTGAAACCACTGAAATAAGCACAGAAATGACAATAGCGACAATAAAACCAATAGGACTATTCTCCATACCATTGATGAGGTTCATGCCGAAAAACGAGGCTACCAGCGTGGGTAACATGAGGATGATGGTCACGCTGGTCAGCGTACGCATGATGGTGTTCATGTTGTTGTTGATAATACTCTGGTAGGTGTCCATCGTCGATTCCAGAATGTTCGAGTAGATATTCGTCGTCTCACGGGCCTGTGTCATCTCGATGTTGACGTCTTCAATGAGGTCAGCATCCAGTTCGTCAATCTGCAGCTTGAACTTCAGTTTCGAGAGCAGCGTCTCGTTGCCACGAATGGATGTGTTGAAATAGGTCAGCGAGTCCTGCAGGCGGCTGAGTCCTATCAGGCTCTCATTGTTCACCTCACGGTCCAGGTTGCGCTTGGCCTTGTCGATAAGCATCGATATTTGCTTCAGACGCTTCAGATACCAGACGGCACTACTCAGGAACAGACGGAAAATCATGTCCACATAGTCGGTGAAGCCTTCGCCGCGCTTCTGCTGGAACGACACGAAGTCAATCATCATGTTCGTCTCGTAGTAGCATACGGTGATGGTGACGTCGCGCTTATGGATGATACCCAGTGGTACGGTAGTATAAGGAGTACGCGAGCGTACCTCTTTAACATAGGGTATACGCAGGATGATAAGCATCCATCCGTCATCATACTCATAACGGGCGCGCTCGTCGGTATCGCTGATGTCTGAGAGGAAGTAGTCAGGAATCTTGTATTCCTCTTCCAACAGCTGTCGGTCTTCGTCTGTCGGACACGTCACCTGTATCCAACAATTGGGCTGCCATTCGTTCATCTGGCTCAAGCCCCCTTGGGTGTTCCAAAATGTCTTCATTGTTGCTAATCCGTTTTATTATTGCACAATGCTTAATACACAATTTAGCGGCAAAGGGATTAGCAGCCTTGCCACTCTCTCCCCCGCCTAACGTTTGTTACTATCCGCCGGGTAATCGTCCATAATTTTAATACTTTTATTTGTTAAATCGCTGCAAAGATACGAATAAGTGAGTAAAATACAAAATAAATTCCAATTTATTTTTAGTTTTCGTTCGCAACGCCACACTCATACCTTCAGGTGTGAGAACGAAAGTATCTACTCCTGTCATCTGATGATGGCTGTCCAGCCACCACCACTGCTGAGGTGGACAGACAGACGGTCTGTGGCGCTGACGGACTGACGGATGTGCCGATAATCGGTAGCCTCCTTGGTGGCATTGACGCCATCGGCAAAGATGTCGGCCTGATGCTGTCCGGCACTGAGGAAGGAGAGATTGACGGTGAGGTCGCGTGGTGTCCAGTCGGTCATCGCTGCCAGATACCACGTCGTGCCCTTCCGACGGGCTATCAGCGTATATTCGCCCAGCTGTCCGTCGAGGGCAATGGTCTCGTCGAACGTGGTGGGAATCTGTGCGATGAAGTCAGTACACTCCTGATTCTGCATATATTTCGTGGGACTGTCGGCCAGCATCTGCAGGGGTGCCTCGAAGGTGGTGTACATCGCCATCTGGTGAACGCGCGTGCCCTGACTCATAGGATGGTCGTTGTTGCCGAAGAAGCTGTCTCTCATGGCATTCGACATCGCGCCAGGCGTATAGTCCATAGGACCTGCCAGCATACGTAGATAGGGTGCTGTGACGTCGTAACGGGGCTGGTTGTGCAGCGGACCATCACCCACACGGGGTTCCCACTTGGAGTTCTCCAGACCCTTTACGCCCTCGAAATTGAAGATGTTGGGATAGGCACGCTGGATGCCGAAGGGTTTCAGACCGTGATAGTCGAGCAACAGCTGATGGCGTGCAGCACAGGCCGCCAACTGGTAGGCAGAGGCGATGACCTGCTGGTCGTCGCGATCGAAGAAGTCCACCTTGAAACCCTTGATGCCTATATCGGCATAGTGCTTCATAACCTGTTCGCTGACAGAAACGTCGCCCAACGGATTGCTGCCAATCAGATTGCGCCAGCTGGACCACAGGATGATGCCCACGCCCTTCTGCTGTCCGTAGGCTATCAGTCGCTGCAGGTCTATCTCAGGGTTCAGTTCGCTCATCAGCGACTCCTTGCCACTCCATCCTTCGTCGATGATGATGTACTCCAGACGGTTCTTGGCAGCGAAGTCTATATAATATAGATAGGTGTCGGTGTTCATGCCCGACTTGAAGTCGACGCCCGTGATGTTCGTGTTGTTCCACCAGTCCCAAGCCACCTTGCCAGGACGAATCCACGAGGTGTCGCTGATACGGCAGGCTGGCGCCAGACGCTGTGCCATATCGCAGTTCAGAATGTCGGCATCGCGTTCCGTGATGACTACTGCACGCCAAGGCAGCGACTGGCGTCCATTGAGCTTGGCGATATAGTTGGCCCGCTTTGTGGGGACAAGGTTCAGACGGTCGTAGCCACCAATTGTCTGTTCAAGCGGGTAGGGGGCAAACTCGGCCTTTAAGGCATTCCTCTTACCTCTTACCTCTGACCTCTCACCTCTTAAAAACATGCCTGGATAGTTTTCTACACCGGCATCCATCACGATGGCCTTGATACCATCAGGCAGACAGACAGCCAGCGGAGTGATGGCCAGCGAGTCGGCAAACATCTTCGACAGGGGCTGTTCGTCGTAGTACGACTCGAACGAATAGCAGTAGCGCTCTCCTCCACGATTGTCGTTGATATACGGCACAAAAGCCTGATAATCAGCATCGAAGCAGTATTCTGCCACCTCGTTCACGACGATTGTCGGTTTGGTGTGGCCACTGATAAGTCTGTAGGCAGCACCGTCATCGTAGGCACGCACCTCGATGGTCATCTTCTGGTTGGTGTAAAGCAGTAGCTGGCCATAGTCATCGCGAATGGTAGCCTTGCGATAGAACGGGTTCTCGAAACTGCCCTGTATCTGGAGTTTGGCTACCTTGCCTACCTTTCCGAGCCCCAGGGTCTTGGTGCCCTGTTGCAGTTGGATATTGATTTCAGAAGGCAGCAGTACCGTCTTCCCGTCGTAAGATACTGACCACTTGACAGCCTCTTCTGCTGTCACCATCACCTTCACCTTTCCGTTTGGTGAACTCACTTCATAATTGGCTGCCGATAAGCTCATGGCTATCAGGCATAACAGACTTGTAATAGTAGTTTTCATCATTTCTTGGTTTCTGTCTGCAAAGATACGCTTTTTTTTGCAAACATCGACATAAACAACGAAAAATTGTTCCGCAATTTTTTGGCGGTTATACAAATAATGTTTATCTTTGCAAAGTCAAATCATGCGATTATGAAAGAGAAGAAAGACAATATTTCGTTTGAAGGTTGTGCAGAACCCATTGGCGCTGTAGCAGTTCATGCTAATGACGATAAACTGTATAGTATAGACAATTGGCCGGGTATGCCGCTTGTCGGCCCTGCTGATATTGATGAAGCAAATGCGCGAATCGATGAGGCAGAGCGTGAAATAGATGAAAATGGAGGAATAGACTGGGCGGAATTCAAGTCTATGCTACTTAGCAGGCATGCTTCGTCTTATGCGATATAGAATAACCAAACCAGCTCAGCAGGCTTTCGAGCATATCTACGACACATTCTTTGAGTTTGCCGGTAAACGTTATGCAGACCAAATGGTTGATAGGGTTGACGATCGTCTTAATACGTTACTTAAGCATCCCTTTATAGGTCATCCTGAAACCTTGCTAAGCAATCGGTCACGCGATTATCGTGCAATCTCCATTAACAAAAATTATCGCATGATATATTATGTCAGCAATGACACTATTTGGATTGTTGACTTTTGGGACAGACGCAACAATCCTGCCAAACTGGTAGCAAGGGTCAAATAACCTCTCGTTATAATGATACAGTCGCTCAGAAACGTGTTTTCTGGGCGATTGTTTTTTTCTGCCATCTATGGAATCCATCTGACCTTTTCATCGACCAAAGTGAAAATAGTTCCGCAATTCTTTGGTGGTTATGGAATTATTGCTTATCTTTGCAAGCAGAGATATTAGTACTAACAAATAAAGCAATTATTATGATGAAAAAGCTATTTTTACTCACAGTGCTTTGCGCACTCGTTGGCACCGCAGCTTTTGGTGCAACCCTCAAGAGAACTATTTTGTCGCACAATGGTGAGCTGACGCAGTATGATGCCATCAACTGGCAGGACGCCATAAATGATGCCGTAGACGGCGACATCGTGTATTTTACGGCGGGACTTTTCACTGGTAACCTTACTATTGACAAGACTATTACATTGATTGGAGCCGGTGTGGCTGAGACGGATGCATTCTGGCATAACCAGGACATTGATCCCGTCTATGCAGGTTGTGGTACTTCCGGTGAAACCACTGTCTTGGACGGAGAAATTACCATTGCCATCCCTGCTTCCAAGACGCTGACCAAGCCAGTTATGGAGGGCTTCCATCTGAATAGATTTGTCACTGTTACAGAGCCAGTGAAAGGTGTTGTTATCAAACGCTGCCAGTCCCAATCTTACATCTCTGCCTCAGCTTCAGTAACCAATCTCACTTTGGAGAGTTGCTTTATCAATACTATTAATTGTGCAAATATGGTTGCCCCGATTATCCGCAACTGCTATACTGATAAGCTTCAGGGTGCTCCGACAGATGCAACCATCGTAAATGTTATGGCAATATGGCTTGAGGGATGCAACAATTGTACATTTATCAATAGCGGATATGATATGCTTAGTGGTAGCTCCTTCAATACATTTGTTAATTGTTTTTACCAAGATGGAGATGCGAACAGCTCGTATACTAATTGTGTGCAAATTGAAAATTCTCAACGGGTAACCAAAGCCCAGATGACGGAGAACAGTTGGTATGGCAACGACGGAAAAGTCATTGGTCCGTTAGGCGGTAATTATCCCTTTACTCTCATTCCCAGCCAGCCGTCAGTGAAGACAAACAGCATTAACTACGACAATAGCAAGAAGCAACTGAACGTTAATTTGACGATTAAACAAGGTAAATAATGAAACAGCGGCACATTCATATAATAATAGGTCTGCTCCTGTTGTTATGCTGTCCGCTGCAATCCTGGTCGAAGGTAACATTAAATTATCAGTATTGGATAGATAACAACAGCGCGGCTGCTGTCAGCGGCACAGCTGACGGAGGCGTGGAGATCAGCATTCCCATTGATGTGGGAGACCTGAGTCCCGGTGTGCATTTCTATAACGTCCGGGCAGAACATCTTCTGACGGGTTGGGGAACGGTCTACAGGACGCTGTTCCTGATTCCAGAAACCAACACAGCCAGTGCTGCGGGAGAATTGCAGCAGTATGAATACTGGCTGGACAACGAATACGCCAACCGTACGGTCACAGATTGTACTGGTACTGAGCAGACACCGGCATTGACGGTGGATGTCAGCAGCATCTCAGATGGTGTCCACTTCTTCAGCGTCAGGGCGTTGGATGCCAACGGCCATTGGGGCACTGTCACCCGTACGCTCTTCTCACTTCCCGCAGCTGCTGAAGCAACGGCTGTCGGTGAACTCGCGCAGTACGAATACTGGATTGACGACGACTACGACAACCGCACTACGACAGAGTGTACGGGTAGTGAGGCTACACCCGTTCTGACCCTCGACGTCAGTACATTGGAAGCTGGCTCACACTATCTGAATGTCCGTGCTCAGGATGCTAACGGTGAGTGGGGAGTTGTGGAAAGAACGATGTTCTCTATCACATCAGCAGGTGGCGACACAGAAGCTGCTGAGTTGGCGAAGTATGAGTACTGGATAGACAACGACTACGAAAACCGCGTGGCAGCCGATTGTTCTGGCAGTGAGGCTTCGCCCTCGCTGACCATCGATGTCAGCAGCCTGTCACCAGGTGTACATTTCTATAATGTACGCGCTCAAGATGCCAACGGTGTCTGGGGTACTGTGGAGCGGACGCTGTTCTCTGTCACTTATCCTGCTGCAGATGATGCCGACAAGACCATTACGGGCTATCACTATGCCTTCTCGGCTGAGGGCTATGACTTCCCGACGGAGTCTGCAACCATCACTGGAGCGGGAGAAGCGTATGAGCTGAACAAGAAGTTCACCGTTGCCCTGCCAGCATCGGCTCCTGCCGTTGACGACAACTGCCAGTTTATGTTTGATACAGACTTCAACGAAGCCACGATGACTCGTAGTGTAAAACAGTCATTCTGGATAGCCTTCGATGCTGCTGATGGAGAGACGAGTATACCTGTTTTCTTCAAGGATATCAACTACTCAACATCTGATATCGTAGAATGGACTGAGATGACGGTAGGCTCTCCCTCTGAATTCCTTCCAGTGCCAGACGATTTGCAACCATTTAGCGTGGTGCAGTTCACCATTGATGAGGCGATGACGTACATGATGTCCTCAGACGTGTTGTGCTGTCTGCGCGTCTACAGGCCTGATGGCACGCTGGTTGACAAGTGTGACGCAGAGACCCTGCTCAACGGTTGGCGACATGAGTGGGCTGCAGGCACCTATTATGCTGTAGCTTTCGGTAATGATGAGGAAGCAACACTTTCAATAGAAGAGTTCCATGTTCCTGTGATACAGTTTGTTGATCCAACAGTGGAGGCACTTTGTGTCGAAAATTGGGATACGAGCGGTGAAGGTGATTTGGATATTGAGGAGGCAGCAGCCGTCACTGATATTGGTACTATATTCCAGAAGAATACGACTATCACATCGTTCAACGAGTTGTCGTACTTCACCTCATTGGAGAGTATCGGCGAGAGTGCATTCTTGAATTGTAATGCACTGAAAGAAATCACACTTCCTGCCGGTATCAAGTCTATAGGAAAAACAGCGTTCCGTAACTGCCAGGCATTGACTGCTATTGCTGTGCCGGGTAGTGTGGAGTCTATCGGTGATCAGGCCTTCTATGGCTGTAAAGGTCTTGCTGAGGCCACTCTTGCTGAGGGGCTAAATACTATCGGTAGTCAGGCCTTCTGCAACTGTAGCTGCTTGGAATCTGTGACGATTCCTGCCAGCGTGACAAGTATTGCAGAAGATGCTTATCGTAACTGTAATGGTTTGACATCCATTAAGGTGGAGGCAGGAAATACGGTGTATGATTCCCGTAACAACTGCAACGCCATCATAGTGAGCGAAACGAACACTTTGCAGTATGGCTGTCAGAACACGCTGATTCCGCTGGATGTAACCACCATTGCCTCAGAAGCCTTCTATAATAATGCTTCTCTGAAGGAGATTATCATTCCTGCTGCAGTGAACGATATAGGGGCAAATGCTTTCCGTGGATGTAGTGCGTTGACTATGGTGATAGCACGAAACCCGGAACCTGTGGCAATAGGGGAAAATACTTTCTCAAATAGAAAGAATGCTACGCTCTATGTGCCAAAGGCCAGCTTTGACGACTATAAGGATGCTAATTATTGGAAAGATTTTAATCCGATCATCGGCTATGAAGTCGGCGATGCCAATGGCGACGGTAAGGTGACGATAACCGATGCTGTGGCTGTTGTCAACTACATTCTGGGCAATGCTTCCGCAGGCTTTGTCAAGGCCGCTGCTGATGTCAATCAGGATGGTAACATCACCATTACTGATGCAGTAGGCGTGGTGAACATCATCCTGAATAGCGGTGGCGAAGCCACAGCCCCACCAATGGAGGCTCCTGCTGTTGAGGCTCCAGAGGTTGCTGAGCCGGAGTAAACTAATGATTAATGGTGTAATTTATGCTTCCAACAAGGCTGATTAGCCTCCTGAGACGGGATGTGCCTTCGGGCGACGTGGGTCTTTTCGTAATATACCCTAACACCCTAACCCGGCAGGCCTGGAACGCCGATGCATAAAGGGTTTGCGGTGGGTTAGCCTATGCGGTGACACCCTAACCCAGGCCTAACCCCACCCTAACCCTTCACGTAAGCGTATCCGCTGTAACGCCTTACGGGTTAGGGTAGGGTTAAGGTGGGGATAGGGTGTCGGCCTATACCTTAACCCGGTTCAAAGCCCGATGTGCAGAGGGCTTGAGAGGGATTGGGTTAGGGTGTTAGGGTATTGGGGTGATGGGGTGTTGGATGGGTGTTTCGTAGGGATGCCTTCTATGGGTCGTGCGGATACTGCTTTGCTGGTGTTCCGATGGCACTTTCGAGACGAAGGGATGGCACTTTACCCCCCTAAACCCCTATCGGAACGGGTCGAAGATGCCGTGTCTTGCCATCGAAGAAGGCATCTCTTCGACCCGAAGTTGACGCTCGATGGCAGAAATAGGCATTTCCCTATTGCTTTTTAGGCAATTTCCCCTTCCGCTGTTTGGAAGAAATGTATACATTTGCGGAGTAATTGCTAAATAACGGACGAGATATGAAAAAGACGGGCTTCAAAATTCTCATGCTGATTGTGGCAATGGCCGTGGCTGGGCCTTCGTATGCGAAGAAACTGGTGTTTCTGGCGCCTAATGATAATAACCAGAAGGTGATAAAGCGATATAATCGCTATAAACACCGACCGAGGTATATGGGAGGATTCGCGATGGGCTATACTGCGGTGTTTGGTGTGAGGTCGAATTCGGTGATGTCGACTGACGAGGTCGAGGTGAACGTCGTGAAGCGGTGGGTGCAGGATGCTGCTGTCAACGACCAGGATAACCGTTTGTTTTTCATAGAGATCAAGAACAAGACAGCCGATACAATCTACATCGACAAGGGTTATTGTTTCAGGATATACAATAATGGCAGTCGGCACCGTTACTATGACATCAATAGTGAGCCGACGGACTCTGCCAAGCGGTTCATTGCCATTCCGCCTCATGGGAAGCGGAACCTGTCGGACTATAAGGCGAAACTGATTGACAGGGGCAAATACAAGGAGCTGAAAATCCTGGACTATCCGGAGGAATTCGACTGGAATGCGAAGTCTGCCGGCGTGCATAAGGGCCGTCTGAATGGGGGTGAAGTGGTGTCGTTCTCGGAGGAGCATTCACCGTATTACAGGTCGTTCCTGATTTCTTATTCTAAGGACAAGGACTTCTCAGAGTACTCCTATCTGATAGCCAATTTCTACATGCGACAGCTCATCGGGAGTTTCTATCCAGAGCTGTACAAGGGGAATTTCGGCAGCGATTTCGACCTGATTGGAGGCGACAAATACACCATTACGAGTTGTGAATGGGTGGGGGATATCGATCGGTACAGAAGGTAAAATAGGGGGACGGTTTTGAACCGTCCCCCCTTTGGTTAGTTGCGGAACACCAGTCCGTCGCCGAACTCGTCGATGATGATGGGCTTTGTGCGGTCTACCTGGTCGGCCAGAATCTTGCGTGACAGGTCGTTGAGCACCAGATGCTGGATGGCACGCTTGACAGGACGGGCACCGAAGTCGGGATCGTAGCCCTCCTGAGCCAGGAACTGCACGGCGGCATCGGTAATCTGCAACTGTATGCCCTGCGGCTCCAGCATGTCGGTGACGCGCTTCATCTGCAGGCGTACCACCTCGGCAATCTGCTGTTGGGTGAGCTGCTGGAAGGTGATGATCTCGTCGATACGGTTCAGGAACTCAGGACGCATGGTCAGGCGCAGTTCTTCACGCGTGGCATTGCTGGTCATGATGATGATGGTGTTCTTGAAGTTGGCAGTACGCCCTTTGTTGTCCGTCAGACGACCATCGTCCAATACCTGCAACAGGATGTTGAAGACATCCGGATGCGCCTTTTCGATTTCGTCGAAAAGAACAACACTATACGGCTTGCGGCGTACGGCCTCCGTTAGCTGACCACCCTCGTCGTAACCCACATAGCCCGGAGGGGCACCAACCAGACGCGAGACGGTATGCTTCTCCTGATATTCCGACATATCGATACGCGTCATCATGGTCTCGTCGTTGAACAGGTATTCGGCCAGCGCCTTCGCCAGCTCCGTCTTACCGACGCCCGTGGTGCCGAGGAAGATGAACGAGGCTATAGGACGCTTGGGGTCCTGCAAGCCGGCACGCGAGCGGCGTACGGCATCAGAGACGGCATTGATGGCCTCGTCCTGACCAATGACACGCTTATGCAGTTCCTCTTCCAGATGCAGCAACTTCTCGCGTTCGCTCTGCATCATGCGGGTGACGGGGATGCCCGTCCAGCGGCTGACGACCTCGGCGATGTCGTCGGCTGTGACCTCCTCGCGAACCAACCTTCCAGCGGCAGAACCGCTGGACACCGTACTATCTAGCTGACCCTGGATGGCGGCGATGTCGTCCTCGAGGGCCTTCAGCTTCGAGTAGCGGATCTCGGCTACCTTACCGTAGTCGCCTTCGCGCTCGGCACGCTCAGCCTCATACTTCAGGTTCTCCATTTCCTGCTTGTCCTGCTGGATTTTGTTCACCAGCTGACGCTCGCCCTCCCACTTGGCACGGAACTGGGTCTCTTGCTCCTTGAGTTCGGCGATTTCTTTGTCGAGCTGTGTCAGCTTGTTTTCGGGGGTGCGGGGGCGCGTGGGCTCGTTGGCGCGAGATGTGTCTGACGCTGGGGCATTCTCGTACCCCCGTACCTCCGTACCTCCGTACCCACGATTAACTTCTCCCTTGATAGCCTCGCGCTCAATCTCCAGCTGAGCCAGACGGCGGGTGATTTCATCCAGCTCCTCAGGAACGCTGTCGCGCTCCATACGCAGCTTGGCAGCGGCCTCGTCCATCAGGTCGATGGCCTTGTCAGGCAGGAAACGCTCGCTGATGTAACGCTCAGAGAGCTGAACGGCAGCGATACAGGCATCGTCCTGGATACGCACCTTGTGGTGGTTCTCGTAGCGCTCCTTCAGACCACGCAGAATCGAGATGGCGCTGAGCTCGTCGGGCTCGTCAACCATCACCGTCTGGAAACGGCGTTCGAGGGCCTTGTCCTTCTCGAAGTACTTTTGATATTCGTTCAGCGTCGTGGCACCGATGGCACGCAGTTCACCACGAGCCAGCGCAGGCTTCAGGATGTTGGCAGCATCCATCGCACCCTCGCCACCACCGGCACCTACCAGCGTGTGGATCTCGTCGATGAAGAGGATGATGCGACCCTCAGCCTTCGTCACCTCATTGATGACGCTCTTCAGACGCTCCTCAAACTCACCCTTGTACTTTGCACCAGCCACCAGCGCACCCATGTCCAGCGAGTAGAGCTGCTTGTCCTTCAGGTTTTCAGGCACATCGCCACGAACAATTCGTCCTGCCAGACCTTCGACGATGGCCGTCTTACCAGTACCCGGCTCACCAATCAGGATAGGATTGTTCTTCGTACGGCGCGAGAGAATCTGCAACAGCCGGCGAATCTCGTCGTCACGTCCGATGACGGGGTCGAGCTTACCCTGACGGGCGAGGTCGACGAGGTTCTTGGCATACTTCTCCAGTGACTGGTAGTTGTCGTCGGCACTCTGCGACTGCACCTTCTGGCCCTGACGCAGGGCCTGTATGGCCTGCTGCATCTCCTTTTCCGTACAGCCGGCATCCTTCATGATGCGTGAGGCCGTGGAGCTGACGGTGAGAAGAGCCCATAGAATGGGCTCGCAAGAGACGAAGTCGTCGCCCATCTTCTGGGCAAACTCCTGAGCGCGTACTAGTACCTTGTTACTATCGTTAGAGAGATACGGCTGTCCGCCCTCAACACGCGGCAGGTGCTTGATTTCCTGCTCCGTGAGCATCTCAATCTGCTGAGCGTTCACACCGAGTTTCTGGAAGATGAAGGTCGTCACGTCCTTCGCTTTCTCCATGATTCCCTTGAGGATATGAACAGGTTCGATGACCTGCTGGCCATTCATCTGCGCTGTATTCACCGCTGCCTGAACGGCCTCCTGGGCTTTGATTGTAAACTTGTCTAATGTCATAAGTTTGTCCTCCATTTTTTGTTGTTTCTGCTGGTTGGCGGACAAATGGTGTGCCGACAATAAAGAAACCGACAAAACGGCAGAGTGGTGTGTCGTTTTGTCGGTTCTTGTTAGGGAGAGGCTCAGCGGGAAAACCGCTGAGTACACTATTACATCGTAACTTCTACGGTGTGCTTGCCAGCAGAGTAGGGGATGACGGTGCCCTCGATGGGGGAGCCGTCGAGCACGATTTGCTTCACGCCCTTCTGCTGTCCGTTCGGGTGGATGGTAATCTCATACTCGGCATCGCGGAACTTACGATTGACGGTATAGTCCGTAGCCGTCTCAGGCAGACAGGGATCGATGCGGATGCCGTCGTAGTCGGGCTTGATGCCGAGGATAAACTCGCTGACGGTGTACCACATCCAAGCAGCAGTACCCGTGAGCCATGAGTTCTTACCCTCGCCGGGCTTGAAGGCGTCCTTACCGGCTACCATCTGGCAGTTCACGTAAGGCTCCACCTTATGCAGCGTCTGGTATTTCTCCTCGACGTAAGAGGGGAGAATCTTTGCGTAGTGGCTCCAGGCATCGTTACCACGACCTGCGATACACTCACCGATGATGACCCAGGGATTGTTGTGGCAGAAGATACCGGCGTTCTCCTTGTAGCCCTCGGGATAGGAGCTGATTTCACCATATTCATAGATATACTTGGTGAAAGCGGGGTTGTTGAGCACCATACCGTGCTCGCACTCGAGGTACTTCTTACAAGAGTCGAGCGACTTGGCCACCATACCGTCCTCAGCACCAATCTCGGCCATCGTACACCAGCCCTGCGACTCAATGAAGATCTTGGCTTCGTCGCACTCGTTACTGCCAATCTTATTGCCATAGAAGTCGTAGGCACGCAGATACCACTCGCCATCCCAGCCGTGCTTCTTTACAGCGTCAATCATGGCGTCGACAGCCTGCTGCATGCGAGCAGCCTCGTCGGCCTTGCCAATCTTCTTGCAGAGAGCGACATAGTCCTTACCAGTCACCACGAAGAGACCAGCAATCATGAGGCTCTCGGCCTTGGTGCCCTCAGAGACGTTCTCCGTGGTCTGGAAACTCTCGTTGGGATCCCACGAGAAACAGTTGAGGTTCAGACAGTCGTTCCAGTCTGCACGACCGATGAGTGGCAGCATGTGGGGACCCAGGTTCTTGATGACGTGATCCATCGAAATCTTGAGGTGCTCGAAGAGCGTCACCTCAGAGCCTGGTTGGTTGTCGAACGGCACCATCTCGTCGAGGATAGAGAAGTCGCCCGTCTCCTTGATATAGGCCACCGTACCGAAGATAAGCCAGCAGGGGTCATCGTTGAAACCACCACCGATGTCATTGTTGCCACGCTTAGTGAGGGGCTGGTACTGGTGATAGCAGCCACCATCGGGGAACTGCGTCGAGGCGATGTCGATGATGCGCTGACGAGCACGTGGGGGAATCTGGTGAACGAAGCCCACGAGGTCCTGATTGGAGTCGCGGAAGCCCATACCACGGCCTACACCACTCTCGAAGAACGAAGCCGAACGCGAGAAGTTGAACGTCACCATACACTGGTACTGGTTCCAGATGTTCACCATGCGATCGAGCTTGTCGTTACCTGTGCGTACCTTATATATATTAAGCAGTGCATCCCAGTACTCGCAGAGTTCAGCGAAGGCCTTGTCGACCTTAGCAGTGGTGTCGAGTTCGGCGATGAGGGCGTGAGCCTTGTCTTTGTTGATGACCTGAGGTGCAGAGAACTTCTTGTCCTGCTCGTTTTCGATGTAGCCGAGGAGGAAGATAAAGTCCTTTGACTCACCTGGTTTCAGCGTCACCTCGATATAATGTGAGGCGATGGGGCTCCAGCCGTGAGCGTGGCTATTGCGGGGCTTGCCCTCCATAACAGCATCGGGATTGGCAAACTCGTTATACAGACCTACGAAGGTCTCACGGTCGGTATCGAAGCCCTGAATGGGGGCGTTGACATGATAGAAAGCGTAGTGGTTACGGCGCTCGCGATACTCGGTCTTGTGGTAAATCGTAGAGCCCTCGATCTCTACTTCTCCCGTTGAGAAGTTACGCTGGAAATTCTCCATATCCGTTGCGGCATTCCAGAGACACCACTCCTCGAACGAGAAGAGCTTTAAGTTCTTTACTTCATTACTTTCATTCTTCAACGTCAGCTTCTGCACCTCACACCATTTCTTCAGGGGTACGAAGAAGAGCACGCTGGCCTCCACACCATTCTTGCGGCCTGTGATGCGGGTATAGCTCATGCCGTGACGGCACTCGTAGAAGTCGAGGGGTGTCTTGCAGGGTTTCCAGCCGGGGCTCCAGACCGCCTGACCGTCATTGATGTAGAAGTAGCGTCCGCCGTTGTCCATGGGGACGTTGTTGTAGCGGTAGCGGGTGATGCGGCGGAACTTGGCATCCTTGTAGAAGCTGTAGCCGCCAGCGGTGTTAGAGATGAGTGAGAAAAAGTCCTCGTTGCCCAGGTAGTTAATCCAAGGCCAAGGGGTCTGCGGGTCGGTAATGACATACTCGCGGTGCTGATCGTCGAAATGACCGTAACGTTTCTGTTGTTCCATATTGATAAACTTTAAACTATAAATTCTTAACTTTAAACTTTTCTTTCAATGAAGATGCGGGCATCGACAGCGACGATATCGTTCTCGTTGGCGAGTAGCGGATTGAGGTCCATCTCCTTGATCTCCGTCGCAAAGCGCAGGAGGGTGGAGAGTCGCACGATAATCTCTGCAAACTTCTGTTCGTTGATGCCTCGCTGGCCACGTGTACCTTTTAATATCTTATAGCCTCTCAGCGAATGAATCATCGAATAGGCCTCGTCGTAACTCAGAGGTGCCAGTCCTGATGACACATCCTTGAGCACCTCGACGAAGATGCCACCCAAGCCACAGAGTACCACATGGCCGAAACGCTCCTCGTACTTGGCACCGATAAAGAGTTCTGTGCCCTTGAGCATTTTCTGCACCATAACGCCTGTGGCATCCTGGATCTGCATCATACGGTCGAACTCGAGTGAGAGGTGTTCAGGGGTGCGAATGTTCAGCGTCACACCACCCACGTCGCTCTTGTGGACAGGTCCTACAACCTTGGCCACCACGGGGAATCCCACTTTTTGGGCAAAGGCTGTCAACTCCTCCTTCGATGTCGATACCATTTCAGGCACAAGGGGTATGCCGGCACAGGTAAGTATCTCGCGTACCGTGTCAGGAGCAAGGTATCCGCTCTTCATGCCCTCTGCTTGCATACGATTGGTTTCGCGGAAGATAATTTTGTTCAATTGTGGAATATCGATGCCGTACAGCTGTACCTCTGGGGGTGCGGGTGCTGGCGTCTTCATAATCTGCGACAATGCGGTGGCCAGCGTCACCTCGTCGCTGAAGTTCACATGTCCGCGTTTCAGGAATTCCTGCACCTCAGGACCTGCCGTGCTGACACTGGGCAGGATGGGGAAGATAGGTTTTTTGCACTCCTGTATCTTCTTGTGCAGCACGTCGTAGACCTCGAAGATCTTCACCAGACCAGGAGTACCGAAGATAACCATGATGGCATCGATGTCGTCGAAATGGTTCTCGCAGTAGTCAATGGCTGTTGCTAACTGTTCGGCACCACCTGTGGCCAGGATGTCGATGGGATTCGAGACACTGCTGCCTGGTAACAACTTGGCCTTCAGTTCATTGGCTGCATCTCCTGTCAGCGGGGGCACCATCATGCCACCCTTCGACAGCGCATCGGTCAGCATCACACCAGGGCCTCCGGCATGGGTCACGATGGCGAAGTTCTTGCCAGTGAAACGGGGCAGTGTGAAAATACAGCCTACGGTGGTCAGTTCCTCACGACTGAAACAGCGTACGATACCAGCCTTGCGGAACAAAGCCTCTACTGCTGAATCGCTGCTGGCGATGGCTCCCGTATGGCTGGAGGCTGCCCTGCTGCCACTCTCGCTGCTGCCAGCCTTGATAGCTGCAATGCGACAGCCCTTGCGGATGAGTGACGTGGCATGATACAGCAACTTGTCGGGGTCGCTGATATTCTCGATGTACAGCAGTTTTACCAGTGAGTCACGTTCGGCATCGAAGTTCTCGTCCATAAACTGCAGCACGTCCTCAATACCAATCTGCTTACCATTACCAATGGACCAGACGCTGTTGAACGGCAGTCCCTTGGTGACGGCACTTTCCAGAATAAAGACGGCTGTAGCCCCACTGCCCGAAATGAAGTCGACACCCTTATGGTCGAGATTCGGAATGGGCCGTGTAAAGACGCTGTGATGCCAGCGGGTGAGCAGTCCGATGCAGTTGGGGCCGATGAGTGCACAGTCATATTGCTCGCACGTATCCAGAATGCGCTGTTCCAGTTCGGCACCAGCCTTGGTCTCTTCGCCAAAACCTGCAGAGATGATGATGAAAGCCTTGGTCTCCTTCTCTTTGGCCATCAGTTCCACGTAGTCAGGACAGTATTTGGCAGCCACCACGAGGATGGCCAGTTCCGTAGGGGGCAGTTCCTTGGCATCGTGGAAAGCCTTGATGCCCTGCACCTCGTCCTCCTTGGGATTCACGATGCGCAGCGTTCCTTCATAACCTCCCTGTAATAAATTGCGTACCACAGCACCTCCGGGCTTGTGAACATTGTTGCTGCCTCCGATAACGACGATTGACTGAGGCTCTAACAGTTGTCGGTTAATCATACCAATACGATGCTTTTAACAGGGTAGGGGGTAATCGTGGAGTCAGGGAAGTAACAGCCCAGCTTCAGCACGAACTTGATGGGCGTGCCCTCTGAGAC
Source organism: Prevotella sp. (assembly GCA_045131435.1). GTDB lineage: Bacteria > Bacteroidota > Bacteroidia > Bacteroidales > Bacteroidaceae > Prevotella. Next base: position 50,785 of record JBGUQW010000108.1, read on the forward strand.
TTCAATACCCGTAGGCTCCTCGTCGAGGGCTTCGTCGAATGTTCCGTCAACAGCACCGCGTACGCAGTCGGTATAGGTGATGTCGTTTTCACCAGCAGTGACCAGACAAGCATTGATAAACGGTACCTGCATAATCAGGAAACGCTCGATGTCAGCTGCCAGTTTAGCAATAGCCTCGTCCTCAGCTTCCGTCTGAGGTTTGTCGCTGTCGGTGGCCAGCCATTTGATATACGGTTGCAACTCTTTGCGCTGACGGCGCAATTCGTAGATGCGTTCGTTCAATTCCTGGAAAATACTGACGGCCTCATTGTACACCATCATCTGTTCTGCCGTCAGACGTCTGTTGCCCTCGTGGGCTTCTTCTTCCCGCTTTTGACGACGCTTCTCGCGGATTTTTACAAAGGCTGTAGCGCCTGCTGCCACTGCTGTTACCCCCAGTGTGGCCAGTGCAGCCCAAGTAGACTTGTTGTTTTTCAATTCCATAAGTTGCGTTTTGGTTTTTAAAGTTTTTGCAAAGGTACGAAAAAAAGCACAATGCACAATGGACAATGCACAATTTTTTTGCAGAATTTCTTTGTCGTTTAAGAATTTCTTACTACTTTTGCACCTGTTCCCATACCGAAGCCCTGCCTGTGAGCTGAGCTGATGAGGATGGGGACCTATATATAGGAAAAGCGTTACTTGCGCTTTGTACTTGACCTTTCGGAATCTGGCAGTTCCAAACTAACAGTCAAATAGCAAAGCAACAATGACGCTCATGGGTATGTAATAACTGTACCTGAATGGTTTGTCAGCCTTGGCTGTTTACTATTAGGTGTTTGTACATACTGGCGTGGGCTTCGGCGTTGCTCGTTCTGACTGTTAGGGCGATGCCAGAGCCTCGGAAGGTGGGACGGGTAACAGGTAGATTCCCACGCTTCTTTTTGTATATCAGAAAATCCATAATCAATAACCGCCTTGAATAGGGAGTCGCTTGGCATGAAATATAAGGATGGAAGTGCTATTGCCAAACTTAAAGGGTAAAGATGAGAATACGCTTTACTTTATTGGGAATGGTTTTGACTTGTTTCATGAGGTTAAAACCAAGTATATCCATTTTTATAGCTGGTTAAACTTAAAGGATAAGGAACACGAACAATTCGCGGCAGAGATGGAGAGCTTCTTCCAGTCTCACGGTATTCATGGTAATCATTTGTGGCAAGACTTTGAGGAAGCTTTGGGCGATATAGATATTAATAAAATCCAAGAACAATATTCAGGACTCGAAGAAAATGCATTTTTTGATGAGAATTATCAACAACGAGCAGCTCAAAGATTGCACAAAACTATTGTTAAAATACCGTTGTATCTTAAAGAATGGATAGCCGATACTAACATTTCTAATGTAAAGCCAATGTTGCCTTTATCTAAGAGCAGTTTATATCTCTCCTTCAATTACACTATGTTACTTGAGAGAATTTATAATATACCTACAGAGAAAATAGTTCATATTCATCATTGTTGCGAGGATTTAGACGATTTAGTAACTGGACATAACAAAGAGTTCCCTAAATGGCCAGATTATCCTTCTAATATCAATATAGAGAAAGCATTACAATATCTATCTGGTGAAGCAAATGCATTAAAGAAGCCTGTCCGAAACATCATCAAACAGCATTCAGGTTTCTTTAGCTCTTTGTCAAGAATTTCAAATATTGTTGTTTTTGGACATTCGCTATCTCCAGTAGATAAGCCCTATTTTGAAAAGGTGCTGTATAATGTGCAAGATGATGCTAAATGGCATTTTGTGGTGTTCGATGGTAAAGCAAAAGAACGATATGAGGCAGTAGTAAAAAGCTATATCGACTATATTAACGACCCCCAAATGTATGGCGTTAGTCAATATAAAGAGAAAATTAAATACGAGAATTGTGAATATATTGGCATAAAAGAATCCAATTTCTCAACCCAACTTTGATACCTAGTGTCAAAGTTGGGCTAAGTAAAAAAATAGAGTGAACGCAGAAAAGATTAATTACATAAACATTATTAAATGAATTCAATTATGAAACAGATTATTATTTCTTTATTAATGGCATTGCTCCCGATGGTAGCAATGGCTGATGCAGTTGAGATTGATGGTATTTATTACAATTTGGTTTCTAAAACAAAGGAAGCTGAAGTAACAAGTAATCCAAACAAATATCAAGGGGCTGTTAACATTCCTTCTTCCGTCATATATAATAATACGGAATACAGCGTGACATCTATTGGCAAATCTGCTTTCTCTTATTGCAGGGACTTAACCTCCATCACTATTCCTAATAGTGTGACATCTATTGGCGAGGAGGCTTTCGAAGGTTGCAGTGGCTTAACCTCTGTCACTATTCCCAACAGCGTGACATCTATTCGTCGGGAGGCTTTCTATGCCTGCACACGCTTAACCGCTGTTCATATTACTGATTTAGATGCATGGTGCAGAATTCAGTTCTCTGATTATGGATCAAATCCACTTAACTGCGCTCATCATCTATATATGAATGGAAGTGAAATAACTGATTTGGTTATTCCCAATAGCGTATCATCTATTGGCGCTCTCGCTTTCTGTGGTTGCAGTGGCTTAACCTCCGTCACTATTCCTAACAGCGTGACATCTATTGGCTGGGCTGCTTTCTATAATTGCTCTGGCTTAACCTCCGTCACCATTCCAAACAGCTTAACTACCATTTACAATTCTGCTTTCTCTGGCTGCAGTGGCTTAACCTCCGTCACCATTCCAAACAGCGTAACTTCCATTGATAGAGGTGCTTTCTGTGATTGCAGTGGTTTAACATCCATCACTATTCCTAACAGCGTGACATCTATTGGCGATGGTGCTTTCTGTCGTTGCACTGGCTTAACCTCCGTCACCATTCCAAACAGCGTAACTTTCATTGATAATTCTGCTTTCTATAGTTGCAGTGGCTTAACTTCTGTGACTATAGGCAATGGAATCAGAGTAATCAACAGTTGGGCATTTCGTTATTGTCCAGAACTAAAAGATGTTTATTGTTATGCCGAGAATGTACCAAATACTTATAGTAATGCTTTTGATGGTTCTTATATCGATTATGCAACCTTGCATGTACCTTCAAGTTCTGTGAATACCTATCGGCAGGCTGAGCCTTGGAAAAACTTCAAAAGCATTGTTGCATTGGATGGTACAACACCTGAAACTCAGAAATGTGCAAAGCCTTCTATTACTTATCAGAATGGACAACTGAAGATGACTTGTGCAACAGAGGGTGCTCAGTTCGTGACAGACATTACAGATACGGACATTAAGAAACATTATGATGCAACTATCTCACTGACGGCAACATATAACGTCAGTGTGTATGCAACCAAGACTGGTTACGAGAACTCGGATGTTGCAAGTATTACATTGTGTTGGATTGACCAAATGCCAAGTATTTCAACTGGCACAGTCCAAGTACCAGCCTTACCAGTTCTCATCAAGAGCGAAGATGGCTGGCTAACCATTGAAGGTGCTGACGATGGTACACAAGTAACAGTCTACACAATAGATGGCATGCAGATAGGAAATACTGTAAGCCATAATGGTACAGCTATCATTGGAATGAACCAAAACGAAGGTACCGTCGCTATCGTGAAGATAGGAAACAAGAGCATAAAAGTGGTGTTGTAATCTATTATATGAGTACAAACAGCACAAGCTTCGACTGCAAAGGGGGCTTGTGCTGTTTATTGTTTGAGGTTCAGTCACTTTCCAATGAATAGAAAGAAGGGCAGTTCTTGTGGAGGCATTCACAAAAAAGCTAAATGTAGGACATCGAGTGAAAAAATTGCTGTTTACTCTTGCATTTTTCCTTAAAAATGTGTATCTTTGCAGTAAGTTTTCAGCGTCAATTATTATGTTAGATGGGACTTTTTCCCGTCCGCTGAAAGATTTTTCCCCGTCCGCTGCAAGACTTTTTCCTGCCCGCTGCAATATCTTTTCCCGTTCGCTGCAAGCTGGTGTGCTTGGGCCTTACGCCCCGTTTGCTCCGTGCTCTCAAGGCGTTTGAAGGCACCTTCTGGGGCGTTTGAAGGCACTTACTGAGGCGTTTGCTCCAAGCAGACGAGGCGGAAGAGCGTTATATATAGGAAAAGATACAAAATAATTCTTAATTCTTAATTCTTAATTCTTAATTAATTTGTACCTTTGTACCTTAATAAATCACGCATGTATGAAACAGAAACTGTTAATCATGATAGCAGCCATGCTGCTTGTGCCCATGGGATTATTCAGTCAGACATATCAGGAGTTGTGGAAACAGGTGGAGCAAGCCCAGAAGAAGGACTTGCCAAAAACCGCTATGGAACACCTGCAGAAGATAGAGGTGAAGGCTCAGAAAGCTGGTGACTATGGTCAGCTGCTGAAGTCGACACTGCTGTACTCGCAGCTGCAGGCCGAGGTGGCTCCCGATTCGTTGTTGCCAGCCGTCAAGCGCTTGGAACAGGAGTCAGAACGCACGCAGGATAAGGCCTTGAAGGCTGTCTATAGTACCGTGTTGTCGCAGATTTATCAGGACAATAGCCGTCAGTTGGGCGAGGATGCTGCTACGAAGGTTGAGGCTTATCGCCAGCAGGCCATGAAGAATCCTGAGACGCTGGCGAAGGTAAAGGCTGACGTGTATGATCCTTTCGTCATGAATGGCAAGGACAGCAAGACGTACTATGACGACGACCTGCTCAACGTGATTGGTCGCGAACTGGACGCGTGGCAGTGGATGCACAACTACTACACGAAGGTCGGCAATCGTCGTGCTGCATGTCTGACAGGTATAAATGCTTTTGACAACATTGCCTCCCTCGACTCGCTGATTGAGGTCTATGGTGACCTGCCTGAAGCCTGCGAGATTGCCATCAAGCGTTTTGGATTGATGGACAATAAAGAGGGAGAATATACCGTTGCTGAGCGTATCACCTATCTGCGTGAGTCGCTGAAGAAGTGGGGTTCATGGCAACGTGCCAACTGGTTTCGTAATGTGGAACGTGACATGATCCGTCCGCGTTTTGTGGCCAATATGCCTGAACATGTGGGTATTCCCAATAAGCCGCAAATGATTAAACTGGAGTCGTTACGGAATATCCAGACGTTGACGATGAACGTCTATGAGACGTCGCTGAAGGGTGACACGCAGCTGAATCCCAATGATGAGAAAGACTACAAGATTCTGAAGTCTCAGTTGAAGAGCAGGACAGACCTGACGAGAACGCTGCAGTTCTCAGGGCATGCTGACTACGAGACCTTCAGGGATTCCATCCTGTTGGCAGGTCTGGCACCTGGCGTCTATATGATAGAGTTTTCGTCGCCCCAGACGGAGACTTCACGTCAACTATACTTCGTGTCTGGCGTGAGAGTGTTGTCGCAGACCATGCCTGATGAGCAGATGCGCTATGTGGTGGTCGATGCCCAAACAGGCCAACCCATTCCCAGGGCCACATTGCGCCTGTCGTATCGTAAAAGCTGGAAACAGCCGGAAAAGACGGAGGAACTGACCTGTAACCAGCAGGGTGAGGTGCTCCATAAGTTTGGAGACCGTACCCCTTCACAGCTTTTTGCCTATACGAAGACGGATGTCTACAATCCGCCCATGAATGCGTATGGACGCTATTCCTATTATGGGCGTGAGTATGACAATGAACATACCAGCGTATTTACTGATCGCAGCATCTATCGTCCAGGTCAGACGGTGCATGTGTCAGCTATTATTTGGAAGGAGCAGTCTGCTTTGGACAATGTGGCTGTTGAGGGCAAGCGCGTCACTGCAGAGTTGCGTGATGCCAACTACAAACTGGTGGCGGAGCAACAGCTGACCACTGACCGTTTTGGTAAGTGTGCCACAGAGTTCATGCTGCACCAAGGTCTGCTGAACGGACGTTTTACAGTACGTGTCAATAATAGTTCGACCAGCATCAGCGTCGAGGAGTACAAACGTCCGACATTCCAGGTGGAGTTCCCTGAATACAAGGAGTCCTATCAGGCTGGCGACACCGTTCGTGCACAGGGTAAGGCTATGAGCTATGCCGGTGTACCTGTTCAAGATGCCAAAGTGAAGTATACCGTTCGTCGTCAGGTGGCCTATTGGTGGCTCAGCTACTCCTGGTATTGGGAGGGCGGCTATTTCGGCAATGCCTTGGAAAAGGAAGTCGTCTACGAAGGCGAGGCCACTACTGGTGACGATGGCACGTTTGAGGTGGTGATGCCCATGCGTCTGCCAGAGGACGATCTGGACAGCAGTCCCATGTACTTCACCTTTGTGGCTGAGGCTGATGTGACCGATGCTGCAGGCGAGACCCATCATGGCTCGTTGAGTCTGCCGTTGGGTACGAAGCCTACGGCACTGACCTGCGACCTTCCCCAGAAGGTGCGCAATGACGAGATGCCCGAGGTGACCTTCTCGCGTCGTAATGCAGCAGGCAAGGAGATAGAGGGTACTGTCAAATATCGACTTGATGGTGGCAAGTGGAAGGAGTGCGCAGCTAATTCTCAATTGTCAATTGTCAATTATCAATTTAAAAGCGGCTCGCACCGCTTAGAGGCTGTGTGCGAAGGCGACTCGATAGACATGACCTTTGTGGTATTCGGGCTTGATGACACGAAACCGGCCTCGAAGACCCACGACTGGTTCTACTGTTCTGATTCGCAGTTCCCCAACGACGGGAAGCCTGTCACTCTGCAGGTGGGTTCCAGCGATCCTGACCTCTATATGGTCTATGCTATCTATGCCGGCGACAAGGTCATAGAGCAGGGTGCGGTAAGGAAGAATGCAGAACTTCTCAATAGGAAATTTGTGTATAAGGAGGAATACGGCAATGGCCTGCTCGTGACCTATGCTTGGCTCAAGGACGGTGTGTGCTACAAACACCAGCAGACCATTCGACGTCCGATGCCCGACAAACGGCTGCGACTGACGTGGGAGACTTTCCGCGACCGTCTGACTCCTGGTCAGCAGGAAGAATGGACGCTGAAAATCAAGAATCCTGACGGTACACCTGCTGATGCCTCGTTGATGGCTGTGCTCTATGATAAGAGCCTCGACCAGATTAAACAGCACCAGTGGTCGTTCTCGCCCAGCAGTTATTTGTCGCAGCCTTCTACTTACTGGCAGTTCCGTGAAAGTTATCAATTACGTTGGTCTGCCTCCCAGCAGTATCAGACACCACTGACTGTGAAGAATTTGGTGTTCAGCCATTTCGACAGTAGTGTTTATCCGCGCTATCACATGGTGTTCTATGAAACGATGAGAGTCAGGGGAAGCAGAAAACTTGCGATGGCTGCATCGCCTATGGTGGAGGAAACAGCCATCGGTGCCTTTGATGTGATGGGTAATGACGAAGGGGCTGGGGAGGTTCTGAAAGCCAAGGAAGTTGTCGGCGAACAGGATGAGGTCGTTGTGGTGGGATATGGTGTTTCGACAGAACCACGACAGGAAGAAAGCGTTCAGATGCGCGAGAATCTGAACGAGACCGCCTTCTGTTATCCCATGCTGACGACAGACGAAAAGGGACAGGTAGCCATGAAGTTCACGCTGCCCGAGAGTCTGACCACTTGGCGTTTCATGGGTGTCGCCAATACCGTCAACATGCTGTTTGGCAGTATTGAGGGTGAGGCAGTGGCCCAGAAGGACGTCATGATACAACCTAATGTGCCTCGCTTTATCCGTATGGGTGATGAGGCTCAGATCTCTGCCCGCATTTTCAATACTGGTGAGAAAACGGCCAGTGGCAAGTCCAAGCTGCAACTCATAGCCCCTGAGACTAATCAGGTAGTCTACGAACAGGAGCAACCCTTCAGCGTTGAGGCTGGCAAGACAGGCTCAGCAACGTTCAACGTTCAATGTTCATCGCTCAACGTATCTCTGCTTGTCTGCAAGGTCAGTGCCGTGGGTGAAGGCTTCAGCGATGGCGAACAGCATTATTTGCCTATACTGCCTGATCGCGAATATGTCACGAAGACAGTACCCTATACGCAGCACGAACCGGGTGTGAAGAGCATTGACCTGACAAAACTCTTCCCTGCAGGAACCACGCAACAGAAACTGACCATCGAATATACCAACAATCCGGCTTGGCTGATGGTACAAAGCCTGGCCACTGTCGGACAGCCTTGGGAACACAGCGCTATAGACCAGGCAGCCTCCTACTACTCGAACCTGCTGGCCAAGACGTTGCTCAAGCAAAGTCCACAGGTCAAGACCACCTTTGAACAGTGGAAGCGCGAATCTCTCAACACTCAACTCTCAACTCTCAACTCTCAACTAGAAAAGAACCAGGAATTGAAAGATCTGGTTCTGGCTGAGACACCGTGGGTACGTGCTGCAGACCGTGAAAGCGAACAAAAGCAGCGTTTGGCCGACTTCTTCGACGAGAACGGCATCAACAACCGACTCAGCACTGCTGTTGAGAAGTTGCAGAAGTTGCAAAACCCCGACGGCTCGTTCTCGTGGTATCCTGGTATGCAGGGTAGCACGTATATCACAGTAGCTGTTGAAGAGATGCTGATTCGCCTGAATGTGATGGCTGGTCAGCAGAACGATATGAAGCAGATGCAGGACAAGGCCTTCAAGTATATCGGCAAGGAGATGGTAGACTTGGTAAAGGAACTGAAAAAGCAGGAGAAGAAGGGCCGTAAACCTTCGTTCCCCTCGTTTACGGCCCTGCGCTGGCTCTACCTCTGTGCCCTCGACGGACGTCAGCTGTCTAATGATGTTAAAACGGCCAACAACTACCTTATTGCTTTGCTGAAGAAGGATATCAAGCGTCAGACTATCTACGAGAAAGCCCTTACAGCTATTGTCCTCTCCAAGCATGGCGAGGCGAAGAAGGCTGCAGAATATGTGCAGAGTCTGAAGGAATATACCGTCTATACAGAGGAGATGGGACGTTACTATGATACACGTCGTGCCTCTTACTCTTGGTACGACTATAAGATTCCCACCGAGGTGGCTGCCATTGAGGCCATTCAAGCAGTGACGCCCAGCGATTTACAGACGATTGACGAAATGCGTCGCTGGCTCTTGCAGGAGAAGCGTACACAGGCTTGGGGCACCCCCATCAACAGTGTCAATGCCATCTGGGCATTCCTGAATAATAACAACAGTCTTCTGGCAACGAAGGAACAGACCGTGCTCGCTATCGACGGTTCTCCCGTCGATGTCCCTCAGGCTACTGCAGGCGTCGGCTATGTGAAGACTGCCATCCAGGAACCTCAGGGTAAGACCTTTACGGCTACCAAGACCAGTGAGGGTACTTCGTGGGGTGCCGTCTATGCACAGTTCTTCCAGAAAACCAACGAAATAGAACAGAGTAATAGTGGCATCACCGTGAAGCGCGAGGTTCTAACCCCTAACACCCAACACCCAACACCCATCACCCAACACCCAACACCCATCACCTATCAGGTCGGTGATCGCATCAAGGTGCGCATCACCATTGAGACCACCCGTGATATCGACTTCGTACAAGTCGTAGACCGTCGTGCGGCATGCATGGAACCTGTCCGCCAATTGTCTGGCTATCAGAATGGTGCCTATGTGTCGCCCAAGGACTATGCCACAAATTATTATTACTACGGACTCGCCAAAGGCAAGCATGTGATAGAGACGGAATACTATATAGATCGTGCAGGAACCTACGAAAGTGGTACATGCATTGTGCAGTGTGCCTATGCTCCGGAGTATCGTGCGACTGCACCATCAATAACCCTACAAGTAAAATAGAACGATGAAAAGAAAACTCATTATACCTTCATTATTGTTGTTGGCAGCCTTACCTGTTGCTGCCCAGAAACTCCTCATTGAAAAGACTACGGTAGACATCGGACGAATGGGCTACCAGAAACCTGCTACTGCAGTCTTCGAATGTCAGAATAAGAGCAATCGTCGTCTGCGCATAGAGGATGTCAAGCCCGACTGCTACTGTACAACGGTAGACTTTCCACGTGGCGAGATTGGTTCAGGTGACAAGTTCCAGATACGGATGACCTATAATGGTCGCCAGCTGGGACACTTCAGCCATCAGGCTGCCATCATCAGCAATGCGTCCAAGAAACCAGTCTACATCACGATGAAAGGTGTCGTATTGGAAAACTATGTTGATCTCTCGGCAAACTTCCCCATTGACATGGGCGACCTGCGCCTCGACAAGAATGAGTTGGAATTTGATGACGTCAGTCGTGGTGACCAACTGGTGCAGGAGTTATACATATATAATAATGGTACGAGCGACTATCGCCCGAACCTCATGCATCTGCCACCATATCTTACGGCAACGATATCTCCCGAAAGGCTCACGTCAGGAGAGGTAGGTATTATCACCGTCACCCTGAACTCGTCGCTGTTACACGACTATGGACTGACCCAGACGTCTGTCTATCTGGCTGGCAATCCTGGTGATAAGGTTAGCCCAGACCACGAGATTGGTGTCTCTGCCGTGTTGTTGCCAGCATTGTCCGGACTGACGGAGGCTCAGAAGGCACAGGCTGCCCGTATGCAGCTGTCAAGCGAACAGGTGACCATTGACTTTGAGGGAAAGGCTAAGAAGACAGCTGTCCTCGACATTACCAACCAAGGACATGCGGAACTGGTTATCTCCTCGTTACAGATGTTTACGCCAGGTCTGCGCATCTCGCTGGCAAAGAGTCGTCTGCTGCCTGGTGAGTCTACTAAGCTGAAGATTACGGCTATTCATGCCGACCTTCAGAAAGTGCGCACACATCCCCGTATTCTGATGATTACCAATGATCCTCATCGGCCCAAGGTGACCATTACCATCGATGCCAAATAAATCTCAAATCTCAACTCTCAAATCTCAAATCAAAATATGGAGCATCCAGAGAATAGTTCAGAATACGCAGGCTTGCAAGTCAACAGTGGCGTCGAGCAGCCTTCCATCATCAATCCCTATCTGAAGCGCAACCGCTTTCGTCGTCGTGAACTGACACCTGCTGAGATGGTAGAGGGCATCGTTAAAGGCGATGTCACCATTCTCTCACAAGCAGTAACACTGGTGGAGAGTGTCAATCCTGATCATCAGGCCAAGGCTCAGGAGGTTATCAACAAGTGCCTGCCCTATAGTGGCAACAGTATTCGTGTGGGCATTAGCGGTGTTCCTGGAGCTGGTAAGTCGACGAGCATCGACGAGTTTGGTGTTCATGTGCTCAAGGAGAAAGGTGGCAAGCTGGCTGTGCTGGCCATCGACCCATCGTCTGAACGTTCGAAGGGTAGTATTCTGGGTGACAAGACGCGTATGGAGAAACTCAGCACACATCCTGATTCGTTCATACGCCCTAGTCCGACGGCAGGCTCTTTGGGAGGTGTGGCTCGTAAGACGCGTGAGACAATCATTCTTTGCGAGGCTGCTGGTTTTGACAAGATTTTCGTCGAGACTGTTGGTGTAGGACAGAGTGAGACGGCCTGCCACTCGATGGTCGACTTCTTCCTGCTCATCCAGTTGGCAGGAACGGGTGATGAGCTGCAGGGTATCAAGCGTGGCATCATGGAAATCAGCGATGGTATCGTCATCAACAAGTGCGACGGAGAAAATGTCGACAAGTGCCAGATGGCTGCTACCAACTTCCGCAACGCTCTGCACTTCTTCCCCATGCCTGAGAGTGGATGGTTGCCTAAGGTGCTGTGCTACAGCGGCTTCTATGGCTATGGCATCAAGGAGGTCTGGGACATGATATACGAGTACATTGACTTTGTTAAGGCTAATGGCTACTTCGACTATCGTCGCAATGAGCAGTCGAAATACTGGATGTACGAGAGTATCAACGAACACCTGCGCCTTTCGTTCTATAACAATCCATCCATCCGACAGCATCTGAAGGAGGTCGAACAAACTGTTCTGGCTGGTCAGCAGACGTCATTCACTGCTGCTCAGAGTCTGTTAGATATGTATTATGATTTCCTGAAGCATGCTTAAAATTGAAATCGACAATGGTAGCGGCTTCTGTTTCGGTGTGACCACTGCCATTCAGAAGGCAGAAGAGGAACTGGCAAAGGGTACTACGCTCTATTGTCTGGGTGACATTGTACATAATGGTATGGAGTGCGAGCGTCTGCGCCAAATGGGGCTTGTCACCATCAACCACGACGACATGGCACGTCTGCACGATGTCAAAGTGCTGCTGCGTGCACACGGAGAACCTCCTGAAACTTACGAGCTGGCGCGTCGTAACAATATCGAAATCATCGATGCCACCTGCCCTGTGGTACTCCAACTGCAGAAACGCATCAAACGACAGTATGAAATAACCAACACCCATCACCCATCACCAAACACCCAAATCGTCATCTTCGGCAAGAAAGGTCATGCCGAAGTGCTGGGTCTTGTCGGACAGACGCAAAGCACCGCCATCGTCATTGAGAACTTCGACGAAGTGAAACGCTTGGATTTCTCACGCGACATCTATCTCTATTCGCAGACTACCAAGTCGCTCGATGAGTTCCATCGTATCATCGACTACATCCAGCAGCATATTTCGCCTGAAGCAACATTCAAGAGTTTCGATACCATCTGCCGTTCTGTGGCCAACCGCATGCCGAACATTTCGCAGTTCGCCTCACGCCACGATCTCATCCTCTTTGTCTGTGGGCATAAGAGCTCAAATGGCAAAGTACTCTTTAATGAGTGTCTGCGTGTCAATACTAACAGTCATCTGATAGAGGGTCCAGAAGAAATCAATCCTGAGTGGCTTGAGGGTATCGAGACGGTAGGCATCTGTGGTGCTACAAGCACGCCCAAATGGCTGATGGAACAGTGCCATCAGCGCATATTGGAGATTTTGGAACCACGCTGACAGGTTTTCGTTTATTCACCCATCAAACTGTTCAGATAAATTTCCAAGGCAGTATAACCTTTAGAGGAAATTACCTTATTACGATCATCGGGATTCGTGGGGTCGAGACCGTTGGCACGCTCCCAGTCGTCAGCCATACCATCGTGGTCGTCATCAACGACTGGGGTGGCAGCAGCATAGGCAGGCCAGCCGTCTGCGTCAGCAGGGGAATCGATGATGCCGGGTTTGTTGGCCGTGACGCCCATATAACGGGGATGCCCACTCCTGACATCCTCGACGATACGCTGTTCGACGGCATCGCGATGGATAGTGCCAGCCTTCTGCAATACATGCTTATATGCTTTCTTGGCAGATTCGGCAGATACGAGATAGTGCTCGTAATCGGACGTGCCAAAGGGCTTCTGATGCTTCATTTGTTCAATACTGAAGCCTGTCTTGTTGCTGACAAGCTGCCAGCTGTCCTTCATCTTTTGTCCCTCCATGATGTTATTGGCCAGATACCACAACGAGGGGCCTGTGAGCGTCTTGCCCTTACGGGCCTGACTTAGTTCTATCAGCACATTATCATAAGGATGTGCAGGACCGGGCTTGTAGTAGTTGCCCACGAAGTTGCACTCATGACTGCTTCCTTCACCAGCCTCGTTCTCACCGCCATAGCATGAGTTGCGACGTCCCCAGTTGAAGTTGACGTTGTTGACGTATTCCAGAAGGACGTTCTTATCGCCATGAGGATTCGAGGCACCATTGATGCGGGCACTGCGGCTGTCGTTGTTGGCCAGCAGATTATGGTGGAACGTAGCGGGTGAGCCTCCCCACTGGCATCCGTAGCCACGTACACCTTTCTTGTGGCCGGCATTGTGGAGACCTTCATGAATGATGCACCACTGGACGGTGGTGTAATGGTTGTCGTACATGGTGATGTTTTCCTCGCCACTCCAGCCAAAGCAGCAGTGGTCGATAATGATGTTTCGGGCATTCTCTATACCGATGGCACCACCGTCAATGAAGCAGCGCTTCTTATAGTCCTGATCGGATTCGCCCTCCTGACGTTCCAGCTCCTTGACACCCAGACGCGAACGGATGTTGCGGATGATGACATTCTCGGAACCGCCCAGGTTCAGCTTGCCACCACGAATCAGAATTCCCTCACCTGGTGCCGTCTGTCCGGCAATGGTGACGTTCTTTAGTGCAACACGGATAGAGTTCTCCTTAGGACGTTTGGGATTAGGGCCTATGTTGATGATGCCACTGACGCGAAACACAATGGTGGCATTCTCCTTGCCTGCCTCTGTCAGAGCCCAGCGCAGGGAACCCTCACCGTTGTCGTTGAGGTTGGTCACCTCGACCACCTTGCCTCCGCGTCCACCAGAGGCGTACTTGCCAAAGCCCTCAGCAGTGGGAAATGCCAGCAGCTCTGTCCTTTGTGCACTGGCTGTTATGCTGATTATGGCCGCCAAAGCCGTCAGAAGTCTTTTCATAGTGTCACTTTATATAATTAGCGGAGTACCTTGGTTAGGTGCTCCGCTAATATCACTTATAGAGATTGTATTACTTGCTCATAAACTTGCGGCCATTCTCAATGACGATGCCCTTAAAGCTGTCATTAACCTTCTGACCAGCCATGTTGTAGCGAACAGCATTAGCATTCTCAGCCTTTACAGTGCTGATGCCTGAACCACCACCAGGAGTATAACCATCGGGGACTACAGAGGTAGGAGTAGCACTTCCAACAGCCTCAACTTGCATGCTGGCAGTCTGGAAACTAACAACAGACTTACCAGTTGTTCCTGCATTGTTAGCAATAGATGTGGATGCATCTACGACTGCAGCAAATTCAGACGCCAGTTCACCATTCGGAGCTGCTTCATACTTCTCGCCCTCAAACTCAAAACCACCAAAACCAAGCTGAGAAGACAATTGGAAAAGATAATATGTTTCACCTGCTGCCACGTCAAATGTCAGCCAACCCCAGAGAGGCTGATTTCCTGCATCAAGTACAAACTGCTTAGAGCCAGCATCTACCCAACGCTGATACATCTCTTCAGCAGAGAATCGAATAAGCTCCATAACCCATACGGGATTTTGGTCATTGTCTATCTTCTGCTCACCAGTTTGTTCATCTATGACGGGTGTGGTTGTTGGCTTAGTCTGACCATTGACATAACCTTCAAACTGGTAGTCTGAGCCATAGGACAATGGTGCCCCTGTAGATCCCTTTACAATGACCGTTTTACGGTTTCCTTTATTAACCCATACTTGTACTTTCAATTTACCTGCTTTTGAAGGGCTAAACTTATAATACAAGCCGAAGGCAGGAATACCCGTCTCGCCATTTACATAATCAATATAAGTGTAATAAGGACGGATAACGTCATCACCTTTGTCCTCTGAATAGAAACATTCAGCCAAGATTTCCTTGTAGGCATTACCATCACCTAATACATTATATAACTTTGTGCTTGCTTCATCATTGATGTCCGTTTTGTCAATGGTCATGTTCTTTAAAGCTTTAGCTTGTGGACCACTATACCAATGGATGTCATCCATGACAATTTCTTTGGCAGGATAGAGATTGTTGGGATCAACATCCTGTGCATTAACACTCATGGCAACGAAGGCCATTGCAATTAAAGTAAAAATTTTCTTCATAACGTTATAAATTTGAATTAGTAATAAGTTTTCGCCTGCAAATATAGGAATAATCCTTGAATTTCGCAAATTTTCTTGCTTTTTGTTGTATAAAAGACGAACATTCTGTCCTATTGTCATCATAAAATGAAAAATATTCGTTCAATTCCTTTGTTTTTTTGCTTACTTATTCGTACCTTTGTAGCCAATGAACGAAAACAGAGATAAATGGAGTAATAACGTCATTCTTGTCGATGCAGACTACGTCGACAAGGTGGCGTTTGACCTCATCGTCAACTTCGAACGGATGCTGGGAAGAAGGATTCCGCAGGCCGATATGGCACAGTGGCTGGAGTGCGTAGCCCTGGATGGCGGATTGCGCGAGGGCGACCATCAGACACAGGTGGTTTTGCTGCATAAACCATCCAAAATGGAAAACTTTATCCCTGGAACTGTGGAAGAACTGGATGGAAAGGCTTTCAAGGGACGCTTGGGCGAATTTCTGATCAGCTGTGTCAAGGTGGAAGACCTGACTACGATGGACGATCTCTTCATCGACTCCATGCAGGTGCTGGCTAATGCCAAGGAGGTGCAGCGTCTCGTTGTAGTGCCAAATGCGGAGCATATATATAATAAGGTACGCGAGGGGCTCCGGCATGCAGATGATGAGAAGCGCATCACAGTGCTGACCATGCAGCCTATGGAGGGTGGCAACTTCCGCCAGGAAATTCTCGGCTTCTCACTGATGGCGGCTCTGGGAATCAAATCGGAAGAATTGAACGGAATGGCGTAATGTCGTAATAGCGAAATAACGAATAACGAAATAAAACTATGAGTAGAGTATTAATGATTGGCGCTGGTGGCGTCGCAACAGTAGCAGCGTTTAAGATTGCACAAAACGCTGACGTGTTTACGGAGTTTATGATTGCCAGTCGTCGTAAGGCGAAATGTGACAAGATTGTAGACGATATTCACAAAGCGGGCTACAAACTGGATATCAAAACAGCTCAGGTGGATGCTGACGATGTGGAACAGCTGAAGGCTTTGTTTAATGAATACAAGCCTGAACTGGTCATCAACCTCGCCCTGCCATATCAGGATCTGACGATCATGGATGCCTGTCTGGCTTGCGGATGCAGTTATCTGGACACAGCCAACTATGAGCCTAAGGATGAGGCACACTTTGAATACTCTTGGCAGTGGGCCTATCGCGAACGTTTCGAGAAAGCCGGTCTTACTGCTATCCTCGGCTGTGGCTTCGACCCAGGTGTCACCAGCATCTATACGGCCTATGCTGCCAAGCATCATTTCAAGGAGATTCAGTATCTGGATATCGTGGACTGTAACGCAGGCGACCACCATAAGGCTTTCGCCACTAACTTCAATCCTGAGATTAATATCCGCGAGATTACCCAAAAGGGTCTCTATTGGGAAGACGGTAAATGGGTAGAGACGGAACCATTGGAGATTCACAAGGACTTGACCTATCCGAATATTGGTCCGCGCGACAGCTATCTGCTGCACCATGAAGAGATTGAGTCGTTGGTTATCAACTATCCCACTATCAAACGCGCCCGTTTCTGGATGACCTTCGGACAGCAGTATCTGAAGCATCTCGAGGTGATTCAGAATATCGGTATGAGTCGCATTGACGAAGTGGAGTACGAGGCTCCATTGGCTGATGGCAGTGGTACTGCTAAAGTGAAGATAGTTCCCCTGCAGTTCCTAAAGGCTGTATTGCCAAACCCACAAGATCTCGGTGAGAACTATGAGGGCGAGACCTCTATCGGTTGCCGCATCCGTGGTATCGGCAACGATGGGAAGGAGCACACCTACTATGTCTATAATAACTGTTCGCACCGTGCTGCCTATGAAGAAACCGGTATGCAGGGAGTTAGCTATACCACTGGCGTTCCAGCCATGATTGGTGCCATGATGTTCTGCAAGGGCCTGTGGAAAAAGCCGGGTGTTCACAACGTCGAAGAATTCGACCCCGATCCCTTCATGGAGCAGCTGAACAAGCAGGGCCTGCCTTGGCACGAGATCCATGATGGCGACTTGGAACTGTAATTGTTAAATGAGCAAATAGCCCAATAAATTGTAAATCGTAAATTCTTTGACCTGAAGGTGCAAAGCGACCAAGGTCGATTAATTAAATTGTAAATCAAGAATATGGCAAAGAAAGAAAAAGAAGCGGAGCAGCTAAGCCCGCAGGAACAAAAGATGAAAGCCCTGATGGCTGCCATGCAGAAGATTGAGAAGGACTTCGGTAAAGGCAGCATCATGAAAATGGGCGATGAGAAGATTGAGAACGTCGAAGTGATACCAACCGGCTCTATTAGTCTGAATGCAGCATTGGGCGTTGGCGGCTATCCTCGTGGACGTATCATTGAGATATATGGTCCGGAATCGTCAGGTAAGACGACACTCGCTATTCACGCCATTGCTGAGGCCCAGAAGAATGGTGGTGTGGCTGCCTTTATTGATGCAGAGCATGCTTTTGACCGCTTCTATGCCGAGAAGTTAGGCGTCGATGTGAATAATCTGTATATCTCTCAGCCAGACAATGGTGAACAGGCGTTGGAGATTGCTGACCAGCTGATACGCAGCAGTGCTATTGACATTCTCGTAGTAGACTCCGTTGCTGCTCTGACTCCGAAGAAAGAGATAGAAGGCGATATGGGCGACTCTGCTGTTGGTCTGCATGCTCGTCTGATGTCCCAGGCCCTGCGTAAGTTGACGTCGACCATTGCCAAGACAAACACCACATGTATCTTTATCAACCAGTTGCGCGAGAAGATTGGTGTGATGTTCGGTAACCCAGAGACGACCACGGGTGGTAACGCTCTGAAGTTCTATGCCTCTGTACGCTTAGACATTCGCAAGACACAGACCTTGAAAGACGGTGACACACCCATCGGCAACCAGGTGAAGGTAAAGGTGGTCAAGAACAAGGTGGCTCCTCCCTTCCGCAAGGCAGAGTTTGAGATTACCTTTGGTGAGGGTATCTCGAAGATTGGCGAAATAGTTGATTTGGCTACTGAGTATGAAATCATCAAGAAGAGTGGCTCTTGGTTTAGCTATGGAGAATCCAAACTGGGTCAGGGCCGTGATGCCGTGAAGGCTCTGTTGAAGGATAACCCTGAACTTTGCGAGGAGTTAGAAGTCAAAATCATGGAGGCTATTTCCAATAAACAATAGCGTCAGGAATCATACAAAAAGAAAAGGTAAGAAACTAACCTGTTCTTACCTTTTTTTTATTTGTTTATTGTAATCTTGACGATGTACCGTTGCCTGATACCCTGCCAGCATTTGAGCTTTGCTGAGCTGCGCGACGACGTGCATTTCCAATACTGCCTCCACCGACTTTATTGGATTGCGCAGCAGCCTTTTTCACTATACCATCCTTGTCGAACTGTACAACAAGCACACTGTTTGTACGCGGATACATCCAGTCTTCACCGGTATCGTTCTTAATCTTGGTTGTGGCCTCACCAACTGCCATCTCCACCTCTTCCACCGTCATGCCAGGAATAACGCGACCCTCGCGGATGGCAGTACGGGTCTCTAGGGTTGTATTACGGGTAATACCGTCCCCCATAGCAAACAGATAGCCGAAGAAATCCTCTCTGGGAGCACGTGTCTCCTCATTGAACACGATGTCCTTATAATATATACGGCGTGTCTCAGTCTCACGCAGCGTCAGCGTATAGTAGTTCGTGTTGTTACGATCCTTAACAATTTCGTCGATGATAAAACCTGTGAATTTGGGTACTTTTACATCGCGTACCTTACCAGCACCCTTACTGCTCATCGAAGTGGCAAACTTTGTGTGAACAGTCTGGTTTAGGTAGGTCTTCACGTCGCTGGCAACAGCCATCTCTGCACCTGTGTACTCGAAGGAACCCTCAAATAGGAATTTGGCATTATCAACATCAAACTCTTCATCGCGCAGACCACTGTTAGTCTTACTCATGGCCACATTCTGATAGAACTGCTCGCCAGTCTCGTCTTCCACAATTATTTTGACAGGGAAGGAACGGGTGCCCACGCCAATAGCCACAACCTTTACTACCTTGTTCTTTGGCATCGTCACCTCCTGATAACCATCGCCATCATACTCAGTATCAATGCGGAAGAACTGAGTGCGGGTAATCAGCGTTTGGTTTAACAGCAGTTCGCGAGCCTTGTCGACATCACCCAGATAAGCCAGTGTCGGTACACCTAACTTACCGTAGCAATAGCTATCGAACGTGCCGCTGGGCAATTCGTAGTAGTAAGACTTGTTATCAGTTTCGCAGAAGAAATTAATATGGACTCTACCATTGGGCATGTCCTCATGGCCTTTATAAACCATGATGAAATGACGCAACTTGCCGCTGCTCACTTCCTTGTTAGTGTTGGAATCGCGAAAAGTATTGACCAACAAGTCATACTTTTCTGGCATCACCATAAAACGCATCCCGTCTTTCCAGTCACAAAGACTATAGAAACGGAAATTCTTACCCATGAAGTCCTTGGGCTCAATTTCTTCCTCAGACTGTAAATCGCCCATCATCTCGACCTTCTTCTCAGTTTTCTTAACGTTGTTCGTCTTAACGATGTACGGGTTGTCCTGAGCCATGACAGCATTCATGGCTATAGCCATTCCTGCCAACATAATCATTCTTTTCATCATGATGTTTTCGCTTTTGATCAAATTTGATGGTGCAAAGATACAAAGAAGAATGCAAAAATGCAAATTTTGGAGCATAGAATGATTATTTTTTTTTGAAAGTATGACAAAATGGCATGATATGACATGCAAACGGGGTTTTGGCACATGCTTTGCTATCGTTTTGATGGCAACGAATGTCTCGTTGTCAGTAATACGAATAATAATAACAAATAAAAATAAAGAATTATGGGAAAGATTATTGGAATCGACTTAGGAACAACTAACAGCTGCGTTGCTGTTTTCGAAGGCAACGAACCGGTAGTTATCGCTAACAGCGAAGGCAAGCGTACGACACCATCTGTCGTAGGCTTCGTAGAAAATGGTGAGCGTAAGATTGGCGACCCCGCCAAGCGTCAGGCTATCACCAACCCCAAGAAGACCGTATACTCGATTAAGCGCTTCATGGGTGAGAATTGGCAGCAGACTGAGAAGGAAATCTCGCGCGTACCTTATTCTGTAGTCAACGAAGGTGGTTATCCCCGTGTTGACATTGACGGACGTAAATACACCCCGCAGGAAATCTCGGCTATGGTGCTGCAGAAAATGAAGAAGACTGCAGAGGACTATCTGGGTCAGGAGGTGACGGATGCTGTTATCACTGTGCCTGCCTACTTCTCTGACTCTCAGCGTCAGGCCACCAAGGAGGCAGGACAGATTGCTGGCCTCAACGTACGCCGTATCGTGAATGAACCGACTGCTGCCGCTCTGGCATACGGTGTCGACAAGGCCAATAAGGATATGAAAATTGCCGTCTTCGACCTCGGTGGTGGTACGTTCGATATCTCTATCCTCGAGTTTGGCGGTGGTGTCTTCGAGGTACTCTCTACCAATGGTGATACTCACCTCGGTGGCGACGACTTCGACCAAGTCATCATCGACTGGCTCGTGCAGGAATTCCGCAACGACGAGGGTGCCAACCTGAAGGACGACCCGATGGCTATGCAGCGCTTGAAGGAGGCTGCCGAGAAGGCTAAGATTGAGCTGTCCTCAAGTACAAGCACTGAGATTAACCTGCCGTACATCATGCCTGTAGGTGGTGTACCTAAGCACTTGGTAAAGACCTTGACACGTGCCAAGTTCGAACAGCTGGCACACGGACTCATCCAGGCTTGTCTGGCTCCCTGTCAGAAGGCCATGGCTGATGCAAAGCTGTCAAACGCAGACATTGACGAGGTTATCCTCGTAGGTGGTTCAAGCCGTATCCCTGCTGTGCAGGAGTTGGTAAAGAACTACTTCGGTAAGGAGCCTTCAAAGGGTGTGAACCCCGACGAGGTTGTAGCTGTAGGTGCTTCTATCCAGGGTGCTATCCTGAATAAGGAGGGTGGTGTAGGCGACATCGTATTGCTCGATGTGACTCCGCTGACACTGGGTATCGAGACCATGGGTGGTGTGATGACCAAGCTCATCGAGGCCAACACGACCATTCCTTGCAAGAAGAGCGAGACGTTCTCTACCGCTGCTGACAATCAGACAGAGGTAACCATCCATGTACTGCAGGGTGAGCGTCCGATGGCCAGCCAAAACAAGTCTATCGGTCAGTTCAACCTCACTGGTATCGCTCCCGCACGCCGTGGCATTCCTCAGATTGAGGTGACCTTCGACATCGATGCTAACGGTATCTTGAAGGTATCTGCCAAGGATAAGGCTACTGGTAAAGAGCAGGCCATCCGTATCGAGGCTTCATCAGGTCTGTCTCAGGACGAGATCAACCGCATGAAGGCTGAGGCCGAGCAGAATGCCGAGAACGATAAGAAGGAACGCGAGCGTGTCGATAAGATGAATCAGGCTGACTCCATGATTTTCCAGACGGAGAACCAGCTCAACGAGATTGGCGACAAGATTCCTGCTCAGCACAAGCCAGCTATTGAACAAGCTCTTCAGCAGCTGAAGGATGCCCATAAGGCTGGTGATATCGCTGCTATCGACAATGCCATGAATGCCCTCAACGCTGCCTGGCAGACTGCCTCACAGCAGATGTACCAGGGCGCAGGTGCACAGGCCGGTCCTCAGCCAGGTGCTGACCAGCAGCAGGGTCCCTTCTACAACCAGCAGGCAGGCTCTCAGCAGGACGCTCCGAAGGATGACAACATCCAGGATGCTGATTTTGAGGAGGTGAAGTAAAAATACATTTCTCTATATAGAAAGCGTGCAAATCATTATGACTTGCACGTTTTTTTTCACGTTTACGATGTAACAAGGGATTCTCTTTTAATTTTGCTATCGTGATGATAGGCGATACTTTTGGTAAAGATGAATTATCCCTCTCGATAGAAGTCGAGGGCTTCTTTTATTTCGTCTTCCGAGGCAGTCTGATTGATGCGGATGTCACCGATATTGCCCAGGAGGGTGAAATTGATGGTGGTGCCAACGTTCTTTTTGTCGTGGCGCATGAGTTCAAGGAGACTGGGATAGTCGTCGCAGGTGATGGGCATGCTACCGTAGTGCTCGCGGATGAAGGAAACGGTCTGGCGCATTTTGTCGACAGGGAAGCCGGTTTTGATACAGCAGAGGTAGAGCTCGACGATGAGACCATAGGCTACGGCATAGCCGTGAAGGATGGGACGGCGCTCCAGTGCCAGCGACTCAAAGGCGTGGCCAGCGGTATGACCGAGGTTGAGGGCTTTGCGGATGCCGTGTTCGGTGGGATCTTCAAGTACAATACGCTGTTTGACGGCAACGCTCTTTTCTAACTTTGAACTTTGAACTTTGAACTTTGAGCTTTCTCCTACCTGAAGACGGAGGAGCTCTGCCCAATGCTCTTCGCAGTCGATAAGTCCGTGCTTCAGCATCTCAGCATAACCGGAGAGGATGTTTTCGCTGTCCATAGTCCGCAGAAAGATGGTGTCGAGGATGACGGAGCGGGCATTGTTGAACACGCCGACCTCGTTCTTCAGGCCTCCGAAGTTGATGCCCGTCTTGCCACCCACGGAGGCGTCAACCATCGAGAGCAGCGTGGTGGGTATATTAATATAAGGTATACCGCGCTTAAATGTCGATGCAGCGAATCCTCCGAGGTCGGTCACCATGCCGCCACCGAGGTTGACCATCAGTGAATGACGTGTGGCACCGCCCTGTTGTAGTTCACTCCATACGTGTGCTAGTGACTCCAGCGTTTTGTTGGTGTCGCCTGCAGGAATGGTGATGTAATGGGCGTTCTTCATGCACGGGAAATTAGCAACTACTGGTAAGCAGAGCTGTCGTGTGGTCTCGTCGGTGAGTACGAACAGGCGGTCGTGCTGGACCTCGGCAATGGCGTTGGTCAGCGACTGCTGCAAATCTTCGGATATAATAACTTTCTGTGGTTCCATCGGTGCGCAAAGGTACAAAATAAAAATGAGAAATGAGAAATGAGAGATGAGAAATTTCAATGAAAAATGAAAAATGAATTAAACTTTTGTAAATCGTTTGCGTCATAAGACAAGAAAAAAGACAATTATAGTATTTATGAAACGACATTTATTACTCATGCTGATGCCTTTGATAGCAGTTGTTGCTATGGCTCAGCGCAATGTAACAGGAACCGTAGTGGAAGACGAAACTGGAGATCCACTGCCCCAGACCACAGTAAAACTATTGAAAACGGATAGCACGCTCGTGAAGGGTGCGCTGACCAACATGGAAGGTAAATTCACGCTAAAAGCCCCCTCGGATGGCAAGTATATCGTGCAGGTGACGTGTGTGGGCTTTAAGCCTTTTACCAAGCGTGTTGACGTTAGCGGTGACAAGAATGTTGCTTTAGGTGATGTGATGATGAAGCCCGATGCTATCATGCTGAAGGGTGCTACTATCACTGGACAGGCCGCCAAGGTGACCCTGAAGGCCGACACCTTTATATATAATGCTTCGGCCTATCGCACGCCAGAGGGCTCGGTGGTCGAGGAATTGGTGCGTCGCCTGCCTGGTGCTGAGGTGAGCGATGACGGAAGCGTCAAGATTAATGGTAAGCAGGTGAAGAAGATTCTGGTGGATGGCAAGGAATTCATGACTGGTGATACGAAAACAGCTATGAAGAACCTGCCCACGAATATCATTGACCGTATCAAAGCCTATGACAAGCAGAGCGATTTGGCTCGTGTCTCAGGTATTGAGGACGGTGAAGAGGAGACGGTACTTGACTTTGGTATCAAGAAGGGCATGAACAAAGGTGTGATGGTCAATGCCGACCTTGCTGCTGGTACGCAGCACCGCTATGCCGGTCGTATCTTCGGAGGTATGATGCAGAATGACTTGAACGTCTTCCTGATGACCAATGCCAACAACACCAACGACATGGGATTCCCAGGCGGAGGCGGTGGTGGTCGTTTCGGTGGTGGTCGTCAGGGTTTGACGGCTACGAAGATGACGGGTGTGAACATCAACTACGAAAAGAAGGACAAGCTGACGCTGGATGGTAGCATCCGCTGGAACCACAGCGATGGCGATACCTACTCGAAGAGTTCTACAGAGAGCTTCTACAGCGGAACGACCTCGTCATTCGGCAACAGCCTGAGCCAGAACTATTCGCGTTCGAACCAGTGGAATGGTCAGATGCGACTGGAGTGGCAGCCTGACTCGATGACGAACATCATGTTCCGTCCGAACTTCAGCTATGGCACCAACGATGGTGAAAGCATCAGCCAGGATGCTACCTTTGATGCGAACCCCTACGACTATTCCTTTGACCCGCTGAAGGAAGTGAACGAGATTGCCAAGAAGTATGGCATCGTCAAGAACTACAGCGCAAACAATGGCATCAGCTATAGCGACTCGAAGTCGTTGAGAGGTATGTTACAGTTCAACCGCCGACTGAATAACAGCGGACGCAACATCACATTGCAGTTGAATGCCAACTGGGGCAAGGGTAACAGCAAGTCGATGTCGAACAACTTCTCTGAGCTCTTTCAGGTGTTGAACTATCTGGGTACCAACGACTCGACCTATCAGACCAACCGTTACAGCGTGACACCTCAGGATAACTGGGGTTACAGTGCCCGTCTGACCTATAGCGAGCCTATCATGCGACAGGTTTACCTGCAGTTCAGCTACACCTATCAGCGCAGCTACAACAAGAGCGACCGTAAGACCTACAGCCTGACAGATGTGGACTATAGCGGTATTGTTCCCCTCTATCGTAACTGGGATGCCTATCTGGGCATTTTGCCGAATCCCCTTGAAAGCTACGAAGATACCAAGCTGAGCCGCTATTCAGAGTACACCAACGATACCCATACCGGCGAGGTGATGCTGCGTATTGTCCGCAAGGCCTACAACTTCAATGTCGGCTTCCAGGTGATTCCACAGCATTCGCACTTCGTGCAGGACTACACAACGCGCGTCAATGGTGAGACGATGCGTCTGCGTGCTGATACAACCCGTAACGTGACCAACTTCACACCGACCCTCGACTTCCGTTGGAAGAAGTCACAGACAGGCCAGTTGCGCTTCACCTATCGCGGACGCAGTCAGCAGCCTTCCATCAGCGACCTGCTTGATGTCTATGACGACAGCAACCCCCTGCGCATCTCAACTGGTAACCCAGGTCTGAAGCCTTCGTTCACTCAGAACTTCAACCTCTTCTATAACGACTACTTCACCAAGCACCAGCGTGCCGTGATGACCTTCGTGAACTTCTCGACTACGAGCAATTCGGTGGCTCAGAAGACCACGTATGTTGAGTCTACTGGTGGAACGATTACACGTCCTGAGAACATCAATGGTAACTGGAACGGCAATGTGGGCTTCATGTTCAATACAGCCATCGACTCTACGGGCTACTTCAATGTGAACACGATGACCAACCTGGGTTATACTCATAACGTGGGTTATGTCAGCCTCAATATGCAGTCCGATTCTGAGAAGAGTGTGACGAAGACGCTGACCCTTGGTGAGCGCATCGCAGGAAGCTATCGTAACGACTGGCTGGAGATTGAGCTGAACGGTTCGGTGAACTACAACCGCTCGCGTAGTGAGCTGCAGCCCAACAACAACCTCGACACTTGGCAGTTCACCTACGGAGGTATGATTGGCATTACTGCTCCTTGGGGAACAGCTCTGACCACGAACCTGAACATGCAGAGCCGTCGTGGTTATAGTGACTCTTCGATGAATACCAATGAGCTAATCTGGAATGCACAGATTTCGCACTCGATGCTGACAGGCAAAGCACTGACGCTGTCGCTACAGTTCTACGACATCTTGCACCAGCAGTCGAACGTCAGTCGTACGCTGACTGCCATGCAGCGCAGCGATACAGAGTATAATGCCATCAACAGCTATGCAATGCTACATGTCATCTATCGTCTGAACCTCTTCGGCGGTATGTCGAACATGCGAGGTCCTGGAGGCCGTGGCGGACGAGGTGGACGTGGCGGATTTGGTAATCCTGGTGGCCCTGGCGGTCCTGGCGGTGGCTTCGGTGGAGGTCGTGGAGGCTTCGGTGGCGGACGCCGTGGAGGTTTCTAAAATAAAGATAAAAAGAAAAAGGTAAAAAACTGATTCGCTCGGTCTTTTACCTTTTTTATTTGGTTATTCTTCTTCTTTTTTACTCTTCCTTTCTGTTATCGACATTGTCGCCATCGGTGGGAGCCATCTCCTCTTCAAAGTCGGTGATGCCAGCCTTTACGAGGATGTCGTACCACTGGATGAGCTTCTTGATGTGGCTGTTCTGAACGCGGTCCTGATCCCAGTCGGGCAGTACCTTCGAGAAATAGTCGTGCAACTCCTTCGGCGATGCTTTGCGGAAGTCGACGCTCGATGCCTTGCCACCTTCCAAGTCGCGCATAGAGGCCAGTACCTTCATGAGGGGAATATCTTCCGTCTCAGTGAACATGGCGATGTCGGCCAATGACGTAATCCGGTCGGTGCCAAAGGCAGGTATACGCTTATGTGTTTCGTCGAGTGCTTCGACGATGAGGCTGTTCTTGGCACGTGACACTAATTTGTAGAGTCCTGGTTTCCCAGAGATAGCTAAAATGGTCTGTTTCATATTCTTTTTTTGTGATATTTGTGTTTTGTGGCCGCAAAGGTACAAATTTTTCAGCTTAATCCATTGTCTTTTTACAAAAAAATACTATCTTTGCATAACTTTAAATGGTTAGACTATGAAGAAAGGAATATTGCTGGTATGTCTCGCGGTCATGTCGATGGTGCTGCTGACGAGTTGTGAGAAAGTGTTGTTGGATGAACAGGAGTCTCAGCCGGAGGGTAATGTAGTGCTGAAACTCTCTGCATACGAGCAGGTTGCGTTTGGCACACGAAGTATGCAGGATATCCGACAGCTATGCACAAGAGTAAACGTCGCTTTTTTTCAGAATGGCACTAAGGTGAAGACCGTCAGCCAGAAAGCTGAGGACTCATCTTTTGGAACAGTAAGCCTGACGCTGGATGAAGGTGTCTATCAAGTCGTTGTTATCGCTCACAACTGCAGCGGGTCGGCCACTATCAGTTCTGCCGAGAAGGTTACCTTCCCCAGCAATGTGGTGAGTGATACCTTCTATTATGAGGGTGATCTGACGGTTGAGGCTTCGCAGAATACGCACGAGTTGCTTCTCCAGCGGCCAGTAGCCATGTTCCGTCTGCAGCTGACGGATGACATGCCTTCTAATGCCCAGAAAATCCGCTTCTATTATACCGGTGGCTCTTCCACGTTTAATCCTTCTACAGGCTTTGGCTGCGTTAATTCACGTCAGACAGTCATGATGAATATTGAGGCTGGTCAGAAGGTGTTTGAAGTCTATACTTTCCCTCATGAGTTGAACGACTTTCTGAAGCTAACGGTGACGATATACGATAGCAGCGAGAATATCCTGATGGAACGTTTGTTTGAACAGGTTCCAGTGACTGTCGACCAGATAACAGTCTATACGGGCTCGTTCTTTGGCGGAGGAGGTGGTGATAATGGCGGGAATGAAGATAATAACGGTGAAAACACCTATACGCCAGGCGGCATCACCATGAAGGCTGAAAGCGAATGGTCGGGAGTCAGCAATTATTCTTTTTAGGTTTCATACCAGAATGATCCTTAGCGCCTCTTTTTGTGTAGCCGACTCAGCAATAGATCAAGTTGACTGTCGATATCGGCAATGCCGTCATTGACGATTTCATAGTCGGCAAGTGTCTTGACCTGCTCTTGTGGCCATTGTCGACCAATCCATTGTAAGGCTTTTTCACGACTGATGTTGTCGCGGTGCATGATTCGCCAGATGCGTATTTCCTCGGGAGCCGTGACCACAACCACGCAGTCTACCAATTTGTAGATGCCAGATTCATACATGATAGCACTCTCCATCCATTCCATTCCACTCTGCTCAAAATCACGGAATACGGCAGGATGGATGATGGCGTTGATGGCTTTTTGGTTGTCTTCACAGGCCAGCAGAAACTGGCTGATAGCTGCCTTGTCAAGTGATCCGACAAGTGCTTTGATGTCTGCCTGAAGGGTAGGGGATGTGCGCATTAGACGTTTGGCAGCAGCATCGCAGTCGTATACTTCGATGCCTCTTAAAGCCAGCCGTTTGCAGACGTAGCTTTTTCCTGAGCCGATGCCACCGGCAATACCAATTTTTATTTGGTGGGCATTACTCATTTTTTTTCTCTCCTCTCTTTTTTTTATTCCTCCTCTATGAGATAATCCACTTGTTTGGCTGCAAGTGTGGCTCTGCTGATGCCGTGTGGTACGGAGCGCAGATAGAGGTTGCACTTCTCTGATGGATTCTGTTCTATTTCCAGATAATCGGCCACCACCTGAAAATCTTCTGGTCGCAAGTTTTTTAGTTCGCTGACGCCCACCACAAAGTTTACCTTCATCTTGGCTGGGAACGTACGCAACACCTTGCCTTCAGGCAAGTTCACACATTTGATGGGCACGTTGAGGCTCTCTTCTGTCAGCACATCGGTATGGAATCCTATGCGGATGTGCTCTGGCACCACCTTGACGTCTGACGGATGTGCCAGACGGCAGTTTATTTGCAGCGTGTCGCGGAAACCAACATAGTTCAGTGGTTCGGTTAGGATGACACGAATGCTGTCCAGCTTTTCTTGTGACGCATAGATGTCAACGCTGTCAGGATTGTATTCGATGTGCGATATAAAGTAGAGCTGTTCGGGAATTACGCGACCGGTATAACGGACAGGCACACGCTTGCGCTCACCATTGTTATAAAAGAACTCAAGCTTTTCGGGTTTGACGGCTGTCACTTTCGACGAACTCTCCATTTGCTGTTCGACGGCTCGGCGCAGGTCTGATGTAGACACAATGCCGCCGCCGTTGCCTCTGTCGTAGCTCTTGTAGTTCATCCGCACCATGCGCTTCTTTTCACCATACATATACGACATGATGACCCATCCGCGATCTCTCACCATAACACGTACGGTGTCGACTGAGGGCGATGTCAGCACGACGTTCTTTGGCACGTTCACGATTTGTACAGGTATCTTGATTTCGTGCTCATACGTCTCATTGAGCGTCATGAACATCCAAAAAGCTGCTGACAATATCAGGAAGAATATAAAGACAAGGAACTGCTTGTTCATGTTGCTGAACAAGAAGTTCCTGATGGAATAAAAGAATCCGTCCTCCTTCACCTAACCCTTATTGTCTTATCTGTTATCTACTTTTGTACTGCCGGTGTACTCGACATGTCCTTGTAGACGTAGCTTTTGTCGACCTTGATAACGACGCCGTCGGCAATCTTCACCTCTATAATGCCTGTAGCCAAGTCAATCTTCTTGACGGTACCATAGATGCCACCGCCTGTCACGACCTCAGCACCTTCAGCCAACGAGTTCTGGAAGTTCTGAATCTCCTTCTGACGCTTTTGCTGCGGACGAATCATAAAGAAATACATGATGGCGAAGATGGCCACCATCATAATGATGAAACTCATGCTGCCACCGCCTTGAGCGGCCTGAGCTGCTAAAATAAACTGTGTCATATTGTTAAATTTTTAATATTTAATCTTTCATTTTTAATTACTCATCTTTCATCTTTCATCTGCTTCATCATGTGTCCTGCCCTAATCAGGTGATGTGCGATGGCATCCAGCATACCGTTGATGTATCCGGCACTGCGCGGTGTTGAGTAGACCTTGGCAATTTCCACAAACTCGTTGATGGTAACGCTGACGGGAATAGAAGGGAAGGTCACCATTTCTGCAATGGCTATCTGCATAATGACAATGTCCATGTAAGCCAGTCGTGAGAAATCCCAGTTCCGTGATGCCTCGCTCATGTAACGCTGATATTCGTCACCATTCAATATCGTGGCACGGAACAGTTTACGGGCGTATTCCTTATCCTCCTCAGAGTCGTATTCAGGCAGCAGCTCCTGATTGGAACTGTTTTTCTCATCAAAGCGCTTGATGGTCTTCACCACAAATGAGTCGACAATTTCCTTGTCATCGTTCCAGTAGAGGCTCTGCTCTTCCAACAACGCATCCAGATCGCTATTGTCCTGAATCAACGTGCGATACAGCTTGCGCCACACCTCGCGATCAGCCTGATAGCTGTCTTCGTCGGACGCCATATAGTCTTTATAGGTCTGACTCTCCGTAATCAGCGTGTACATCTTCTTCAGGAACTCAGGTTCGTCGTCCCAGTTTTTCTTCTGCTGCTCCAGAAAGTCGTTCAGCATCTTGTTGCTTTCCAGTTGCAAGGCGAAACGGTTGTACACAAATCGCTGCGAGGGCATTTCCGTACCCTCACGCTTTGCTCTTGACTCTGCCACTTCCAAATGGCGGCGAGCTTCACGGGTGATGCCGACGATGAGTGCCAGCAGATAGTTATACATGTCGTAGGCTTTCGACAAGCTGAACATGAGCTCCTTCTCTGCCGAGTCCATGTTCTTACTGCCGTTCTGATAGTACGCGTAGGTTAACTGAACAACCTTGATTCTAATTAATTCTCTGTTAATCATAACAACATTCTTTCTCTTTGATACTCTTATCAGCTGCAAAGGTACGACATTTTATTTAATTACGCAAATTATCACTCCCTTTTCTTTCTAAAAGCGAAAAGAGCTGCCTAGGTTAGGCAGCCCTTGACCTTTAAAAAGCTTTTATTCCTTATTTGGCGGGAATGTCTTCCAATGTCTTCTTCAGCAGTTGCCAGAATGGTTCGACGGTCTCAATGAGAGCACGCTCCGTTGTGGTGTGTGGTGACTTCATCGTTGGGCCTAACGACACAACGTCCAACCAAGGATACTTGCCCAGGATGACGGAGCACTCCAATCCTGCGTGGTCAACCTGGATGATGCCGTCCTTTCCAAAGAGCTCCTTGTATTCCTTCAGCAGCAGATGCAGGATTTCGCTGTCGGGGTTGGGATCCCAGCCGCCATACGAGCCTGACGTCTCCACCTTCATGCCTGCCATCGAGAAGCAGCTTTCCAGCATGGTTGCCACATAGTCCTTCATGTCCTCACGACTCGAGCGTGCCAGAATCTTGATGTTGGCCTTACCCTCACCGATGTTGATGATGGCCAGGTTAGAAGAGGTTTCTACGACGCTGGGATAAGCGGGGATGAATCGGATGACGCCGTCGTGACAGCCATAGATGGCATTGATGAGGTTGTCCTGAATCTCAACGGGCACTTCCTTTTCCGGTGTTTCTACAGGTTCAACGGTAAGTTCGACGCCTTGGGGTTCGATGAGTTTGAATTCGTCGTTGAAGGTGTCCTGCCAATCTGCCACCATCTCGCTCAGCGCGGTGATGTTCTCCTTGGGCAATGTCAGTACGGCTTCAGCTTTGAAGGGGATGGCATTGCGCATGTTGCCGCCGTTCCATGATGCAAGACGGGCTTCCGTTTCTGCGATGGCTTCGCGGACAATCTGTACAAGCAATTTGTTGGCGTTGGCACGACCTTCGTTGATTTCCAAGCCACTGTGTCCGCCACGCAGGTTCTTGACCGTGATGCGGACGGCAGCATCCTCGGGGTCGGTGACCACTTCCTGATATTCCATCGTTGCTGTAACGTCTATGCCGCCAGCCGAACCGATGACGAACTTTCCCCAATGCTCTGAGTCAAGATTCAGGAGGATATCGCCCTGCAACTCGCCTTCGGGCAATTCGTTGGCACCAAACATACCTGTTTCTTCGTCGCGGGTAATGAGGGCATCGATAGGTCCGTGCTTCAGGTCCTTAGCCTCCATGATAGCCATGATGGCAGCAACGCCAAGACCATTGTCGGCACCGAGGGTTGTTCCCTTGGCCTTCACCCATTCTCCGTCAATCCACGGTTCGATGGGGTCGGTTTCGAAGTTATGTGTTGACTCGGGCGTCTTCTGGGGCACCATATCCATGTGTGCCTGCAGGATTACTCCCTTGCGACTCTCCATGCCTGGTGTAGCCGGCTTGCGGAACACGATGTTGCCTGCGGGGTCCTTGAAGGCCTCGACACCGGCTTGTTTACCGAAGTCGAGCAGGAATTGCTGTACTTTCTCGAGGTGTCCGCTGGGTCGCGGCACTTGTGTCAGTGCGTAGAAGTTCTTCCAGATGCACTGTGGATTCAGTTTCTGAATTTCGTTCATTGTCTTTAGTTTTGATTATAGTTTAACTTTCGTAAAGTTCAATGCCAGCCAGGCGTAGATGCCCAGGAAGACGACGAGGAGTGTCTGGACGGTGTGTACGATGAGGACGAAGTAGAGGGCATGCTCGTCTTGCACGCCATAGAGGATGAGCATCGTTTTGACCGCGAAGTGCCAGGGGCCTGCTCCGTTTGGTGTGGGCACGATGACCGCGATGGAGCCTACGATGAATGTGACCAGAGCACATCCCAACCCGAGGTCTGTCGTGAAGTCGAAGCAGAAGAATGTCAGGTAGTAGTGCAGGAAATAGCTCACCCAGATGCCCAGGGTAAAGAACGTAAACAACGGGATGTTCCGCACGTCTTTCAGCGATATGACGCCTTGCCAGATGCCCGTCAGCGTACTTTTAACTTTATCGTAGAACGACAGTTTTCTGAGCAGGAAATGCAGCAGCAGCATGATGGCAATAGCGCAGAGAATCACCACGATATAGCCTTCCCATGAGAATCGTTGCAGGATGCTGTGCAGGTTTGTCCCCGTCTTTCGGAAGAACATGCCGAAGGTGCTCATCTCCAATAGCAGCACGATAGCTGTGATGCCCATCACGAGCAATGAGTCGATGGCACGCTCTGTTACCACTGTTCCCAACGCTTTCGGGAACGACACATTGTCGTAGCGTTTCAAGACGCCACAACGGGTGAACTCGCCCACTCGTGGAATAAGCAGCGATGCTGCATAGCTCAGGAAGATGGAGTGTATGCTGGTGGATACCCGCGGATGCTCTCCCACGGGTTCCAGTGTCTGTCGCCATCGCCATCCTCGGAACATCTGTGCCAGTATGCCGAATGGGAAGCTGAGCAGCATCCAGGTCCAATCCATCTCGTCGGTCATGACGTGACGGATGGTCGCCCAGTCCTCGCCGCGATACATCCAATAAAGGATGCCTGCTCCGAGCACCAGGGGCATCAATATCTTCATAATGATATTCCCTATCTTCATAAGCGAGTACAAAGATAGGAAATAATTATGAATAATGAATCATAAATTATGAATTATTTACTATTTTCTTGCGTTTGTTTGGGAGTATCGGAAAAAGTTTGTAATTTTGTCGCCGATGAAGCAAGTTAGACCTAAAAAGAACCTTGGTCAGCACTTTCTGACTGACCTTTCCATCGCCCGTCGCATTGCCGATACCGTCGATGCTTGTCCTGGCCTTCCTGTCCTTGAGGTAGGTCCCGGAATGGGTGTGATGACTCAGTATCTGGTTGAGAAGCCTCGTCCGTTCAAGGTTGTGGAGATTGACCGCGAGAGTGTGGCTTATCTGAACGAACACTTCCCCAAGCTTCGTGAAAATATTCTGGGTGAGGACTTCCTGCGCATGGATTTAAATAAGGTGTTCGATGGTCAGCAGTTTGTGCTGACAGGCAACTATCCGTACGACATCTCGTCGCAGATTTTCTTTAAGATGATTGACAACCGCGAGCTCATCCCTTGTTGCACGGGCATGATCCAGCACGAGGTGGCTCTCCGCATGGCTTCGCAGCCTGGCACCAAGGCTTACGGTATCCTCAGCGTCCTCATTCAGGCTTGGTACGATGTGGAATATCTGTTTATGGTCGATGAGACGGTGTTCAACCCGCCTCCCAAGGTCAAGAGTGCCGTCATCCGGATGACGCGCAACCAGACACAGCACTTGGGTTGCGACGAGCAGCTCTTTAAGCGGGTGGTGAAGACCGTGTTCAACCAGCGTCGTAAGATGCTGCGTGTATCGTTGAAGCAGCTCCTGCCGTCTTCAGCCCTCGCTGCTCCCGATTCCCCGCTTGCTGATCACCCCTTCATGACCCTGCGTCCCGAGCAGCTCAGCATTCCCCAGTTTGTGGAGTTGACAAACATGGTGGAAAAAGTGCTGTGTTCGGACACAAATTCGGTGTGTTCGCACACAAATGCTTGATTTGCATCAAGAATATGCCCCTTTTTGCAGAAAATCGCCAAAAGATGATGGTTGGTTCGCAAATAGTTCGTACCTTTGCATCGTCTTCAAGAAGGAATTAGTTTTAAGGTAAAGATTTTCAGGAAATATCTTCTATAGTGTTAGAACGATTAAGGTAAGTAAAGATTGGTTTGGATAACATCGACGTCGTGAGACGCATTTTCATAGAATTGGTTTTTAGTTATTGATAGTAGTAGCTGCAGCATCTGGGAGCGTTCTCCTCCATGCTGCATCTTTTTTTGCCTAACTCTTAACTCTTAACTCTCAACTCCCTCATCCATCCCCCATGGAACAAGCGTGCCAGGAAGATGATGCCTCGGAAGGTGAGCTCAATGGCCATTGCCGTCCATACTCCAGGCAATCCATAGCTGATAGCCAGCAGAGCGGCGAGTGTCAGACGGACGCCCCACATAGAGAGCAGGGTCATCACGGCAGGCTTCAGGGTGTCGCCAGTACCGATAAAGACGCCGTTACAAACGATGGCTGCGGCAAACATCGGCTCTGCGAAGGCTTCTATGCGCAGACAAGTGGTACCCGTCTGGATGATATCGGCCACGGGAGTCATCAGCGACATCAGCTCAGGGGCAAACGCAAACATCAGACCACCCATTGCTGTCATCACGCCGATACCCAGGGCCACTGACATGCGTGCAAACGAGCGTGTCAGCAGTCGTTTGCCAGCGCCATAGCTCTGTCCGACCAGTGTGGTGGCTGCTTCGGCAATGCCAAAGCCAGGCATGTAGCACAGGCTCTCGACGGTGATTCCCAACGAGTGGGCAGCAATGGCGATGGTGCCCAAGGGCGCCACGATGAGTGTGCTCACCACCTGCGCCGAGCCCATCAGCAGATGCTGCAATCCCATTGGCGCACCGATTTTGAAGGCGTTCATCACCACGTCGCTTCTGGGCTTGAACGACCCCGAATGGCCTTTCAAGCTAAGCATGTCGGAGCGGTATATGAGGAAATAGAACATCAGGCATGCCGTTATCAGCATGGCCACTCCCGTTCCGATGGCAGCACCCATCACGCCGAGCTTCAGTATATATATAAATAGGTAGTTGAAGGCGACGTCCATCACACACATCAGGATGTTCAGCATCGAGGGAACCTTCATGTTGCCCGAACATTTCAGCATCGAGCCTGCCAGCCCTTCCATCTGGAAGAAAATGCCGCAGAAGCCGATGATGGCGAAATAGAGTGAGGCATCGCGGGCTATCTCTTCGCTACCACCCAGCCAATAGGGCAGGGGGTGGCTGATGGCAATACAAATGATGGACATTAGCAGGCTCCACAGCAGACAGCACACGATGGACTGGCGCAGCACCTTGCGGGCACGGCCGAAGTCGTTGGCACCAATGGCGTGAGCCACCTGAACGGAGAATCCCATGTTGGCTGCCGAGGCCAGTCCGCCCATCAGCCATCCCGTGGTCTCTACAAGTCCGATGGCTGCTGAGGCTTTTGCCCCCAGGTGTCCCACCATCGATGCATCGATAAAGAACATCACCGTGGCCGATATCTGTGCCAGAATGGAAGGGATACTCAAACTGACAATCAGCCTGAGTTTCTCTCCTTGAGTCATGTCGCGCCCTTCGCGGATATATGCCAGCAGGTCAGTCTTCATGCCTTTGGACATTGTCATCTTCATTTGCAAAGGTATGTACACTTTTCGATGTAACAGCGTCAATCCCCCAAGAATTAACGTCATTTAACTTTGAACTTTGAACTTTGAACATCGAACTTCGTACCTTTGCACACACAATCAGATGATACGTTGATGAGATGAACATTCAGGAGATCGAGAACAAGCGCATAGCAGTATTGCTCAGCGGCGGCGTTGATTCCAGCGTCGTGCTATACGAGCTGGTACGTCAGGGATTGCAGCCCGACTGCTTCTATATCAAGATAGGCCCTGAGGAGGAAGAGGAGTGGGACTGCTCCAGCGAAGAAGACCTGGAGATGGCCACGGCCGTCAGCCATAAGTACGGCTGTCGCCTGGAAGTCGTCGACTGCCATCGAGAGTACTGGGACCACGTGACGAAGTATACGATGGATAAGGTACGCGCGGGGATGACCCCCAATCCTGACGTGATGTGCAACCGTCTCATCAAGTTTGGCGCCTTCCACGAGAAGCGCGGCCACGACTACGACCTCATCGCCACCGGCCACTATGCCACCACGGAAATTTCTCCCGCCGACACCTTGAAATGGCTCTGCACCAGCCCCGATCCCGTCAAGGACCAAACCGATTTCCTCGCTCAGATCTACGACTGGCAACTTGCGAAAGCCCTGTTCCCCATCGGCCACATGATGAAGGACGAGGTGCGTGAGATTGCCGAGCGCGAACACCTGGCACCCGCCCATCGGCGCGACTCGCAGGGCATCTGTTTCCTGGGCAAGATTGACTATAACGACTATCTGCGACGCTATCTGGGCGAGATGAAGGGCGATGTCGTCGAGCTCGAAACGGGAAAGCTCATTGGCCATCATCAGGGACACTGGTTCCACACCATCGGACAGCGCAAGGGCCTTGGATTGGGTGGCGGCCCTTGGTTTGTGGTGAAGAAGGATATCCAGCAAAACATCATCTACGTCTCCCACGGCTACGACCCCGCAACGGCATACCAGCAGCATTTCCCCATCCGCGACTTCCACAGCATCAACGGTCAGCTGCCCATTGGCTCTGCGAAAGAACAGGCCTCCCGAGTGGCTGACGTCACCATCAAGATTCGCCACACCCCGGAGTTCCTGCCCGCACAACTGGAACTGATCAACGGCGGACAATACATGGTGCATGCTGCTGCGCCCATTCACGGCGTGGCGCCAGGCCAGTTCTGCGTCGTCTACGACGAGCGCCATCATCGCTGCTACGGCAGTGGCGAAATCACGGTGCTCTGACCCTCACAGAGCCCGTAAACCTTTGCGTGCTTTTTCTTGTACAAAAACTTGCAAGTCTCGGAATATTGCCGTATATTTGCACCAAAATATTTACTAACAATAAAAAAGAACAAACGCTTATGAAGAAAATTTTTACTCTTATTGCCCTCGCCGCTATGGCACTCGGTGTGAATGCAGAGACTCTGATCGATTTTGCCCAGGTTCAAAATAAGGGCATTGAGGTCAGTGGCACAACGGCTATTTCTTCTGTGAAGATCCATAACAAGGATGCTATTGCCGGCATTAAGTTCGCTAACAGCTACACTTCTGAAGAAAAGCTGAATGATAACTATGCCAAGCTGACTGTTGAGGGAGGCTTCAAGGCTGGTGACGTGGTTACAATTGCCGGTGCTTTCAATAACTCTGATAACACCAAGAAGGCTGCTGTTGACCTTTTTACCGCCGATGGTGACACTCCAACAGTATTGTTTACAACTCAGCAGTTTATTAACGGTAAGGATGCTGAGGCTAACCCTGTTGAGGAGACATTTACACTGACGGCTGATGCTGACGTGCTTTATATTGGTCGTAACGGCAATACCGCTACCTTTGTCACCACCCTTAAGGTTGTACGTGGCGAAGAGTCTGATATCACCAATCCCGATCCCGTATTGCCTCCCACAGAAGCCAAGGCTTGGGACTTCACAACCACTACTGCCGAATCATTCGGTGACGGATGGTCTGAGGATTCAAGTACAGCAGGCCGCTATGTTTATGGCACTGAGATCGCTGCTGATAATTTCGTAGACCTTGGCACTATTGGTTTCTCTTATGGTGCTGGTATTTCAGTAGGTCGCGTTGGTGGCAAACTCGCTGAGAAGACTATCCGTGTTGATACGGGCAAGCAGATTCAGCTCAACGCCAGCAACGGTGCATTCAAGATTACCGGTCTGGCAAAGGATGACGTAGTTAAGATTCGCTATGCATGTCCCAGCGAAGAGGAACGTACATTCTCTATCACCAACGGTGACAAGACCAGCATCACAGCTCCAGCTGACAAATCAACGGTTGAAGAGTCTGTTACCGTTGCTAAGAACGGCGACCTCACTCTCATTCAGAGCAAGGCCATCAACGTGAAGGCTATTGCTATCAACAGCGAGCTGCCCGAGGTTTCTACCGGCATCGAGAACGTGAAGGCACGTGTTGAGAATAACGGCGCCATCTATAACCTCGCTGGTCAGAAGGTTTCTGAGAACTACAAGGGCGTAGTGATCCAGAACGGCGTCAAGATGCTCCGCAAGTAAGACAAACAAATTACCAAACTACTGATAATAGCTCAGGCACCTCGTGGTGATCACGAAGTGCCTGATTCTTTTTTGCTGTCCGAACTCCAGCGGTCGTCACCTGATGGTCAGCCAGACGCTCTCGCCGCGGTCCTTGGCCTCGACAATCTTCATCTTCAGCTCGTAGAGCCACTTGCGCGACTCCAGCACTTGGCCGACGATTTGATTACGGCCAACGAGTATGCAACCCTGCGTGTCCTTCGCCGTGTTGCCGGCGTGAATGCGGATGCCCTTGAAGAGCCGGCTGAAGTCGGGGCCGCCAAGGAGCAGGGGGAGCCACTGCTTGAACTTCGGCGAGTAGGTGATAACAACGGCGTAGCGGCCTTCAGGGATGGCGAAGGGCTTTAAGCTCTGCACCTTGGTGGGCGAGCGGAGCACGGCGTCCTTCGAAACCGTAGTCTTCAGTTCCAGGGCCGTCGGCTCCAGCGTGTCGCAGAAGTACACCTCACGTTCTCCTGCCAAATACTCATCGTCTACTCTTTCTATTATGGCAAGCCTACCTATCGTGTAGGTCATGCGCTTTGCTATGCGTGTCAATACTAATTCCATTTACATTTTTACATTTTTACATTATTACATTTTTACAAAGTGCTTAATGTCACAAAGTCTAATGTCACAAAATCACACAAAGGGTCATCACACAAAGGGTCAGACCCTTTGTGTGGTTTTACTCCAATGCGTCTTGTCCGTCTTCTCAATCCATTGGTCGCGATACCAGCGGGAGATGATTTTCCTGAGACCAGCCTCGCTACAGAAGCCTCGCTTCAAAGCACGAAGATCGTCCATCGTGAAAGATGGTGCCAGCTGGTCGAAGACAGAGTGATTGCAGCCATATCGGGCGCATTCGTCACGAGCATCCACAAACTGACTCTCCAGTGCCTCGCCAAAGGCTTTCATCTGCTGCTGAAGGCAATACTCAGCCATGGTGATAGCGAAAGCAATGCAACTTTTACTTTCTTTCGGGAGTGCGGGGGTACCCTTCCCCCGATCTTCCAGCAGATGGAAGATGACGCCGCAACGGAAGCCAATGACGGCAGCACGTTTACGATAGGTGTCCTTCACGTGGTCGATGTCTTTGGCAGCTTCGACGCGTTTCTGCTCCACCCATTCCTCGATAGCCTTGCGCAAACGAGGCGTGTCAATGAGACCGCTAAAGCTACGGAGTCTGGTCACAGCCTCTTGAATCTTGGCTTCATCCTCTGCTGAGCGACGGCCAAACTTGGGCATCTTCGAGAAGCTGCTGTCAGGCATCTCAGCCACCAATATTCGAGAGGAAAGGCCATTCTCGATATTGTCCGACTTGAAGCACTTCCGCATGGCTCCGTTGGTGCCGAGCATCGTCCAGTTATAGGCCACTTTCACCATGCCTGATTCCGCTTGGTCGGAGTTGTAGTCCTG
Source organism: Prevotella sp. (assembly GCA_045131435.1). Classification (GTDB taxonomy): domain Bacteria; phylum Bacteroidota; class Bacteroidia; order Bacteroidales; family Bacteroidaceae; genus Prevotella. The sequence goes on from JBGUQW010000108.1 coordinate 91,061, forward strand.
TCCCCACTCACCCTGGTCAAACGAGAGTCGGTAGATGTCGTACTTCGAACTCCATGAGCCGGCACCGTTGGTTTTTCGGAGGGTGTCCAATTCCTCTCCAAAGGAATAGATGCAATGTCCGTTGGCATTCTTGAAACGCTTCAGAAGCGTAGAACAGCTGACTGTTACAGGCACCATTCTTATCAAAACCTTCGGGTCTTCGGGAGCCTTCTCGTTGGCTTTGCGACCTTTCTTGCGCTCCTTCCATTCCTCTTCGCGTTTGCGTGCCAAGGCATCCTCTTCGTCAAACTGACGCTTCCAGACATCGATGGCGTTCTTGACCACCGACTTGTTGCTGGCCTGCTCACCACGGATGATCGACATCAGCCCCAGGTGCTGCAAATTGCCGTCACAATACTCAATCTGAACCTGGTCAGCGTATGCCGCTGCAATGGGCAGGACACCACAGAGAACTGGCATGTGCATTGAGACAGGCACACCAACGAGGGATTCACGAAGGCCGATGGGTAGGAGCCTCCCCAAGCCCCTCCGAAGGAGGGGATGTTGGAATGCCTGATTTTCTTCGTCCTCCCCTCCTTCGGATGGGTCGGGGGAGGCTAAGTCATCCACAATCTTCTGCATCATCTTCGAAATACCCTTGGGGGTCTCCTTGCAAGCAGAGTCAACCACGCTGCGAAGTTCAGCGTCAGAGAGTCCGAACCGGGGCATCACCTGCATCAGCACCTCCCGCTTGTTGTCGCAGATAGCCCGTAGATTGACGGCCAGCTTATGCAGCTTCACGTTACGCTCACCCTCGGCTGGCTCACCACCATTCCGATGCCACCACTCAGCGATAATAGAGGAGTAGGGGATGCCTTTGAACGCTTGCGGGGAATCGGTGGTGCGGGGGTGCGGGGGTGCGGTGGTGCGAGATATGTCTGCCGCTGCCTCAATCACAAAAATCCCATCGTCCAGATAAATCAGCTCATGCTCTGTGGTGGTGAAGAATACTCTTGTAATATCCTTGGCACCCTCGTCGTATTGCACCCCGAGCAGCTCGCTGGCCCATTTCAGGTTCTCCTCCTGACTCAGCTCTGGGCGACGCTTGAAAACGAGGTGATAGCCAGCTTTACGGGCACTCTCTTCCATCATCTGCAGCCCTAATTCGTCCTTCTTCTGGAGGATGCGCTCACGTAACGGCTGCATCTCCTCGGGTTTGATGTGGTCGATGTCCATACCCACGGTGGTGCTCATCCGTGTGGCGCCCTTCAGCGAGCCGTCCTCATTGGGCAGACACGAATAGTTCATCTGCAGCAGTCGTGATTTCTGCTTCTCATCGCCCTGCCTGACAGCCTGCAGCGTCCTCTGCTGCTCCCTGCTGCCACGCAGCGCCAAATACTCTTCTCTCGTCAGGACGGGGCGCATCATCTTCGCCCCATCCTTGTAATAAATCATGTGTACGCTCATAGTATTAGAAATTCGGGTAGCCGAGTTTTGAGTTCAGATAGCGCAGACCACTGATGGTCCACGTCATATAGGTGCGAATCTTCTTCTCACCCTTCAGAGAATAGGACACGTGCGTGCGCAGGGCGGTGAAGCCGCGCCCCTGCAGGTCCTCGCTCAGGTTCCAGTGGCCGCCCTTGCGATACTGGATGCCCATGTCGCGCAGCACCTGGTTGAAGTTCCATACCGACATGTTGAACGTCTTGGCCACCTGCGTTGCCGTCAGCGTGTCCTCAGCGGATTCGTTCAGCAGGCGCAGGCCCTCGCCGATAATCTCGTCAGCCATCCGTAGGATTTCCTTCGGACTCGGCAGGCATTTTTGGGGAGGGTTCTCGGGGGTACGGAGGGAATCAATGGGACTTTGTGCGTCGCGCTCCAGCTCTTCCCACCGCAGCACCAGCTTGGCACGTGCCTCGTCGTTGAACTTCGTGGCGATGTACAGACACTCCGTCTTGGTGAGCTGGTAGCAGGGACGGAGCTGTCCGTTGGAGTCTTTGTAAGAGCCCAATCGAAAATTCGATGCGGCTACTTTCTTCCATGCCGGCTCCATCTTACGGATGGCCTCCATGACATGAAAATGTTGTTTACCTGTCAGCTCGGCAATTTCGAGCGACGTCATCATTTGTTGATTGTCGTTTCCGACGTGTGTGTATAATGCAATTACTTTCATGATATAAATGTGTGTTTTATTAATAAATAATGTTCGTGTGTGTGTTCCGTGGTATCAGATTACCAAGGTGTGTGTGTGTCATGTAATTTCCTCCGGCCTACCGGTGGAGTCGTTGTAGCAGTAAGTCAAAGATCGCTTGTGACTGATTCACGCTGCAAAAGTAAACATAAAAAAAAGGTGCCTAAAGCACCTTTAGACACCTATAAAGAAAATAATAAAACTCTAAAACTATTTCTGAAACTTGATCTGCCTTCGCAGTTCGTCGCGCAGTTTTATGATGCGCGCCATGGGGTTTTTGCCATCCCAATTATTGATATTGTCATAATATATAGGATTATTGGCGAAAGCAGCGGCAATCGTATTCTCAGGACAAGTGTACGACCGTTGTTTGCTATACGGCAAACTCTCCACCATCGTCTCGAAGGATGACTTGTTGGGTTCCATATCCAAGTCGTCACGACAGATGCAGAACACCACAGCATACGCACTGTTACCCCAGAAGTAGGCCTGACAGTTCTCTATGGCCTGTGTCAACAAATCCCTGTCAATCCCTTTACTTTCAGCATCACCCTGCGTCTGCTCCACACGAACCTGCCCAGCCTTGTCTATCGAGAGGTTCACCACATCATTGTCGTGCACGTCGACATACGACCCCTGCACATATACCGTATTTCCTGCCATCGTCGTCTATTCTTTCGTTTCGTTCATATCCACACTGCTGTTATCGTGGATGTCGTTGTAGTTCCCTGTCACGTTCACCACCTTCGGCTCCGACTGCTCGTCGTCCAGATGCTCCAGCAATTCTGCAATGTCCTCAGGCAGGTCCATTTTTGCGCTGCTGAACAATTCTGTGAACACCATCTTGGCAGCCTCACGCTTGCTCAGCGTCTTGCGCTTCGATATGTTCAGGTAGCTGCGCATAGCCTTAATCATGTCGTCCTGCGACGACTTTTTGGCTACGCCTGCCGATAGTTTACTCAGTTCCGAGAGTCTCGTCTCCGATGCCAGCCTTTGCTCCTTCACTTCCAACAGCTGCTGGCGCAGGTTGGCTATCACCGTGTCTTTCTGTTCCAGCTGCTCGTTCAACTCGTCAATCTCCGACTGCTGACTCTCCACCTTGTCACTCAGGTCGTCATGATCCGAAATCAGCTCATCCATAGCTTCCAACACGCGGTCATAGGCCGTCATCTCATCAAAAGCCTCTTTCATACAATCCATTTTGCGTCTCACGCCGCTTCTGGCCTGATCATGCCAGGTCTTCAATTCTTCTTTCTGATCCTTAGTCATTTTCGTTGATCATTTAATGGGGTTATCACTTTTCATTAGTTAAACTCTCTACATAGCCGCCAGCCAGGTTCACAACGACTACTACTAACACAAATGCAAGATATATTCCACTCATAAGCTTAAAAATTATTGATTCACGGCTGCAAAGATACAACAAGGGGTGTCCCAAAAGTCAGGACACCCCTCAGAGTTTTAATATCTTTTAAGAGTATCGGCTATCATTTGCCGCATCTTTTCACGCAGTTCCGGCGGTTCCAGCACTTCGATGCCATCACTATGCCGGAGCAGCTCGCCCAGGAAATCGGTCGTGGGACGGATGTCGAACGAGAAATCGGTGTAGTCCTCTGTCGACGTGAGCTCGCGCTGGGAGTGATGCAAGGGCAGTGTGCGCAGGTAGTTGGGCATCCACTTGTGGGCACGGACGATGACGTGGGCCATGGGCGTGTCGTCGGTCAGCACGCCAAAGTATTCTGAGAAATAGGCTTGTGGCGAGAAATCCTCAGGCATCTCGAAGGGCTCGTCAGTCAGTTCCAGCATCGTAATACGGTCGAGCGCATAGATGCGCATCTGGTCCTCGTCGTTCAGCGCCAGCAGGTACCAGCGCTGGCGGAACAGCTTCAAGGCGTAGGGGCAGACCACTTTCTCGTAGCCCTCTGCCTGAAACTTCTTGTAACCAATACGCAGCCGACGGTTCGTGCGGATGGCGCGAATGATGATGTCGAGATACTGTTCGCCGGCAGGCGCGTTCTCCAGCGCCAGACGCTCCTTCACGGCGGCGCTGTCGGCCAGCATGCCATGCACGGTGAGCGTGGAGAACAGCCACCGCTCGATGCTGTCGTCACACAGCACGTCTTCGTTGCTGATATAATACTTGTAGGTCTTCTTGTCGCAGTCGATGATGATGCCGAACATATCGAGGATGGCATCGCGATGTCGGTTGAACGACGACCGCTGCAACGGGTTGCCGTCGGCCACCTGGTCGTCCTGCCACTTCTGGTTCAACTCCTCAAGTGTCTGCCGTCGGTAGGCCCTGAGTGTATTGATGATCCAGATGTACTGCTGAAATATCTGAGCTGGTTTCATATTTTTCTTTCAACATATAATTACCATGAATTAAACATGAATTTTTCATTAATACCAAGCTGCTGAAGCTTCCAGGTCGGTCTCGTAGGAGATGGTGTAGCTGGTGACGGTACCCTTGTACTGGAAATTGATGGTGACATAATTGTTCAGCTTCACCGAGAAATCATGCTGCTGAAGGGTGACGCCATTCTTTGAACCATCGATGTTATATTCATATCCATAGAGTGTTGCAGGATTGCCTTCTTCATCCCAGACCTCTATGTCATTTACTTTGTAATACCCATAGTAGGTAATATCAATGGTGCCAGGGTTAAACAAGTGGTCATAGCCGAAACTACATTGACCCATACCACTTACAAGCATCATGTCTTCATTGGTAAAATAACCATCGTCATCCCAGCTGTCGTCTTTAGTAAAAGTCGCTGTAATATGGTACTTGTACTGTGTCACCTGCGCCAACGCCGTCTGCGCGGTCATCATGAGCAGCAGGAGGAAAAATAGCATGTTTTGTTGTCTTTTCATATCGTTTTTTTTAATGGTTTCGTTTTTTTTTCGGCTGCAAAATTACACTTATTTTTTGGATTTCCGCGCGCCCGCGTGTTAAAAGAAATTAAGCTCCTTGCAGATTTCTTCTCTTATAATCTTCGCCTCACCATTGAACGCACAGATCTCCGCAGCGGCAGCGCAAGCAGAAGGGAGAGCAACTTGACATCTTCGACGGCGAGTACACATACCGCTGTATATTGACCAACGACTGGGACATGACAGACGAGGAGATCATACAACACTACAACAAGCGAGGAACTGCAGAGCAGGTCTTCGACCGCCAGAACAACGACTTCGGATGGGCGCATCTGCCGAAGTCATTCATGAACCAGAACACCGTATTCCTGCTTATCACTGCCATGGCAGCAAACTTCTACCGATACATCGTGGCATTGCCGCTCATGGCAGTCCTCTTTGGAATCAAGGTCACAGACAGAGTCAAGAGCTTCCTGTTCAGATTCATTGCCGTACCTGCCAAGTGGATTAAAACGGCAAGACAATACAAACTCAACATCTACTCACAAAAGCCCTACGACCTTATTTGGGAACACGGATAAAACAACATCCTTCGTTGATGCTTCGGTCTATGCCTCTCGACCTAACGGGGTAAGGGGGAACTGGTTCATGTCCGGTCGGATTACGCGCTTTGATGGCTAAAAATAGACAGGCATGTCTCAAATGACGGCAAGACTAGACCGTTGAAAAATTATCTACGGATTTTAGGTATAAGAAGTAATATATCATGAGCAAGAAGTCGATACGTTTTTTCAATGACCGCGAGGTGCGTGCGGTATGGGACGAGGAGCACAGCAAGTGGTGGTTCTCGGCTACTGATATTGTGCGGGCGATAAATGATGAAGAAGACTACGTCAAGGCGGGTGGCGGCTATACTGAACTGGTGGGTAAGGGCGAACCAAAGAATCTTATCCCCTGGGACAAGCTTGCAGACTTTTTCAACAAGAACCTGAAGTAATGCCCATTGTAGTCATGGCACACCTTCGTAAAATTTGTACCTTGACCCTGAAAGCATCCACTCTGTTCACCCACGCCCAATGTATGCGAGTACATTACGACGACGGGTGGACAGAGCAGATAGCACGTAGTTAGAACCCTTTATCCTTCAACCATTTGTCAAGCGACTGCTCTGCCTTGTCCAT
>JBGUQW010000109.1:0-1677 GCA_045131435.1 Prevotella sp.
AAGCCGCCGATTTTTAACTCCGATCGGTGTGGCTCCCGCTACCGCTCCGCCGGTTTGAATCGCTTCGCGCGCCCGACCGACTTCCACCGTCCTGAAAAGAAGTGTGGCCTTCCCGATCCGTTTTCCTGTACAATACAGGGTGCAAAAAACAAAAGAAAGGAGAAGGCCACGCTGTGAATGATAGCACAATTGCCTTCAGGGCGAAAGAGCAACTTGGAAAATTTCTGGGCAAAGTGTTTACCCATTTTTCAAGGCCGAAGCAGAAGTTCATGGCCGACATGCTCTACGGGATGCAGGCCTCGGGCGACACGCAGCTCTCGTCAATCATGCGCGCGATAAACGACGACCCCGGCATGCGCCATGCCGTCGAAAAGCGACTGAGCCGCAACCTCGCCGACGAAGGCCTGTGCGCGGCCGTCAGCAAGGCCGTCCTGTCCGAAGGCGCCAGGCACGTGAAGGACGACACGCTCGTCATCGTCGACCCGACCGAGATCAAGAAGGAATACGGCTACCGCATGGAGTACATCTCGCGCGTCAGGGACGCGAGCAGGTCGTCGAAGGAGGACAGTCCTGTGCTCGTCAACGGCTACCACGGGTGCATGGCCGTCGCCTGCCAGCCGGGGAAGCGCAAGACGATCCCGCTCGCCCTCGAGCTCTGGTCGCCGCGCGCGCCCGGACACACAAGCGAAAACGACGAGGTGCTCAGGATCATCGCGATGGTCATGGCCGCGACGGGAGGGAAAGGCATCATAGTCTACGACCGGGGCGGCGACAGGCCCGCGTTTTACAGTGCTTTCGTCGAGAACGGATGGGATTTCATCGTCCGGCTCAAGGCGCGAAGCGTCCTCTCGTGGAAAGGCCTGCACGAAATCCACGAGCTCGCCAGGCAGTGCACGATGCGCCACCGCCACCACGTCACCTTCGACTCGCACGGCAGGGAATGCAACGTGCAGATTTCGTTCGGGGCGATGCCGGTAAGGCTTCCGATGCACCCGGAGAAGGAACTGCACATGGTTGTCGCGAACGGCTTCGGGGACGCGCCGATGATGCTCCTGACGTCGCTCCCCGTCAACGGGTCGTTCGAGTCGATGTGGCGGGTCGTCGAGGGATACCTGAGCCGCTGGAGGATCGAGGAGACGATCCGGTTCGTCAAGCAGTCGTACGGCTTCGAGAACATCCGCGTGCTGTCGTACGCGGCCATCCGGAACATGGCGTCAATCGTCCTTGCGACGACGTACTTCGCCACGACGTGGCTTGGACGGCACGTGAAGCGCGAAGTCCTCGCCGAGCACCTCAAGGCCCTGTCGCAAAGGCTCGGCGACGAGCCCCAGTTCGCAAGCTACGCCATCGCGGCCGGAATCAAGAGGGCCTTCACCCGCTTCGGGAAATGGTGCCGCAGGATCATCGACCCCGAACCAGACCCCGCAGCCGAGGAGACGATGCCCTATCTTCCAGGATTCGGCGAGCTGTTCGCGCCAGACACCTGCTGACATCGGTGTCGGGCGAATCAAGAACCGCGAAGCGCTGCCCTTCCGGCGGAGCGGTAGCGGGAGCCATACCGATCGGAGTTTCTTCTTTCCAGGAGAAAAACGTCCATTTCACTTACGAAAATGCGTCTCACCCTTTATTAACAGGGGTAAGATGCACTTTGACTGTCAAAAAATGGGTAAACTCCAG
>JBGUQW010000110.1:0-68013 GCA_045131435.1 Prevotella sp.
GATAGACATCGGTGACGAACAGTCAATAGCCGACGACCTCTCTACCTACTCAAGCCACCTGTTGAACATGAAGAACATGATGCGACAGGCGAACGAGAGGACCCTATTGCTGATAGACGAGTTCGGAGGGGGTACGGAACCAACCATAGGAGGTGCCATCGCCGAAGCCGTGCTAAAGCAGTTCTGGAAGAAAGAAGCCTTCGGAGTCATCACCACCCACTACCAGAACCTGAAGCACTTTGCCGAAGACCATCCGGGCGTGGTGAACGGAGCGATGCTCTACGACCGACATCAGATGCAGGCGTTGTTCCAGTTGTCTATAGGTCAGCCAGGCTCGTCGTTTGCCATAGAGATAGCCCGTAAGACAGGAATTCCCGATGAGGTCATCAATGACGCCTCTGAGATTGTGGGTTCTGAATATATCCAAAGTGACAAATACCTGCAGGACATTGTTCGCGACAAGCGCTACTGGGAGGGCAAGCGTCAGACCATCCACCAGCACGAGAAGTCGCTGGAAGGTCACATCCAGCGCTACGAGACGAACCTGGAGGAGATTGAGCGTGAGCGCAAGCAGATTCTGCGCCGTGCCCAGGAACAAGCTGACGAACTGATTCGCCAGGCCAACCAGAAGATTGAGAACACCATCCGTGAAATCAAGGAGGCGCAGGCCGATAAGGAGCGCACCCGTATTGTCCGCGAAGAGCTGCAGCAGTTCCGCGAACAGGTGGTCAACGACGACACACGCGGACTGATGAGCGAAGAGGACTTTGCCAAGCGTCTGCAGAAAATGGAGGAGCGCAAGGCCCGTAAGGAAAAGCGCAAGGCTGAGAAAGGGCAGCAGCAGAAGGCCGTCAGCGAGAAGCTGGCTGCCAGGGCGAAAGCGAGTCTGGACGATGCCAACCGTCCTTTGGAGAAGGGTGACACCGTGCGCATCAAGGGTACGAACAGCGTGGGCGAGATAGAAACCATACAGGGCAAGCAGGCCACGGTTATCTTCGGCGGGTTGCGTTCGAAGGTGAAGCTGGAACAACTGGAAAGGACTGCCTCCCCCAGCTCCTCCAAAGGAGGGGAGAATGCTGCAGATAAGCATGCCCATCTGGCTGTGCAGACCAGCAAGATGACACGCTCGACGATGGAAGACCGCAAGCAGAATTTCCATCAGGACTTGGACGTGCGCGGCATGCGTGGTGACGAGGCCGTCGACACCGTCATGCACTTCATCGACGATGCCATTCTAATAGGCATGAGCCGAGTGCGCATCCTTCATGGCACGGGGTCAGGTATTCTGCGCCAGCTGATTCGCCAGTATCTGAATACCGTCCCCAATGTCACTAAGGCACGCGATGAACACGTTCAGTTTGGTGGCGCCGGTATTACTGTTGTCGATTTGGACTAAAACGCCAAACCATCATTATCACAAAGGGATGTTGCCAGTTGCTGCGCTTCGTGACGAGCGGGTTTACCTGTAGCCGTCATTGGAATATGCGGAACGGTGAGGATATGGCGCGGAAGCCAGTATTTAGGAAGAACGTTACGGCAAATGGCCTGTAAGGTTGCAGTATCAGACGACTCGGTGAGCATGACAACCTGTTCGCCGAGTCTGACGTCTGGCACTTTGGTAATTATAAAAGGAACACGCACGCAAGACCTCAGCAGGCGTTCCACCTCTTCAATCTGAATCTTGATACCACCTGAACAGATGACGTTGTCCTTGCGCCCAAGGATGCGGAAGGCCACCTTCCCCGCCCTCTCCGACTGGAGAGGGGGCCGCAGTTCAGCGATGTCGTTGGTGACGAGAGTTCCGTCGTGAACAGTAGGGGCATCAATGACCAAGCAGCCATCATCATTCAGCGATAAACGGACGCCATCGAAGGGCGTATACCAGTCGGAGCGCTCAGGGCCGTTGAGTCGGCGCAGGGCAATATGTGAGAGCGTTTCCGTCATGCCGTAGGTGCTATAAACAGGATTTGGGAAATCAGCCAGGGCACGCTCCAGCTCAGCATCGATGGCACCCCCTCCGATGATGAGATGACGAATAGCTTTCAGGCATTCGCGTTCCTCAGGAACCTGAAGCGAGTTGTAAACCTGAAGAGGAACCATCGCCGCAAAATCAATATGCCCAGCCACTGTTCCCAGCGGGTTTCCGCTGGGTGGAACAGTGATAAGCTCCAGGCCACAGGTGAGGGCACGGACGACCATCATTTTGCCTGCGATATAGTCGAGCGACATGCAAAGCAGAGCCGTATCGCCTGGCTGCAGTCCCAAGAAGCGGCATGTCATGCGTGCCGAGGCCTTCATGCGCCGTTTCTCTACGAGCATGGGCTTCGGCTGTCCCGTGGAGCCGCTGGTATGTACCAACAGCGTGGGACTATCGTTGTGCCATTCGGCAAGAAACTCTTCTAAACTCACCTTGAACCTTTAACCATGAACCCTTAACCATAATTTGTCGCCCCTTATCTCTAAAGGCATATCGATATTATCTGTAAAAAGCTGACCTGTGCCAAGACCCTGTGGCATCATCTCCCCTCCTTGGGAGGGGTTGGGGGAGCTTTCATACACGCTGGCACAAAACTGTGCGATGGCATTCAGTCCGATGTTGCTCTCAAGAGCCGATGTAATCCACGTGCCGATACGCATGTCGCGAGCTGTTTCTATCCACTCGCGACAGCCCATCATGCCACCATGCAGCGAAGGTTTCAGCACGAGGTAGCGCGGACGGATGATGTTGAGCATCTGGCGCTTCTGGTCAGGATCGTTGACACCGATGAGTTCCTCGTCGAGGGCGATGGGCAATGGTGACTCGCGACATAGCTCGGACATAAACGACCACTGGCCAGCACGGATGGGTTGCTCGATGCTGTGCAGGGCATACTGCGACAGCAGTTCGAGTTTGTACAAAGCTTCGTCAAAGGAGAACGCACCATTGGCATCGACGCGCAGTTCAACGTCGTGATGACTGAAACGGCTGCGAATCTTTTTAATCAGTTCCAGCTCGGCATCGAAGTCGATAGCCCCTATTTTCAGTTTGACGCAATGGAAGCCCTGCTTGAGTTTCTCTTCGATGCGCTGTTGCATCTCTTCAAAGGTTCCCATCCATACGAGACCGTTGATGGGAATACCCTGTTTGCCACGAGAGAAGGGGGTGTAGAAGAGAATGGGTGATGGGTGGTGGGTGTTGGGTGATGGATGATTCCTCAAATCAAGTAATGCTGTTTCCAAGCCGAAAAGCATGGAGGGGTAGTCGCGGAGGGCTTCGTAGGGTATTTCACCAGTACGCTCCACATCGTCGCAGAAGTGGCGCAGCACGTCGGCATAGTTTGGCAGGTCGTCGCAACTGAGCTGGGGCAGCGGGGCACATTCGCCTGTTCCGACTGCAGAACCGTCGGACACGCGAAGGAGCCAGATGCGGCGCTCAGTATAGACGCCACGACTGGTACCTGCTGGCTGTTTGAAATGGAGTACGCGCTCCTCAATGTCGATTTTATAACTCATCCGAAAAATCCGTCTAATCTGTGGTCAATCATAATTTATGGAATCTGTGGATATTTATCGAAGTCGGGCTTACGCTTTTCGAGGAAAGCCTTTCCACCTTCCTGTGCTTCGTCGAGGAAGTAGTAGAGCATGGTGGCATCTCCCGCCAGCTGCTGGATGCCAGCCTGTCCGTCGAGTTCAGCATTCAGACCAGCCTTGATCATCCTTAATGCCAACGGCGAACGCTCCATCATCGTCTCAGCCCACTCCACACACTCGTCCTCAAGCTGTTCGATAGGCACCACCTTGTTCACCATTCCCATCTGTTCAGCCTCTGCTGCCGTATATTGACGACACAAGAACCATATCTCGCGAGCCTTCTTCTGACCCACGATACGAGCCAGATAGCTGGAGCCGAAGCCAGCATCGAAGGAACCGACCTTAGGACCTGTTTGCCCGAAAATGGCATTTTCGGACGCGATGGTCAGGTCACACACCAAATGCAGCACATGGCCCCCACCGATGGCATAGCCGTTCACCATCGCAATGACGGGTTTAGGCAGCCGGCGAATCTGCATCTGCACATCGAGCACAGAGAGGCGGGGCACGCCATCCTCGTCGATATAGCCGCCACGACCTTTGACATGCATGTCGCCACCAGAGCAGAAGGCGTGTTTCACGTCCTCCGGGCGCTGTCCCTCCGGCACTTCCGACATAGCCCCCGTCAGCAGCACCACACGGATCTGCTGCATCTCGCGGCAAAGCGCAAAGGCCTGACTCAGCTCATACGTCGTCTTCGGCGTGAAGGCATTGCGATAGTGCGGTCTGTTGATGGTAATCTTAGCGATGCCATGATACTCTTCGAAGAGAATCTCCTCGAACTTCCTAATCTCTTTCCATTGTCTTTTTTCCATATGTTCCTAAAATTTTGTGCAAAGATAGGAAAAAATCCCAAATATTTTGTATCTTTGCAGACAAAATTCCATTGCTATGCTACAAATCCGCTGCAAGAACAATGGCGTCACCAAGAGTTTCCCTGAAGGATGCTCCCTATTAGACGTTTATCAGGAGTTTGCCGACGACATCAAACTCCCCTACCCTGTGGTCTCGGCCAAAGTGAATAATGCCTCGCAAGGACTAAAGTTCCGTCTCTATCAGAATCGCGATGTAGAATTCCTCGACGCCCGTGAGGGAAGTGGTCATCGTGTCTATGTCCGTTCCCTGTGCTTCCTGCTCTACAAAGCTACGCAGGACGTCTTTCCCGGGTCAAAGCTTTTCATTGAGCATACCATCTCGCGTGGCTACTACTGTAACTTCAAGAAGAAGGGCAACGAGGTGCTGTCCGATGGCGACGTAGAACAGATTTACAATCGCATGAATGAGATAGTGAATCTGGACATGCCGTTCCGACGCACTGAGGCGACGAACGAAGAAGCCATCCGCGTCTTTGCCGAACGGGGCTTTGCAGACAAGGTGAAGCTGCTGGAGACCAGCGGACAGATATACAGCGACTACTACATGCTGGGCGATACTGCCGACTACTACTATGGTCCGTTGGTGCCCAGTGCGGGTTATTTGAAAGTATTCGGACTGGAGCCCTACCACGACGGTATGCTGCTCCGCGTACCCGACTGGAATAACCCCACCATATTGGCCGAGAAGGTCGACATGCCTAAGACCTACGAGATGTTTGCTGAAAAGACCCGTTGGGACATCATCATGCGTCTGTCCAATGCCGGCGATGTCAACAGAGCCATCCTGAAAGGGCACGCCTCAGAGCTGATTCAGGTCAGTGAGGCCCTGCAGGAAAAGAAAATCGTACAGATAGCAGAGGATATAGACCGTCGTTTCCACGCCGAAGAGAATCCCATCCGCATCGTGCTCATCACAGGACCGTCATCATCGGGAAAAACCACGTTCTGCAAACGTCTAAGCATTCAGCTGCTGGCATGTGGACTGCGTCCGCTATCGTTCTCGACAGATGATTATTTCGTCAACCGCGTCGATACGCCAAAATTACCCAACGGCGACTACGACTTCGACAACATCGAAGCTGTCGACTACCATCTGCTGGAGGATCACCTGACAGCTTTGATGAATGGCGAACGCGTGGAGATTCCTGAATACAACTTCTCGACAGGCAAGCGCGAGTGGAACGGTAAGAAAATCAAACTGGGAGGCGACACGGTGCTGATCATCGAGGGCATCCATGCACTGAATCCCTTGTTGACCAAGAAGATAGAAGACTCGCTGAAGTACAAGATCTATATCTCAGCACTGACCAGCATCTCACTCGATGACCACAACTGGATTCCGACACGCGACAACCGTCTGCTGCGCCGCATCATCCGCGACTATAACAAGGGAGCCTTTACGGCTCAGGAAACCATTGCCCAATGGAAGAACGTCTGCGAGGCCGAAGACAAATGGATTTTCCCCTATCAGGAGACTGCCGATGCGATGTTCAACTCGGCGCTGAACATCGAGTTTGCCGTACTCCGTACCCATGCAGAAATCATTCTGGCCTCCGTACCCCGCAACTGCGCTGAGTACGCCGAGGCCCACCGGCTGCTGAAGTTCATCCACTACTTCCTCCCTGTCTCTGACAAGGAGATTCCACCCACCAGCATCATGCGTGAGTTCGTGGGTGGCAGCAGCTTTAAATATTAAAGATGAAAGATGAAAAATTAAAAATTAAAAATTATAAATTAAGGGCGGAGAGGTTATGTATAGCAACAAAGAGAATGTCAATATCCTGACAGCACTGTTGGTGGCACATGGAATACGACATGCTGTGGTGTGTCCAGGTAGCCGCAACTCACCCCTTGTACATAATCTGAATGAATGCCCTGACATTGCTTGTTATCCTGTAACCGACGAACGCAGCGCAGGCTTCTATGCTTTGGGGATGGCATTGTGTGAGGCTGAGCCCGTGGTCGTTTGTGTCACCAGTGGTACGGCACTACTGAATCTTGCTCCTGCTGTGGCGGAAGCTTATTACCAGCACGTTCCTTTAGTGGTGATTTCTGCTGATCGTCCCCCACAATGGATTGACCAGTTGGACGGACAGACACTCCCCCAGACGGATGCCTTAGGGCACTTTGTGTGCAGGGCCGTTTCGCTGCCAGAAGTGCGGAACGAAGAAGAGCACTGGTATTGCAACCGGCTTGTCAACGAAGCCCTTATCGTACGTCATACACCAGTTCATATCAACGTACCTATTACAGAACCACTCTTTGAATACACGCAGTCGTCACTGCCCCAAGAACGGAAGATAGAGCTGTTGCCTGCCGATATCCTGCCCCACACGCTGAGCCATGCCCTGCATATGTTCATGCAGGCAGAGCGTCCGATGCTCATCAGTGGCCAGCCCATGAATCCACTACTCGACGAAGCCGTGATGGTGGTAGATGATGACGAAAAATACGTGCCTGACTTTGTACTATACACAGGTGGCAGTATCGTCAGTAAACGCGTGAAACACTATTTGCGCAAAGCCAAGGAGACGTGGGTAGTGAACGAGACAGGCGAGGTGACTGATACATTTATGAACGTGACACACGTCATACAAGGCGACGGAAATGTCGTGGCCGATCAGGTGCGCTTCATGCTGGAACAGCAGCCACATCCCTTTGTGCAGCTATGGGAAGCTCTGCTGGAACACGTTCGCCGACAGGTGTCGGCCTATGAGCCTGCCTATTCCCAGATGGCTGCAGTGAAGTATCTCGAAGCACACAATGGGGCTGACTCTTTGTGTGGCTCTTTCCATTACGCCAACAGCACTGCCATCCGTCTTGCAAATATCTATGCACAACATCCCGTCTGGTGCAATCGGGGTGTAAATGGCATTGAGGGCTCACTCAGCACTGCTGCCGGCTATTCTGTTGTTTCGGAGCAGAGAATAGTCTGTGTGCTTGGCGACCTGAGTTTCTTCTACGATCAGAATGCCCTTTGGAATCAGAACCTAAAAGGCAACCTGCGCATCCTGTTGCTAAACAATGGCAAGGGTGGTATCTTTAATATGCTGAAAGGTCTGGAACAAAGTCCTGCCCGTGATAAGTTTGTCTCAGCAGCGCACCACACTACTGCCAAAGGTATCTGCCTGCAGAATGACGTCGTCTATTTGAAGGCAGAGAATATGGATGAGATGCAACAGGGTATTGATACCTTATTAAATATAGAGAGTCAGCGTCCCGTTCTCCTCGAAGTCATCACCGATGCAGCCGAGGACGAGCGTGTACTCAAAGCGTATTATACAAATATGTTACGCAGTCTTTAAAGAACTACGCAGTCTTTAAAAACAAGTTCCGCATCGTATCGAGCTTCGTCTCCGTCTCCTGCCACTCCAATTCTTCGACACTATCCTTCAGCAATCCGCCGCCTGCATAGAGCCGATAGCCGTTCTCGAAAATCTGCATACAACGCAAAGTCACAAACAAGTTGGTTTGTCCGTTAACGAACAACGGACCAAGGAAGCCACTATAGTAGTTCCGCTGGTCGTGCTCATATTCCAATATAAACTGGAAAGCCTCCTGTTTGGGCAGTCCGCAGACAGCAGGTGTAGGATGCAGGGCCTGGAGCAAATCGCCTATCTGTGTGGCATCAGACAGGGAAAAGTGAAAATCACTGCGCAGGTGAGCCAGATGGCCAGCACGAGTGGTATAGGGTCCTTCTTCACGAAAATCATCCGTGAACTGCTCCAACTGACGGGTAATATAGGTAGCCACATAACGCTGTTCCTGAATATTCTTATCACCCCAGCTCACCCTTTCTGCAAAAGGCATCGTACCAGCCAGTGCCATCGTATGCCACTCATGGTTGGTGCCTGACAACAGGATCTCAGGCGTTGCCGTGAGCCACAATCCGCTTTGAGGGGTATAGACCAGCGAAGCCATGACACGAGGATAACGTTCACAAGCCCGTAAAAAAAGTGTGATGGGTGAGACATCCTCAGTTCTTCCGATATCGATACTACGCGAAAGAACGAGTTTCTGGAAGTCGCCATTCGTCAGATGGGCGTGGAAATTACAGAAATCGATATGATACTCCTGTCGGGGATTTCGGACAGACAGACTGGATATCCTTGTCAGAAGAGGGAAACATGATAATCTCGAGAGACCATCGGTTTCCTTTTCCAACGAGAGCTCCTCCACCTCGTCTGGACGGATCATCAGGACAGGGTTCATGGCAGAAGGTGCAAACGGAGCCACAACGAATCCCTGACAACTGCTGAGTGCCCCACACGAAGGCAGTTCGAGCACCTCGCCCGATACCATCGTACATTGTCTGCTGTATGGCAAACGGAAAAGGGCGACACCCGTCATGACTACTTCTTCTGCTTAATGATATAATTGGTAACGCGGACGGTGCTGATCAGTTCGTCTGCTGAATTCCTGATTTCGACATGCCATACATGCAGCGTCTTGCCACTATGCTGCAAACGTGCATAGGCAGAAACGATGTCACCCTCGCTGACAGCCTGAACGTGGCTCCCACTGACCTCGATACCCACACAGGCACAACCCGGACAGAGAGCTGACGAACCTACTCCCGCCACATTCTCTGCCAATGCCAGTGAGGCACCGCCACTGAGAAAACCGAATGGTTGACGATTTCGTTCGTCCACCTTCATACGTGCCATACAAGTATCGTCCTCAGGCGTGGAGATAAATTCCATACCGAGGGCGGTACTCAAATTGGGTTTTGCATTAATAATCTCTGTTATGCGCTCTACATTCATGCTTCACCTGTCACTACTTAAACAGTGAATACTCAGGAATGGTCCATGCCAAGGCAGCAGCACCCAGCACCTCACGCTCACGATTGTTCATCTGGGACAGCACAATCTTGATGCTGTCACGCATATTACCAAAAACGTGGTCGTTGAAAGACTGGCGCGTAGGCTCTAACAGCCACTTGCCTGCCTTGGAGATACCACCCGCCAAAATGATCATCTGGGGGTCGATGATACTGGCGTAATTAGCCAGACCAAGACCCAGCATATATCCAGTACGACGATATACCTCAATGGCCAGTTCATCGCCTCTCTCACAGCACTCGGTAATATCTCGCGGCGTCAAATTCTCAATGTCACGCATCAGAGAAGGCGCATTGCTTTCAGCCATCAACTCCTGGGCTGTTTGAATAATACCATGAGCAGCACAATAGGCCTCCATACAACCTTCCTTGCCACAGCCACACTTACGACCATGATCAACAATACAGGCATGTCCTACCTCTCCTGCAAACCCTCGGAAGCCACGATGTCCGCGACCACGGGAAAAGAAACAACTGCCAAAGCCGATTCCCAGTGACACCACAATGAAGTCCTTCATACCATGGGCTGTACCATAACTGAATTCACCCAAGGCAGCTACGTGTGCATCGTTAGCCACTGCCACTGCCATACCCAAACGGTCGCGCATCATGGCAGCCAAGGGGATGGTCCCCTTCCATGGAAGATTGGGAGCATTGACAATGCATCCGTTCAGAAAATTAGCACTTGGACAACTGATACCCACCGAACGCACAGACATAAAGCCGCCATTGGCCTCCATCAATTCTATCATACTATCCACCAGTTTTGATACAAACTGATTGACGTTGGGGAAAACAGATGTCTCAAAGCTGTTTTCAGCAATAATGTTTCCACGGATATCAACAATGGCATAAGCCGTCTGCTCGTTGCCAATATCAATACCCATGACCCGTGATTTAACAATCTCTTCTTCCATAATAATAGTTGTTATAGTCAGTTATAATTATCCTTGTCTATTTAAATAATGAATATTCTTCAACCTCCCAGGCCAAGGCACTGGCACCTACCACATCGCGTTCACTGTCGTTGATGATAGACACCATCAATGGAGACTTGCCACGGATATTGTGGAACACATGCTCGTCGAACGACTGTTGGGTCGATTCCTCCAGCCACTTCCAGGCCTTCGTCAGTTCGCCTGTCAGGATCACAGCCTCAGGATTAATGACGGAGGCATAGATGGACAGGCCAATGCCCAGCATCTCGCCAGTACGGCGATAGACCTCCTTCGCCAAGACGTCGCCCTGGTCACAACAAAGACCTATGGCTTCTGGCGTCAGATCCTGCAAAGCACGCATCAGGCTGGGTTCCGAACGCTCTGCCATCACCTCACGAGCCGTCTGTGCAATGCCACGTTTGGAAGCATACTCCTCCAAACAACCTTTCCGGCCACAGCCACACTGTCGGCCACCATCCTTAATACAGATATGTCCCACCTCACCGGCAGAACCAGATGTACCCAGATGCGGATTGCCATGTGAGTAGAAACAGCTGCCCACACCGCCATGTCCCAATGAAATGACAATGAAGTTCTTCATACCATGAGCAGAGCCATAGACGCGTTCTCCAATAGCTGTCACATGGGCATCATTGGCAAGGGCCACTGCCAGACCTAAGCGGTCACGCATCATAGCAGCCATCGGAATGACACCCTTCCACGGCATATTGCCTGCATTCTCAATACACCCTGTCAGGAAGTTACCACTCGGGGCACTGATACCCACCGAACGCACTGTCTCATAACCACCATTGGCCTCAACTAACATGATGATCTTTTCGCTGAGCATATTCACGAAATCATTCACGTTAGGGTAGTCAGGCGTATGAATGCGGTCTTCAGCAATGATAAAACCACGAATATCCACAACAGCATAAGTGGTAAACTCTACGCCGATGTCGACACCGACTACTCTGGTTTTTATCGTCTGACTCATATTGGTTCTCTTTCGTCTGATTACTTAAACAACGAATATTCTTTCACATTCCAAGCCAGCACACTGGCTCCCAAGAGGTTGGCCTCACTTTCATCAAAATGCGAGAGGAGGAACTTCACCTTGCCTTCAACATTATGAAATACATGCGAGTTAAACGCATCTATTGCAGGATTCAACAAACAATCACCATAACGTGCAACCTTACCTGTGAAAATAATAGCCTCAGGATTGACCATCGAAGCATAGTTGGCCAGTCCGACACCCAGCATGTAGCCTGTACGCCGCATGACCTCGAGGGCTAAGACATCACCTTCATTGCACAAAGCAGAAACGATATCGGCAGACAACGCTTCCACGTCTCTCATCTTGGAGGGCTCACTACTTTCAGCCATCAGTTCCTTGGCAGTCTGGACAATACCCCTTCGCGAGGTATACATCTCCAGACATCCTCTATTGCCACACCCACAGAGACGTCCGCCTTGTTTGGCACAAGTATGGCCTATCTCGCCTGCAAACCCGCTACGTCCTAAATGTGGCTGTCCATTGGAGAAGATGCAACTGCCCATTCCACTGCCTAATGTTATCAGAATGAAGTCCTTCATACCATGAGCCAAGCCATAAGCTTGTTCACCTAACGCACGGACATGGGCATTGTTGCCCAATGCCACAGCTAATCCCATACGGTCTCTCATCATGGCAGCCAAAGGCACTACCCCTTTCCATGGCAGATTAGGGGCATTCTCAATACAACCTGTCAGGAAATTTGCACTGGGACAACAGATGCCTACCGAGCGAATACTCTCATATCCGCCATTAGCCTCCACCAGATTCACAATATTTTCACTGAGTCTGGATGCAAAGTCACCCACATTGGGATTGTCGCCAGTGGGGAAGTCATCTTTGGCTATCACGTTGCCTCGTACATCCACAACAGCAGTTGTCGTACTTTCCAAACTGATATTGACACCTACAACTCGCGTCTTAGTCATCTCGTATATCATGGCATGCCTGATTGTTTTACGTGTCGCAAATTTAGTAAGAATTCTTTAATCCGCCAAATGTTTGTCAAGTTTTTAGCAATTATTTAACGTCAATCCCAAAATAATTATGATTATAAACAGTGAATTAAGAAAAATTTCGTACCTTTGCACCGTATTGTGAAAACAGAACTCAATATTATGAACGTATTAGAACTTAGTGAACAAGAGATTGGCAGACGCGAAAGTCTGCAACAATTACGGCAAATGGGTATCGACCCGTATCCAGCCGCAGAATATCCCACCAATGCATTTTCAACAGAAATCATAGATAGCTTCAAGGACGATGATGAGCCCCGTGAGGTAAGCATTGCAGGCCGTATGATGAGCCGTCGTGTGATGGGCAAGGCTTCGTTTGTAGAATTACAGGACTCTAAGGGCCGCATTCAGGTGTATATAACGCGTGATGACCTGTGCCCTGGTGAGGACAAGGAGTTATATAATACGGTGTTCAAAAAGTTGCTGGATATTGGTGACTTTATTGGCATCAAGGGTTTTGTGTTCCGTACGCAGACAGGAGAAATTAGCGTACACTGTAAAGAGCTGACACTGTTGTCAAAGGCCTTGAAGCCCCTGCCTATCGTCAAATATAAGGACGGTGTGGCCTACGATAAGTTTGATGATCCTGAACTGCGTTATCGCCAGCGTTATGTCGACCTGGTGGTGAACGAGGGCGTAAAAGATACTTTCCTAAAGCGTGCCACCATCATCCGTACCCTGCGCAGCATCCTTGATGGTGCTGGTTACACGGAGGTTGACACGCCCATCCTGCAGAATATTGCAGGTGGTGCATCGGCCCGTCCATTCATCACCCACTTCAACGCGCTCAACCAAGATATGTATATGCGTATCGCTACTGAGCTCTACCTGAAGCGACTCATCGTTGGTGGTTTCGAGGGCGTCTACGAGATGGGCAAGAACTTCCGCAACGAGGGTATGGACAAGACCCACAATCCGGAGTTTACCTGTATGGAGCTCTACGTCAGCTATAAGGACCTGCTGTGGGGTATGACCTTCACCGAGAATATGCTCGAGCAGATTTGTACGGCTGTCAACGGCAAGCCCGAGGTGGAGATCGATGGCAACATCATTTCATTCAAGGCGCCTTTCCGTCGTCTGCCTATCCTCGACGCCATCAAAGAGAAGACCGGTTTCGACTGCGATGGAAAGTCTGAGGACGAGATTCGCCAGTTCTGCCTCTCTAAGGGCATGGAAGTCGACGAGACCATGGGTAAGGGTAAGCTTATCGACGAGCTCTTTGGTGAGTTCTGCGAGGGTTCATTTATCCAGCCTACCTTCATTACCGACTATCCCGTTGAGATGTCTCCTCTCACCAAGATGCACCGTTCTAAGCCCGGTCTCACTGAGCGTTTCGAACTGATGGTGAATGGTAAGGAGCTGGCCAACGCCTACTCTGAGCTCAACGATCCTATCGACCAGGAGGAGCGCTTCATTGAACAGATGAAGTTGGCTGACAAGGGCGACGACGAGGCGATGATCATCGACCAGGACTTCCTGCGTGCCCTGCAATATGGTATGCCTCCAACGTTTGGTATCGGTATCGGTATTGACCGTCTTGTGATGCTGCTCACAGGCAAGTTCACTATTGGCGAGGTGATGCTGTTCCCGCAGATGAAGCCAGAGAAGAAGATTCCGCAGTCTACACCTGCTGAATGGGCTGCTGTAGGCGTTGCCGAAGAGTGGGTACCCGTACTGCGCAAAGCTGGTTTCAACCTCGTGCAGAACATCGCCACAGAGAAGGCTCAGGGATTGCAGCAGAAGATTGGTGACATCGTCAAGAAGTACAAGCTCGACATGCAGAAGCCTTCTGTCGACGCAATCGCTGCATGGATAGAGAAAGCTAACAGCTAATAGCTAACAGCAAGAGTATGTACGACTGCGGTAGAATAGCCATCATTGGCGGAGGTTCGTGGGCTACGGCCATTGCCAAGATAGTGGTGGGGAAAACCCATCATATCGGATGGTATATGCGTCGCGATGACCGTATCGAGGACTTTCGCCGCATGGGGCATAACCCTGCCTATCTGACGAGTGTCCACTTCAATATCGATGAGATTTACTTCGACAGCGACCTGAACCGTATTATCCAGCAGTACGACACTTTGGTATTCGTCACGCCCTCTCCTTATCTGAAGAGCCATCTCAAGAAGTTGAAGGTGCGGCTGCGTGACAAATATATCGTCACGGCTATCAAGGGTATTGTACCCGACGAGAACCTTGTCGTCTCGGAGTTTTTCCATCAAGTCTACGATGTCCCCTACGAGAACCTTGCCTGCATCGGCGGTCCGTCGCATGCTGAGGAAGTAGCACTGGAACGTCTTTCCTACCTGACCGTAGGCTGCGCCGATGTTGAGAAGGCACAGTCGTTCGCTGACATCCTGAGCAGCCCATACATCAAGACGAAGACATCTACCGACGTCATTGGCATCGAGTATTCATCGGTACTGAAGAACGTCTATGCCATTGCAGCAGGTATCTGCAACGGCCTCAAATTCGGTGATAACTTCCAGGCTGTACTCATGGCGAATGCCGTACAGGAGATGGCCCGTTTCCTGAAGGTAGTACATCCCATTGAACGCAATATCGTGGACTCCTGTTACTTAGGCGACCTGCTCGTTACGGGCTATTCCAATTTCTCGCGTAACCGTACCTTCGGCACGATGATTGGCAAGGGCTATAGCGTAAAATCGGCACAGATAGAGATGGAGATGATTGCCGAGGGCTATTTCGGTACCAAGTGCATGAAAGAAATCAACCGCCACTGCCACGTCAACATGCCCATCCTCGATGCCGTCTACAATATCCTGTACGAGCGTATCAGTCCGCAGATTGAGATAAAGCTGCTGACCGATAGTTTCCGCTAAAGCAAGAACACAGAGATACCATGAAGAGGGCGCATCCCAATCATATCGGAATGCGCCCTCTTTGTTTTTTTACTTGATCTGGTCTAAGGCCTGACGGATGTCGGCCAGAATGTCGTCGATATCCTCGATACCCACAGACAGGCGGATCAGGTCGGGGGCTACACCGGCTTCACGCAGCTGCTCGTCGCTCAACTGACGATGGGTATGGCTGGCGGGGTGCAGCACGCAGGTCCTGGCATCAGCTACGTGGGTAACAATGGCTATCAGCTTCAGCGAGTCCATGAACTTGACAGCCGTCTCACGGGTGCCCTTCAGTCCGAATGCCAGTACACCACACGAGCCGTTAGGCAGATACTTCTGCGCCAATTCATGACTCTCGTCCGTGGGCAGTCCACTATAGTGAACCCATGCCACGCGGTCGTCCTGACTCAGGAACTCAGCCACCTTCTGAGCGTTAGCACAGTGCTGCTTCATACGCAGGTGCAGCGTCTCCAGTCCAAGGTTCAGCAGGAAGGCGTTATGGGGTGAGGGAATGCTGCCGAGGTCGCGCATCAGCTGGGCCACAAGCTTCGTCATATAGGCCATCTTGCCAAACTTCTTCGTATAGGTCAGTCCGTGATACGACTCATCAGGGGTGCAGAGTCCAGGGAACTTGTCTTTACCCGATGGAGAACCGTCGGGCACAGGGGCTCCTGCATGGGTGCAGGTTTCCCAGTCGAAGTTACCACTGTCAACGACACAGCCGCCTACCTGAGTGGCGTGTCCGTCCATATACTTCGTCGTGGAGTGGGTCACAATGTCAGCACCCCATTCGAAGGGACGGCAGTTGACGGGTGTGGGGAAGGTATTGTCAACAATCAGGGGTACACCGTGCTTGTGGGCAATACGTGCAAACTTCTCAATATCCAGAATCTTACAGCCGGGATTGCTGATGGTCTCGCCGAACAGCGCCTTCGTATTGGGACGGAAAGCCTTTTCAATCTCTTCCTCCGAGGCCTCCTGCGACACATAAGTACACTCGATGCCCAGCTTCTTCAGCGTCACACCAAACAGGTTGTACGTGCCGCCATAGATCTCGTTGGAGGTGACGAAGTGGTCGCCAGCCTCGCAGATATTGAAGATAGCGTAGAAGTTGGCAGCCTGTCCGCTGGAGGTCAGCATAGCCCCTACTCCACCCTCTAAGGCTGCAATCTTGCTGGCCACGGCATCGTTGGTGGGGTTTGCCAGACGGGTGTAGAAGTAGCCCTCCTTCTTCAAGTCGAAGAGGTCAGCCATCTCTTCCGTGTTGTCATACTTGAACGTCGTGCTCTGATAGATAGGGAGCACACGCGACTCTCCATTCTTCGGCTTCCAGCCTGCCTGTACACAAAGGGTAGCAGGCTTCAGTTTCTTTTCCATAATGTATTGTTCTTATTTAATATAATAATAGATTCCAATAGTCCCATAGATGGGATAGAGCGTCTGCTCAACGGTCTTGTAGTCACCGGGGAAGATACCGGTGAGTCCCCAGCTGACATCAGCCGAAAGACCCAGACGCGACGTCAGCGACACATCGGCTCCCACAGCAATACCGAACTGCATCGTCCGCATATCATCGCTGAGGTCATAGGTAGCCCATTCGCCTTCCTTGTCTCCCATGACGACTTTTGGTCCGGTAGGATCACCCTGACGCAGATAGCCGTCGTAGGCAATGCCGCTGAACTCCCTGGACACCAACAGCGACAGATAGGGTCCGCCCTTCAGCTCCACCCTCTTGCCTGCTTTGAACACGGCCTGCACAGGCACCGTCAGCATCCATTCCGTCACCTTCTGTTGCACCTTACCCGTAAAAAGGCCACTCAACCGGCTGTCTCCCTTGACCACCTCCATGTGGTAGCCCTTAGTGGTGACACTGCCATCCATAGCCTTGTTCTCGAAGTGCAGACCCGTCAGCACACCCCAGCGGCTGTTGAGCATCAGCGAGGCATCGACACCCACCATGAACGACGGTGTCAGCTTATAGGCGTCTACACTCCTGATGGTTGCCGGCAGTCCCAGTGGCGTCGTACCACCAATGCTATAGCCCAGTCGTGCTTTCAGTTGCAGACTGTCAAGTGTATGCCCTGCTCTGGCAGTCGCCGTCAGGCCTACGAGTGTTATCATCAGAATTACTATTCTCTTCATCATCAGCACTTGCCAATCACTGTTACTCTTCATACGTTATTTCCACCTCGTCAACATACAGCACGCTGCCGATAGCACCCTCAAAGAGATCACCACCCTTACTCGACGAGAACACCACTGTCAGGTTATAGCCCTTGTCGGCCAAGATGTCGGCATCGATAGTGCCCCCCTGAAAGAAAGCCTCAAAGCGGGTATACTCACTGGTAGGCGGCAGACTGGTCACAATGGCCTTCGAAACGATGTACGGATTCGTCTGGACATCGTTGCCATAGAGGAACACGTCACGTCCGTGCTCGTCCTTGTTACGATAGAACACGGCATAGATTGTAGCCTCGTCAGTCCGCCCTTCCACAATCTTCATATTCTTGTCGGTAAACTCCTTTCCCGGCTGATACTTATAGTAACCGGTTATTCGTACGGGAACTTTATCGGCTACGATACCGAACTGCGTAGCCTTCAAGGGTTTGACGAGTACGCTGTCCACATTGAACTTACCCAGATACAGGTTGCCGGCAGCAATGGGCTTTTTGATAAAAGAGCCCAAGGAACCCGTAGAGATGGTCTTCAGACAGACACCCCGACCTTCATAGCCATTGGTCGTAGAACTTGTCGGGAAGGCCGACGGCCGGGAGTTCTTGGCGATGGTCATGCCGGCTCCTGCATTACCCGATGCCCATACGTTCTGACGGCTGCCGTCGGCGCCAATCTCATAAAACACATGGTATTGGGAGCCGCTTGTCATCGTCACCGAGTCGATATGCTCAAAACTGAACTTGCTGCTGGGCAGTGAGGGTTCCTTGAACACCACGGTATAATGCCGTTGCCACTGTCCGTCCTCTGAGGTCACGGTATAGGTGACGGGGCCGGCCGTAAAGTCCTGCATCGAACCATTGGCCGGTTCGATGGTGGCGCCTTCGGTGAGTGTAAACGATACTGGTATCTGCCGGGACAGTGATGTCATAGACCGCACATTGAAGACGATCTCGTCCTCGTTCGACATGATAGCATCATGCCGCATCTGACTGACATCGTAGAAGTATGCTTCATACTGTTCACCCTCCACCCAGGCAGCCGTGATGTCACACTCGTTGTTGCGAGGTTCATCCTTGATGCAGGACACGAGGGTCAGCAATACCACTGACGCCAATGTCAGAAGACATACATGCAGTCGATTCGTCATATTCCTTGGTTGTTACTGTTCTATACTCTGAAGGGCAGCGTCGCCCGGCTTATACAACAGACCCGTACACTTCCGGGCATTAGCCTTATAGGCCTTCAGCTCCACCTGGTCCCACTGAATCTGGTCGGTACGCTGGGCCAACGGTGCATGGGGAATGAGTGAGCCGTCACGCACCAGGATAACGCACGGTATCTTGCCGGCCTTGATAGTCTGCCAACCGCTGTCGTGCACCTCACCCGTCTGGTAGTCAATCCATTTCGAGTGTCCTTCAGTTCCCCTGAAGGACGGGAGATAGACGTCACGCTCAGTGCCGCTCTCCATCAGCGGGGCCACCAGAATCTGTGAACCGAACATATACTCGTCCTCTACCAGCCAGGCTCCCTTATCTTCGGGGAACTCCACCAGCAGGGCACGCACCATGGGCAGACCGCGCTCCGAGCAGTCCTTAGCCTGGGCATAGACATACGGCATCAGCTTGTATTTCATCTCGGCACACTCGCGGAAGGCCTCGGTGAATGACTCCGAGATCAGCCACGGCTCCGTGGGCGGTGCACCGTGGGCACGGGTATGACTCGACAGGAAGCCGAAGGGCAGCCAGCGACGGTAGATATCCTCGGGCGATGCCGTCACAAAGCCACCCATATCGTGGCTCCAGAAGGAGAATCCGCTGAGTCCGAACGACAAACCGCCACGCAGGTCACCCAGCATACCGATATTCGTCGTGGCAGCATCACCGCCCCAGTGCAGGGCATAGCGCTGACTGCCGGCCCATGCCGAGCGCGCCCAGATGATGCCCTCGCCGGGATACTGCTGTTCCACAGCTTCCCAGAGGGTCTTGTTATAGCGCAGCGGATAGAGGTTATGCTCATAGAGTCCGCCCCGTCCGTTATGGTAGAAGCCATCGTAGGGCGCAGCTTCTCCGAAGTCGCACTTGATGGTCGACACGCCCTGCTTCAGCAATCCCAGTATCTTCTGCTGATACCAGCTGACGGTCTCGGGATTGGTAAAGTCCAGCACGGCATCCTCGTAGGGCATACCGCCATCGGCATTCCGCACGTGGAGATTGTTTCTGACGATCTCCCCAAAGAAGCGGTTCTTCGGTGTGAAGTACGGCAACTGCCACAAGCAAGTATGGAAGCCGTCCTTCTTCAACTGCTTCAGCATACCCACAGGATCCTTGAAACGGTCTTTGGCAAACTCGTAGTCACACTGCCAGTCGACGCCAAACCAACCCGTATCGAAGTGGATGACGTCGGAAGGAATCCTGTGCTGGCGCAGCTGCTTGGCAATATCCAGTCCCTCTTCTTGCGAGAAGTAGGTGATACGACTCATCCAGGTACCGAACGACCACAACGGCAGCATGGGCGAACGGCCCGTGATGGCGGTGTACTCGTACAGGATTTCTTTGGGGGAACCAAGGAACACGAAGAGGTCCAGCTGCTCGTCGGCCATATACAGGCGCTGGGCACCGATATAGCTGGCGCCGAAGTCGGCAGTGACAGGTGCGGAGGTATGCATAAAAATGCCGTAGCCGCGGTTCGAGAAATAGAACGGCACGGGCTTATACTGCCCGTCGGTCTCCGGTCCCTGGGGATCGGTGACGCTGAGCTGTACCTTCTGCCCCACCTTGTTCAGGGCACCGAACGACTCGCCGCAACCATAGATACGCTCACCGGGAGCCAGCGAGAAGACGGGGTTCACCGAACGGCTGTTGTCGTTGCCGCGCTTGATAAACGAGAAGGGCAGCAGCTTCACCTGGCTGGAGTCGTTGTCGATGATATGGCGCGTCTGCGTCAGCACCCTACCCTGCTTGTCCTTCAGCACCAGGCGGAAGGGGAAGCGCTGGATTTCCAGCCGTCCAAAATCCGTTTCGTATGTGACGACTGAGTCGTCACACACTGTACGCCAGGCGGACGTTTGGGGTACGGGGCCCGCCAGCATGGGGCTGTCGCTATCCTTCCGCTGCGACGCCACGGGAGTGGTCAGCATACGGATGCGCAGGCAGCGGGGACTGATGAAGTCTACCTTCAGCTGCAGGTTGGGGTCGTTGTCGTACTGCGTATCGGGGAAGTCCAGCATCTGCATCCGCACCGGCCAGTAGCCATTCAGGTTGAAAGCCTGGCGCGGCGTCAGGCGGTAACGCTTCCAGTTTACCAGACCCTCACCCTTGGCAGCGTCGAAGGCGGCCAGCGAGTCGGCCAGGAAATACGTATGACGCAAATCGTTGAAATCGCCCGTCATATCCTTGGGCATGCACTGCAGATACTGCTGTGCACAGGCTGCCGTCGTGCTTAGGCACGCCACGAGCAGCATGGTCATCAGTCGTTTCTTCATCTTTCTATTGTATTTCATGCCGCGAAGGTACGAAAAAAAAATGAGCTGACCAAACGGTCAGCCCACTTTTTGTTTACTTAGTTACCAAGCAGGGCATCCCACTCGTCGCCCTCAAAGAGGGCGGGGGCCATGGAGCTGCCGGGATTCTGCGGGTTGTCCATGTGGTAGCCGTCGCCGCCGCTACCTGCCAGCAGCTGTTGGTTCATGTTGATGTCTATCGCCTCCATCCGAGGCGCGGAATATTGTTTTTTCATTGTTCTTCTTTTATAATTTTGAGTGTTGAATGTTGAGTGTTGAATGGTCTCGCTTTGCGAGATGTCTGAATGACGAATTTTCAATTATTCATTGATCAATCGCCGAAGGCGACCATTCCTCATTCCTCATTCCACATTCCTCATTTTATCACTACTTTTCGTCCGTTATTGATGTAGATTCCCTTCTTCGTTGGCTTCTGCGAGAGCTTGCGGCCACTCAGGTCATACCACTCCCCTCCATATAGGGAGGGGCTGGGGGTGGGTCTGAGGTTCGTCGTCTCGCCCTCATAAATCCACTGGAATCCCGCTGCATTGTTGCTGAGGTTCAGTTGATTGGTGGGCAGTGAGAGGTACGCCTTGTTGGCGCCGATGGCTCCGGCCTCAGAGAGCGTGTACCAGTCGATGCCGTAGTTGCCGTTGGCCAGGATGAAGTTCGTGTTCGTGCTGGTGGTCACGGGTACCTCAGTCGTAGCGTCCGTCACACCGACCAGGTAGTTCTGGGCAGGCGCACTGGCGCTGGTGGCGACTGGTACGGTGAATGTTGTGCTGGGTGTACCCTTCAGCAGCAGGCCTGTACCGGCGGGTACTGCGCCGACACTGCTCAGCGTCAGTGTGCCTGCTGTGCCGTCGAATGCGCTGACGATGTATGCCGACAGTCCAGCGATGCCCGTGAAGTCGAGCGCCTGGGTGCTGGCATAGGTCATGATGCCTGCGCTGTTCATGGTCACGGTGCAGGCGAGGGGGAGGAATTCTTCGGTGCCGCTGTATGTCAGGTAAGCCGTCTGGGCGACGATGTCATCGGTGTCGCTGAGACGGTAGAAGCCTATGCCGTCGCTGCCATTTTTCAGCATGTAGGCATTGCCCGGGTTGGTGATTCTGGTCATTTTTCCTTCAAGTCTGTTGCTATTGTAGCTGTGAGTGCTGCCCGAAGCTGCATATTCAGGCTGAATGCTACTTGATGCAGACTTCAGCACCACGCCCTTGCCCTTGTTGATGATGCGGTCAGGAATCTCCACCAGCTTCAGAGAAGTGCCGCTGAGCGTCACTTTGAATACCTGCGTTCCTGAGGGCGCCTGAGCGTTGGAGAGATTGTTGAAGTATGTTGCCCAGTACTCGCCCGTCTCTGCTTCTTCGGCAGGGATGGTGATGGCCTCTATCCTGCTTGCATAGTCGCTCCAGCCACTCTTATAGGTATCGACACATCCGTTGAATACGTGAATCTTAAGTTTTGCATTTGTGCCTGCGAAAGCAGTGCTACTATACGTAGTCAGACTTGGCGCATAGATGGTTGCTGACGTCAGGTTTTCATTATTGCACCCATAGAAGGCATAGTTGCCAATGTGCGTTACGCCTTCATCGATAACGATGCTTGTGATAGAGGCACGGTCAGAGTACCATGGGGCATTACCTGCTGAATAATCCGCCATTGCTCCCATACCGCTGATCATCAGTACGCCATACTGTGCCAGCACCCACGTCACTTCACTTTCGTGCCCAGTTGTGCCGCAGTTTCCCATGCCATCATAGCCCATTATGATGCTGGATTTGTCAGACCAATTGGCGGCAGCTTTGTAATCATCAACACTAGCTGTAGGCACATATATTGTTGTAAGGGCAGAGCATCCATCAAATGCCTTGGTGCCCAGCGTTGTTAACGGAAACAAGCGTTTTACGGCAACTGTAGTAAGCTTGCTACATATATTGAAAGCATAATTACCGATACTCTTCATGCTGGAGGGAATCTCAATAGATGTCAGATTGCTACAACGATTGAAAGCATAGTCACTAATGTGGGTAATGTTATTATCGATAACCACCGTTGTGATGTTGTCCCTAAAAGAGAACCATGGGGTTTGATCCTTAGTGTAGTCCCACATCTCTCCTGTACCGCTGATGGTGAGGGTCTCGTCGGTGCCGTCGCTATTGGTGTCGGTCATGGTCCATGTGACGTTATCACCACAGTAGCCATCACTGACTACTGCGGCGGTGCCGGTGACGTCGGTGCTGGTGCCGCTACCCGTCCATGCCCATGCCGTCTGTGCGGTCATCGTGAGCAAAAAGTACACAAAGGGGACTTTTTGTGTACTTCGGCAGCATCACTGCCGCCCGGAAAAAAATCTGACTTGTCTTTGTCATATCGTTATTTCTTTTGAATGCCAAAACGTTTTAATGATTTAGTTTACGTCTGCAAAGGTACGAATAAATGGGGATAACACAAAATAATTATGTATTTTTATCCCTACAGTATCGCTGCCCGTTATCAAACAAAACCTCCATAGAGTGCAACTGATACCTTTCTGCTGTGCAGCTGATACCTCTCTGGTGTGCAGCCGATGCTCTCCTGGAGTCCAACAAAGGCCTCCATTATTAGCAAATTCAGTTAATTTTTTCTGCAAATTCAGTTAATTTACTCAACAAATTCAGTTAATTTACTTAGCAAATTCAGTTAATTTGCAAAGGCTATTATGCGAATTTGTAAAGCAAAGGATTAGCTTGTGCACAGCAGAAAGGCATCGGCTGCACACCAGAAAGGCATCGGCTGCAAAGCAGAAAGGCATCGGTTGCAGAACTGGGAGGTATCGGAAGGATGCCAAGCGACGGATAAAAAAAGTGGGCTGACCAAACGGCCAACCCACTATTATCTGTTATAATGACAGCTTACAGCTTGACGCTGACGGCCTTGCCGTTGTATTGTACGGTCTTGCCCTCGGGATTGTCGAGGTTGAGAGCCTTGGCATCGTCCTTTGTGACGAGGACAACCTTGAAGGTGCGGTTCTTCAGCATGCCCGTGAACTGTCCCTTGCGCTGTCCGAAGGAGAGGGTGCGCGAGGCATCGTCGTACTTCATCTCGATGGTGGCGTACTTGCCCTTCTCGTAGTTGTAGTTGGTACCCTCGTCCTCATAGAGCAGGAACTGGGCGTTCCGTCCGGCATAGACATAAACGGTCAGCAGGTCGGCAGGACGCTCGTCGGCATACTGGATGACGGGACCATAGGGGATGATGCTGCCCTCGCGGACATAGACCGGCATGCGCTCGTAGGGGGCATCGACCACCATACGCTGCCCGCCCTGGATATACTCGCCGCTGTAGAGGTCGTACCAGCCAGAGGCCTTGGGGAAGTAGACGCTACGGTTGCGGGCCTTATAGTAGCCTACAGGACAAGCCATGAAGGCGGGACCGAACATCCACTGGTCCTTGATGTCGAAGACCTCGCGCTCGTTGCTGAAGTCCATCACCAAGGCACGCATCATGGTGTAGTCGTTGAAGTGTACCCAGCCGGCCATAGAATAGAGGTAAGGCATGAGGCGGTAGCGCAGCTTGTCGTAGTAGACGAACGAGCGGTAGGCAGGATGGTTGTCGGGTGCGATGTTCCAGATTTCACGTGTAGGCCACTGGCCATGTACGCGGAACAGGGGGATGAAGGCACCGAACTGGCTCCAGCGTGCCTGCAGCTCGCGCCACTCCTTGAGGTCTTCGTTCTCCACGCCGCTCTTGTCGAACTGCTGCTGGGCAGCCACATAGCGCTTCTCAACACAGAAGCCGCCCTGGTCCATGCCCCAGAAGGGCAGACCCGACATAGAGTAGTTCAGGCCGGCCGTCATCTGGGCACGCATGTCCTCCCAGCGGGTACCGATGTCGCCCGACCATGTGGCGGTGCTGTAACGCTGCTCGCCGGCAAAGCCGCTGCGGGTGAGCAGGAAGACGCGCTGGTTGGGGGCGACTGAGCGCTGGCCGTTGTAGATGGCGTCGGCATTGACGATGCTGTAGGCATTGAAATACTCGGTGGCAGTACCCAAAGCGGTCGGGCCGCTGAGTGCCTTGCGGTACCACATGGGGGTGCAGTCGCGGACATTGGGCTCGGAGGCATCCATCCACCAGGCATCGATGCCATACTTATACTTCGTGAAGAGGTTGTCGTTCATCTGTTTCCAGAACAGCTTGCGGGCACCGGCATCGTAGGCATCGTAGAACGAACCGACATAGCCCGGGCCTACCCAGTCGTGGATGTCGTCCTTGACGGCCTGGTGGTACATCCAGCCCTTGGCATCGATCTCCTTGTAGTTGTCGGTATTGCAGTAGAACTTGGGCCAGACGGAAATCATGAAGCGGCCACCCATCTGGTGTACCTTGTCGAGCATGGCCTGCGGATTGGGATAGCGCGAGGCCTCGAACTGGTGGGAGCCCCACTGGTCCTCCTTCCAGTAGTTCCAGTCCTGCACGATGTTGTCGCACGGAATCTGGCGCTTGCGGAACTCAGCGAGGTTGTCCTCTATCTCCTGCTGTGTCTGGTAACGCTCACGACTCTGCCAGAAACCCAGCACCCACTTGGGATAGACGGGAGCCTTGCCAGTCAGTGTACGGTAGCCGCTGATGACCTCGTCGGCATTGCGACCGGCAATGAAGTAGTAGTCCATGTCCTTGGCCATCTCGCTCCAGATGCTGAGCTTGTACTGATCCTCGCCAATCTGCTTGGCGACACGCAGACCGCAATAGCTGACGCTGCCGTCAGGCTGCCACTCGATGCGCAGCTGGGCACGACGTCCCTTCTCGAGCAGGGTCATGAACTTATAGGTGTTGGGGTTCCAGGCCGTACGCCAACGCTCGGGCACTACCTCCTGACCGTCGATGTACACCTTGATATAGCCGGCATAGTAGAGGATGAAGTGGTAGACACTGCTGGACGGAGCCTCGATGAAGCCCTCGTAGGTGACCGTGGCGCCATCGAGCTGGAAGTCCTTCGGCAGGTTCTTGATGCCGCCGGGCTCGGTGCGGTTGGCCAGTTCAGAGGCTGCGGGGCAGTCGAACTCGTAGTAGATGGAGTCCTCGTCGCGCACCAGTTTCTTGCCGTTCTTGTCGACATAGGTACCGGTCAGGTGTCCTTCCTTGCCATGCTTGTCGAAGAGCTTGAAGGCACGGCCCAACTGCAGGTAGTCGTTGGGATTGCCGAAACGGCAGTAGCTGTAGGAGTCCCACAGGATACCGTAGTTGCGGTTGGAGAGCACAAAGGGTACGCTGACCTTGGTGTTATACTGGAAGAGGTCTTCGTTGCGGCCCTTCATGTTCAGCTCCTCAGACTGGTGCTGGCCGAGACCATAGAGCGCCTCGTTGTTGTTCTGGTTAAACAGCAGGCGCCATGTCAGACCGTTTTTCTGGGACTCGGGCACCTTGGCGATGTCGACACCAATCTCACGGTCGGGCACACGGTAGGGCTGGAACGTCTTACCGTTCTCGGCCTCGCTGGCAAGCTGGTTTCCCTGGGCGTCGTAGAACGTCACACGACCAGTCTGTCTCTCAACACGGGCTTCCACGTTCTTGGCCTTGACGCTAACCACGCTGCCGTCCTTGACGGTAAACTTCGGCTTGGCAGTCTGGTTGACCACTGTCAGACTCTGCTTCTCGGGCAGCTGTGACTCGGACGTGGCCTGCACACGGATAATGTTGTCGTTAACTACTTGCAGACGTACCACACGTGGTCCGCCGGCCTTGACTTGTCTGACGGGAATGGTCACCTGCTGGCCGTTGACCATGTCGTCGGCAGCCATCAACAGGACGGCTGCCATGGACAGCGCACCCGTCAAGATTGTTCTCATTGTTTTCATTAATAGTGCGTTATTGTTGTTATTGTTGTTATTGATTTTATTGATGCTATAGTGAATATAGAAACTATCGGTGTTAGTCTATCACTTCGGGTACGACATATTCCACCTCAGGATGGACGGGCAGAGAGATGAAGAAGATGGTGCCGCCACCGGGATTGTCCTCCAGACGGATGCTGCCGCCATGGGCCACCACGATATTCTTCACGATATCGAGACCGATACCCTCGCTACCCACCATGGGTTCGAAGGCAGTAGCCTTGAATTCGTCCTTAATGCCAATGCTGTTATCAGCCACCTGAATGCTGGCAAGGTCACCCTCGCCACGTCCGACATTGACGAATATCTGGCAGTCGCCGGGCGAGAAGCGGACGCTGTTTTTGAACAGGATGTTCATGGCCTCGACGATCTTCTTGCGGTCAATGCTTGCCAACAACTCATCGGCCATCGAGCGACAGGTGACCTTGGCCTTCCGTCCTGTAGGTGAGTCGGCAAAGACCTTAGTGACATCCTTCACGACATCCACCAGATTGCAGTCGGCGAGGTTCAGGGTGATGGCTGTTGGCTGTTGGGTGTTGGGTGATGGCTGTTGGCTGTCAGCTGAGGGGTGTTGACCATCGGCCTCTACCTTGAGCTTCTTGTACATCTCACTCATCCAATGCTGCTTATCGGTCTCGCGCTGTAGTTCCTGGGCACGGACACGCTCAGCATGGCGCTTCAGGAACCAGCGGCGCCACCACCATGCTGCAGCGGCTATGAGCACCATGTAGAGCAGGATCATCCAGCGTGTGCGCCATAGTGGCGGACGGATGGTGATGTCGAGTTCGGCCTCGTCCTCACCCAGTGTGCCGTCGTCGTTCAGCATGCGGACATGCAAGGTGTAAGAGCCGGCACGCAGGGAGTTATAGGTGATGTTGGGGTTCTGCTCGGAGGTCTTCACCCAGTTTTCGTTGAAGCCCTCAAGCTGATAGACAAAGCGTGAGCGGTTGTGGATCTCGCCGCTCGAGCTGGCCAGCTGGA
Source organism: Prevotella sp. (assembly GCA_045131435.1). GTDB lineage: Bacteria > Bacteroidota > Bacteroidia > Bacteroidales > Bacteroidaceae > Prevotella. Next base: position 27,695 of record JBGUQW010000110.1, read on the forward strand.
TGGTGAACTGCTCGTCGTAGCGCAGCGTGATGTCACGGCAGTCGTCAAGGGCTTCGTCGAGAATGACACGACCCTCAATCTCCTGACCTACGGGGACGTCCTGGTCGAAGATTTGCAGACCACTAAAGAGGGGCACCTCACGGACACGGCCCTTGCCCATGTTCTTGGGGTTGATGACGTCGAGACCACCCTGACCGCCTACAAGGATGAGACCGTCAGGGGTATAGCACATGGAACGCTGGTTGTAGGGGCCGTCCTGCAAGCCGTCGCGGTTGTTGTAGCTGTGTACCACGAAACTCCACGTGCCATCGTCCTGCTTTGTCGGAACGATGTTCGAGATACCATGGTCGGTAGCCAGCCAGATGGTATGCCTGGCGTCTTCGATGATACTATTGACAGTAGAACCGAAGAATCCCGACTTCATATCGAGCAGATAGACGTGGTTGCCCTTACGGTCCCAGATGGTTGCACCCTGCGTGGAACCCTGCCAGATGAGTTCGCGGCTGTCCTCAAGGGACGTAATGCCGCTCTCTGTAATGGGAACGTCATCCTGATTATTCGTGATATTGAAGTTCAGAATCTGGAAGGTCTTGGGATTGATGTACGAAATGTATTGCGAGTGGGAGATTTGCAGCCACCCCTTCTTGGTCTTGCCAACCACATTGATGTAGTCGCTGGGCAGACGAGAATTGCTGATACGGAAGGTGCGCATCTTGCCGGTATTTTTGTCGATGCGCTGCACACCGGCTCCCAGCGTACCTATCCAGATATTGCCCCACATGTCTTCACACAGCGTCCAGACATTATTGGTCTGAAGACCGGTGGTATCGTTCGATGCCAGGATGTTCGTCACCTGACCGTTCTTGATGCGGATGATACCGCCTTCGAAGGTACCGAACCACACGGAGCCGTCACGGGCAACCAGTGATCCCACCATGGTGTTAGAGCGGAAACCGCTGTTCTCACGGTTGTAGACGACCTGCTCCTGGGTACGTGGATTATAGCGGATGATACCCTTGTCATTAGTGCCCAGCCACCAGTAGCCCTGACGGTCGGCACAGACGGTGTTGATGTTGCCCAGCTCCAGGTTGACGAAATTGGAGAGGCTGCCCGAATAGAGGTTGACACCACTGGTATAGGTACCTATCCACATGCGTCCCAGCTGGTCGCACATCAACATGCGCACGGTGTTGTCGGAGATGGTGGACTGGTCGAGCTTGTTGTTCAGGAACTGGCGCATCTCCTTCGTCTTGGGGTCAGCAATGAAGAGACCGCCATGATCGGTAGCTATCCAATAGCGACCTTCCTTGTCGACACGCATGTCCCAGATGGCCATCTCGCTGGGAACATCCTGATAGCCCCAGCTGCGCAGGGCCTCAGGAGCAGAGCGGATCCACTCCTTGGTGTGCAGGTTCAGAATGTAGGCATTGCCCGTAGAAATCAGCCACAGGAAACCGTCAGGGGTGAGGCATGGTCTGCAGCCCTGATTGTTCACCAACTGCTGTTCGCGCAGGTATTTGTTCTTCCATACAATGCGATCGGTCTTCTTGTCGAAACACAGCACCTCGCCATTGTTTGAGGTGACATACAGGTATTTGTCGTCATCGGTAAAGGATGACACACCGATGTCGTTATTGAACTCCTGGTCGCCATAGCCAAAGGGGTATTGCTTCAGCTTGGACTCCTTGAGGTCAACATGCCAGAAACCATCTTCGAAGGTCTTTACCCAGTAGTTTTTCTCGCTGTCGATATAGATGCGCTCGACACCGCCCTTGACGCCAGCCTTGGTCAGTATGCGCTCAGGATGGCGGTCGGCCTGTTCCGTCCGCGGATCGAAGGTGGTATAGTTCATGCCCTGACGAAGCCACAGACAGCCATCGGCAGCCTCATAGATTTCGTCAATGTAGTTGTTACGCAGCGTCATGGTATCCTTCAGGACCGAGTAATAGGTCTTGAAGCGATAGCCGTCGTAGCGGTTCAGACCATAGGGCGTGCCTATCCATACGAATCCTTTGGAGTCGCGCATAATAGATAGGATCTGTGAATTGGAGAGACCGTCGCGGGTGTCCAATCGACGAAACTTCATATCAGGAATACTGGCCTGAAGTGCCACTGGCAGCAGCATGGCCACCAAAAGCAGGGATAGTGTTCTTCGCATCTCGTACAGTTGCTAAGTAGTTTTATGTTTTCTGCAAAAGTACGACTTTTCTATTAGATGACCAAATAAAATGGAGAATATTTATTTCTTGCTGCTATTTTTTTCTACATACCTGTGACGCAGTTGCCAAATGATTGCTGCCGCCAGCAGCAGCCAAAGCAGCCAAGCCCACCAGGAACGATACCAGGGCACGCCGATGGTAATGTCAAGGCGGCTCTCGTATTCGCCCATCGTACCGTCGTCCTTGAACATGCGCACACACAGTGTGTAGGAACCCGAAGGAAGACCCATGTAACTGATGTTGGGATTGATGGCTTCCGTCTTGACCCATGTGTCGTTATAGCCCTTCAGGCAGTAGATGAAGCGGGTGCCGTTCTTGATGCTGCCGTCATCAGATGCCATCTGAATGGTGAAGTGGTTCTCAGAGTGTTTCAGGGTGATCGCATCGCTGTCGAACAAGGCCTTCTTCAAGACGACATGTCCGTCATACTCATGACCCGACTCGATGAGCTTGTCGTAAATCACCAGACCGCTGAATATGGGCTTTTCTTCCTTACTGTCACCTGCCAGCTTACGGGTATTGATGATGTCAAGACCGTCCTGACCGCCTATCAGCAGCATGCCCGCTTTGGAATAGTAGACGGCACGCTGGTTGAAGGGACCAGGCTGCAGACCGTCGCGGTCGTTGTAGCTGCGGACGGCAAAGGTCCATACACCGTCCTCTTCCTGTTGGGGAGTGATGTTCGACACGCCATGGTCGGTGACTGCCCAGATGGTGCCACGGGCATCTTCCGTCAGTGCCACGACGCTGTTGCCGTGGAATCCTGACTTCATGTCGAGCAGCGTGCTTTGTCCTGTCTTGCGATCGAACACATTGACACCCGATGCCGACCCCTGCCAGATGAGTCCCCTCTCGTCCATCAGTGCTTGCGTGGTGGACGCTGAGATGGTGTAGGAGTTGGGGTCGTGGGGCAATGGCATGTTGAGGACCTTCATGGTCTTGGGATTCACCAGCGAACAGTATTCGGAGTTGCCTAACAGAATCCAGCCGTTGGCAGCACGGGAGATGCTGTTGGTCCAGTCGGTCTTGATCCTGGAGTTCTTCGTCGTCCAGGAGCGTTGCTTGTCAGTATTCTTGTCGATGCGTACCACACCGCCACCCAGCACACCGGCCCAGATGTTGCCCCAGTAGTCTTCTGTCACGCCCCACACGTTGTTGGTCTGGAAGGCACTGCCCGGCATGGCGGCCGTGTAGTTCTTCCATTGTCCGTTGCGATAGCGGATGAGGCCGCCTTCCCATGTGCCGAACCACAAGGAGCCGTCCTTGGCGGCATAGCTGCCGACGATGACGTCGTTCTGCGCTCCTATGTCTTGTTTGTAATAGCGTTCCTCCACCTCATAGGTCTCCGGGTTGACCTTCAATATACCGCCGCTGTTCAGGCCCAGCCAGTAGTGGCCGTCGCGGTCTTCGGTGATGGCATTGATGTCTCCCAGCATCAGACTGCTGAAGTTCGACATGGCATCGGCACTCATGGCTACACCGTTCTTGTACGTTGCCACCCACATGCGTCCTAACTGGTCCTCATAGAGATGTTTGGCTGTGATGTCGGGAAGGGTAGTCTCGTCGCCTTTCACGTTGGTGAACTGGCGCCACTCCTTGTTCTTGAAGTCGAGCAACAGCACGCCCAAATGGTCGGTAGCCACCCACAAATAGCCTTTCTGGTCGTAGCGCACCTCCCAGACGATGATGTCGTCGGGCACGTTCTCGAAGCCCTTGGCACGCATCAGTTCTGTCAGCGACGTATACCAGCGCTTGTCCTGTGGTACATATATATAGGTACCCGTAGAATGGGTGATGACCCACGTGATACCGTCCTTGTCGTAATAGAGCCAATAGTCGTTATAGGTGTCGTTCAGACTGCGCCGAACGTAGTCTTCCCTCCACAGCACCTTGCCCTTTACGTCGTCGATGCACATCAGCTCGCCCAGGTTTGATACCAGCAGTATGCCCTCCTTCGTCCTGGCATAGCACATGATACCGAACTCCTTCGGGAACTCGTTGTCCTTGTAGCCGAAGCCCATATTGACCAGCTTCTTGGTATTAGGGTCGTAAATGTAATAGCCGTTATCCCACGACTTCACATAGAAACGCTTGGTGACAGGGTCGATGAAGAGGTGTTCGGCACCTCCCGTCATACCGTATTCAGCCAGCGACTTGGTAGGCCAACGCTCCACAGTCTCCGTGATGGGGTCGTAGACAGCATAGTTGAAGCCATGGTCCAGCCACAGACGGCCGTCGAAAGCCTCCATCACCGCGTTTACACGGTTGGAGCGGATGGTTGTCGTATCTTGCTCGTAAGAGTAGAATGTACGGAAGCGGTAGCCGTCGTAGCGGCACAGTCCGAATGGGGTGGGGAGCCAAACGAAACCACGGGAGTCACGCAGGATGCAGTTTACCTGGGAGTTTGATAATCCGTCACGTGTATCCAGTCGGCGGAACTTGATATCGGGAATCACTGCCATTGAAATGAGTGGCAGTAGGGCTAGTAGTAATAGTGCTTGTCGTAGTTTACTTGTCATCATAAGAGAATATTGGTAATCACCTATTTCTTTTTGTTTTTGGCCGATGTCTCGCGGATGACTAACTGCTGGGGAACGATTTCCTTATAGACCTTCGTATCGCCGGCAATGTTCTTTAACAGCAGCTGACAGGCGGTGACACCCATCAGGTGCGACTGGTCTTCAATGGCCGACATGCGTGGTGTGACATAGGCTGCATGGGCATCGTCAGTAAAGCCGATAAGTGCCACATCCTCAGGGATGCGCAAACCACGTTCCTTGATAGCCGTAAAGGCAGCAAAGGTAATGATGTCGTTGAAGGCGAGGATGGCATCTGGCGGCGAAGGCAAGTCAAGCAGTCTCAGGGTAGCATCGAGAGCCACCTGATAGTCAATCTTGTCGCAGGCCACGATGTCCCTGTCAATGGAAATGCGGTTTTCCCGCAATGCTTCCAGATAGCCGTGTTTGCGGCGTCGCACCATGTCAAGGTGGTTGGGACCGCCGATGAATGCGATGCGTTTGCTACCGGTATCTATCAGGTGCTGTGTAGCCATCTGTGCTGCCTCGTCACCATTGGCTGTCACGGTCGAGAAGCGGTCAGTCAGGCAGGTACGTCCAAAGAATACCAATGGCACCCCCATCGTAGCTATCTCTTCATAGTGCTGGTAGTCGGTGGTATTCTGAGCCAGACAGGCGATGATGCCTTCTACGTGCAGACCGAGGAAGTTATCGATGGCACGGGCTTCGTCTTCAAAGCTCTCATGGCTGTTGGCACTGATGACGCTATAGCCGGAACGGCGTGCCTCGTCCTCAATGCCATCGAGTACGGCGGCATAATAGTGTGTTACCAGATTAGGTACGACGACGCCAATCACCTTCGGAGCCTCCTTACGCAGACTCTGTGCAAAAGGGTTGGGACGGTAGTTCAGCTTTTTGGCCAGTTCCTTCACCCGCTCCTGCATCTCTTTTCCTATTTCCGGAGAGCTGCGTAATGCCCTGCTGACGGTTGCTATGCTAACCCCCAATTCCCGAGCTAAATCCTTCAACGAGGTTCGATGCTGCTTCTTGTTTGTCATAGTTGATAACCTTTTCGACCACAAAGATACGAATTTTTATCTAACTCGCAAACGTTTACGTGTTTTTTTTTAGCTTTTTTACTTGAAAATCACGAAATAGTATGTACCTTTGCAACGTAAAAAACAAGAATGAGTAATGAATAGTTGATAATAAGTTAGTTAGAAAGGGGTTAGGAGTGTCGTGAGATACTCCTAATTTTTTTTGCTTATCTTTCAGCATCGCGATGTACTGCTTCGGCTCAGCGCACACAACTTCTTAGAACATCATCGTGAAGCCGAAACGTACGCTGTTCTTGGTAACTCCCGGGTAGTCGTTATAGTTCATTCGGCGGACATATTCCACTTGGAAGAAACGCCAGATGCCACGGATGCCGAGTGAGATTTCCCAATAAGGCACTCTCGGATTCATGATCCGTGAGCCTTCTGGGAAAGCCATGACGATAGGGCTGTTGGCATTTTCTGGCAGATAGGGGTTGTTCTTGTCGGAAAGTCCTCCCCACAGCATCTTGGCACCGATATACTCACGCAGTCGTGCCTTGCGGATGAGTGGTATACGGTTGAATATCTTTCCCTGCATATCCCAATTGATGTCGACACTCCAGAAGCGGTCGTTCATGAACTCAAGGTTCTTGATGAGGTTGAAGGACTGCTTCTGACTGATGTACGACAGGTTGACGGCTGGCTGACAAAGCAGGATGAAGGGTACCTGGTTCCATTGCAGGCCGGCACGGGTGTATAGGTCGATACGTCCCCAGCTGGACAGCCAGAAACGTTTGAAGATGCTAGCCTCCGAGTAGTTGTAGTTGTAGCGTCCTCCAAGGAAGCCGTCGATACCGATGGCATGGCTGAGTTTGAAGATGGGTGCCTCGCGGTTTATCTTGACGCGTCGCAACTTCAGATTGGAGTAGAGGGCATTGGGACTGTATTCCAGTTCCGCTTTCAGCTCTGTCGTCCGCACTTGTATGGTAGGTGGCAGGTCTGTCCATTTGGGGTAGAGCGTTGAAGTGAAACTGCCTTGTTTCGTTTCCGACATTGGCGTGAAGCGCAGACTGGCAGCAGCATCGTTCCGTTCTGTCTTGATGCTGAAGACGCTGCGCAGTCCCCACGGCTCTTCCCTTTCGTAGGCCAGGCTCTGACGGTTGTAGTACATCATCATGTCGACGGTCGTCCACTTGGCAGAGGTGAACACGTTGTCTTTATCGTGTTCAAGGAACATGTCGGCTGGTGAACAGACGTCGTAGGTGGAAGTAAACGACAGCTGATGGCGGGGGAATTCGTCGGGCAGATACCGTTTTCGGTTAAACGACCATGTGACATTGCCTTTATAGTAGGTATTATGGCTCTTGGCACCGCGAGCCACATAACCTTTTAGGAACAGGTGGTGTGACAGGTTACCGGTGGTCTGGGCACCGATGCGCAGCCTCAGTCCGTCGATGAAGTTCGTGCTGATCATTGAGGTTACAGGACCGATGTCAACCTTACTGCTGTCGCTGGTCTCAATGAAGTTCTCGGTGAGTATCTTCAGTCCAAAGAGGGCATACTTGTAGAAGCCCAAGCTGCGGATGCCGTCCATGAAGCCTTCCATCTTTTCTTCACTCTGTGTCATGGTGGCCGTACGGTGCTGTTGCCAGAAGCTGTTGTCCTGACTCTCGGCATATGGGTCGACGACGGTCTTGGTGTAGCCCTTGAAGAGTTTGTTCTGAATAGGGTCAAAGGAATAGTCCGACAACCTCGTCGTTCTGATGGCAACTCCCTTGTGTGCAAACTCGAACATAACCAATTCTACCACGAGGTCATCGGTGGTCAGCACCCATTCGCCTGTGGGCAGCGGCTTGAACTCTTGGGTGAGTCGCAGTGACTCCACAAAGTTGACGCCGGTCTGGTTGGGAAGAATCATCTCACAGCGTTTCACCTGGTAGCTGGAGTCCTTCAGAATGTACAGGTCGCCGCGGAATCCGAAGTCCTGCTGGTTGTTAGGCAGGAAATGCAGGTGTATGCACGAGTCGCGGTCAATCTTGAGCGTATCCTCTATATAATATCTGTAGAAAGAGATAGCCCCCTTGCCGATAGGCGACGTGAAGGGATGCTGGAGGATGCGTATCTGGTCGTCATAGATATTGACATCGGTAAAGATATCCTTGGAACCGACATTAACGATGTCTCCCGTCTCAATCAGCTGGTTGATACCCGTTGCCTTTTTGCCAAGCACGATTTCTTTCTCGTCATGGGGATCTTTGCGGTATATCTTCTTGGTGACGGTCTCGTCGAGGGTGAGCGGCAGGATGAGTTTTCCTGTCAGGTCACATTTCTCCACCTGCCCTGTCAGCCATGGATACTTGGCAAACTGCGGGTCGGTCATCATGTCCGGTGTAATGTTGTTCAGGGCCAGCTTCAGCTTCTGATACTTGGTGTACTGATAGTAGTCACGCTGCGCCAGATCAGTTTTCCTCTTGTGTTCTATCACCTTTCGCATGAGTTCCACGGCAGGGTTGTTCTTGCGGCGATAACGGCTGCGCTTGGTTCTGACGGTGACCTCCCCCAGCATCTTGTTGTCGGGCTTCAGGGCCAGAAGCAGACGGTGCGTCCCCTTCTCAATGGTGATGGTGCGGGTCTTGTAGCCTACGGCACTGAACGACAGCTTCCATCCCACATGTTTGGGAATGGAGAAGTAGCCGCGATGGTCGCAGACCGTATTCACTTTCTGACCTTTATATTGTACCGTGACGAATCCCAGGCTGTCTCCTGTGACGTCGTCAATAGCATATCCGGTAATCATCTCCTGTGCTGCCACACGGAGCGGAAAGAGTGTTAATAGAAAGAATACTATATAATGTTTCATTGTCCTCAGCTTTTTGATAATTCCACCCAGAACACGGAGCCTTTCCCCAGTTCTGAAGCGACGCCGACGTTACCCCCCAGCGTCAGTGCCATGCTACGGCAGATGCTCAATCCTAGTCCCATGCCAGGTACGAACTCATTGACCTTGACAAAGCGTTCAAACAAAGCATCGTTGCACTTATCGGCAGGGATACCCTGTCCTGTATCACGCACCCAGATACGCCAGTGACTGCCTGTATCATCACATCCCAGGGTTATTTTCCCTTCAAGCGTAAACTTGATGGCATTGTCGATATATTGGTTCAGTATTTCTCGCAAACGGTCACGGTCGGTATGGAGTACCGGCATGGTCTCTTCGTCCTCAATCTCCAGGGCTAGTCCCTTTATTTCCGCCCTGACTACATATTTTTCCTTCAATGAAGTCATGAGCGACTGCAGTTGGAATTCCGAGCGTTTTATCTCTCCGCCGCCACGTGCCTCCAACTTCGACATATTGACAATGTCGTCAAACAGGCGCAGCAGCTGGTTATTGCTCTGACTGATCATCGACACCAGATGTTGGCGTTCCTCATCGTCTTCCACCATCGGCAGTACTTCGCTGAATCCTACAATGGCATTCAGCGGCGTACGTATCTCGTGACTGATATTGGCCAGGAAGGCAGATTTCAGGCGGTCGCTCTCTTCGGCATGGAACAGCGCATCCATCAATGCCTGCTCTATCTCTTTCTGCTGGTCGATGCGTCTGGTTGTGCCCACCAAGGTCAGCGGCTTGCCCTTGGCATCTCTTTTCTCTATCGTCACAAAAGTCTCGCTCCAATAACTTTCCTCGCTGTGGGGTTTCCGCATCTTGTATTGAATGTGGAAGTTGTCAGTCATACCTGTTGCCACATCGTGCAGTCCTTTCCTGATGACGTCCTGGTATTCAGGGGACAGCTGCTCGATAATAGTTTCAGTAGTGGCATTCGACGGAGGGTCGATGTTATCGGTAAATTCCCGGTAGTCACTGTTGATGCTGACTGCACGTGTTGGTACATCAACACGCCAGATACACAGTTTCATGGCTTTGATGACCATCTCATATTCAATGGAGTAGCGCTGCATCTTCTTCATCTGGGCCAGTTCGCTGTCCAGCATCTTCTTCTGGCGATACTGATACCATAACAACCATATTGCCCCCACCATCAGCGGGAGACCTACGACCCATGCCAGGATGTCCAGCCTCAGCATGGATTCAAGGGCAAAAAGCAGTGTCATTGCAGTTGCTACCATTGACCTATTTGCATAATTGCGGGCAAAATTACAAAATAATTATGAATTATGCTTAGAAATTATATTTTATTTGTAACTTTCACCCCTGGTAAAGTTACTTTCGCTCGGAAATGAAAAGAAAAAACAGTTTTTCTTTTGTATTTTGCTCGCTTATTCGTAACTTTGCAGCATATTTATTGAAATACATCATGACACAGGAATTTGAAATGATCGCCAAGACCTTCATGGGACTGGAACCTGTCTTGGCGAAAGAACTGACGCAGCTGGGCGCCAACAATGTGCAAGAAGGACGAAGAATGGTGTCCTTCACCGGTGACAAGGAACTGATGTACCGGGCTAATTTCCAACTGCATACTGCCATCCGCATACTGAAACCCATCAAACACTTCAAGGCACTGTCGGCTGACGATGTCTACGAAGGTGTCAAGACCGTCGACTGGTCGGATTATATTGCCCTCGACAAGACCTTTGCCGTCGACTCAGTGGTATTCTCCGAGGAGTTCCGCCACTCGAAGTTCGTGGCATACAAGGTCAAGGACGCCATTGTCGACCAGTTCCGCGAGAAAACGGGAAAGCGTCCGAACATCAGCGTCACCAACCCTGACCTCAGGCTGCATATCCATATTGCCGACGTGGCACCGGGCAAGAGTGAATGTACGCTGTGCCTCGACTCCAGCGGCGAGTCGCTGCACCGCCGAGGCTACCGGCAAGAATCGGTGGAAGCTCCCCTCAACGAGGTGTTGGCCGCCGGCATGATTCTCATGACGGGCTGGCACGGCGAGTGCGACTTCATCGACCCCATGTGCGGCTCCGGAACGCTGCTCATCGAGGCTGCCCTCATTGCACGTAACATGGCACCGGGCCTATTCCGCAAGGAGTTTGCCTTCGAAAAGTGGCCCGACTTCGATGCCGACCTCTTCGACGAAATCTACAACGACGACTCCCGGGAACGTGAGTTCACCCATCATATCTATGGCTACGATGTCGATATCAAGGCCGTCAATACAGCCCGTCTCAATGTCAAGGCAGCCGGTCTGACCAGCAATATCACCATCCAGGAACAAGACTTCAAGGACTTCACGCAGCCCAGGGATAAGAGTATCATGGTGACCAATCCACCCTACGGTGAACGTATCTCTACGAACGACCTGCTAGGTACGTATAAGATGATTGGCGAGCGTCTGAAACACCAGTTTACCGGCAACGATGCTTGGGTGCTATCCTATCGTGAGGAGTGTTTCGACCAGATTGGCCTGAAGCCCAGCATCAAGATTCCCCTGTTCAACGGCAGCCTGGAATGCGAGTTCCGCAAATACCAGATGTTCGACGGCAAGATGAAGGTTTTCCGTGAAGAGGGTGGCGTTGTAAAGACCGAGGAGGAGAAGCAGAAGATGGCTGAGAAGCACCGTTTCCGCAAGGAGCGTGAGTTCAAAAAGCGCCTCGACGAACAGGAAGAGAACGAGGGTAGCGACATCCGCAGCTTCAAATTCCACTCGCTGGAGCATAAAGAGCCCCGGAAGCCCCGTGAGCCCCGTGAAGCGAGAGACTCCCGAAAGCCGAGAGATGCCAGGGATTCCCGAAGTTCCAGAGATTTCCGTGATTCCCGAAAGCCCCGTGGTCCCCGTGACTCCCGTGACTTCAGGAAGGGCAAGTATCCCAAAAAGAACCAAAGCAGATTCAACGACGATGACGAAGATTAAGCATGGTATTCTCCCACCTAAAGGTAGGAGTGTGGCGTTGCGAAGGGTAATAGTTGTTTGGTGTTGGGTGATAGGTGTTGGATGTTGGCTGTTACCTTGTGACATGAAAGCTCAGGACAAACTCTTTACGCTGGAAGACCTCAACTTCGGTGGCACCAACTACCGCAACATGCAGCCCGAGAACATGTGGCTTACATGGTGGGGCGACCAGCTGGTACAGACCGATGTGGAAGAATGTAACCTCATCGATGTCAAGACCGGTAGGAAGCAGCAGCTCTTTACCCTCGACGACATCAACAAATGGGCAGACAGCGACGAAGAAGCCAACCGCTATGTACGACACCTGATGAATGTCACCTTCCCCTACCCTGACCAGCCACTGGTGGCTGTAGGCAACAAGAAGGCATTCCTGCTCGTCGACTTCAAAGCCCACCAGGTGGTGTGGCAAGACAGCATCTCTGGTCAAGAGGCCAACGACTGGAGCACGCCGTCGCGAGCCACTGCCTATGTGGACGGCCACCAGCTCTTCATCGTCGACGGACAGGGCCGGAAACACCAGCTGACCACCGACGGCAGCCGTAGCGTGGTGTACGGATCCCCCGTACACCGAAACGAGTTCGGTATCAACAAGGGAACCTTCTGGAGTCCCGATGGCCAGCGCCTGGCCTTCTATCGCATGGACCAGTCCATGGTTGCCGACTATCCGCAGGTCGACATCTTCCCCCGTGAGGCCACCTACGAGCCCGACAAGTATCCCATGGCCGGCATGACGAGCCACGTGGTGACCGTCGGTGTCTACGACCTCAAGACCGGCAAGACCGTCTATTTGAAAACCCCTAACGGCAGTGTGGTCGGTGATTCCGTCACCGACCCAAGCCCCGTTTACTTCACAAACATCGCCTGGAGTCCCGACGGCAGCACCATCTACATGTTTGAGCTGAACCGCGACCAGAATGACTGCCGCCTTGTCAGCTATGATGCTGTGACGGGAGAGCGAATGGCCGAGCTCTACCGCGAGACCAGCGACAAATACGTCGAACCAATGCACCCCATCCAATTCCTGCCCTGGGATTCCGACAAGTTCGTCATGCAGAGCCAGCGCGACGGCTTCAACCACCTATATATATATAATAAGGAGGGGAAGCTCCTGAAGCAGCTCACTAGTGGCCCGTGGGTGGTACAGAAGGTGCTGGGCTTCAACAGCAGGCAAAAGAGCATCATCTTCGAAGCCAACAAGTACCATCACCTGCACCGCCAAATATACAGTGTCAGCGTCAATAGTGGAAAAATCACGCAGCTTACGGTAGAAGACGGCGTTCATCGTGGAGAGCTGTCGGCAACGGGCGCTTTCCTCATCGACCGCCACTCAGCACCCAATGTGCCCCGCAACATCAACGTGGTCAACGTATCCAGCGGGAAAACCGCTGGACACTCGCTCCGCCTCCTGACCGCCGCAGACCCGTGGGCCGGCTACCAGCAGCCCCTCTTCGAGTGCGGCTCCATCAAGGCCGCCGACGGACGTACCGACCTATACTACCGCATGGTGAAGCCTGCCGACTTCGACCCGGCAAAGAATTACCCCACCGTGGTCTACGTCTATGGCGGTCCTCACGCCCACAACGTCGAGGCCAGCTGGCACTGGTACAGTCGTACATGGGAAACGTATATGGCACAGAAGGGCTACATCATCTTCATTCTCGATAACAGAGGCTCTGAATACCGGGGGCGCGACTTCGAGCAGGCAACCTTCCGACAGCTGGGACAAGTCGAGATGCAGGATCAGATGCAGGGCGTAGCATTCCTAAAGACCCTGCCGTATGTTGACGCCGACAGAATCGGTGTCCACGGCTGGTCGTTCGGCGGCTTCATGACCATCTCGCTCATGCTTAACTACCCCGACGTGTTCAAGGTCGGCGTTGCCGGAGGACCCGTCATTGACTGGAAGTGGTACGAGGTGATGTATGGCGAGCGCTATATGGACACACCCCTGCAAAACCCCGAGGGCTACGAGAAAACCAGCCTTATCAACAAGGCCGCCAACCTGAAGGGACGCCTGCAGATTATTACGGGCTACAACGACAACACCGTCGTACCCCAGCACTGCCTGTCGTTCCTCGACGCCTGCATCAAGGCCGGCACCCAGCCCGACTTCTTCGCCTACCCCGGCGAGGGTCACAACATGCGGGGACATGCCAGCGTCCATCTGCATGAGCGTATCACCCGGTATTTTGAAGACTACCTGAAATAGCTGAGAATTGAGAGTTGAGAATTATGAAAGAAGAGCAGATATTAGTCCGCATTACAGGTCAGGACCGGCCGGGGCTGACAGCAGCCGTCATGAGCATCCTGGCCAAGTACGACGCACAGATACTCGACATCGGTCAGGCCGACATCCACAGCACACTGTCATTAGGCATCCTCATCCGCATGGATGACACAAAGTCGGGCTTTGCCATGAAGGAATTGTTGTTCAAGGCCACCGAGCTGGGTGTCAACATCATGTTCTCACCCATCACCGACGATGAGTACGAAGACTGGGTGGGCCATCAGGGCAAGAACCGCTACATCCTCATGGTGATGGGGCGACAGCTGGAGGCCAGCCAGATAGCTGCCGCCACCAGCATCATTGCCGACCAGGGACTGAACATCGACAGCATCCTGCGCCTGACAGGCCGCAAGAGCATCAAGCAACTGGACAAGCACACGCGTGCCTGCATACAGTTCTCGCTGCGTGGAGAACCCATCAACCGCCAGGAGATGCAGGGCAAGCTGATGCGCATGTCGTCGGAGATGGGCATTGACTTCTCGTTCCAGCGCGACGACATGTTCCGGCGCATGCGTCGCCTCATCTGCTTCGATATGGACTCAACACTCATCCAGACGGAGTGCATCGACGAGCTAGCTGAGCGCAACGGCGTCGGTGCCCAGGTCAGGGCCATCACCGAGAGTGCCATGCGCGGCGAGATAGACTTCAAGGAGAGTTTTACCCGCCGTGTCAGCCTACTCAAGGGTCTCGACGTCAGCGTCATGCAGGACATTGCCGAGCATCTGCCAATAACTGAAGGTGTCGACCGCCTCATGTCCATCCTCAAGACCTGCGGCTACAAGATTGCCATCCTCAGCGGCGGCTTCACTTATTTCGGTGAGTACCTGCAGCGCAAGTACGGCATCGACTATGTCTATGCCAACGAGCTGGAGATTGGCGACGATGGCAAGCTGACGGGCCGCTATGTCGGCGAGATTGTCGACGGCCACCGAAAGGCCGAGCTACTGAAACTCATCGCACAGGTCGAGAAGGTGAACCTCGCACAGACTATTGCCGTGGGTGACGGTGCCAACGACCTCCCCATGATCAGTCAGGCCGGACTGGGCATCGCCTTCCACGCCAAGCCACGCGTGGTGGCCAATGCCAAACAGAGCATAAACACCATCGGACTCGACGGCGTCCTCTATTTCCTCGGTTTCAAAGACTCTTACCTCGGTGAACAAGGTAAGCTATAGTCTCTTACACTCGACAATGAAAATAAATCGTTATTTATTTTGTATTGTCCTCGCTTATTCGTACCTTTGTAGCCATGAAATACAATAGAACGATGATGAATATGAGACGACTTTTGGCTGTAGGCTTATGCCTGACGGCTTTTGGCCTTTCGACGCAGGCCCGTGAACATAAGAATTTCGATAATGACTGGTTGTTCCAGCTTGGTGACTCTGCCAATCTGGCCAGTCCGGATTATAAAGACGGCCACTGGCGCAGGCTGAACCTGCCGCACGACTGGGCCATCGAGGGTGACTTCCAGGCATCGAACCCCAGCGGTGCCGGCGGCGGTGCGCTGCCTGGCGGCGTAGGGTGGTACCGTAAGCACTTCAGCGTAGGCGATCCTGCCAAGTACTTCATTGAGTTCGACGGTGTGTACATGAACGCTACGGTGTACATCAACGGTGAGTGGCTGGGCACCCGTCCCTACGGCTACAGTTCGTTTGAGTATGACATCACCAATTACCTGCGTGCCGGCGACAATGTCATAGCCGTGCGTGTGGACAACAGCGACCAGCCTAACTCCCGTTGGTATTCGGGCTGCGGCATCTACCGCCATGTGTGGTTTACCAAGGCTAACCCCGTGCACGTCAAGCACTGGGGCGTGCATGTGCAGACGAACGTCAAAAAGAGTCAGGTGAGCATCAGTGCTGACGTGGCAGGACGGAACTACAGCGTGCTGAACACTGTCTTTGATGCCCGGGGCCAAGAGGTTGGCCGCGGCTCAGGAAAGAGCACGAAGGTGAAGGTCAAGAATCCCAGGATGTGGTCGCCGGAGAGTCCAAATATCTATAAGGTACGCACGCAGGTGCTGGTAGGCAGCCAGGTGGTCGACGAGGTCTGGACCACCACGGCCTTCCGTGACTTCCGCTTCGATGCGAAGACGGGCTTCTGGCTGAACGGCAAGAACATGAAGCTGAACGGTGTCTGCGAACACCATGACTTCGGCTGTCTGGGTGCTGCCGTGTATGAGGACGCCCTGCACCGCAAGCTCACGAAGCTGAAGGCGATGGGTGTCAACGCCATCCGCTCCAGCCATAACCCGCCGGCTCCAGAGCTGCTGAACATGTGCGACACGATGGGATTCATCGTCATGGACGAAAGCTTCGACATGTGGCGTCGCCGCAAGACACAGAACGACTATGCTCGCTTCTTCGACAAGTGGCACGAGCGCGACCTGACGGATCTGGTGCTGCGCGACCGCAACCATCCCTGCATTCTGATGTGGTCTATCGGCAACGAGGTGCTGGAGCAGTGGTCGAGTGCCGAGGCTGACACGCTGACGCTGGAGCAGGCCAACCTCATCTTGAATGCCGGTCACGACAAGTCGACGCTGGCCAAGGAGGGCGAGATGAGCGTCAACACGCTGCTTGCCGACCACCTGAGCGACATTGTGCGCCGCTACGACACCACACGTCCAATCACCGCAGGCTGTAACGAACCGGCACCGGGCAACCACCTGTTCCGTGGCAAGGCCATCGACATCATCGGCTTCAATTACCACCATGAGTGGATTAAGGATGTGCCGAAGAACTTCCCCAACCGTCCGTTCATCATGACTGAGAGTGTGTCGGCCCTGCAGACCAACGGCTACTACATGATGCCCAGCGACGTGATACGCAAGGCTCCGAAGGAGTGGTGGCTGCCGTATACCGACCCCACCTTCATGTGTTCGGCATACGATAACATGCATGCTTCGTGGTCGAGTACCCATGAGCAGACATGGGACGTGGTGAAGCATACGCCGTATGTGGGCGGACAGTTCATCTGGACGGGCTTCGACTACATCGGCGAGCCTACCCCCTACTCGTTCCCAGCACGCAGCAGCTATTTCGGTATTATCGACCTGGCCGGCCAGCCCAAGGACATCTACTATATGTACCAGAGCGAGTGGACTGCGAAGCCTGTGCTGCACCTCTTCCCCCACTGGAACTGGCTCGAAGGGCAGGAGATTGACATGTGGTGCTACTACAACAATGCCGACGAGGTCGAATTGTTTGTTAACGGTCAGTCCAAGGGTGTGCGTGCCAAGAAGGACGGGCACCAGTATCATGTCATGTGGCGTGTAACCTTCGAACCGGGTGAGGTAAAGGTGGTGGCCCGCAAGAACGGACAGGTAGTGCGCGAGCAGGCCATCCGTACGGCCGGACAACCCGACCACGTCCAGCTGACTATAGACTATAAGGGCAAGGATCTGACCTTCGTTCAGGCCGTGGTCGTCGACAAGGACGGCAACCGCTGTCCGTGGGCCGAGAACCAGCTATTCTTCTCTGCCACCAACGGTGCCAAGGTCATTGCCACCGACAATGGCCGCCAGACGTCGATGGAGCGTTTCACGGCTCCTGAGCGCAAGGCTTTCTTCGGCCGCTGCATCGCCGTCGTAAAAGGTCGTGGCATTGTTACTGCCCGCGCCATCGGTCTGAAGACTCAGACCATTCGTCTTTAAGATTTCCTACAGCTACTGCCATGAGCTCTTGACTGATCTGTTATGGAATTCAGGACAAAGGTTGAGACGGGGAAAGCAGACTTTGAAATAAAAGCCTGCGAAGATGTACTTCTGGTGGGCTCGTGCTTTGCAAACGGGATAGGACAACGGTTTAAGGACAATGGTTTTCCGGCAACGGTGAATCCATTCGGCACCATGTATAACCCTGCCAGCGTGCTGCATACGCTGGAACGATTCATGGTTCATGGTTCACGGTTCACGGTTAACACCGTTTTCCTGACGCTGGGCACGAACCATGTATATCGTCTGAAAGAGACTGGCGAGATTGTGGACAACTGTGAGAAGCGCCCTGCCGCACTGTTTCAGGAGGAAGAACTGACAGTAGATGCATGTGCTGACTATCTGCAGAAAGCCATCGAATTGCTCAGAGGTCATCATCCGGACGTCCGCGTGGTGCTGACTGTCAGCCCCATCCGCTATCGCAAATACGGCTATCATGAGAGCCAGCTGTCAAAAGCCACCCTATTGTTAGCCATTGAGAAGGTGATGTCATCTCAAATCTCAAACCTCTCCATCTGTCCTACTTCCCTGCCTACGAAATCGTGATGGATGAATTGCGCGACTACCGTTTCTATGCGTCTGACATGCTGCACCCTTCGGAGCAGGCTGTCGACTACATCTGGGAACGGCTGGTGGAGTGGTGCTTCAGCGACGAGGCCAAAGCATTTATGGACGAATGGCGCCCCATCAGGGAAGCCTTACACCATCGTCCCTTCAATCCGGAGTCGGAGGAATACCTTTTGTTCAAGGAAAAAACGCAGGCTCGCCTAAAAGCCTTCAAAGAGAAATGGAAAATGCGATAGTCATTCCTCATTTCTCATTCCTCATTTCTCATTTAGATTTTAGCTCCTGCTAACCTGTAGGCCCTTCTTGGAGAGCGTCATATCGACGAAGCGGGCATTGGGATTGGGTTGTGCCTCGTTGATGACCTGTTTGATGCGAGCCGCAGCCTCAGGATCCTTAGCCACCATGTAGAGATAGCCTCCCCCACCCGCTCCAGGCAGCTTATAGCCCAGACAGAGGTCATCGACAAGGTCAGTGATGCATCGCACACTGTCAGGATTGGTACCGCTGTCGATGAGCTGGTTCTGCTGCCACGTCCTGCGGATGAGTCGTCCCATCTCCTGGAAGTCCTGACGCTGGATGGCCTCGTACATATCGATGGCATGTGCCTTCATGGCCCGCAACTGACGCAGTTCACCACCGTGGTTGAGGAACATGCGGCGTACAATCTCTGCCAGAATGGTCTTGGCCGTACGTGTGATGCCAGTGTAATAGAGCAGATGACACTGCCTGTATTCCGGTTGGATGAAGACATCGTCGGGCAACCAGCGCACCAAGGGGTCTTGGTTGAAGCCGCGTTGCGTCTGCAACAATTTCACGCCACCCAATATGCCGCCAAACTGATCCTGCCAGCCACCGCCAGTGGTCAGCAGCTGTTCGAGCATCAGGGTACGACGGCCTATCTCGTTCTTGTCCCATGCCAGCGAACAGAAATCGCTCAAGGCACCCAGTACGGTCGATGCCAGGATGCTCGACGTACCCAGTCCACTGCCTGCAGGAACGGCCGACAGCAACGTCAGTTCGATGCCTGTTCCAAAGGCCTCCAACTGCTGACGCAGCGAGGAAAAGTTCTCCTGTGAAAAGGCCGGCAGGAAGCCCGCTAAGGCCAGTGCCGCCTTGGGAATGGAGAACGGCGAGCCTACCTTGTTATATTCCGCCAACTGCTCGTAGGTCTCAATGACTTCCCTCGCTCCGAGGTCGATGCTACGAAGTACGATATGCGGTTCACGGCAGGGCTTGACAAAGGTCTGCAGTGGTGGCTGTCCATTCAGCTCTATGGCGATGTTCACCACGTTGCCACCCTCCATCAGACAGTAAGGCGGTGTGTCTGTCCAACCGCCAGCCAGGTCGATGCGGACGGGTGAACGTCCCCACACAATTTGGTCTGGATAGACGGAGAGATGTGGGGTGGCAGGTGCTGGATGATGAGTGATACCCTGACGCAGCAGCGAGAAGGCCTGCTGGCTATTGCCACGGAACATGGCATCATGGATGCGCGTCATCAGGGGTGCCGTATCGCTAAGGGGTTCTGGCATGGGTAGTTGCGCCTCGCTGAATTCATGGAAGGCATCGTCGAGGTCAAGCTGATAGAACACCGAGTGCTGCCAGTTCTTGGCCAATGCCGGCCAGTTCTGCTTGCGGAAGGTGCGACGCTGTTCAAAGAGTCTGCGCAGATTGACACGCTCAGCGAGTTCGTTGCTGTTTAGAGCCTCATCGATACGATAGCGGCGTACCTCATAGTCGCTATCGCCCACAGGTGCCACATCAATGCACTCGCCAGGCTCCAGATGCACCTCCCAGTCGTTCTCGGGAACCCCCGTCACGATATTGTCGTGGGTCAGTGTCCATCGCGGTCCGATGTAGCTGTTCTCCACCCAGATATTGTAGTTGTCAGCCGTAAAAGGATAGTGGCAGATACTGTTCTGCGTA
Organism: Prevotella sp.; assembly: GCA_045131435.1. Taxonomy (GTDB): domain Bacteria; phylum Bacteroidota; class Bacteroidia; order Bacteroidales; family Bacteroidaceae; genus Prevotella. The sequence goes on from JBGUQW010000110.1 coordinate 47,832, forward strand.
AAAATGCTGGGGTGTGGCTTACGGTCGTTGTGCATGATGTCACGCTGGTCGTTGACGACGTTCTGGATGGCCACCGTCGAGGAAATCATTTCCTTTGACGTCCCAAAGTGGTAGAACTCGCCACCTGGCAGGGGCACAATGGCCACGCTAAGCTCATGCAGTTCAGGGTCAGCGATGGTGGGATCGGTGCCAAGGGCACAACCGAATTCCGAGTAGAGGTCGTATTCTTTGAGGTGATGGGTGTTGGGTGATGGGTGATGGGTGTTGGCATCATCCTCCGCTTGACACCTATTACATAACAACTTGACGGCACGGTCGCTGAGCATCCAGATACCAATATCAGTCAGGTAGAAGTGGTCTTTCAGTAGTTCTGAAAGGCGTTCTACGCTGGGCTTCTGCAGCATCTGCTTCAATACAGTAGGTGTACGGCGGTCGCTGACAAACACACCGTGATTCTTGGCGATACTGGCATCGAGCCACAGACCGTAGCATACCACGTCGGCATCGGGAATCTGGCCGATACGCTCAGCAGCTCGGATGTAGACGTCGCCACTGACAATCATCGTGGTCAGGCGTTTCGGTGCCTGTTCCATCATGCGCTCATAAAGCGGCAGCTGCAGGTCGAGCAGCGTCTGACTGAGGCGCTGTCCGCGTTCCCAGCGGAATACGGGGATAGGTGTCAGAATCTTGCCACTGACAGCATAGGCAGGCAGTCGCTTGCTTTGTCCACCGGCATGCAGGATGATGCGCTTTTCCTTTGACAGCCAGTCGGAGAACGACTGACCACCATCTTCTGCCTGCCACGCTTGCTGAAGCAGCCATGTAGTGCCACCACCGGATCCTAACCGATGACCGATAGGGTCACAGGTGCAGAAATACTCGTCACGCGACAGTCCCGTCACGTCGTGGAAACAGTCCACCAGATTCGGTGGCAACGACAGCAGCTTTTTCATTGACCATTGAACGTTGAACGTTGAACATTATTTTTTCCGACGACGGTATTCCAGGAAGGCACCTCCCACGATGAGGAGGATTAGGATGCCATAGGCACAATAGGCCACCGTTTCCGTACGCTTGATGCTCTTGGGGAAGAAGCTGAGCACCACCTCATGCTTGCCGGGTTTCACCCGCAGGGCACGCAGCACGTAGTCGACACGGCCCAGTTCCTGTTCCACACCATCGACTGTTGCTATCCAGCCTGGGAAATAAATCTCAGAGAATACCACGACACCACCCTTGCCCGTGTTTACCTCGTACACCAGCTGGTTGGGTTCGTAGCTCTTGATGCTCACACGGCTCAGCGTATCCTGTTCGATGCCGTCACCCAGCACGTCGCGGAACTTCTTGTCTGCCACAGCCTCATGGCGCAGGGCTATCTTGCCAGTTGTCTCCAGTTCCTGATTGGCATTGTCCACATAGCTCACCTTGTCGACGAGCCATGCATTGCCATAGGTGTACGGATTCTCGAGAGGTACCGTCTGACCACCCTGCAAGGGCAGGATGAAGTACTTCGTATTCAGCATGTTCAGCACGGGACAGATGCTGTCACCATTCACCTGCGTCATATCACCACCAGCCTCAGCAACGGTACTGTACAACTGTTCCATCTCAGGCTGTATATGGGCGTCGATGAGTTCCTGATAGCGGCGCAGCTTGGCGGGATGGTAGCCACCGATGCTCTTCAGGTAGAACGACGTCTCGTTTTCGTTGAATGTCGACGACGCCAGATTCAGCACACGGAAGTCCAGCGACTTGTCCTGCAGGATACGGTCGATGGCTGCCGACTTCTGCATGGGCTCCTCGCGGACGCTGGCAGGCACGAACATCTCATCGTTCAGATAGCGCTTGTTGACTGTCCACATATCTACCAGACAGAGTACCAGTATGATACCCACGCCATACTCCTTTTTCAACTTGCCCAATACTACGCACAACAGCACACCGGTACCTACCAGGATAATGTAGAACGAGCGCAGGCTGTCGGCTGTAAACACGGCCTGACGCATTTCAGTCAGGTTCTGTACCAACGGGGCCAGCTGGTCGGCAGGAATCTGCCCCAGTGCATGCATCTCGGTGGAACTGATAAAGCTGTCGAAGAACACAGAGGGCATCATCGAGAACAACAAGGCTACACCTCCAGTTAACAGGAACGAGATGCCGATATACTTCAGCCTCGGCTTCATCTGCTCCGGCTCTTCCAACAGTTTCTTCAGTGCCAGCATCGCCAGCAGAGGGATAGTGAACTCAGCGATGACCAGGATGGATGCCACCGTTCGGAATTTAGCATACATGGGGATGTAGTCGATAAAGAAGTCGGTGAATGGCATGAAGTTACGACCCCACGACAACAGGATGGAGAGGATAGTCACAGCCAGCAATGCCCATTTCATAGGCCCTTTGACAATGAACAAGCCCAGCACAAACAGCATCAGCACGAAGGCACCCACATAGACGGGTCCCAAGGTCATCGGCTGTTCACCCCAATACTGGCCAATCTGCTGATAGATGCTCAGATAATCAGTGTTGGCGACCTTCATGGCCTTCTCATTCTGTACCATCGGCACGGAGGCGCCACCCTTTGCATTGGGCACCAGCAGCGTCCAGGTCTCGTCTATGCCATAGCTCCACTGGGTGATGTAGTCGCGATCCAGTCCGCTGGAAGTCTGGTTGGCACTATTCTCCTTCACCAGTTCACTCTTGCTACGCATCGACTCCTGTCCATAGAGCCACGTATGATAGAGATTCGAGATATTGATACTGATACCGATGGCAGCACCTGCCAGACAGACACCAGTAGCCTTCAGCAGATGTTGATAGTCCTTATGCTTGATACCCTCAATCAAGAAGGCAATAACCATCGCTACGATGACAAACAGATAATAATATGTCATCTGCACGTGGTTGGCCAACACCTCCAGAGCTGCGAAGAGGGCCGTCACCACCAGTCCCCACAGGTATTTCCCCCTATAGGCCAGCACCACACCGGCAATCATCGGTGGCAGGTAGGCCAGCGCCATCACCTTCCAGATGTGACCAGCAGCGATGATGATGAAGAAATAGCTGGAGAAGGCCCATACGATAGCTCCCAGCATGGCCAGATACTGGCGGAAGTCAAAGGCACGCAGCAGGATATAGAATCCCAACAGATAGGCAAAGACATACCATACATTCTCAGGCAGCCACAGGTGGTAGGCACTCTCAGCCTTTGTCAGCACATCGGTGCTGTCATACGACGGCGACATCTGATAGGTCGGCATGCCACCAAACAGTGCATTGGTCCAGCGTGTCCGTTCTCCCGTACGGTCATGGTACTCCGAAGACTCTTGTCCTAACCCTTTGCTGGCCGATGAGTCATGCCGAAAAAGGATGCGTCCCTCGATGTCGGCAGGGAAGAAATAGGCAAACGAAATCACTGCAAACAATACCACTGCCAGCACATCAGGCAGCCATGCTTTCAAACTTTTCATAACAATATTTTGGTTTTTGCCTGCAAAATTACGAAAAAATCCGTAACTTTGCACGCAGAACCCTCAATTTTTACATGATACATTATTAAAAATACATCATTACTATATGAAGATAGGTATTATTGTAGCAATGGACAAGGAGCTGCGACAGCTTCAGCAGCTCTTCGACAGCAGTCACGTCCGTGTAGAAAAATGTGGCATCGGCAAGGTGAATGCCGCCCTTGGTGCCCAGCGCATGATCAATGAGTTCCACCCTGACTGCATCATCTCCAGCGGATGTGCCGGTGGCAACGGCGATGATGTCAACATACAGGATGTCGTTGTCAGCAGCGAACTGTGTTATCACGACGTCTACTGTGGCACAGCCATCGACAACACGACCATTTATGGACAGGTGCAGGGCCTTCCAGCCCGCTACCAGGCAGACCCACACTTGCTGCAGAAGGCGCAAAGCCTAAATCTCAAATCTCAAACCTCAAATCTCAAAACACATTCTGGTCTGATTGTTACTGGCGACTGGTTTGTGGACTCGAAGGAAAAGATGCGCGAGATTATCGGACACTTCCCTGAGGCTAAGGCTGTCGACATGGAGTCGTGTGCCATCGCCCAGACGTGCTACATCAACAAGGTGCCGTTCATTTCCTTCCGTGTCATCAGCGACATTCCTCTTCGCGACACCGATGCCTCGCAGTATCACAACTTCTGGGACACCATCGCCGACCACTCCTTCCAGGTCACCAAGACCTTCGTCGAGTCCCTATAATTCTCAATTCTTAATTGTTAATCGGCGAAGCCGACAACTCTTAATTCTTAACTCTTAATTCTTAATTCATAAATGGAAGTCATACAAAGTTTTACGATTGACCACACCCACCTGAAGCCGGGTATCTATGTTTCACGCATAGATAAAGGGTTTACAACGTTCGACCTGCGCATCACCGAGCCCAACAAAGAACCTGCTGTAGCCCCATCGGCTATGCATAGCATAGAACACCTGATGGCCACCTGGTTCCGCAATTCCCGTGTCAAGGACGATGTCGTCTATGTCGGCCCAATGGGTTGTCTCACAGGCATGTACATCATTATGACGGGCTCATATACCGTTGAGGACATGCGCCAACTGACCATCGAGTGTCTGGAGTGGATTCTCACGCAGGACATGGTGCCTGCCACCGAGCCCCAGACCTGTGGCAACTACCTGTTGCACGACCTGCCCATGTGCAAGTGGGAGTGTGCACGCTATCTGGACCGTCTGCAAAACGATTTCCACTCGGAGTATACCAAACTGCAGATTACCCTCGATGACGGTCTGCTGTTTGCCGATGCGTAAACAAAGAGAACAGGATTATCCGAGGTAGAGCAAACGGCTCAGGCCCGTCTTACGGAGTACCCAGTCCACTGCCAGGCTGCCCGATACACAAATGAGTAGCGAGACGGCCAGGAATATCAGGCATGTGGGGTCGAAGTCGAGATAGGGCACTAGGGGTTTGCAGAGAATGGTAAACAGCGGTGAGAAGAGGAACAGCGGCATCGTCCGCTTGCCAAGATACAGCACAAGCTGCTGCAAACGTCCTTTGACATACGTGCCCATCCACAACAGACTGCTGATGGCCAGATACACCATCAGCACACCACCAGCCACATCCATTCGGCAGTTTTGGGGGAAGTATGCCAAGAGGGCAAAGGCCACGATGGCCAGCACCGATGGCTTAAAGACGTCAGTAAACTTCAGTCCACTGTGTCTCACCACTGCTCCTGCCAGGAAATACAAGGCACAGGCCAGTGTTACCATTCCTACGCCCCAGGCGATGGCAAAGAAGAGGATTCCCAACAGGATGAAACGTGACAGAGTGCTGATTCTCAACCATTTGAATACCGCATAATACAACACACCGCATACCAGCAGCGTCAGCAGATACCAGTAGGGACCCAGCGGATGAATCAGCAGATGGTTGAAAAACGTGCCTATCGTCAGTTCGTCGATATGTTCCCTGATGGGCAACACCGATGCCATCACGATATATCCTGACTCCATCACCAGATAGGGTACGGCATAGCTCAGCAACGTCTTCAGAAACTGTCGCCAGGGTTTCTCAACATTCATCAGATAGCCTGAGATGATGAGAAACCCTGGCATATGGAAGGTGTAAACCACCTGTTTCGCATAGGGATGGGAATCGCCAAACCAGACGAGATGGAAACTGATCATCAGCAGAATCAGGACTCCCTTCAGGAAGTCCAGTTCTACGATTCGTCCCCGTCCGTCAGTCTGCATAGTCTATCCGCGCTGAATAGAGGCCTTCTTGCGCTGGTCGTGGTCGAGAATGATTTTGCGCATACGCATCGACTTCGGTGTCACCTCAACCAGCTCGTCTTCCTTGATATACTCCAGACACTCCTCCAGCGACATCACTACCTTGGGGATGATGCGCGCCTTGTCGTCAGTACCCGATGCACGGACGTTGGTCAGCTGTTTGGCCTTGCAAACGTTAATGACGAGGTCATTGTCGTGAACGTGCTCACCAACCACCTGACCCATATAGACGTCCTCACCTGGGTCGATGAAGAACTTGCCGCGATCCTGGAGCTTGTCGATAGCATAGGCGAAGGCATTACCTGTCTCGAGGGCTATCATCGAACCATTCACACGACGCTCAATCTCGCCCTTATACGGCTGATACTCCTTGAAGCGGTGCGCCATGATGGCCTCGCCCTGCGAGGCTGTCAGCACATTGGTGCGCAATCCGATAATACCACGTGAAGGGATGTTGAACTCGATATTGGTGCGTTCACCCTGTGACTCCATACTTGTCATCTCGCCCTTACGACGGGTGACCATATCAATCATCTTTGAGGCAAATTCCTCAGGGACATTAATAGTCAGTTCCTCGATAGGCTCGCAGCGCACACCATCTATTTCCTTGTAAATTACCTGCGGCTGACCTACCTGCAACTCGTAGCCCTCACGACGCATGGTCTCGATGAGCACACTGAGGTGCAGCACACCACGACCAGAGACTATCCACCGATCGGTAGCATCCTCGAAAGGTTCTACGCGCAGGGCAAGGTTCTTCTCCAGTTCCTTCTCCAGACGATCGTTGATGTGGCGCGAAGTAACAAACTTACCTTCCTTGCCAAAGAAGGGCGAGTCGTTGATGGTAAAGAGCATCGACATGGTGGGCTCGTCGATGGCGATAGGAGGCAGGGGCTCCGGATTCTCGATGTCGCAGATGGTATCGCCAATCTCGAATTTCTCCAGACCAATCACAGCACAGATGTCGCCACAATCGACGCTGTCGGTGCGCACATGGCTCATACCGTCGAAGATGTGCAACTCCTTGATCTTCGTCTTCTCCAGCGAACCGTCACGATGGGCGATGGTCACCTGCTGGCCGTCCTTCAAGGTTCCGCGATGTACACGGCCCACGGCAATGCGGCCAGTGTACGAGCTATAGTCGAGCGAGGTGATGAGCATCTGCGGCGTACCCTCCAACTGCTTGGGAGCAGGTATCACCTCGACAATCTTATCTAATAAATAGGTAATGTCCGTTGTGGGCTTGTTGTAGTCCTCGCCCATCCAGCCGTTCTTGGCCGAACCATACACCACGGGGAAGTCCAGCTGGTCCTCAGTGGCATTCAGCGAGAACATCAGGTCGAACACCATCTCGTACACCTCCTCAGGGCGACAGTTGGGCTTGTCGACCTTGTTGACCACCACGATGGGCTTCAGACCTATCTGCAGGGCCTTCTGCAACACGAAGCGCGTCTGGGGCATAGGGCCCTCAAAGGCGTCCACCAACAACAGACAGCCGTCGGCCATGTTCAGCACACGCTCCACCTCACCACCGAAATCCGAGTGTCCTGGGGTGTCGATGATATTGATTTTCGTTCCTTTCCAATTGATACTCACATTCTTCGACAGAATGGTTATTCCTCGTTCACGCTCCAGGTCGTTAGCGTCCAACACCTGGCTCGACAGGTTCTGGCCCTCACGGAACAGATTGCCTGCCAGCATCATCTTGTCCACGAGCGTCGTCTTGCCGTGGTCTACATGCGCAATAATTGCAATGTTTCTGATATCCTGCATAACTAAATTACGTAATTCTTCTATTTTTCGGGTGCAAAGGTACAACTTTTTGGCGAAATATTTGCGAGTTTTACAAAAAATGTGTACCTTTGCAGCCGCATTTGACGATGTGCCCCATGGATGATGACTGTGGTAAGCATCCGAAAGATGTAATTATTAACAATTAAATCATCAAAAATTATGTATTTAGATTCAGCTAAGAAGACTGAGATCTTCGGCCAGTACGGCCAGAACGCACAGGACACCGGTTCTGTTGAGAGCCAGGTAGCCCTGTTCACCTATCGTATCCAGCACCTCACCGAGCACCTGAAGAAGAACCACAAGGACTTCGGCACCGCTCGTGCACTGACCAAGATGGTAGGTCGCCGTCGTAAGCTCCTGAAGTATCTCTACAACAAGGACATCAATCGCTATCGTGCACTTATCAAGGCTCTCGGCCTCCGTAAGTAATCCGGTACGAACGACAGAATCTACAAGCCTCCCTCACATCGGGAGGCTTTTTTTGTGCCAAAGACATGGCTTTTTCGAAAGTTTTTCGTATCTTTGCATCCGATTATGTAGCAATAACCAAGGAAATATGAAGAAACCGCAATGGCTTGAGAAAGAAAGACTCTACAGCATCATGTTCGAGTCGGAGCGCCCGGCAGGACGCATCTTCGACCTCACCCTGATAGTAGCTATCTCGCTGAGCATCATCATCTCGTTCATCGAGACCATCCCCTCGCTGGCCCATACCTTCAAGCTGGTGCTGGAGATTCTGGAGTATCTGCTAACCTTCTTCTTCACCGTCGAATACATTGCCCGCGTCTATTGTTCACCCCGTCCACGCGACTACGTGCTCAGCTTCTTCGGCGTCATCGACCTCCTGTCGACACTGCCACCCTACCTCTCATTCTTCCTGCCCAATGCACGCTACATGATTCTGCTGCGTTCCTTCCGCTTCATCCGTATCTTCCGCATTTTCAAGCTGTTCAGCTTCATCAACGAGGGCTACATGCTGATGCGCTCGCTCCAGAAGAGTCTCACCAAGATATCCGTCTATTTCCTGTTTGTGCTCATACTCGACGTCTGTCTGGGCACGCTGATGTTCATGGTGGAGAGTGGCGAGCCCGATACACAGTTCACCGATTTGGCCACGTCAGTCTATTGGGCCATCGTCACCATGACCACCGTAGGCTATGGCGACATCACCCCCGTCACTGCCATAGGACGCCTGCTCTCGGCTTTCGTCATGCTGCTGGGTTACACCATCATCGCCGTACCCACAGGCATCGTGACAGCCAACATCATCGACGAAGTCAAGGAAAAGCCCAAGGACGGCCACTGTCCCCGTTGCGATGCGATGGTGCGCGACGAAGACCGCTATTGCTCACAATGCGGTGAAAAACTGTAGGGTTTTGAGCACAATTAAAAATATTGTCGTAATTATGCAACCAGAATCGACAAAACAACATGAAACGGATTGTATACATATTATATATAGTTGTTGTGGCGATGATAGAGAGCTGCGCAGGCTGTGGTAACACGAAGGACGGGGCGGCGGGTAATGCCTGCAATGCAGACTTCGAGCGGACCATGCGTGTGGCCGACTCGCTTTATAGTAGCATGCAGTTCCGCGATGCCTACGACATGTACCTGCAACTATTAGACAGCAAGGAGGCCGAGGCCGACGACGAGAAACGGCTGCGCGTGCTCAGCTCGCTCAGCAACGTCAGCGAGCTCTCCGGACACAAGGACATGGAGAACAAGTGACTTCAGCAGCAGATGGACCTGGCCGAGGCGACGGGCAACGACTACTACCACGCCATGGCTCAGGTGTCGATGGGCCAGAACATCTTCTTCGAGGGCAACCGCGAGCGGGGCATCCAGTACGTCAACGAGGCCATCAGCCTTATGGCGAAGAGCGACCGCGACGATGCCGACCACCTGACCCACGGCTTCCTGAACCTGTTGGCCAGCCTGTACAGCGAGATGAAGGACTACGACAGCGCGCTGCGCACCAACGAGCGCAACCTGCAGCTCACCACTGAGGGTACGCGCTGGGGAGCGTCACAGAACCAGCAGCTCATCGACCGCCGCATGGCACTGGCCAAGACAGCCGGCCTGCTGGCCAGGATGGGGATTCACAGTTCCGGCAGTCAGCAGAGCGCCTATTTCCAGCGCGCCGACTCGGCCTACGCTGCATGGAAGGTCGTGCAGTACGAGGGCAACCACACCCGCGACTATTTCATCGTAGATTACATGAAGCGGCGCGGACTCCATCGCGAGGCCGTCACCATCTACAACGGCCTTATCGAGCGCATACGCCAGCAGGGCGACACGCTGGGCGAGATGATGAACACCGCCAAGTGGGGCTTGGCCGACGTCTATCACCAGATGGGCCGCTGCGAGCAGGCCGCCACCCTCTACGAGCAGGTGCTCGAGATTCAGGACACGCTGAAGTGCCGCAAGGCCCGTAACACGGCCCAGGAGCTGGCCGCCGTCTATCACGACAAGGAGCAGCAGACCATCATGCAGCAGAAGGCCGAGAACACCCGCCAGCGCTACCTGCTGTTTAGCGTTCTGGCCGTTATGCTCGCCGTGACAGTCCTTGCCGCCATCGTCATCGTAAAGAACCGTGTCATCAGCCGTAAAAACCGCTTCCTAGCCCAACAGATTTCCGAAGCGGTGAACTACAAGAAGATGTACTGGGAGGAGAAGCGGGCCCAGAAGCCGGCCGTTGTCCCCGACGCAAACATCGAGACCAACGAACAGCTCTTCCAGCACATCAACGAGGTTGTTATTCGCGAAAAACTCTTCCTCGACCCCAAGTTTGGGCGTCATACCATTATGGACCGCTTCCAGTTGTCGAAGGAGCGTGTCGGTGCCATTTTCTCCAAAGGCAGTGAACATGCCAAGCTGAACAGCTATGTTCAGCAACTGCGTCTGGACCATGCTGCCAACCTGCTCATCGAACAGCCCGACAGGAGTGTTATTGAGATAGCCTCCGAGTGCGGTTTCAGCAGCAATACCTATTTCAGCGACTGTTTCCGTCAGCACTTCGGTATGTCTCCCACCAACTTCCGAAAGGAATCTTTGGAACCAAGTGAAGTATAAATATCCTCAAAATGGGCTTTTAATTTCGCCTACAGATTTCAGATTTCGTCTAAAAACCTTTAAATCTTGTCTGAAAACGAAAAAAAATAGTCTGTACTATTGCGGTACAGACATTTTTTGTATCTTTGCCATCAAAGATGGCGAAAATACGACTAAAAACTAAGAACAAAATACTGACTCAATATGAAGAGAAAAAAGATATTGGCATCATTCGCCCTATTGACTTCCATCATCATATCAGCAACTTTCACCGCTTGCAGCAAGGAGGGTGACACCATTTACCAGTCGCCTCCTGAGGACCTGCCGGCACAGACGCCACTGGTCACCGTGGTCTATGATCCGGATGCCCTGGGTGATCGTTCGTACAACGACCTTGTCTATCAAGGAGTAGAACAGGCAGCCAAGGAACATGGACTGCGCACCTTGCAGCTGTCGCCATCGTCAAGACAGGAGGGCTTGGCCTATCTGGAGAACCTGTTCACGGACCTCAGCACCCGTCAGGACACGGTACGCAGGCTGGTCATTGTCACCAGTCCGGCGTATGACGAGTTCCTGCGCAAGAACAACCGCCGGCTGGAGAACAATCCCCGTGCCGATTTGCTCTATCTGGAAACCCGTACCCCGCTTGAGGGCAAGGGTTCAACGCTGTATATTCCCTATTACGGAGCCATGTTTGAAGCGGGTGCCATTGCCGCCCACTTCTCTTCGGAGATGCTCCTTGTGGGCGCCAATCCCCAGAATGAGTCGGTGAAGGATGCCCTGCAGGGTTTCCGCGACGGTTTTGCCACCGATATCTTCCCTTACGACAGGAAGAAGACCCTCAATGTAGAATACCTGGGCAGTGCTGCCGATGAAGGCTTCAGCATTGCCGACACCACGGCCATGAAGTTTCTGATTGATAAGGAAGACCAATACGTGCTCCCTCTGTTGGTACCCGTCTGCGGAGGAGCGGCAGGCGTGTTCCACCGCATGAACGAGATACTCCAATTTTGTTTCATCATGGGCGTGGATGTTCCCGTGGTCTCCACCTCCTGTCCCTTCTCTGCCGTCAAGCGCATGGACCGTGCCGTGGCGCAGTGCATAACGCAGTGGCTGTCGGCTGACGGCATGCCCAAGCATCAGTCGCTGGGGTTGGCTGGTGACTTTACGGGAGTAGAGATACACACAGTAAACAGTCTGATGTCCATCGCTTTCTATGGTGAGCTGACAGACGAAATACTCAAGGCGGCACACGACGAAGCTGTCAGAAAGGAGGCGGAGTATGAGAAGTAAGATGATTGATGTCAGATGGATGATGTGGCTGTGCGCAGCATGCATCATGCTTTTCACGGGATGCAAGCAGGAGGACGACACTATCGTCATACAGTCACAACGCCATTGGGTGGAGAAGACCATGGCGGTGGTTGCCCCGCTGAGCGACATGCAGCAGAAGATGCGCCTGGAGCGGACGGCACAGTGGTTCCTGGACAATTTCCACGAAGCACAGCTCTACGACACACTGGCCGTCAGTCTGAAACTGGAGTGGTACGACGAGCAGACCGAAGACCTGTCGGCACTCAGCCAGCGACTGGCTGGACGCGACGACATCACGGCTATTATCGGTCCGTTTGACAATGATGCACTGGCCGCCTTTGCCCCTGGCTGCCAGCAGACGCTCAAGCCGCTCATCACCCCAACGGCCACCGCCGAGGAGATTATCCGCCGCTTTGCCGTTACGGCCGGCAACAACGACAAGCCCTTCCTCTGGGCACTCACCGGGACCGACGTTAAGATGACCGAGGCGCTCATGAGCAGCTATGCCGCTCTGTGCCAAACGGACCCAGAGCGTCCTTCGGTCAGTGCTAATCTACTGGCCCCGGCCAACAGCTACGGACAGACTTTCAGCTATTGGGCACCCTTCTTTGCGGAGAACTACGACATTGACCTGATTAACAACCTGCAATACAACAACGAGGCTGAGCTCTATGAATACATCCGCTCCTACATCATCAATGCCGGTTCCGATGCCGGAAACGCCGTTATTTCGGGTACCTTCACGGTGATTGAGAGCGTCAAGCAGCTTTATGACATCGCCCGGCTGCGGCGTCAGCTGATATTCGAGCGCATGGGGTTGGCAAGGTTTTACGATACCACTTATGACGACCCTGCAATGGATCAATTCTGGCAGCTCTTCAAGAATTTCTATGGCTCGTATTTCGCCTTGAACAACCTCTGCGAAGAGAAGATAGAAGCCCTCGGAGGGCGGGCATACCCCATACTGCAGGGCTATCAGGGATTCTCACCCTACGCTGACCCCACGACGGGCTTTGAGCTGAGCTACCAGAACCGCTTCGGTGTCAGACCGCTTTTCGCTGAGTGCAAGTTCTACGATGCGCTGATGCTCAGCGCCTTTGCCGCCTGCTACATGGAGCACCGTAGTGTGGTCGGCGGTTCTCCCGCTAACATCAACGACGCCATCGTGACCATTACCAGCGTTGCCGACAACGACAGTAAACTCAGCGGTGCTGCCTGGAACGCCACATCCATGGAGATATACCTTTCAGCCATGGAGCGCGGCAACCTGCTGCACTTCAAGGGGGCTTCCGGCGACATTGCCTTTGACCCCGAAACCTATACGGCCGCCACACACACTACCTACGTGCAGTGGGAGATTCTTGACGGTCAGATTCACCATCGCGCCTATATCGGCGATACGGGAAGCCGCCGCATAGGAGACAGTTATGCAGCCTGGCAGTATCTCTACGACCTGAACACGGCCGAGAAGGACTTTGACGAACAGACTGCCAGCGGTACTGCCATTCAGTATCCGGCGCTAACGGATCAGTATGCCGTGCTGGTCCAGGGCAGTATAGGCTTTGAAAACTATCGCCATCAGGCCGATGTGCTTTCCGTCTATCAGCTGCTGCGTCGTGGCGGGTTTGACGATGACCACATCATCCTGATTATTGATGCTTCGACGGCCAATGACGCTAACAACCGCGAACGGGGCATTGTCCGTGCCGCACCAGGAGGTCCCGACCTGCTGGGAGGCTCTGACGGTCTCCCCGCTGCCGTCATTGACTACGACGCTGCCTTGCTCTCGGCTGCCGACATCAGCAGCATACTTCTGGGAGAGCAGAGCAACAGGCTGCCCATTGTGCTGCCCAAGGATGCCGGACAGAACGTGCTGTTCTACTGGAGCGGACACGGGCGTACGGGAGAGTTTTCCTGGCGTGATGCTGGCAACGGTAATGGGTTTACCTCCGACATGATGCGCCAGACGGCACAGCAGATGGCTGGTGGAGGCCACTTCCGCAAGCTGTTCGTCGTAGCAGAGCCGTGCTACTCAGAGTCAGTGGTACGTCCGTTGGAGGGTATTCAGGGCGTGCTGGCTATGACGGGAGCCAGCGGTTCCGAGCAGTCGTGGGCCGACAATTGGAGCCCCACGCTGTTGGTATGGATGAGCGACCGCTTTTCGCAGAATTTCGTGAAGATACTCTCCGAGAATCCCGCCACGAGCTACCGCGACCTCTTCCTCTACTGTGCCGAGCACACCCTCGGCTCTCATGCCAAGATAGTGAATGCCGGCAACTTTGGCAATCTCTACTCTCTCAATCCAAGTGAATTTATAGTTACAACAAAATAAATAACAAAATACCACACGAATATGAATACAAAACAAATTACCAGCTGCATGACACAGGCTATTAGGACCTGCATGTTTGCGTATATGCTGTCAGCAGGCGTCATTGGCTGTTCAGACAAGGATGTTGATTCTCCTAACGGAGGAACTGGAGGCGAAGGAATACCCGGCCAACTGATAGGAACGTGGTATGGCGACTACTCTTCGCAAGGAAAAATAGACACGGCAGCACCCGGCAGCCGCAAGGGCTATTACGTACGTACCGTACAGGGTCTGAAGTTCAATGCCGACGGCACGGGTACCAGCTACCAGTATCTGTGCAACGTGGCCGGCGACCCCATCAGCGTCTACGGAGGTACAATGGATGCACAGAACGGACAGTTCCACTTTACCGTCAAGGACGACAGCATCATCACTATTGTGCGCGACGGTGAGGGCGATGCCTTGCACCCCAAAACGTGGCAGGTCATCAACGGTTGGAACGGTATACGCGGCACCGACGGCACAACAGCGTACAACATGCAGACGGCCACTGCCGAGGAGCAGGGTTATCTGACCAACTGGGCAAAGCTTCTGCGTGCTGGCAACAATGATGACCCGGAAGAGATGGCTGACTTCCTCAATAACTGGGAGAAAGCCCAGACCGTCAATCTGAGCAGCTACGGCACGCGTAACCTGCCTTGGTATGGTTCAGCCGACAACGACATACCCGAGGCCATTCGTTTCGACATGAAGAAGGCCGACGGTTGGCAAATGGCATTCTGCATGCTCAACGACCCGTATGCCCCCAATGTCCACATGTTCGGACTCTATAACAAGCTGACGGGCATGTTGCGTGTATGGCAGTACGTAGAAAATGCTTCCGGCTATGGCAAGGAGCTGTTCTTCAACTTGGTCAACGACAGCTATTCCCCAAACCGCTACCCGTTCTACAACTCGATGGCTTACTGCATTCCGCTCAACCGTACATGGGGTGAATCACAGACTGACAACAACTTACAGCTGAAAATGAATGCCGAGCTCATTACCAACGGCAATCGCTACAAGCCGTTTGAATACCTCATGTCGGCCTATACCCGTTCGGGCGAAGCCAAGGGCGTGTCGCCCAACTGGCACTGTGTCGATCTTGACCTCTCTGGCTACATGCCCATGGATTTGCCTAATAGCGACGGCAAGAAATGGCGCGAGAGTGTCGATGCACAGCGTTCGCTGTTCAACATCAGCCTGGCCAGCCAGAATGTCAGCGAGATAACGCTGTCGGGCAAACTATTGGGTGGTATTGCCGGTTCTTTCACTTCTGAAACGACTGTTAAGAGCAGTTGTGCCAATCCTCATCTGGCAAATGCAACAAACGCAATAGGTAATATAGCAGGATTCTTTAATACCAGCATCACCAATATAAGTTGTCTCTGTGGCATAGCAAAGAGCGGCGGTAACATATTCTGGGATCCATCTAAACCAGATCCAAAAGTCAATCTCATAGAAGATGACGTCAATAACATAGAAGATGACTTGTCCGATGACTCTGAAGCCCCGGCTTATGCACCCAGGAGATTTCCCCTTACTTTTATGGGATTTATAGCAGGTATATCAGGCGTG
This sequence comes from Prevotella sp., assembly GCA_045131435.1. GTDB lineage: Bacteria > Bacteroidota > Bacteroidia > Bacteroidales > Bacteroidaceae > Prevotella. The sequence continues at coordinate 63,703 of JBGUQW010000110.1, forward strand.
CTGAATCTTACAACGGCGGTACTGAAAAGCATTCCCAATCCTACCTCTACGAGCGAGTGTGCCAAGGGTAACATCAATCTGTCACTGAACGCGAACCTGGACCTGAGCGGACTCATCACTCAGTGGACAGGACTGCCCGACGGCGGTGTTACCGTGACGCCCTACCTGCTCAATGCTTCTAACGAAGACTGCTCCATAGGCACGGGCTGCTTCGGACTGAAGGAAGACCCCGTCATCTATGTTTGCAAGGAAGACCTTCTGAGTTCCTCCGACCGCATCAACATCACGAAAAACAATGATGGCACCATGTATTGCGACGACATTGAGAAAAAAGAACTGCGAATGGTGTCCTTCTTAGACCCGAGTAGCGTCAAGTTCTATCTGAATACTGACACCTACCATGACATTACAGACTTGAACCTTACTGCCATTCCCGTCGTAGATGTCTATAGGCCATTGGGAAATACCGACAGCTACCGGGACTTCATGAAACTGTCGGAGCGTCCCACCATCACCCTGCCTAAGAATCTGAACGACGAAACCAGCAAGCCGCGACTGCATGTGCTGACTCCCAGCCAGGTCTTGGAGAACGATCACTGGACAGAAACTTTCAGCGACAGCCTCAAACTGGTAGAACAGACGGGAGGCAAGGGCTACCGCTACTACGGTGTGTCATCAGCCACTTGGGGCAGAAACTGCATGGTTGACCCGCAGATCTACATACCCTACAAGGGGGCGCAGGTCTTCGACATGAATGTACCCGACTACTATGTTAACATCGTTGTTAACTTCAAGTGCAAAGAGGCCCCCGAGGGTGTTGAGATCTGCAAGCAGTACCTTCCGAAATACGTGCTTTTGTCGCGCTCTGAGTTGGAGGCAAAGTTTGATGAGTTGAATGCATACGCCGAAAAATGCGACGCAGAACAACCCGTTGGCGTGGTGGAAAACGACCACGAAATACAGTACATCAACTACTCTGGTGGCAAGTATCTGCGGAAGACGCTGAACACTCTGAGGAGAATCATTCTTGATGCTCGGGAAAACCCATGAGAAATGAAAGATGAAAGATGAAAAATGAAAAGTAATAAGTATGAAAAGATATAAGTTATTTGCGGCGCTGCTGTTTGCAGCCCTGATAAGTGTCAGCTTCGCTGCCTGTAGCGACAGCAATGACGATAATAGCGGCGGTGGTGAGAAAACCGATCCGGAAGAAGATGAGGTGACCTACAACGACCTGTCTTACTTCCAGAATGCCATCATTGAGGTGGACTCATTAGGCAACTTCTTGGAACGTACCTGCGGCGAGGTGCTCAACGTGAACGAACCCCACCACCTCTACGTGGGCGTGGAGTCGTTTGACGAGGCCAAGCAGAAATTCCTCCTGTGGCTGGCTCCCGATGTGACCGTAACCCCTGCGGGCAACAATCTCTCTGCCCAACTCACCGATGAGGAAGGCCATGCCCAGGGTACCGTCTATTTCACGGCTGCCTCGGCCAGCGGACAGGTAGCCGAAGTGACAGCCTCGGCAGAGACCCAGCTGCTGTATTTTGACAAGGTGACGTTCCTCCTGAACAGCGCCTGGCCCGTGAACGCTGCTGAAAAGGTGTATCGCGTTGGTGACGTCATTATCCATACACCTACATCCATGAGGTTGTTTTTGCCAGAAGACAAAACGATGAAGTTTATATGCATTCGCGAGAGTGGAAACGGAGTCATGCCGATGTTCATCACCATCACCAATGGTAGTTACGATGTTGACTCTGACTATGCTACCGGCGATTTCAACCGTATCCGCACGTCGTCATATTGTCCGGGTGAGGCGAAAGCCGCCAATATCGCCAAAATACTGGACAGCAACTGGACATACTGGAAGGAAACCATCAGGTCTCAGGGCATTCCGATTGAAAATAACACCCCCTACTGGATAGACAAAACCAAAGGAGCCCTGATGTTTACATTCTATTGTGCTATTGAATTCCCCAAAGGCACCCTATCCAGCTACTATGGTGGCAGTAGACGTTTCTTGCTGAAAATAGACTGGATGGACGATGCTACCATATACACCAGTCTGGTGGGCACGAATGGCTCTGCCGGACATCCCGAAGAGGATTACCAGAAGATCTTTGACGGTACAGCCAGCACGAAGTGGTGCTCGGATGCGATATGGAAGACGGACGGCAAGTGGTTTGTCGAGTTCAAGGCCAACACGCCCCTCAGGGCCGTTGGCTACAAGGTGACTACGGGGCCCCACATCGAGAAGTACAGAGGCCGCAACCCGAATGTGTGGCGCCTGTTAGGCCGCAACGACGAGGAGGACGAGTGGGAGGAAATAGACAATGTGACCAACGGTGATTTGCCTATCGTCGTCGGCTACACCAAGACCTACTCCATTGCCAACCCCCGTAAGTATTTGTACTATCGTTGGGAAATCACTGAAACCAAGAACGACAAAAACGTGATGGAAGTATCTCGCTTCTCGTTGGTCGTGTAAAACATAGCAAGCATGAAAATCAAAAGATTGATAGTATTTGCAGCCCTGCTCCTGACCTTCGCGTCAGGGGCCTGGGCAGATCCAGTACCGCAGGCTATATGGTGTAGCGGTAACCATACGCTGTATTTCACCTACGCTGAACCTGTAACTCAAGGCTCTTCTTATGGTGGACAGACTGTCGATAGAGTATATAGTGGGACCTCGTTTGATTATGGAACATGGAGTAACAACGATAATATAATTGGCAACTGTACAACAGTGGTGTTCGAATCATCGTTCTCCTCAGCACGCCCTACTAAATGCAATTATTGGTTCCTTTATTTTGGGGCACTGACTGACATCCAGGGAATTGAAAATCTCAACACCAGCGAGGTAACAGACATGGGATCCATGTTTGCCAACTGTGTCGGACTGACGAGCCTCGACCTTTCTCATTTCAATACTGCCAAGGTTACGGCTATGGATTTAATGTTCAAGAATTGTACTGGGCTTACCGCGCTCGACCTCTCATCCTTCGACACGTCGCTTGTTGAGACGATGTCTGAGATGTTCAGCGGCTGTTCGGCTTTAGCCACACTTACCGTGGCCAGCGGATGGTCAAAAATAGACAGCCGTAGCGATCGTTTCAAGAACTGCTCGCCATCGACGATTAATCTCGTCATGGACAATGACAAGAGCAGCCAAAGCTTATTTGAAGAGTTCAGCGACTTAATCTCTGGGAAACCCGTTAACGTCACCTTGCGAAACCGTAAGCTCTACCGCGACGAGCGCTGGAACACACTGTGCCTGCCGTTCGACGCTTCACTGACAGGCGACCTCGCGAACACTACGGTGAAGACGCTTGTATCGTCGGCTTTCGACAGCGCCACAGGCATTCTGACGCTCATCTTCACCGAAAACAGCCTGACCAGCATCGAGGCGGGCAAACCCTATATCGTGAAGTGGAACACACCGCAGGCAACGAACATCACCAACCCTGAATTCCATGGTGTCACCATCTCCAACTCGCTCCATCCCGTAGCGACCACGACCACAGGCACTGCCCCCGAAGGTACGGTGGTTACCTTCGATGGAACCTTCTCGCCCCTCTTCATTGAACAGGAGGACAAGAGTTTGCTCTACATGGGCGCAGCAAACAAGCTGTACTATCCCAGTGGAAAGATGACCATCGGCTCCTGCCGCGCCCACTTCCGTCTGCAAGGTATCGAGGCCGGCGACCTGACCGGAAATGCCATCGTCCTGAACTTTGATGGCGAGAACACAACGGGAATCGTTGAGATGTCTGATGGAAGAAGGAAGATGGAAGATGTGTGGTTTACCCTTGACGGTCGTAAGCTTAACGGCAAGCCGACAGCCAAAGGCGTATATATATAAAGGAAATAAGCGTGTCATAAAATAATAACTGGTCGCTTCGCTGCCCCAATTCGGCACTATTGCTTTTTCAGGCGGAGGTAATAGCCGCGGGTGCCGTTGACTTTGCTTTTGCGCCATTTCAGTTTCTTGATGGCTTTGCCGAGCACGGTGAGGTTGGGTATGTCTTTGGCCTTCAGGTGATTGCCGAGTTCGTTTTGGTTACTTTGCATGATTAGGATAGTAGCTTTGAGTCGTTCTGATGCCTTCTTCCGCTCGTTCAGATGCCTTCTTCCGCTCGTTCAGATGCCTTCTTCCAGGGTATAGGCAGCATTCGAACGTGGTGAAAGTGCCGTGGCAACAGGGGTTAAGTGCCGTTCTGTCAACCTTGCGCCTATACGCAAAATGCTTTACGCCTATACGCAAAACACTTTACGCCTATACCCAAAATGAAATGGGTTTCCCAAAGG
>JBGUQW010000111.1:0-6375 GCA_045131435.1 Prevotella sp.
GGCGCAAAAAACCGAGAAAAATTTTGACATGAAATCGATAAAATTAATATTATATATTATATATATAATATTAATTTTAAGAAGTAATACTGTTAAAAACGTAGACTTGTAGACTTGTAGACTTGCCCTCAACCCCAGTGGCTACCCGACTGGAGCGAGATTCGGGCGGAGCCCTGAAGTCTACGTTAATGTAGACTTTGAGAGTAGGAAGTTCAGCACCGTTTCTCGTCAAAATAGGCATATTGTAAGTATCTTTTACCCATTTTCTGTGCTTGTAGCCCCTCGTTTGTGGCGATGAAGATGATATCTTGTGACGATGAAGATATTATCTTGGACGGCACAAAATGGTGTCTGGAACGGCATCGGATATTGATTTTGGTTAATTAATTTAAACTTTTCGGTAAATTATCGGCCTAAAAGGTGGGTTCATATTTAAAAAATATGTATCTTTGCACGCAGAAACTAATTGAGCGTATTACAAAACAAAAGAAAAGGATGAAAACAATCAAGGTATTTGTGATACTTGCTGCTGTGGTACTGAGCCTATCAGCAAGAGCTATTCCCGTCATGCCCGGACAGTGGCATATCACCAAGCAGGTTCCCGTGAACCGCAACGGAGAGGACGGTGGCAACGTGACACTGCGATTCTACGACGACATGCCCTCGGTGGCATACATCTCCGCGGCCGATTTCCAGGAGCTGATGCTCCCCGGCACTACCATCACCGTCACCAAGAACGGCGAGGGCGACTACACGCTGAAGAATCCGTTCGCCGAGGCTACGGTGAACACCACCACCGAACAGTTCTCGTCGGACAACTACATGGCATTCACCAACCTGATGGGCTTGATACAGCCGGGGATGGACAATGCCTACCTGGACGGCGCCCCCTACGTGCGCTACAAAAGCCAGGAGCTGACACCGACACAGGTCACCGTCACGTTCGACTTCAAGAAGTACGGCATCGACCTGCGCGGCGACGACAATGCCGTCTACTTCCCGCTGGCCACCATCGCCGACATGTACAGCGACCTGTACTACCACATTGCAGGTTATGACGGCGAAACGGTCGTCGTGGTGACAGACAACGACAACTCCGACATCTGCAAGATGACTCCCCGGCGCAGTGAAGAGCTGCTATCCCAAACGACACGCTCTGGCGATATGGCGGAATTCTGCTATAAGGAGCTGTGCTTCACCGTCGACCATTTCTACGGCATGCCCGGACGCTCACCGCTCGAGGCTGCCATCAAGAAGGACGGTCTGGACAAGGCCCTCGACGGCATCGAAGACGGAGCCACCGTCAAAAAGCTGCTGAAGAGCACCAATATGCAGGAGTATATCTTCGGCATGAACTGTATGAATGCACTGCTCGGCGACGGCGGACATACCGGCACGTATGTCGATTTAAAAGTCTATCTGGGGTTGGGATCCAGTACTGCCGTCAACGACTGGCTATTGGGTATTACGGCCATGAAGGATACCTATCCGTCCCTGTACACGATGGTGATGAAAAACATCGTCAGTCTGTTTACACGTCCCCAAAGAGATGCTGTGATCAAGGCCCGCCAAGACAAAGGGATAGCGAGCGTTACGTATTACAAGGAAGGCGACACGGCCTATCTGCTGTTCCCGCAGTTCGGTCCAGCCAACTACACCGCCTGGAAAGCCTACTACGATGGTGGCTGCCAGGGTGGCACGCCTGCCATCGACCAAAATTTCCTGGGCGACATCAGCGTAGTGCTCGACGCCATGAAACAGGCCAACGACGACCCGGAGGTGAAGAACCTCGTGGTCGACATCGCCACCAACCCCGGTGGCTCACTCGATGTGGTCGTGGCCATGACGGCACTCATGGGCGGACAGAGTCATTTCTACAGCGAGAACATACTGACCGGTCAGAAGCAGAAGATATACTACGACATCGACTGCAACTTCGACGGTGTGTTTGACGACAAGGACAAGGAAGTGTGGAAGAACTACCAGCTGAAGTACGGCGTGATGACCTCTGGCTTCTCCTTCTCGTGCGGCAACCTGTTCCCCTCGCTCATGAAGGACATGGGATTCCCCATCCTCGGCGAGAAGAGCGGTGGTGGTGCCTGTGCCGTACAGAACTTCGTCACCCCCGAGGGTCTGCAGTACCAGCTGTCGTCAGCGCGTGCCCGTCTGACTGACATGAACTGGGTGAACATCGACCCAGGCGTGGAACCCACCATCCCCATTAAGGTCATGCAGGACGACGGTGTTACACTTGACTACTCGAAGTTCTACGACGTGTCCTACGTCAGCAGTCTCCTTAAGAACGCCACAGGCATCATCGAGCTTTCAACGTTCTTTGACCATGGTCAAAGCGACTTCGTCGATGACAATGTTCAAAGTGATGCTGTGTGGTACACGCTGGATGGTCGCCGCCTGAATGCACAGCCTGTCCAGAAGGGTCTATATATCGTTAATGGACGTAAGGTCGTGATTAAGTGAGAGAAATGTGAATTAGATAAAGAACAATGAAACTATGGATGATAGCCGCCATCCTTCTTTGCGGCATGACCATGCTGCTGACCTCGTGCAGCAGTGACGACGACAATACTACGACATCAGGTCCCGGACCGCTGGCCCAGAAGCTGAGTGGAGGAGCGTGGTACTGCATCTACGAGGCCTCGGGCATTGCCATGAGCGAAGACCCCATCAGTGAGCAGGTGCCTTATATTGTCGTCGTGGACATCTATCACTTCGAGGAGGATGGCACGGGTGACTTCCAGCGCTGCTTCTTCAGCGAAGACGACAACACAAGACCGGCACTGGTGCAGGGTACGCTGGGCTATGGCATCTTCACCTATACCAGCCACGACGACGGCTTGGTGAACATCACGCTGACCAACGACTGGAATCAGTCATATCCGAAGCAGTGGAACGTCATCTATGCCAACGATGCCATCACGGCAGTAGGCGTGGACCAACAGCTGCTGACGCTTGAACACGCCGACTACGAAACGCAGGCAGCGCTGAACACTTTCGTCGAACAGAACGGCAGTGGCAAGAGCAATATGACGTCAACAACTACAAACCCAAGAGCGTCGACAACAGCCGGTGGATGAAGTCGCTGGCCAACAGCCGACTGGTGGCCGACCTGTCGCTGCCTGGCAGCCATGATGCCTGCACCTGCGAGGGCTGGCAGAGCAAGGTGTTTTCTGCTATTGCCGAGAGTACGGCCAAGACGCAGGACCTGACCATCAAGGAACAGCTGAAGGTGGGCATGCGCGTATTTGACCTGCGCCCGGAGCGTGTGTTCGAAGAAACGGCCTATGTGCTGCGCTGTGCCCACGGATATATGTTCACCGAACTGCCGCTCAGCGACAACTACCGCGAGAATGCCGTCGAGGCCAACAAGAAGGCTGCCGACTGGCTCGCCAGCCACAAAGGTTCGGTGGGCATCATCTACATGGACTTCGCCGGTATGGAAAAGAGTCCCAGCTACTCGAAAGAGAAACTCTACAATACCTATGGCATGACACTCGTAGACCGTGTCATCAAGCAGAACCAGAAGTAAACTTGCATAACATATAAAAAATCTTAAATAATGTTACAGAAATACTAATATGTATTGTCTGTTTCAATAATAATATGTACCTTTGCAGCCGCAAAAGTGCCCATTGCGCTGGCTTCTGAGCTATCAAAGCACTGAAAAAGAGCGACTTACTCTTCAAAAGGGGAGATGTAGTTCGTTTCTTTATGTGTGTGCTCTGACGTATAGAGAGGGTGGCAAAATGACACTGATGCGAACAGAGACAAATATTTATTTATATAACATTATTATTATTAAATTTAAACTGAAATGCCAGGATTAATTGGAAGAAAAATCGGAATGACATCCGTTTTCAGTGCCGACGGTAAGAACGTACCGTGCACTGTTATCGAAGCTGGTCCTTGCGTTGTGACACAGGTCAAAACCGTAGAGAAGGATGGCTATCAGGCTGTTCAGCTCGCATTCGGTGAGAAGAAGGAGAAGAACACCACCAAGGCAATGATGGGTATCTTCAAGAAGGCCGGCACAACACCTAAGGCCCACTTGGCCGAGTTCAAGTTTGACGAGGAGCACAACCTCGGAGACACCATCACCGTCGACCTCTTTGCAGATGCAGAGTTTGTTGACGTTGTAGGTACTTCGAAGGGTAAGGGCTTCCAGGGTGTAGTAAAGCGCCACGGTTTTGGTGGTGTTGGTCAGAGCACTCACGGTCAGGACGACCGTCTGCGTAAGCCCGGTTCTATCGGTGCCTGTTCGTACCCCGCCAAGGTTTTCAAGGGAATGCGCATGGGTGGCCAGATGGGTGGCGACCGCGTAACCACGCAGAACCTCAGAGTGTTAAAGGTGATTCCGGAGCACAACCTTCTGCTCGTGAAGGGTAGCTGCGCCGGTTGTAATGGTTCAACTGTTTTAATTCAGAAGTAAGCTATGGAAATCAATGTATTGAATATCAAAGGTCAGGAGACCGGACGTAAGGTTACTTTGAATGACGCCATCTTCGGCATTGAACCTAACGATCATGTGATTTATCTGGACGTCAAGCAGTATCTGGCCAACCAGCGTCAGGGTACGGCAAAGGCCAAGGAGCGTAGCGAACATGCTGGCTCTACCCGTAAGCTGGGTCGTCAGAAGGGTGGCGGCGGTGCCCGTCACGGTGATATCAACTCACCCCTGCTGAAGGGTGGTGGCCGCGTGTTCGGTCCGAAGCCCCGCGACTATGGCTTCAAGCTGAACAAGAAGGTGAAGGCCCTGGCTCGTAAGTCGGCTCTGTCGTACAAGGCTCAGGAGAACGCTATCATCGTTGTTGAGGATTTCAATTTTGAGGCTCCTAAGACGAAGGAGTTCATCAGCATTGCACAGAACCTGAAGGTTGACGGCAAGAAGGTGCTGATGGTACTGCCCGAGGCTAACAAGAACGTGTATCTGTCTGCTCGCAACCTGCAGAAGGCTGAGTGCATCATCGCATCCAATCTCAATACCTACAAGGTGCTGAACGCTGACGTGATGGTCGTCACTGAGAAGTCGCTGGAGGCTATCGACGGCGTGCTGGGATAAATAGTAAATTGTAAATTGTCAAATTGTAAATAGAGATGAGTTTCATTATAAAGCCTCTGATTACAGAGAAGATGACCAACATCACGGAGAAGACTTCGGTGGACCGCACCTATAAGCCCAAGACCGGCAAGCACCGTGGTGAGGAGGTAACGAAGAAGGCTCAGCCCAAGTATGGTTTCATCGTGAAGCCCCAGGCTAACAAGATTGAGATCGCTAAGGAGATTGAGGGTCTGTACAATGTTACCGTAGAGAACGTGAACACTATTCGCTATGCCGGCAAGCGCTCAAGCCGCTATACCAAGGCAGGTCTCGTGAGAGGTCAGAAGAATGCGTTCAAGAAAGCAATCGTTACTCTGAAAGAGGGCGACACTATTGATTTTTATAGCAATATTCAGTAATAAGAAATGGCAGTACGTAAATTAAAGCCCGTTACACCGGGTCAAAGACACAAGATTATTGGCACGTTCGAGGATATTACTGCATCCGTGCCAGAGAAGTCTCTCGTCTACGGTAAGCGTTCTACCGGTGGTCGAAACAACACCGGTAAGATGACTGTCCGCTACATAGGCGGTGGTCACAAGAAGAAGTATCGTCTGATCGACTTCAAGCGAGAGAAGGATGGTGTTCCAGCAACAGTAAAGACCATTGAGTACGATCCGAACCGTTCGGCTCGCATCGCCCTGCTTTACTATGCTGATGGTGAGAAACGTTATATCATTGCTCCTAACGGACTGGAGGTTGGTGCAACCTTGATGTCGGGTGCAGAGGCAGTGCCTGAGGTAGGTAATGCCCTTCCGCTGGCCAACATCCCCGTGGGTACCGTAATTCACAACATTGAGTTGCGTCCCGGACAGGGTGCCCTGCTGGTCCGTTCGGCTGGTAATTTCGCTCAGTTGACCTCACGCGAGGGCAACTACTGTGTGATTAAGCTTCCTTCTGGTGAGACCCGCAAGGTGCTCTCAGCATGTAAGGCTACTGTTGGTAGTGTTGGTAACTCTGACCACGCTCTGGAGCAGTCCGGTAAGGCCGGTCGCTCACGCTGGTTGGGTCGTCGCCCGCACAACCGTGGTGTTGTTATGAACCCGCACGATCACCCGATGGGTGGTGGTGAAGGCCGTCAGTCTGGTGGACATCCGCGTTCACGCAAGGGCTTGTACGCTAAGGGTCTCAAGACTCGCGCTCCGAAGAAGCAGTCGAACAAGTACATCATTGAAAGAGCTAACAAGAAGTAATCACGAAATTAAAAGAGTGTAAATTATGAGTCGTTCATTAAAAAAAGGCCCGTACATCAACGTATC
>JBGUQW010000112.1:0-47190 GCA_045131435.1 Prevotella sp.
ATTGAACTTCTGCTCTGCCAGTCCAGCTTTAGGCGCTTTGCTACTCGTCTGTGAGCTGTACAGATAACCTGTGTGCTTCTGACCGTCATTGCTGTTGCCATAGATCGTAGAGTTGTTGATGGTAAAGTTCTCTAACACAGGACCATTTCCGCCATCACCACTGAAGTCGAAGATGGTCTTGCTGCCACCCAGGTACTCGGCGATACAGTTCTCGAAGGTGAAGTATTCAACCAGGTACTTCTGCTTATTGCCGCTGAACAGTGAGTTCTTGGCACGAGCGAAGATGATATTCTTGAACACGACGTTGAACGGTTCCTCATAGAAGCCCAGATTGTTCACCGTGAAGGCAGGAGCGATAGTAGAGCTGTACTGAACCATGGCACCACTGCAGTCATTCAGGTCGATAGTAGCAGGATTAGCCTCATCACCAATGATATTGATGGTGGCATTGATCTCCATCGGCTGGCTCACGGTGTAGTGACCACCGGGAAGCAGGTTGATGGTGATATAGGCAGGAGCCAGACCCTGTTCCTGATAAGCCTCAGCCAGATCCATTGCCAGGTCGGCACCATCCAGCGGAGTGAGCTCGATAGCTGCTGTAACAGCCTCAGGCTTGTAAATGCCCAACCAGCGTGGGTCACCGGTACGTGTCAGCTGCTGTGGAGCCTGATCACCAACGGTAAAGTCGCCATTAGCAGCATCCTTGAACTCAGGATCGCCCTCGACACAGTTCTGCACAATATCCTCACCATCCTTCTTACCGGCCTTCTCAACCTCAGCAACGTTGGTGCTTGCGCCATCAAACATGAATGTGTTTCCATCAACATCCCATACAGGAGTAGCACTGGTCTGACCCCTGTTGAAGCCTACGACAGTCTGACCACTCTTACCGCAGTCAACGAAGATATTTTCCAAAATGTAATAGACATTCTGAGCAGTACCATTCTGCTTCAGGTCGCAGAAGTTCTTACCATTAGCGATGTTCACGATGGTAGAGCTCTTCACGTCGAACTGCTGGAGCAGGCTTGCGTCATTACCGTCAACATTCTTGGGACGGCTGCCATACTGAGCGAAGAAGCCAGTGTTCTTACCCTTTGCCCAGATTGTTGACTTAGAAACCTTCACATTGCCAACATAACCCTTACCGTTGAAGTCGATAAAGTTCTTGCCAGCAGCAGGCATCTCGATGACGCAGTTCTCAACAGTCAGCTCTTCAAGCAATGTCTTCTGGGCATCCTTGATAAAGGCAGTTGTCAAACCAGTAACGGTTACGCCGCTTACCTTTACAGAGTTAACGAGCTTGTGGTCACTGTCGGTACCGTCAGCCTTCTTAGCAAACTCCTCAGTGCCATTCAGTACGATGAAGGCATCACCAGCCAGGGCAGAAGCATCAATCGTACCATTACCACTGATAGAAACATTGCCAGCAGTCTCAATCGGAGCCTCAACAGTATAAGCACCACCCTTCAGCGACAGAGTAAGATTCTTAACGATTCCACCCTTTGCAGCCTCTGTAATAGCAGCAGTAATGCTACTACCGCCTGCCAGATTCTTAATCTCAACGTCAATGGTCTGAGGACCGGCAGCTGTTGCAGTCATAGTAGCCTCCTTAGTCTCAGGATTGAAGGTTGCAACGATGTTGTAAGTGCCAGCAGCAGGAATTTCGCAAGTCAGGTTGTCACCATCAGGAATCCACGTAGAACCATTCTTCACAATCTTATACGAGATGGTTGCAGCAGCTTCAAATGCCACACCTTCGAAGGTCTTCTCATAGAGACCAGTATCCTCATTCTTGGTCATCTTGTTGGCCTCAGCAGTAGCATCCCAGGCAGTACCAAACATAAAGTCCTTAGCACCACCGTCCTTTTCACCAACAGCTCCAGCTACCACGTAAGAATCCTCGCCACCAGTAATGGTGAACTTAGCGCCTTGCTTTGTGGAGAAGTCGAACCCAGTCAGGTCGAGACGCAGTGTAACATCACCGGCATTAGCAAGATTGAATTCGATGTTGCCGCCATCCCAGACAGCATCAGTAGCCTCGTTGAAGGTAGCGAAGGTACCACCGAAGTTGTAAGTCCATGAACCATCGAAAGCAAACTTCACCTGATATGGGCCTCCAGCAGGAACATTCTGGTAGGTAATCTCGAAGACACCATCAGAAACCTTGGTCATCTTGTTCTCAGCAGCAGCTTGATCCCACAGTTTGCCGTTCAGCCAATTTCCAGAACCGTTACCAACAGCATAGACATCGGTGTACTCAAATGTCACGGACTGAACATTGTCGCCAGTCACGGTAACCTCGTTCGTCGTGGGATTATAGGTTACGGTGAACTCGCCTGCACCCGTCAGGTTGAAGGTAACATTATTACCATTGGCATCGCCATACCATTCCGAACCGTTCTTCACCACTTTCAGCTGAACACCAGAATAAGCCTGCTCAACAGTATAGGACATACTGTAAGTACCGTCAGCGTTCTTCGTCATCTTGTTGTACTCGTTGGTTGCATCCCACGCCGTTCCAAAGATGGCGGCAAGATTACCAGCAACAACGTAAGTATCAGGCTTAGGAATCAGCTCAATCTGGGTCAGACGGATACCTGCAGCATTGACGATAAGGCCCTTATCCTTCAGTATTGCGACATCAGCCTCTTTCACTACATATTCTGCTGTGGGCACATCATAGAATGTTCCATATTTATCAGTTTCGCCCCAACCATAAACAAGCATGATATTGGGAGTGCCAGTAGACTCATAGGTCAGCTTGATGATATCACCAGCCTTAACGTCGGTGTTTATGAAATGGAACTTTTGTACTGTAGCCTGAGTCCAATTCAGCGTCACATCACCTACCCAAACCGAGTTCTCAGAACCGGTATAAACACCAGGCTCCAGATAAATCTTCTTAGTAGAATAGCCAGCGCCAAACATCTGAAGACCATTTGCTTTCATCAGTTTCAGCATATCGCCAGTGACAACGAACGCTGCATCTGTCACATTACCGCCACCAACGGGAACGCCATTCTCCAACTGATGCCAAGCACCATCGTAGGGAGCAACTTGAGCACCCCAAAGATCTGTAGCCGTAACACCCTCAACGGCAACGTGGAGGATATCACCGACGTTGGCATCAGCAAGTTTTTCTGCTGCAATTTGTATTGTAGGACCAGACCAGTCAGAAGGCATGGCCACAGGCTCTTCACTGCTCCAAAGAGTCACAGCAGCTGGAGCAGGAGCTGTATAGCTTGCAAGGCTGTTGCCCTGGTCAAATTCATAAGTATTACCGTATTTCTTCAGATTACCCGTAACGATGACTGTTGCACCAAGTGCAATATCATCTTTAGAAGTGAAGTCTGCACCTTCCAGGCCTTTACCCTTGTAGCACTCAAGTTGTGTGGTTGTTGTGCCATCATCAGAAATCCAATAGGTAATGGCTCCGTCTGCATAAGAATCGATCTGGGAAATAACACCCTTAACAAATACAACGTCGGTAAGAGCTTCACCGGCATCAATCAACTCGTATGCCTTAGCAACAGTGTAAGGTTCATCGATGGTGTTTGCAATATGCTTTTCCTCATACTGGCCTTCACCATAGATAGCAATCTTTGTAATTTCAGTTGTACCATTGCCTGAAGCCGCAGTGCTTTTAACTGTCAGTTTGAATTGGCTTCCTTTAGGAGCACCTGTTACAGGAACATTCACATCACCTACTTCCCAAATAGCTGTAATATCATTAGTTTGAGCAACTCCAGCAGATATTACATCCAGATAAACCTTATCGATATTACCAGTTTTCGAAACAGTGAACACCACGTTTGCAGCCTCAGCATTTACGACGGGAGAAAGAATTGTAGCTTCTTGTGCATTGTTCTTTCGACCACATTTTACCAGTGACCATCCATTATTATTATTATTGAAGCCATTCAGTGTCCAAACCTTGCCGTCTACTGTTGCCGTCCACTCCGTTGTATAGTTAGCTACACTCACATCATTATAAGTGGGGAATGTCAGCTCCAAAGGCAGCGTGTCGTCATTTGTGTCTGAACTAGAAGCATTATCGCCTTCCCAGAAAGCAAGCTCTAAAAGAGAACTATTGCTGGAATTATCGCTAGTTATATAGACTTCGTAGATTTTAGTATCGTCAAGATTATCTACTGTAATAGCAGCAACTTCATTGCTGTTATCAGAAGCACTACCAACAGCCTCCCCTCTTGTAGTCAGGTCATCCCCAAGAGGATAAACCGTCATGGTAATGGTGCGCGCTTTTGCTTGAGATTTCACCAAGGCGCTAACCTTTTTACAATTTGTTACTTTGAATGAATAATCACGGCTGGTGTTTGTTGTGGCAGCCTTCGCAGTAGTCATACCATAAAAAGAAGACCCCTTAAAAACATCAACAGCGTCCCAAGTAAAACTTGTACTGCCTGACCCCATAGGCGTTGTCACCCATTTTTGGGTTTCAGCAGATTGATATGCCACAAATGCACTGACAACAAGGACTTTGTTGTCTGCATCATAGGAATACATTGTACCATTATCGCCGAGGACACCACTTTTATAGCCCGCATCAGCGATAGTCGCATAGTTGGAGATGTTCAGGTAAGTACTACCAGCACTACCTGCATCCGAAGCCGCCCTCAATGCTTGCGCCGCAAATGCTGCCACCGCAATGAGAGCCACCATTAATAAAGATAGTTTTTTCTTCATAAGCGTTTGTTTTTTAAAATTGGTTTGTTAATAATGTTATTTTAAAATTAAATTGGTTTTGTTCTATTGTGTCATCTGTCAATATTCTATCAATTCAAGTCCTTGATTGCGATAAAACCAAAATCGCGTATCACTCGACAACAGTGTCAGATGCTCTGCTATTGCATGAGAAATAATAACATGGTCGGAAGGGTCTTTATGATCTTGTTGAAGATTAAGCTGTAAGCGAGAATAGACAAATGCACTATCACGCCTAAGGGGCAAAAACTCAATGCCATAATCACGTTCAATGCATATTAGCATTTCCTCCGCTGTTTTCCAATACTTTGACAACAAGCGCTTATTGTTAAAGGAAACCACCAACTCTTTCGCTGTCTCAAAACTGGCAAAAGGAATGTTCTCAGGATCATCGTAGATATCCCAAAAACCTTTATCTAATGAATCCGAGTCAGTGATAAGGTCAATAACTGCGCAAGTGTCCAAAAGTATCCGCATCACTCATCTACATAAGTTGTCAGCCTGGCCTTTAGTGCCGAATCCAGGATAATAACACCTCTTCTATGGGCTCTTGCAAAAGCCATCCTTGAGGTTCTTGGCGTTTTTTTAGAATTTATGGCATAGTTCTCTGCCATTCTTTTCTTCTTCTCTGCAATAGTCATTTTTATTTTTCAATAAATATTGTTATTTTGCCTTCAAAGTTAGGCATTTTCTAGGATACTGCCAAATATTTTAGTTTATTTAATACACCACGAAACGCTCAACGGCCAGCGGAGCCACCATTAATAAAGATAGTTTTTTCTTCATAAGCGTTTGCTTTATCGAGTTAGTAATATAGTATCAGCTTGCAAAGGTAGTGATTTTTTTTGAAACGTCCAAATAATAGAGCATCTTTTTAAGAAAAGGGGCAAAATTACCTGACGACATGCAGACGACCATTGCGAATATAGACACCCTTCTGCGTGGGACGCAGCACCCGACGACCCTGCAGGTCATAGACCTGTGCAGCTCCGTCAGCAGCAACATTGCCGAGGCTCGAACCAGCCTCGTCGAAGGACTCAGCCGGTGTAACCACAGGCGACACGATGCCAGTAGTACCACTCAAGTCGCCAGTCCATACCAGATAACCGGCAGGCTTATATTCATGTGTCTGCTCGTCGACTTCTACAGCGTCCGTACAAAGCATCAGGCTTACATCGCCCTCCGGCACCACAAAATGAAGCGACACATCCTGTGACTCATCCTTGTCAGCAAAAAGTCCTATGCCCGATGCCTGCTTGCCATTGACAAAGAGATAAAGGTTGTTGTAGAGCATGCCTCCGACGTTTTTAAGTGTGACATGCATCACGGCCTCGGTATGGGGCTTCAATTTGCCTTCAAAGCTGACATGCTCTACAACCCATTCCGGCTCAGGCTCACTGATAGTCAGTGTGTTACCTCTGATAGAGATTCTCAGATAAAGATCACCATTATACCCCCACAGCCAAGGGGTCGTACCCGAATCACGACAGACACAGCGCATTACATAGTCGCCACTGCTGATGTCTTCACCAAAGGCTAACTTCTTATAGAAACTGATACCCTGACAAGGCATCAGAGGCATTTGCCTGACCACCGTCCATGTGCCAAAAAGCTGGTCTTCATTCTCATATATTCCCAGTCCGAAATCAAAAAGATGTCCTGCTGCAGACAAATTACAAAGCATGGCCGAGATGCCAAAGGAGAAATCCTCAGAAACATCATCACGCTTCACGACCGTATCTTCCGCTGACAGACTGCGAACGGTCAAGCGAACATCCCACGACATCACGTCAGGAAAGACATTGATCATAGCACCCTGATCGATATTGAAGCCGTCCAAGCCCTGAGTGCCGCCAGCACCCTGCCCCAAGGGGTTACACAACGAGAGTGCATACCAGCCGTCAAAGTCGCCTCCCCATCCCCAATTAAAGTGGTAAAGGCCGTTTCCGTCGTAGCCATCGCAAATAAAGGCATGTCCCTCAGAACCGGCTGCCGAAAACGTGTGGCCCGTCATCAGCACTGGGTGCGCCTCGCTGAGCTGTTTATAGATCAGCTTGTCCCATGCCCATGCCGGATACTGATAGCGCTCTGCATAATAGGCAAAGGGATTATAGTCGAAATAGCTGGTAAAGGCAGCAATGATGGGATCGGCACTCGACGCCGGCCCATAGTTCATACTCACCGACTGTCCGCAATACTTCATCAGTCGAGCCACCTCTAAAGCCGAAGCGCTGCGGTCGCTGGCGAGATAGCGGTCTTGCATCAGTGCATAGTCGAACGTTGTAGCAGGCAATTCAGGCATCAGCAGTCCGATATCCCTCGACGTATAGGCAGGAATGGCTGTCGTCGCCACCTCAGAGGCATAGTACTTCAGTATCTGAGCCATTGCCGTAGCCAGACAACCCGTCGCCGAACGTTGGTCTTTCTCGTATTCTGGAGCTTCCAGGTTATAGGGAGCATGCTGGTCCCACTGCGTCGTCAGCAAAGGGGCTACAGCATCGTGCTGTTCCGTTACGCGATAAGGCTCCGCCAGTCCCTGGCGCACCATCATCAGCTCTTGTTCCATCCTTGCCAGCCAGTCAGAGAAAGCCGGAGGCACGTTTGCAGACTGATAGCTACCACCAGGACTATAGCCCAATACAGCAGGAACCTGCGCATCATTACCGTTGCCAGCCAAAACCACTAAACCATGCCCGACAGGCTGGGCGTTATAGATAAAATAGCAAGGAGCATCGCCAGATGCCTTAGCTGCCAGTTCCACGTCAGCACCCAACAGTGTGGCAGCCCGCTGACGGGCAGCCTGCTGTCGACCATTGTCTGCAAGAAGCAGCAGGGTGACAGGCAACAGCAGAAACAGAGTTATCAGTCGCTTTATCATCATTAATACCGAGAGGACACCATCGCCTCTTTCGCCTGCAAAGATACACTTTTTCTACGTAATCACCAAAAACATTTGGATTTTTACCCGAATTATAGTAATTTTGCAGCCATGAGCAAGCACTTACACCCACTGCATACCGACATTAGCGGCCCCGAACGGTTTACCTATCCGTTCTGCTACGAGCCACATCCGCTCTGTCAACTGGCTGCCAGCGAAGTGCAGCAGTACATTGCTGACCATGCCGACATCCGCGAAGATGCCGACAGAGGAAAGATGTTCGGAGTGTTGGTGGTAGAAGCCACCACCCATCACCCAACACCCATCACCCAACACCCAACACCCAACACCCACTACGGCTTCCTCGCCGCCTATAGCGGTCTGCTGGCCGGACGCAACGACTGGGACTATTTCGTGCCCCCCGTCTTCGACGCCCAACAGCCCGACGGCTATTTCAAGCAGCAGGAGCGGAAAATCTCGGAATTACGGAATAACGGCATCACGAAATCCCTCTCCCAAGACCTCCAGCTCTGGCTCTTCCACCAATACCGGCTGCTCAATGCCCTTGACCAGGAGAAAGACCTGGTTGACATCTGGCAGGAATACTACTCCCGCCCGAAGCTGCTTCGTAAATTTCCTTTACCACCAGGCGGCACTGGCGACTGCTGCGCCCCAAAACTACTGCAATATGCCTACCAGCAAGGGCTGCACCCCGTCTGCATGGCAGAATTTTGGTGGGGTGCCTCCACCAAGACAGAGCTGCGCCAGCATCTGGAATACTATCCTGCCTGCAGAGGCAAGTGCAAACCCATCCTGACGTGGATGCTGCAAGGTCTCAATGTCGACCCGGACCCGGAAACGCTTTATACTCAACAGCTTGAAGTTCCTGTCATTTACGAGGACAACTATCTGTTGGTCATCAACAAGCCCAGTGGTCTGCTCTCTGTTCCAGGACGCACCGAGGCCTGTTCGGTTGAAAGCATCATGCAGCAGCGCTATCCCGGCAGTGCTGTTGTCCACCGGCTGGACATGGGCACCAGCGGACTACTCATCGTGGCCAAATCAATGGATATCTATCGGCTCCTACAAGAACAGTTTATCCGTCATGACGTCAAGAAAAAATACCTCGCCAAATTAGAACCTCAAGAAAAACATTCCTCATTCCTCACTCCTCATTCTTCATTTCCTGCCACCGGCAGGATCAGTCTTCCCCTCCGCCCAGACCCTATGAACCGGCCACGGCAGGTTGTCGACACAGAACACGGCAAGCGTGCCATTACCGACTATGAATTTCTCAGCGACGACCTCATAGCCCTCTACCCACACACCGGCCGTACCCACCAGCTCCGCATCCACTGTGCTCACCCCGACGGCCTGGGCCGTCCCATCCGTGGTGACGAGCTTTATGGTTTCGGCCACTCACATGGCGACAGCCGTCTGATGCTCCATGCCGCCGAGCTCTGGTTCCGCCATCCCATTACCCAGGAAGAAATGCACTTCCAGCTGCCGTTTACAGAGTAAAAGGGAGTTAAAATGGGAGTTAAAGGGTTTTTTACATGATATATATCATGAATTCGGGGAAAAAGGGTAAAAAAGACAATGAATATTTGGCCTATTCAATTAAAATACGTACCTTTGCAGCCAAAATATTGTTTTGAAGGATTACAAGCGACATATTATTCTCGGGGCATTAGGCTTATTTCTATTCAGCATGGTTGCTGGAGGACGCACCTCCAAACGCCCTGTTCCCCAACGACACCTCTATGACAACAAGCTCGATACGCTGACCATGGGTGAGCGCATCAGCCTTCGTACCAACATGATTGACTGGTTTGCGCTGACCCCCAACATCGGCCTGGAACTGACGTTGGGCAACATGAACTGGAACCATTGGACGGTGGGAGTCAGCGGACGATGGAACCCGTCGACGAAAACGCTGGGCACCTCATATAACGTCTATGACCTGACGGATGTGCGTCTCGACCTGCGTCGCTATCAGCACGGACGTGGTTCACGCCGCTCCTTCTTCCTGGGCATCTATGGCACCTATGGCAGTCACAACGTGAAGTTCAGTGAAAACGGATTCAACGGCACCCATATCGCCACGGGTCTTTCGGTAGGCACCATCGCCCCTCTCTACAGCTACCGCAATGGCAGTAGTCTCGACCTGGAGGTGGCCCTGAGTGCCGGTGTCATGTTTGCCAAACACGAAGAATACACACGTGAAAACGACAGCTACGTGACAGTGAAGCCATCAGAGCAGTTCAAGGTGTCGTTCGACCCCCTACCCTATATTGCTGCCAACGATGTACTGCGTGTCAGCCTCGTCTATCATTTCGGCCCTTCGGTGGCAAACCGCTATAAGCGCCGTATCGCCATTGACGAACGCTATCGCCTGCACCTGAACGAAATGAAGTTACGCCGTGACTCCACACACCAGGCTGATGCCGAGTTGAAGGCCATCCGCCGTGACTCGCTGGACAAGGCTGACTATGAGAAACGTTTTGAGAAGCAGCGTCTGGAACTGGAAAAGAAATTCATCAACGACTCTCTGCAGCAGGTGAAACGCCAGGCTGAACAGGAAGAGGCTTTGAATAAAAAGAAGAAAGATGAGTAAGTGGAAACAGATACTGATAGTGGCACTGGTGATGCTGATGCCTGTCAAGGCCCGTGCGCAGCTGATGGCTGTCAACACGGATGCAGCGCTGTTGCTCACCCAGACCTACAATGCCGGCATTGAGCTGACTGTCAGCCAGCGCAGCACGCTGGGTATCAGTGTGCTGGGCAACTATCACCCCTGGGTGCTTAAGGACATGCGCCTCATCGCCCTGCAACCCGAATGGCGCTACTATTTCAGCGGGCGTCCCATGATGCACCACTTCTTTGGCGTCAGTCTGCTGGCTGCCAACTACAACTTCGACTGGAAGAACGAGAACCATCACGGCGATGCCGCTGGTGCTGGACTGACATTTGGCTATGTGCTTCCGCTATCGGAGCGTCTGAACATTGACTTCCATGCCGGAGCCGGACTGGTATTCTACCACGAGGAAGGCAAAGGCGTGGGCAGCATGATTCTGCCTACGAAACTGGGCATTTCGTTGTCCTATATTATAAGATGAAGAAAAAGTGAGCAAAAAGATATACATCATCCTCCTCATGTTATGCTGCCTGGCTCTGACAGGTCAGGCTCAGGTGGTACACGTCACGGGTAGCGTGATGCGTGCCATGAAGACCATGGACGGTGGCATGCAGAATGCCCCCGTCAGCACACCGGTCTACGTATTCGACAACGTCAACGAAGCCCAGCGCCAGGCCAAGGAATACCGTGCCCAGACCATGCGTCAGGGAGGCTACGCCACCATCAAGAGTAACGACATGGTCACCCCCGACTACGAGGGCCACTTCGAGGCTGATGTGGCTATGGGTGGTGCCCTGCTGGTTATCGACGAGGGTAGTCCGCGAGTCATCAAAATCACACAGCAGCTGAAATACGACATCGTGCTGAAGAGTGAGTCAGCCGATGGTATCCTGTTGAAGAACACCGATGTCTATGGTGAACGCCGAGGCATGCAGATGCGTGAGTTGCCACCTATCGACGATGGTCCCAACCTGCACTGGAACGTCACTGTGGGTATTCCTGCCGACTATGGCAGCAAGCATGCCCGACTGATTTTCCAGCCTGCCGTTATCGACTGTCAGACGGAAGACACGATACAGCATCTGGAACCCATGGTCTTCGAAGGCACGAAGTATCATCTGGCCCAGATTCGTCGCAAGAGTTTTGACTACCAGCGCAACGACTCGCTGGCAGCCTACAACCAGCCACAGCCACTCACGGATATGCCTTTCTCATTCCTGTGGGAGGCAACCTTCCCCAAACCCGACCCTGAGCGCAGCTACAAGTGGGTGTCAGACCTCCGTCTGGAAGACTACACCCATGTCTACTATGACGACAACACCAAGGAAGGCACCTGTAACAGCCGTAAGCCGTGGAAGATGCTCGATGTCGGTTTTGCCCGTAAGGAGATCACTCTCGACGAGCGTTACTACGAACAGGCCAAGGCTCAGTTACGTGAGACAGCCCGCGACCTGCAGCTGACCTTTGAGATTGGTACGGCAAAACTGACCAGCGACTCCATCAATATGCTGACCATCAACCACCTCATTCGTGAGTTGCGCAGCTATGGTCGCCAGCTGATGAATGTCAAGATTCAGGGTACGGCATCGCCCGATGGTAATGCCGAGCGCAATGCCGAGCTGGCCAACAAACGTGCCCAGCACGCCCTGAACATGATCAGCCAATATGTAGGAACAGCAGGTATGCAGGTGGCACCACCGAAGGTTTACACCTGGACAGATGTCGCCGACTCACTGGACCAGCGTGGTCTGAAGATGGAGGCGACAGAGCTGCGCGAGCTCATCAGCCGCAACTCATTGGCCGGCATCCGCCGAATGACTGCTGAGGTGCCTGCTATCACCCAGATTCTGCAGAACCTGCGACTGATGAAGTGCTCCTATACCATCCGTCAGAATAAGGTGATGGATCCGGAAGAGGCATTGTGGGCCTACTATAACGACAAATCGTATGCCGAGGGTGGCGACAACCGCTTCTCGAATGGAGACTACTACCACCTGTTCCGCCAGATCAAGGACACCACGGAGCTGCGTAAGCTGACCATCCGCGCCTATAATGAGATGAAGGACCGTACCACATCGAAGTACAGTCCCTTTGCAGCTTATATCGCCAACCGTATGGCCTGTTATGCCATTGAGCGCGACGAGGCGAACACCTCCATCCTGGCACCCTATATCGATATGAAGTCGGCCTTGGAGGCTCAGCGCCAGATATCGTTCGACAACGAATACAAATACACCATCAATCGTCGCGAGCTGGTGGCCAACCAGGCCGTCATGTACTTCAAAACCATGAAGTTAGGAGCTGCCTCACATCTGGCTGACAAGCTGCCGAATACCGATGAGTTCCGTGACATCAAGATGTTCACCGATTTAGAGACGCTCTTCTTCAAGCAGAACAAGACGCCCGAGGAGGAACAGCGTGCCATGACGGCCTTGCGCTATGCCATGCAGACCAGCGACATCAACAATGCCGTGCTCAACTTCGAGCTGGCACCGGAGCTGGGGAAGACCTACGACGACGTGAAGCCACTGATTGATGCCCTGCCCGATGACAATCCCAAGAAATGGTATATGAAGGGTGTCATTGCCGCCAACAGTTCGGAGACCAGCGACGACGACTTCATGGAGCTTGCTGCCAAGTATGGTGCTGAGAAAGCCATACTGATGAAGGAGAACCAGACCCCGTCGTTCATTGCCTACATGCAGCACTGCTTTGACTTGGATCCTACCTATTATAATAAATACTATAATTCCGACGCCAATATCAGCGACGAGATCAAGAAGAAGTTCCCGTACGACAAGAACAAAGCACAAGAATACCGTGAGAAGTTCGAGAATCTGATGCTTGGCGACAAGAAGAAAGATACGGAAGAAAAGGAAGAAAAGGAAGAGAACGAAGAACATGAAGAGAACTGACGTGATACGATACAGCCTGCTGGCACTACTGCTGATGGCAGTAACAGGAAGCCGCGCCGACTCCATCCCCGAACGGATGGAGGACGACTCGACATCCTATGAGCTGCCAAAGCCAAGGGACTTCAACGCCATCCGCTTCTCGATGGATCGACACCACCGCTATATGGGGGATATCATGAAGCAGGGAAACACCTACATCGACTTCGGTGCAGGCCTTATGGCCGTGAAGCATCTCAACCAGAACGCCACAGAGCCTCTGACCACACTTCATCTGCGTGTGGGACGTCAGTTCAGTCCCCTCCACTCCGCCCGCATCGGACTGACGGGTGGCATCGGCTACATGCGCAGCGGTGCCAATGGTGACGGAGCACAGACACTGAACGGCACCTATGGTGCAGAAGCCGACTACTTGTTCAGCCTGTCATCCTACCTGCTGGGATACCGTCCCGAGCGTCCCCTCGATGTATCACCATTCATCGGCATCGGTTTCAACCAGGCCATTCTGGGTGGTGGCAACAACAAGGCCACAGCGCACGACCTGAAAGAGAGTGCCTTCTCATATAATCTGCATGCCGGCGTACAATTTAAGCTTTTTGCCGGTCCCTATGCGGCCTTGACAGCTGAGCCCTTCATACAGCTGAACAGCCCGGGCATCGACCTGTCTGACCAAGGCACCAACTGGCATAGATATAATGTATCGTACGGTCTGAACCTGTCGTACATCTATTATTTCAACAACCTGCTGACACCACCATCGCTGACAGGCGACTTCAAGCGTCGCTTCGGTGAGGGGCAACGCTGGCTGCAAGGCAGCGATGAAGACAAAAGACAGCGTCGTCCGCTGTTCTTCCACTACGGAGCGGGCATTGCTGCCTACAACACCTTCGACGACCTGCGCTGGGCAAATACAGCAGGTCCTACCTATAGTCTCGGCTTCGGAGGCTGGCTTTCGTCAGCCATCGGTCTGCGTACTACCCTGCATGTGGCTAACGGTTCATGGGCTGAGCAGGGCGATAAGGTCAATATGATGGGTTATGCCTCGCTGAGTGTCGACGCCCTGTTGAACCCGCTGGGCTTCACCCGCCACTACGACTGGGAGACATCAGCCGGTCTGACCCTGATAGCAGGTTACGAGACTGGTCTGTTGAAGATGATCAACACTGGTGGCCATAACCGCAGCAATGTGATGGGCTACCACTTGGCCGTACAGCCTTGGGTACGCCTGAGCCATGACACCCGTCTGTTCTTCGAGCCGATGTATTCACTGCTCATCCATCGTCAGGGATCGGAAAACCGTAAGCGCGACGACCAGGTGACACTGAAATTGGGTGTAGAACTGCTGATGGGTGATCGTCAAGATGCTAAAGCCGAAGCGACGGGAGCTTTCCAGCCCTCAGGCTATTACATCGGAGTCGGAGGAGGATGGAATGCCACCGTCAAGAAGTGGCGCTATGCCGACCACTCTGCAGGATTCCCCAAGAATGCCATGCTGATGGCTGGCTATTACTTCAACGAATACAGCGGCCTCATGCTGAACGAAGAGTATCAGACCGATGCCATACAATTGAATAATGGCAAGGAGCAACGGTGGAAAAACTGGATGACATCAGTGGACTATCAGCTGAATGTCTCGAACTATTTCACGGGCTATCAGCCACGACGTCGCTGGAATATGAGTGTCATGCTGGGACCCACGGTAGCCTTCAATAGCGAGAAGACACGCTTCGGCGTGAATGCGGGCTTCCAGCTCGACTACCGTTTCAGTCGCCATCTGGCACTGTTCTATCAGCACCGTCTCTACTGGATGGACAAGAATCTATATACGTCCGACCAGTTCTATAACCAAGCCGGAACGGTCATCAGCAGCATGAACCTCGGTTTGATGTATATGTTCAATGACCTGATCGGACCGGTGACCCGTGTGGCCAACGGAACAGCAAAGGGCATCAGTGCTGCAGCACGTGCCACAGGCAAGGGTATCAGCAACTTGTTCCACCAGCAGCGTAGCCCGTTCTTCATAGATTATGGCTATGGCCTGGCATGGTTCCCAGGAATGCCGGCCAAGGCCAGCGACACCTTCGGAACATCACTGCAGCTGGCCTTGGGATGGTGGATGCTGCCCAGCATCGGTGCACGTGTAGGAGCCACAGCCACCAAGGGCGGTGCCATCCGCGTCAGTGCCAGCGAGGCTGGTGGTGTGTCGGACGTCATCACCTCTGTCGGAATGGCCACCGTCTCCGCCGACCTGCTGATCAATCCGATGGCCTTCCGCAGCAACTACGACTGGGGACAGCGCTTCGGCGTGAACCTGATTGGTGGTTTCCAGCGTGGCATTATGGCTGTCGAGGGTAATCACAGTGAGGCACGCGGACGAACCCTTTATGCCAACGGATGGCGTGCCGGTATGCAGCTGTGGATGAAGCTGCAGGATAACCTGCGCTTCCACATTGAACCCATGTATACCATGATTGACTGTGACGAGATATACATTGACGATGCCACCAATACACGCGTCAGACGATATGAAGCAGAAGGCTATCACCTGCTGGATGCCAAGAACGCCATGAGTGTGCGTGTTGGACTGTCGGCACTACTGCAGAATCCCAAGAAGCGTCATCATGGCGAGCAGAGTGCCTTTACCCATCCGCACTTCTTTGCTGCTGTCGGTGGTGGCTGGAACTTCAACCTCAACAAGTGGCGTTACGATAATGGCGGTGTAAACCTGAATGCACTGGCTATGGCAGGCTATACCTTCAACGAGTACCACTCGCTGCGTGCACAGTTTGAATATGTCTCGGACGATGTGGCGGAAAAAGGACAGGATAGCCACAAAACCAACATGCACTTCATTTCACTGGACTACCAGATTGACATGACCACGCTGTTAAACGGCTACGACAACCAGCGCCGCTGGTCAGTCAGCACCTTCTTAGGTCCGTCGATGGACAACAGCCAGAGCATTGGCCTGAACTTAGGTATGTCGGCTGGCTACCAACTGGACAAAAACTGGGGACTGTTCTACAACCACAACATCTATATGTTTACGCTGTTCGATGACCACAGGCTGTTCACCACCGAGCAGATCTCCTCACGTTTGTCCGTATTAAACACATTCAACCTCGGCGTATCCTATCGTTTCTGAATAAAAAAGCAAATCAAAATAAAGTCATGAAGAGAATCGTATTCACCGTTATTTGCATTATGGGAGTCTGCAACGCATTGTTTGCAGAAAGCTTCGACAGCGATATCGCACTGCTGAAGCAGGCCATCAGCAAGGATTCCGTCCATGCAAGGCACTTTGCTGAGAACCTGCTGAAGAAGGACAAGAAGAATCCAGACCTGGCAGCAGCCATCGGCACGACATTCCTGCATGCCAATAGGCTGGAGGATGCGGAATACTTCTACGACAAAGGCTATCACATGTACCGCATCTCGACGACAGTCATCAATCTGGCCGGCGACATTGCCCTGGCCAAGAACGACCGTCAGCAGGCGGAATACTACTACGGACGCGCCATGTATTTCAACAAGCGTGACCCGGAGGCGTACTTCAAGTATGCCAAACTCTATACCAAAAAAGATCCGGACAAGGCCATCGAAAAGCTGAAAGTACTTCGATGCTACCGTCATGAACAGGAGATAGACCTGAAGATGGCAGAGGTTTATTACGACAGCAACCGCTTCAGCGATGCAGCTCACGTCTATGCAAGCTTACCCATTGAGGACCTTGGCAAGGAAGAGCTGACAAACTATGCGCTGTCATACTATTTCCAGCAGAAGTTCGACAGTGCACTGGCTGTCACCCGTCAGGCCATTCAGCGTTTCCCGCGCCATCCGGCATTCAACCGCATGCTACTCTATAATAATACGGAGCTGAAACGATATGATGATGCGATGGCAGCAGCAAACAAGCTGTTCTATCATAGCGACAATGCCGAATTCCAGTATCTGGACTATATCTACTATGGCTATGCACTCAACGGCCGAGGCCACTTCGACCAGGCTATTGCACAGTTCAACAAGGTACTGGAGCTGAATAAAGACCGCAAAGATGTTATCAAGGCCATCTCCGAGGCTTACGAGAAGATCGGTGATTACGACCATGCCATCACCTACTACCGTCAGTATGTTGACAAGATGGATGCCGACGAAAAGACGCCCTTTGAGGAATTCCATATCGGCAACCTCTTCTATGCCAAGGGAACGGACGAGAAGAAAACCAAGGAGCTGACAGCAGAAAAGATTGAGGCCCTCCGTCAGGCTGATGCCCAGTTTGAGAAGGTGGAACAGATGCGTCCCGACAGCTATTTGGGAGCCTACTGGCGTGCCCGTACCAATGTGGCTCTGGATCCGGAGACGGAAAAAGGACTGGCCAAACCCCACTACATGAAGGTCATCGACATCATCACCTCCAAGGGTGAGACATCACCCCAGCTGATGGAAAGCTACAAGTATCTGGCTTACTACTATTATCGTAAGCACGACAAGGACAGCTGTCTGATCTATGTGGATAAAATCATGGAGATAGATCCGATGGACAGCTATGCGCTGCAAATCAGCAATGCATTATAATTAGAGATTTAAGCAAAAGGAGAGAGGTCAAATCCTCTCTCCTTTTACTTGAATCCTTGCATCTCCTGCATTGGTATGCACGATGACATCCCGGATGAAATAGCCAGACACGTCGTCGGCATTCAGATAGAACATCAATGTCACGGCATGGCCGGGACGGATAGGCTCCTTGGGATATTCCACATGTGTACAATGGCAGAAATTCTCGATATCATTGATAACCAAGGGCTCACCGCCATCGTTAATCAACTGGAATTCGTGTGAGACGACAGACCTAGAGCCGTCTAACTGGCCGAAATTATACTCAGTCTCTTTCAATAAGATATGAGCAGGGCCGTCATGCGGCTCTACCACACGGTTCTTGTCCTTACAACCAGAAAGGCCAAACACCACAAAAGTGACAAGGGCATAGAGGGTAACACGACAATACTTATTCATAACAGTAACTTGTTTTATCAGCAAAGGGCTGCCACAAAACGAGGCAGCCCTTTGTAAAGTTTCAACTTGTCTGGATCCTGATTTACTCAGCAATCATGATAGAAACACGGTTCTTGTCGTTCTCTGCGAACGGCTGCTCACGGTCACCCTTAGAATCGTAGCTGATACGATCAGCAGCAATCTCATACTGCTCAATCAGAGCCTTCACAACAACGTCAGCACGCTGGCGAGCCAGACGGTCGTTGATAGTTGGGTTACCTGTCTGAACGTCAGCATAACCGGTTACCTGAACCTTTGCCTTGGGGTTCTCCTTCAGGAAGTTGGCAATCTCCTGGATCTTGCCAGCCTCAGAAGACAGAATCTCATACTTGTTGATCTCGAAGAATACATCGCGACGAACCTTCTCAATCTTCTTGACGGGCTCAGGAATAGTCACGTACTTGTAGATGGTGTCATAAACCACAACATCACGGTATACATCGTGAGTCTCGGTCTCAACAGCCTTACCCAAGTTGATGCGCAGACCTGCCAGAGCATTGAAATACCAGTCGGGGTTGTCAGCCTTCTTTGAGTTGTACTTGTCAGTCAGGATGTTGGCATTACCCTCAATCAGCAGAGATACGGCGGGGCTCAGACGGAAACCGAGCTGCAGACCACCACGGCCGAAGGGGTTAACCTTTGTGCCATCCCACAGATACTCCAAGTTGTAGAGGGGCTTACCACCATTGTAAGTAGTGTTCTGAGCTACTCTGTCAATGTTGATAGCATCGTCGTTCTTCCAAGCAATGTTCACACCACCGCCAACGAAGATGGCAGCAGAGAAGAAACGCTCAGGATTCCAACCACCGATGAGGTTGGTCAGATCGAAGATAAAGTCGATGCCAGGAGCAACATAATTCCACTTGTACTCAGTAGAATTCAGCTCCATACGCTGACCTGGAGAATACTGAGTGACCTGAAGAGAGTTCCAACCACCCTTTGACTGCCAGCCATTAGCCTGCAGACGAGCTGCGAACCAAGGATTAAACTGATATCCCAGACCCAACTGAACGTTAGGACTGATCAGATCACCGAACTTTGCTTCACCCAGCGTATACTGGGCACCACCCTGGATATCAACAAAGAGGTGACTCTTGAACTTCTTCGTTACGTCCTGATGGTCAAACTCTTGCACAGTGCGCTGGTCAACGCGGTCAACCACCTTCTCCTGACGCTGTGCTGTAGCGGTCAGACCTACAAAGGCCAGAGCGGCTACGATAATCATTTTCATTTTCATACTTTTACTTAATATTAAGTTAATAAACGCATTTTGCGTGCAAATGTACGAAAAGTATTTTAAAAAAGCAAAGAATTTGACTAAAAAGTGCAATAAAAGCCCAAAATCAGCCCATATAAAGCACTTTTCATGCATAAAAATGTAACATAAACAAGAGAATGCCTGTTTAAAAAAGTGCCATGCAAGACGGTCGTTTGTGGCAAGGAAGATAGCATCTTGTGGCAAGGAAGATGCTATCTTGTGGCAAGGGGAATAGTCGCTCCCTCCGTGGGAACATCAGGTTTCCCTAGGGCAAACCTGATGTTAGTGCCGAGGAGACCTGGCTCTTGTGGCATATCGTTTATGGAGGCTAATACGTTGAAAAATGGCCAAGACCTCACACGATCTTTCGGAGAGCCTTTGTATAAAGGACTTAAGGCACGTTAGGTGTTTTTAAAGAGGTAACTGACAGGTACCAAACAGGTAACTGACACCTAACCCGCTTCTATACCTGATTTACCAATTTACATTTTTTAAGAAAATAATTTCCGGGACATATTTTTTACTTCAAAATAATGTTGTACCTTTGCACACCATTATGTTTAACTTAAAATTTATCAACCTTTATGATTCAAAAATTAAAAACTAAAAGTGAAGTTTCTGCTTCACAACAACGAATGCTCGAAGCTGAACAGTTCCTGAATGAGCACTACGAGTTCCACCGTAACGAGCTGAGGGGAGTGGTAGAGTATGTAAAAAAGCCTGTCGAAGGAGCCCCCGACTGGCACGTGCTCACCGAGGAAGATTTGAACAGCATCATCATTCACGCCATGCGCGAAGACGTCTGCGAAAAGGGGAATCCGCAGACGGACATCAAGCTTCTGGTACAGTCGAACGAGGTGCCGCGGTTCAATCCTATCCAGGATTACCTGAACCATCTGCCAACATGGGACGGACAGAACCATGTGGCACAGCTCTTCTCGCGAATTCCTGGCATTACAACGGAGCAACATGCCTTCTTGGCCATCTGGCTCCGATCTGTTGTTGCTCACTGGCTTCAGATGGACTTGTTGCACGGCAATGAGACCGTACCCACCCTGATTGGTGCCCAAGGGTGTGGCAAGTCGACCTTCGTCGCTCGCCTGCTGCCTCCGCAATTGAGCATGTACTATCTGGATCACCTGAATCTGTCGAACAAGCATGACAAGGAGATGGCGCTGACGAACAACCTGCTTGTGAACCTCGACGAGTTGGAGGCCATCAGCCCCAGCCATCATGCTTCTCTGAAACAGACACTGTCAAAGAGCAAGGTCAACGGACGTCCTATCTATGGCACTGCCCAGAAGGACCGTCTGCGCTATGCTTCCTTTGTGGCCACGACGAATAATCCCCATCCACTGACGGATGCCACTGGTTCTCGTCGTTTCATTTGTCTGACCATTCCGGAAGGACAGCTCATCGACAACACTGGTGACATCGACTACGATCAGCTGTATGCTCAGGTGCTCCACGAGATCCGTGAGCTGAAGGCCCCCTACTGGTTCAACAACGACGAGGTGAAACGTATCCAGCAGCTGAACCTCAACTACATGGAACAGAAGGATATAGCTGAGATGGTGAATGTCTGCTTCCGCAAACCTCAAGAGGGTGAGGTAGCCCAAAAATTGAACAGCAAAGAGATGCTGGAAATGATCAAGCTGGAGTATCCCTCGCTGACCATCAGTCACAGCGTGAAGGTTCAGCTGGGGTTTGCCATGAAGGAGCTGGGGTATGAACACACCTCAAGATCCAATGTGATGTACTACAAAGTCATCCCGCTGAAGGCGGCATAGTAACCTCTACGTTACCTGTTAGTGACCTCTTTGTTACCTCCTCAGCCAACACCTAACGTGCCTTAATCCCTTTGTGCAAAGGCGATACGACAGGCAACGTTAGGTGTTGGCCATTCCAAGGAAAAACCAGCAACAAGTACTTAAATGATTACAGGCTTTCTATTTGTTCTTTGGTCAATCCTGTGACTTTCATGATTTCATCGACAGCCATTCCCATTTCTCGCAAGTTGCAGGCTACCTTCTGAATGCCCTCAGCTCTGCCCTCAGCTCTGCCCTCAGCTCTGCCCTCTGCTCTGCCCTCAGCTCTGCCCTCGGCTCTGCCCTCGGCTCTGCCCTCGGCTCTGCCCTCAGCCATACCCTCAAGCTTTGCAGTCATCAGGACGTCGTTTTGGATCATGATTGCATTTAGGTGCTCGTCATAAGCATGACGGTCAGACGGACTGAGCATCATATATTGCAGTTTTTCCCTGGCTTCACTTAGTCCCGGAGCAGTAGTGTCATCTTTTATGTGTCCGTTCTTCAGATAGTCGACCCATTCCTCTAAAGGCGTTGTCGCTATGTCATTAAACTCGTTGACACGTATAATAAAATACTCAGGGAATATCTCTTCAGGGGCTTTCATCCGAATGGCATTGTCTTCCTTAACGTTTATCTTAAGTGTGTCCTTCGTATGAACACCGACAAAAGTGTTACTTCCATGATAAAGGTAGTCTGCCCCCTGTCCCAAATCAAAGTAGACAATGCTGATAGAGTAAACTTTCTTGATCTCACTATAGACACTGCCCAACTTTATATGCTCTGTGATGGCTTTTGCTGTGCCATATAAAATACGCTCTAAATAATACAATTCCCGGGTCAGTTGCACTTCAACTATAAATATCTCCCCTTTATCGTTCTTCGCCTTGATATCAACACGATTGTATTTGTCGTCTGCCGAATTCTGATTGCTCTCACTTTCCAACAGTTCTACGATATGTACGGGCTCATTCAGGAGAACAGTCATCAGACCTTCAAGCACACCAAAATTTGCCTTATCACGCAACATGCGTTTTACGGCCCAGTCGAATCTTACATATTTGTTGTCTGCATTCATAATATTTTTCTTTTCTCACCTGCAAAGTTACGCATTTGTTTTGAGACTTCCAAAGAAAACAAGAAAAAAGTGGCGGCTCTCCGGAGTCGCCACTTTTCTGTAATTCGCTTAGGAGGTGCTACTTATTATATAAGAGCAACCTTGAGCAGTTTTTGTCCAAGACGGTGTAGAGCATCCTGAAACTGCTGTACTTCACTTGCTGTAAAACGTGCCTCTTTTCCGTTTACCTTATTACCATTTAGACGCTGAGATAGCCACGACTTGCTTTTGCCGCATTGTGATGCAATATAACTCAGAGAAATCGCTTGGGGAACTTCTCCTAATTTCTTTCTTATGATTGTTCCATCTAACTCCTCTAAATTATCATGTACCCCCTCTATAACACCACGAAGGTTATCCATAATCAATGAGGTCTCCGCAGCTTGCTCTTCTTTTGAAAGACAAGCAAACCACTGATTATATTCGTTAACAATACGATTCTTCTCATCTTGGTCTTTAGCATTAACATAAGCTGAGAAGTTCTCCTTTAACTTCTTATCCTTTATTAAATCTACTGGCTGTTTCATAAACGATATTGTTAAGTTATAATTCTTTTTTTAATTCTCTTATTCTTGCAAGGCAATCGGCCATTACGTCAACACACATTTCTATGGCCTCATCCCGATCCTTGCCTGGAGGCATTATTTCCGCCAAATGTTTTGCCATTTCGTTCATCTGACGATATTGTTCTTCTGCAAATTCTAAGTCTGTCAACATAAAGCATCAATACTGATTTTACAAGTGCAAAGTTAATAATAATTTGTTTAACGACAAAATAAATTTATGTTTATTTTTAACTTTTCTCTATCTTAATATCAAAACAAGAAAAAGTGGCGGCTCCGAAGAGTCACCACTTTCTATTATTATCGGTATAATCAGTGATTTTACTTATTCACGACCTTACGGCCATTGACAATGTACACGCCCTTCTTATCCATGTTCTGGACACGACGACCCTGGAGGTCGTAGATGACATTGTTCTTCATATCACCTGAAACAGTGCTGATACCTGTGGTGGGTTCCTGATTACCTGGTATGACGAAGGTACCTACGTTCAATTTATCATTAACCCTACACATAGAGGGTGTCACGCTGCTATCGCCTGCCAGCCATTTACCATAGTTGGCATCGCCAAAACATCCTGGCTCACAATAATAGGTGTAATTACCTGGATGATTGTTGAGGTCACCGGGCGAAAGCGGGACATCAGGTACAAACTTGACGGCAAACACGTTTGCAAATTCTGGATTTTCGGGATAGTCTGCGCCAAAGTTAGGATAGTTTTCAAAGTGTCCTGTCATTGCAGTGCCTCCAATGGTCGTTGTCCGGAAAGAAACCTTTTTGTTAGGATTAGCCACCATAGCATCAAATCCCCACTCCTTATAGGCATATACTATCAATACATTAAAATCAGCAGCCCTATAGTAAGAAGCAGGATTCTGCTCCATTAAAGGCAGGAACATATTATAAGCATTGTAGGTATAATTAAACTCATCAGTTGCAGGGGTCTTCTCCTTAATTTCGAAAGATGCTGTCAGTTCCTGATCAACCACGGCCTTACCTTCTTCCACTTCGTAGGCAAAAGTACCCTTAGGCATAACCAGCGTATACTTGCCCACAGCAAGACCTGTTGTACTAACATAGAATTGAGTAGCATTCTTCTTGGTAAGGATGGTTCCGGTGAACGGAACCGTCTCGCCGGCCTTGTCGCCATCAGCATATTTGAAGACAGGCTTAGCTTCCGTACTCAAAGTGGCCTTCTTGACATTTCCAATGGAGAGTACCATTTCGTCACCTGCCACGACAGCCTCTGCGGGTGCCAATGATGCAGTAGGTGTTACAGTGGGAGTTGCACCACCATCCTCAAGATTAAAGGTAACATACAGTTGGGTATCCTTAGCGGTCTTACCTTCCGGTACCTCATAAGCAAAAGCACCTTTATCCATGACAACATGATAGGATCCAGGTGCCAACCCTTTGGTATTGACACTGAACTCATTGACAGTAGCCGTTGGGGTCAGGATAGTACCAGTAAAGTCAACCTTGGTATTGTTACGTTCGTCGTTGGTATTGTAGGTATAATAAATTTTGGATGCATCAGCAATCGTTGTCTTGGTAGGACCATGAACAATCAAGACGCCTTCATCGCCGGGTTTGGCGATTGTTACCGAACGCATGGAGACACTAACGATGACGTAATCTGTCGGATCTGTCGGGTCATACTCTTCAGGCTCTGAAGTTTGCGTCAGGCGGAAAGCACTGGACTTAGAGGCATCAAATTTCAACGGTGTGGCAGGGTAGGTAGCTATTGTCGTATTGTCGTAGTTCAACAGAGCATACGCAAACTCTTCGTTGTCATTCACCGTGCCGAGGCTGCCATACATGCTCAATGCACCATAGAGTTCCTTCGGATCTGCGCCCTCAACACTGGCGGCGACAAACTTAGCCAACGTCAGTTTGTTGATGTTGCTCTCAGTCTCCGTCAGATTAGAATCAGAAGTACCCTCATGAGAGGGGAGCGTTGTCAGCACATGGAGGAAGCGTCCTTCTTTCGTCTTGAACACGACCTTGCCCTCTGACACTGAGGCTACCTGGAAAGCAGCAGCATTGTCCGAACTGGCATCAAGGATGACTTTCGACTTATCAGCATTGAAAGCCAAATAGATTCTCTTACCATTGCTGTTTACACCAAAAATATTATACCACTTGTCAACAGCAGGCAACGTCACATTAGTCTCATTATACAGGGCGTTCATAGCTGTCAGAAGCGATTCGTCAGACGGTATTTCAGCAGCATTGACCAAAGCAAGCAAGGCCTTATAGCTATCGCTTTCAGTAGAAGGATAGCCCACGCCGCCCTCGCTGGTTTGTTGCAATAATGCTCTGGCCATCTTCATCGCAGGTGTATCCGTATCTGTTGTCAGGACTTCAAAGGATGCCGTCAACTCCACGTCTACAATGATCTCATTAGATGCCACCTCATAGGTGAAGGTACCCTTCGGCATCACCAAAGTATACTTGCCGGCTGGCAGTCCAGTCGTATTGACACCAAACTGGGTGTCAGAATTCGATGTCAGGATAACACCGTCGAAAGATACGGTCTGGCCTTTCTTATCACCATCGGCATATTTGAATACGGGAGCGGCAGTGGTAGCCAAGGTAGCCTTCTTTACACCGCCAATGGTCAGTTCCAATGCGTCACCACCTTTCTCAATGGAAGAGCTTGACAGGGATGCTGTAGGTGTGACTTCAGTAGGAACATCCTGTGAGCCATCAACCGTATAGCTAAGGGTCATCGACGGACTCCAACGATATTCCACATCGTCTGCAGGCAAATCATTGTGGAACATTTTCTCGGGAATCTCCACCGTCCACGATGAGGCTTCCGTCACATCATGGGTATGGGAGATGGTAGCGACTTTATTGCTCACGGAAACCGTACCCGAGAACTGAGTCTCGTCGTTCATCTTGAATTTCACGGTACCCGTGCCCGCCTTGACAAATGCCGGGAAAGTGAGTTTAATTTCCTTAGGCAACTTACCCAAAGAAGTGCCACTGGCAGGATCGACAGAAGTCGGAGTAAATGTATCGCGCTTAGGAACGATGGTGAAGCTAATATTAATGGCTTCGTTGGTTGCACCCTCTGAAGTCTCGAACTTACCAGCCGGTACAGCAACAGTATAACTACCTTCAGCTGAAATAGTTTCGCCTAAAGACAGCGTCACCGCACTGCCAGAGGCAGAAGCAGTCATTTCCTTGGCTCCTTCAAAAGAGGAACCTGTCAAAAGAACCTTATTACTGTTTACCTTAGTAACCGAAGTGTTATAATACAAAGTCATCGATTTGAAGGCAGCCACTGAGGTGCCGTCACTCGGCTGACTGTAAGAGAAATTCAGCGGAACAGCTGGAGAATTATAGGTAACCTTAATCTTAGTGAAATAAGAATAGTCTGTACCATTATGGAACGTGACAGAAGTCGGTCTGGAGTCTCCGGCCTCCCATAAATTAGTATCTGTATTGAAGCGACCAGGTTCACCGGATTTCTTGATGAGGTTATTGGGGTTGTCGAACTTAACAGAAACAAGCGTAGAACCTCCAGAAACACTAAATTTGATATCGGTACCCAGGCCTAATCCAAGTTCATACTGACCATATCCGTTATATCTGATATGTGGTCCCGCACTACCATTATTGACAAAGCTAATCGTTACGGGGCCTTCAGTAAAAGTACGTTCATTGGGATAACCAAGGTTAAGTACTATAGCTGCACTTTCTGTATAACCTAAATCAGCGGCTGTAATAGGAATATTACAATTCAATTGAGTAGGATCAGAAAAGTTAAAAGTTACTGATTGTTGGACTGCTGCTACTGTATGCAAGGTGAAAAATAACAGCAGAAGGGTAAATAATTTCTTCATGTTGAAAGCCTGTTTCTATATAGTCGTTTACGTAATGTCGCGTTTAGAGATGTTCAACGTCAATGTCGTCCTTAGAAGTCTTGACACAGAGTTTCCACTCTCCGTCAACCTTAACGGGATTGAACATGTACATCGTCTTAGCAGAATCGGCACCAGTCTGTTCGGGAGTAGCGAATACCACCTCGTACTTCACATCATTACAGCCTTCCAGCATGAACGAATAGTACTGGCGGTTATAGGTCAACACGGGGAACATCTTAAAACGACGGGCCAAACGCTTCTTCACCTGATCCGTCAACGGTGTCAGTTCCTCAGTGCTATCATTATACTCATAAAGAGTAGCTATCACTTCGTCAATCTTCTTACCTTTCAACTGCTCCATGGCGTTATCACAAATCTGGAGCATCTGCGTGGTATCATTAGCTGTCAACATACCACGGAACTCTTCCACGCGCTCTTCGCGTGACTTTTTCTTGTTAGAACATGCAGTACCTAAGCAAAGTACTGCAACTGCAATGAGCAGATAATTAAGCTTTTTCATTTTTCTTTTTCCTATTTGAAGTAAAAAAGAGAGTGCGTCTTGCTCTCTGCGAGACGCACTCTCCTATTAGAGCTTTAAATATTCAAATTGATCTGGTTCTTTCCTTATCTCGTAAGGGGAGTCCCACGGCCGTGAGTGGTATCGATGTGCCACTTCGTGCAGTACTTCTGAGAACCCCACTCGTAGAAGATAGTGATCGGGATGAGTACATCGAACTCAGTCACGTTGTCACCATTGTTCTCGTAGTAGATTGAACCGAACTTAGCAAGTCTGTTCACGTTACGCGGACTGATACCCATGTACTGCTCGATAGCAGCCTCCTGAGATGCGGGAACATACTGCCAGAGCTTCCAGTCGTCAGCTGCATTGAAGCTTGTTGCATTTCCGAGAGGACCAGAAACCTTCTTACCAGCAGCATTCCAACCGATACCGAAGAGTCCATATTGCTGACGCATGTACGGCTGACCGACGAACAGACGAACCTGAGTAGAAATCTCACTCATCTTCTTGAAGGTGTTCTTATCGGTCTGGTGCATGTTAGTCCAGATGTTGCTCGGAGTCAGATCAACAGCGATACCCTTCACGTTGTAGTAACCCCAGAACCACCAGTGGTCGCTGTACATGTAACCCTGATTTGGCTTGTCACCACGCCAGTCGTACAGCTTCAGGTAGTCAAGCAGGTAGAGAGTATTCTCACCCGTGTTAGCATCCAGAGCTGCGGGAATCTCAGTCATATCGAGGTTGATAGGACGCTCCCAAGAAGCGATGAATGTAGCACTCGGAGTGTACTTGTGAGGATCAGCAGGTGCAGCGATGTACGGAGTCAGACCTGTTGCAGCGCAGTACTTCTGCCAAATCTCACCGTTAGTACCATTACCACCCTTCTCCTTCTCATGATCACTCTGCAGATCCATGTCGAGTTTATTAACGTACTCGTCATGCTTCTCCTGCTCAACATACAGAGCAACATCGCAACCATTGTTGGCAACAACACCAACCCAAGCACGGAGCTGCTTGTTGATGAACTCACGAGCATGATCGAAGTCGCAAGAGCCGTCAACCTCGGTCGGATAGCCAAGAGCATTCAGCACATCGTAAGCAACGAGGTTCTCAATAGCTCTACCAGCCTCTGCATCCTCAGCAGTTGCACCGATAGGCAGCCAGTGAATCAGCTCGAACGAACCAGCCTTGGTGTAGGTAGAAGCGTCCTTAGAATACTGCTCGTACTTCACGAACTTAGCAATAGGAGTATACTCACCAGTCTTCACATTCTTAGCATACAGGATAGTGTCGTTGAATACACCGTCGTTGTACTTGATAGCGCACTGCTGCAGGATAGCCTTCAGATCAGCGTCAGTCTTGACAGCAGCCTGAGCATAGCTGGGATCCCAGATGTGACCCATGTGGGTATCCTTAATGTCAACAATATGCTTATGGAAGTTAACATCGGTCGGAGTAGCATAAGTGTGCTTCGGAGAACCCTGGTGATCATTGTTCCACCACTCAGAATTGTTGAGCTTCATGTTGACGTACTTGTCAGGAGCAATCTGACGCATACCACCCTTGTTCTGCTCGTTACCCTTGATAGTCTCAGTCTTACCAGACTGCCAGTGCTTGTAACCGAAGTCAGGATTCTGGTTAATGTTGTTGTCAGCATATTCGCCCCACTTCGTACCATTGCGGTAGTCGCCACGCTTAGAGAAGCTGCTGCCGAACTCAGTCAAGCTGTAGTTGCTGGTCTTCTCAGGAACGTACTTACAGAACAGCATGTTCCAAGTGTCAACGTTACGATAGTTGTGAACCTTACCATCCAAAGAAGCAGGAATACCGAATACACGGCTCTGAGCATTAGGCAACTCAACATAAGCCTTAGAGTCAACTGAAGTCATAGCGGCAGCGTCACCGTTCTGCGGAGTAATGATGTACTCAGCGAGACACTGGTTACCTGCAATCTTATAACCATCAATCATAGTCTTAGCAGTAATCTTGTAGTTCTTCGGAGCGAAGAAGTACTTAGCGTGACCACAGTAAGGATCGTTGGTAGCATTCGTCTTCTCAGTGTTAGTGATGACGAACTTGTTGGTAACCAATGTAGAGCTCATCTGGTTAGTCCAACGCTCATCCTTAATAGTAGGAACTGCGTTATTACCCGGAGCCATGATGTCGAAGATAACACCTGACCAACCCTGGTGGTTATAGCTCTCTCCATAACCATTCTGGTAGTTGAACCAGTAGTTGTTGTTCTTCTCAGAGTACTTGTAAGCCCATGCCTGACGCTTCAAGTTCAAGGTCAACTTAACCCACAGATAAGGATACGGTGAGCTGTAGTTGTTAACCTCACGGTCACGATGAGCATAGTCGTAAGCGACATCCTTAGCAGCGAAGCAGATCCAACGGTTAACCTTCACACCTGTGGTCAGAGCCTCAGGCTTATCGTGAGTCAGGTACTCAATCTCTTCCTCAGACAGTGTCCATGAGAAGATGTGGTTGGTAGTACCTTCACCGTTAGGATAGTAAACAGCGTTACCGAGGTCATCGTTCTCGAACGCGTTGCTGGTCTCAGCAGTAGCGAAGCCAGTCTCAGGAGCTTTACTATCGGTACCATAGATATCCTTACCGAAATTGTAGAGCTTCAGCTCGTAACCACGCATGTGAGCATCCTCAATACCAGGAACAGTTACCTGATAAGCCATAGGAGTCACATACTTCTTGTCGTTCTTGTC
The DNA here is from genome assembly GCA_045131435.1 of Prevotella sp. Taxonomy (GTDB): domain Bacteria; phylum Bacteroidota; class Bacteroidia; order Bacteroidales; family Bacteroidaceae; genus Prevotella. The sequence continues at coordinate 30,065 of JBGUQW010000112.1, forward strand.
AACCTCTTCAGAACCTTCCTTACATACTGCCCAGAAGTAGTCGTCGAATGCCAGAATCTCCATACCAGTGTTGTCAACACGAGTGTCAACGACATAGCGGCCCTGGAGAGCATCCTGCAGAATCCACTTAGAGAACTGAGCCCAAGTAGTGAAGTGAGTGATAGGATCGCAAAGGTTGAAGGTATAAGTTGCCTCATCATAAGCTACGCTCTTGTTCAGCGGAGTGTAGTTGATGTGGAGCAGGATATAACCATCGAGCAGGACATCACCAGCCTCGTTCTTCAGCATAACGCGAACCAGCGGCTCACGGTCTACAGAAACAGTAGAGCGGTTATTGATGGGATAACCATCGTTGTCAACAGACTTTGCAATGATAACACCAGTCTGGTCGGTAGTCATGTTCCAACCATCGATGCGCGCGTCTTTAGCAACACCCTTGTCCTCGCACCAGCTCTTGAACGAAGCATAACGAGAGTCACGAGTGCCGTTAGTACTGTTCTGGTAGTCAACGAGCTCGAACTCGTAGTGCAGACCCCAAGCAGCCTCTTCACCATAGTGCAGGACTCCGAGATCGTAAGAATAAGGATTGTAGATACCAGGAATCAGCTCACGCTTCTTCATGTTCTCACGTACATAGTGAACACCGAGGTAAGGACGCAGGTCAATACCCTCAGGATCCTCACACATCAGCTCAAGAGCAGCACCATCGGGATCAGCCAAAGCCTCCTGAGGAGTATCCCATACGTGGATACGATTCTCATAACAGTTGAAACCCTCACCGAGAGCCCAACCTTCCTCGTCACCGATACGGCTTTCGTCACCGCCCTTGAAGTGGTTGATCTTCGGCTCCTTGTACATGGGCTTCTTGTCCCAGATCAGACCTTCGAGCTGAACGTGAGTCGGAACAATCAGAGCATAGTCAGAAGTAACATGCTCGTCAGCAGCAGAATTCATCTGCAGAGCAATCGTGTTGTCACTGTTGTTCTTGTCATACGCATAGCGAGTCCAACCATACCAAGCTCCATACTGAGGATCACCTTCCCAATACTTATTAACATTACCATTGTATTGGTCGTTGTTAGCATAAGGACCAGTAGGCACCTGAGTGCCAGCAGTAGTTCCAGTTTCCTGCTCGTGGCCTTTCTCGGGATAGCTAATCGAGCTATTGGTGTTGCCGTTCGGGTTAATGGTCTCGTCAGTAGGCCATGGAGCCAGAAGATCGGGATGAGCAATCTGCAAACCAACATAGACAATACCAGAACCATCCTTGCGGAAGGACTTCGTGTTGGGAACTAAGCCGTTACGCCATGTGCCACGAGCGAAGTTGTTGCCAGACTTCTTGGTAAAGTCATAGAGCTCATAGAAATTCTCAGGAGAAGTTACGCCAAGTTTAGAAGCAGCAGCACGGGTGTTGTAATAAATAACATCGGGCTCCAAAACATTGAATCCAGGAGCATTAGCTGCATAGTTAACCTGAGCGCTAGACGGATTCAGGTGATACAATACCTCCCAAGCGGGACCATAGATCCACTCGTCAGCAGGCCAAGAGGGATCGAACCAGAAGATACGCTTAGCAGCATCTGCGTCAGCAGCACTGCGGACATACTTGCGGATAATCTTGTTACCAGTAGATTTTGCATCATACTCGAGATGACGACCCAGTGAGTTGGGATAGAAGTCACCCTGTCTGGTATACTTCTTAATATCACTGCTCAAAGAAGTGTAAGAAGTTCCATCGGGGAAGGCAATGTTCTGACGAGTATCCTCATCAACATTGGGAGCCTTCTCAGCAGTGTGGTGAGAGATGTTAATCCAATCCACGGGGATAGAATGCCAACGATGGATGGTGTCACCAATCCAAGGATACTCGATGCTCTCAATACCGTCGAGGTAGAGATGAGGAATGAATACCAGACCCTTCAGGTCAGCAGACAGAGAGATGGTCACCAGCTTCAGGGCACCCTCACCGCCTTCTACACCATAGAGATACAGGTACTCACCAGTCTTCACAGCTGTGATAACGCCACTAGGTGTGTTACCAGAATCAGACAGGAAGCTGATAGAGGTGTGCTCTACGAACGCACCATCCTTGTACTTGTCGAAGCAACCAGTCTCGGCATTGGGCACGTAGTAGATACCAGTACCGGCAGATGAACCGCTCTGACCATCCTGACCAGGCTGGCCATCCTGACCAGGCTGACCGGCAGAACCAGTGTCGCCCTTGTCACCCTTGTCACCTTTGTCACCCTTGTCGCCTTTCTCACCCTTCTCACCGATAGCCTTGTAGTCGGTCTTTACACCGTCCTTGTACCAATAGCCATCAGTACCGATGGTCCAAGCAACACCGTCCTTACCAGCGGCACCGTCCTGACCATCCTTACCATTGGTAATTTCGTAGGGCGTTCCGTTGATAACGACACGGATACCGTTGCTAATCGATGTAACACTCTCCAGAATAGCGCCCTCATTGATCTTTGTCTGAATGGCGTTAATCGCAGCAGTGTTCTTGTCGATCTGAGCCTGTAAGTTCTTGATGTCATCATCGTAGTCCTTACAAGACACAAACATACTCGTAGAAGCAAGGAAGAATGCTCCCATGAGTAATGCACTCAAAATCTTTTTGTTCATACGATTAAATTTAAATTAATTAATAAAAAAAGAAGTTATTTGTTCTCTATTCTCTCACACTATTTACCCGCGTCTCTTGCTACGAGTCACGTTTTTGGGTGCAAATATAGGCATTAATTCGGTAACTTGCAAGGATTTTTGCACATTTTTTCAAAAAAGTGCCAAAAAAAATGCATTTTTCTTCATTTTGACCCCTTCGAGGGCCATTTTTGCCCTCTTTTTTTTGTTTTTTTAATAGTATCTCTCTCACCTGCAACTAAATTATCAATTTTTCACTATACCTTATTATATATATAGGGCAGCAACCTGACCTGCAACATCGGTACCCTGAAAGCGACGGATATACTCCCGGCTTTGGCGGATGCGCTCTTCCCTACCCCGTGCACCACGAAGGGACATCTTCAACGCCTCAGCCATGTCGATGACAAGATCGGGACTGACATAGAGGCTGTGAGGGCCGCCGGCCTCCTCGAGGCATGACCCCGTACAGGCCACCACCGGCAAGCCGGCAGCGATGGCCTCGATGATGGGAATGCCGAAACCTTCATAACGCGACGGATAGACAAAAACCTCAGCCATGGCATAGATGGCTGCCAAATCAGTATCGGGCACACCACTGAGCAGATGGATGCGTTCGGAGGATGGCAGTTGTCGAACATAGTCCGTCTTCCGACCCACGGCAACCAAATGGACATCCTGTGGCAACAGGTCGACAGCCTCACAGGCAAGCAACAGGTTCTTACGTTCCTCGATGGTGCCCACATTGAGGATGTAGCGCTGGGGCAGCTTATACCGCTGACGGACCTCGTCGCGCACTTCAGGTCTGACATCAGCCGAGAAACGGGGGGCAAAGCTCTGGTAGATGACGCTGATGCGGTCAGCATACTGCTCTCCTCCCAACTCGACGATATCCTGACGAGTGCGCTCGCTGATGGCAATGATATGTTCTGCCTCACGGAGCGTCTGCCGGAACTTCCACTCATAGATCTTGGTATCGAGCCAATGGTAATATTCCGGATGACGCATGAAGATAAGGTCGTGGATGGTCACAATACCACGGATGCCTGATTTACGGAGACCCACAGGCAATTCCCCCGACAAGCCATGATAGACCTGAACGCCGTCACGCAACAAGTCACGGACGACACCCCGCGAACGCCACCATGCCTTACGAAGGGCTGAGGGATGTCCACTGGGATAACAGAACGACACGCCCTCGATAATCTGAGAACGGAGTGAGGCACGGCCCTCATCGGGAGCATAGAGCCGAAGTTCCAACTGATCGTCGCCAAGACGTATCAAGTCATTGACAAGCGTACGGCCATAGCTGCCGAGTCCCGTTCCGTTACGAACAATCCGCTTGGCATCAAGCCCTACTGTCGTCATACAAAATCGTCACCGTATTTGATTTTCACTTCACTGACATACTTGCGTACCAATGCCGACGAGTCACCCTTCTTGCAGATTAATAGCACATTGTCCTCCTCGGCAACGATATAGCCATCCAAACCATTGATGACACCAAGACGTCCCTTAGGCAGTTTGATGACATTGTTATGCGAGTCCTCCATCATCACAGTGGAATCGACCACAACATTGTCGCCGTCGCCCTTACTCATACACTCATAGATAGCATGCCAGGTGCCAAGATCGGCCCAACCAAAGTCACAGCGCATAACACAGACATCCTCGCAACGTTCCAAGACACCTTGGTCGATACTTAAATTGGGATAAGAAGGATAGAACTCGTTGACGAAAGCCATCTCCTGTTCAATGGTATAGTTGGCCAGATGTCTATCGAAGCGGTTGAGGACTTCAGGGAAGAGACCACGGAAGCAATCGCTCAAATAATGGGCACTGGCAAAGATGAGTCCCGTGTTCCACAGGAATTCCCCACTGTCCATGAACATCTGGGCAAAGGTACGCTCAGGTTTCTCTGTGAATGACTGTACCTCATAGACGTCAGCAGTAGCAGTGACTTCACCTTTCTGGATGTAGCCATAACCCGGCTCTGGACGCGTAGGCTGCACACCCATCGTAAGCAGGCGGTCGTTATGGGCGACAAACTGGAAAGCTTCCTCGATGTTCTGATAGAAAGCCTCCTCGTTGAGTACGAACTGGTCGGAAGGTGTAACAACGACCCTGCCCTGAAGATTCCGACGGCAGACGCGCATATTGGCCCATGCCACACTGGGAGCCGTTCCACGATTGACAGGCTCGACCATAAGGTTCTCCTCGTGTAGGTCATCGAGTTGCTCACGGACGATAGGTGCATATTCACGATTCGTACAAATGATGATATTCTCTTTCGGTAGTATTTTAGCAAAACGGTCAAAAGTCTGCTGAAGCTGTGTACGTCCGATCCCGAAGAAATCGACGAACTGCTTGGGCATTTCCTCACGACTACAAGGCCATAGGCGACGTCCTTTGCCACCTGCCAAAATAACACAATAATTCTGATTGTTGAGTTCCATAAGTATAGATATGTCCAAATTCGACCGCTAAGTTACGAAAAATATTGATTATAAACAAAAAAAATACATTTTTTTAAAATTCTTCATCCTTCTTTCTTCTTTTTTGATTTTTATTCGTATCTTTGCACCCGCAAAAGCCCAGATGGCGGAATCGGTAGACGCGCTGGTCTCAAACACCAGTGGGGAAACCCATCCCGGTTCGAGCCCGGGTCTGGGTACGCAGCAGGAAGCGGAACACGACAAGGTGCTCCGCTTTTCTTATTTAAAACTTATATCTCAACTGCAGGAGGAGGTCTGCCTGCGACGAGCCGTCGATTTGCTGAAGGCCACTGGAGATGACGGAACGGTCGAAGTAGTCGGTGACGCCCAGTTTGGCAGTGAACATCAGACGCCGGTAGTCGATACGAGCCATCAGTGCATAGCGCAGGCCATGGCCATAGTACATCGGGAAGGAGAAGTCGTATAGCGCGGAACGTTCATACTGGTAGAGGCGACTGTCATAGTCGTCCGTATGAAACCACCCGACATGAGCGTCGACTCGCAGACTGCGATACTGGTATGAGGCCTGTTCGCTGAACATCACACCGTAACTGTTGCCACTACGTGTATTGATCAGAGAACCGTCGGCCTGTGACTGGAGGTTGACAGCAAGGACGGGGAAAGACAGACGCAAACGGGCATGATGCTCAAAACGATTAAGGAGGAAGGTCTTCTCCTCGTTGTCACGCTGACGAAGATGCAGGCGATAACGGGCTTCTATCTTATACTTATTATATAAGGTACGCGCGAGGAGACTGGCATCAAAGGCATCGCTGGCAGCACTGACCATATAACGCGGACCAGGGAAATGGGCATAGTCGGCATAGCCCTGCAACGAGAAAGTGCGTGATGGCGTCCACGTCAGACCGGCATAGATGCCATGTTCGTTCTGGACACTGGAGCCCTCGCTGAAACTTCGGGCGTGATAAGCGGTATAGCGCAAGCCATAATAGCGATGCAGCAGCATGGCTGTCCACGTATCTGCCAAGCGCCAGCTGACCACATGGATCGCTGCCAGTCCTCCGTCACGGTTCATCGCCGTCTCACCGGAGAAAGAAAAGCGAGGATGCGTATAGCCGTAGTCGAGTGACATGTTCAAAAAGTCGTTTCCTGCCAGAGAATAGCGACGATACAGCTGTGAAGGTGTTTCGGCTGGTGGAATCATACGACGGTCGAAGTGCGTATAGACCATATTGAAATTCAAGAAAGGTGTTCCCCTGCGTACTGCGGGCTTCCAGCCGATACGAAAACCTGCGTCAAACTCCTGGGTATTGTTCTTCTTCTCTAATTCCGTAGCAGTACGATGGTATCCGTCACGGACTATGGTACGGATAGAACCGTTGTCATTAAGGGTGGCATCGACATGACGCCAGGAAACAAAAGCCGTAGTGACCCAACGAGGTGTCAGCCGAACGGTTGTCGCAGCCCCTTGGAAATAGCCAAAGGATGATCGCGAGGAATGGGCTGTAAGCATGTGGGTAGGTCGTCCCAACGACGACAGCATCGCTATCTTGCCCAGATAGAAGCCAGTATTCATCAGTAGTCCCATACCCATCTGTACCCGATACATGCCGAGGTTCAGCTCTTCCAACTTTCCCATCTTACGCAACTGAAAATAATAGGAATAATGGTCATAACCAATCGTGTTCTTGTTGGCGAAGAAAGGCTCTCCGGCATCCTGTGCTGCTGTCAGTCCGAACTTGACACGATCGCTATAGTTAAACTGATAGCGGATGTCGTGACGATAGCGATAACCCAAATAGTCTGTACGGTCGCCCTTGCGTTCATAGAAAGGGACTTTCAGTGTAGCCAGCAACTGCTGCTTGCCATACTTTCTGACATCAGCCAAAGAAGGCCAGATGCGCTTTGGAGTCTCTTCGCCGATATAGACAAAATGCAGTAGAAGGCGACGGGTATTCCAGTCGAGACTATTCACCATCAGCAGCTCATTCAGGGAACGCAACGGATGGTACCGGTCGATATATTCCATAATGCCTTCCACCTGAAGTGCAGACAGGAAAGGCAACCGTTCCAGCTCTTCACGGGAAGTCTGGTTAAGATTGATTTTGAAATCGGCCATCTCAGCCAACAGCTCCATGGTCTCTTCACTATAGGATTCCTCAACATCCTCCTCCGTCATCCACGACTGCAAGGCCTCATGCCAGTCACTCTGGGCAGAAGCAGTCAGCGAAAAGAGGCAGACTATGGCAATAAGCACGTATTTCACGACACAAAGGTAATAAAAAGTATTGACATTTGCCCAAATCCAGACCTTAATTAATGCAAAATCCTTTGTCATCTCAAATATAATACGTACTTTTGCGGTCGATTATGAGAATGTTATTACTGGCAGGAACACTCATGGCTGCCCTGAATTGCACGGCACAGGGGAATAGACTCAAGGACAGCGCTACAGAGGTGGACATGGACAGTCCGACCTTTGTTCCCACCGTGAAGGTCGGTAAAGTATTTGAGGGCGGTGACAGCATCCAGTACATGGAGATGAACAATGTCTATGTGTTCCCACCTGTCAGCTTTGAAAGCAAGAGACAGGCAGCAGCCTATATGCGACTGGTCAAGAATGTCAAGACGGTGCTGCCCATTGCCAAAGAAGCCAACACCATCATGATGGAGACTGCAGAATACCTGGAAACACTGCCTGACAAGAAGGCACGAGAAGAACACATGAAACGCGTGGAGCAAGGAATTCTGAAAGAGTATAAGCCGCGTATGAAGAAGCTGACCTACTCGCAGGGAAAGCTGCTCATCAAACTGGTATACCGTGAAAGTCATTCCTCCGGCTACGAACTGATACAGGCTTTTCTTGGGCCAATAAGAGCAGGATTCTATCAGGCCTTTGCCTGGGCCTTCGGAGCATCGCTGAAGAAAGAATATGACCCTGAAGGCATCGACCGTCTGACTGAACGCGTGGTACTCATGGTCGAGGCAGGCCAGCTTTAAGATGAAAAATTAAAGCGAGGGCTATTCCGAATAGATAAGCTGCACAAGTGTCTGACCCACAGCAACTAACGTGTTACGGTCGATATGTTGCATGTCATCATTGACGGTATGCCACGTGGGGCCGAAGTTGCTCTGCGTGCAATCCGGATAGTGATTGATAATATCAATGCAAGGGATATGTGCCTGTTCATTGACAGGAACATGGTCATCGGTAATATATCCCATTTCCTTATTCAGGAAGACACTGCCGTAGCCGGCGGTGCTTGCTGCCTGCCATACCTTGTCGACCACTGATTGTGCATATTGCAACGAATATCCCTCACGATAAAATTTGGCTCCCTGGCCACCTACCATATCGAGCAGGATGCCGTATTGGTAGGTGTTGGGTGTTAGGTGTTGGGTGCTTGCCCAATACTGTGAGCCAAGTGCCCACGAGTCAGCAGCTCCCTGATCTGCCCACTGCGGAACGCCCCAGTCCTCAGCATCAAAACAAATAAAGTCAACAGCGACACGGGCCGAGTCGTGGAGTTGCAGAATGCGAGCCAGTTCCAGCATGACGGCAACACCTGAGGCACCATCGTTAGCAGCCATTACCGGGGTTTTCCAATTCTCCTTGTCTGGATCATTATCTGCCCACGGACGACTGTCCCAATGGGCGCAAATGAGAATTCGAGGTGTTGGGGGTTGGGTAGTGGGTGATGGCTGTTGGGTGGCAATGATATTGGTAGCCTTCAACACTGTTCCATCATAACCCTTGAGATCTGCCTGTTGAAGCGTTACCTGGCAACCATACTTGCTGAACTGCTGCTGAATCCACTGGGCACAGCGCTCATGGGACTCACTGTTCATGGTACGGGGACCGAAGTCACACTGAGCCGCACAGAAAGCATAAGCTGAATCAGCATCAAACTCTATACCGACAGCAAGCTGCTGGCCGTCCTGGCTTTTCTTCGTTGTACTACAAGCCATAAGAAGAGGCAAAAAGGCCATCAATATTACGCTCTTTATATTCATCCTTTTTCTTTACAATTTCCAACAAACATTCTACTTCTCCCGCACCCTTTGCACCTGACTCATCACACGCAGAAAATTGCCACCCCAGATCTTCTGGATATCACTTTCACTATAATGACGTGCCAACAGCTGGCGGGTAAAATTCAACATATCCGACGAACTGGCCATACCACGTATGCCACCGTCACCATCAAAGTCTGTTCCAATGCCCACATGGTCGATTCCCATCACTTGGATAGCATGCTCCAGATGACGAAGAGCATCCAGCACTGTGGCCTCGCCCTCCTTGACAAGGAAACCATTATACATCGTAATCTGCATCACTCCACCCTTCGCTGCCAAGGCTCGCATCTGCTGGTCAGTCAGATTACGAGGATGATCGCATAAGGCACGACAGCTACTATGGCTGCATACGATGGGCTGTTGAGAGATTTCAAGGGCATCATAGAAACTGCGTTCAGCCGCATGGCTTAGGTCTACCATGATACCCAGGCGATTCATTTCACGGATAACCTGCCGGCCAAACTGGCTCACGCCATTATGGGTATTGCAGCCTCGAGCAGAATCACAGATATCATTGTCTCCATTATGACAGAGCGTCATATAGACGATACCGCGCTGTGCAAAATGGCTCAGGTTCTGCAGCTGACCATTGAGAGCCAACCCGTTCTCTATTCCCAACATAATGCTATGACGTCCCTGACGTTTGTCAGCATACAAGTCGGCTGGGGTACGTGCAATACTGAGGTAATGGTGATTCTTCTCGACCAGCTGTTCTATCTTGTCAAAGATTAAATCGGCATACTCCATTGGGCCGTCGACATCGGCATCAACCTTCGACGAAAAGGTTTCGCCCAACTGCGGCTGTGGTAAATAGGCTACCATAATCGTAGCATCCTGACGACCTTCGGACATCTTGTGCAGGTCTACCAATATTCGTGGGTCACGACTACCAAAGTCGACTCCACGAGAAACACCATCTGCATTGTCGCCTTGAACCTTCAGGTTGAAGAACATCGGTGTATCGCAGTGGGTGTCCAGCGTCAGCACCCGGCTATGCAAATCGCACGCTTCACGATAATGGGCTGCCTGACGAACAAGCCATGAGAAGAGGGGCATACCTTCGTCAACAGAGAGACATTCCGGGTGCCACTGAACTCCCATAATACTCTTGAACTCACGGCTTTCTATTGCTTCAATTATACCATCCGACGAGCGTGCCGTCACCCGAAACCGACTACCCGGATCGCTTACCGCCTGATGATGAAAAGAATTAACAAAAAGAGATAGCTTCTTGGCATTAAAAGTAGTATTCACATCAGCACTCTGATAGATGTCAAAAAGGGTGGATTCCTTCTCAATTGTCACACTATGTGTAGGCTCTGAACGGTCTGCATCCTGAGAATGTTTGATAGCACTAGAGGGGATGTCTTGGGCAACCTTACCGCCTAAAGCCATCGCCAGTGTCTGAATACCACGACAGATGCCAAGCATCGGAATCTGACGGTTATAAGCTAACTGGGCCATCAGCAGTTCTGGCAGGTCACGCTCAGCATTGATGCCACCCAATTGCGGTATCGGTTCCTCACCGGCATACAGAGGATTATAATCTGCACCACCACTCAGGAGTAAACCATCAATATGCTCCAGCATATTAATGATGACATCGGTATCACTCAGCGGAGGAAGAATGACGGGAATACCGCCCGCACGCCACACTGACTTATAGTAACCTTCAGCCAACTTACATGTCTGATCACCATAATTACCCGTGATACCGATAACGGGCTTTTTCGACGCTTCCGGATAAGAAGCATAGGCCACCGCCAGCTGCGACTGCCAGTCAAAACGGTTTGCCATCTGCCTATTCGTCAAGATTTACGGGAATTTCACGCTTGATACTTTGTTCCAAAGATATCAGCGTCTCCGTGGCCACTACACCGGGAATGCTTTGAAGACGACCGTTGAGAAGATGCATCAGCTGCTCATTGTCACGGGCATACAGCTTCACCATCATCGTATAAGGGCCAGTAGTAAAATGACACTCAACGACTTCAGGAATATGAAGCAAACACTCTACGACATCCTTGTACATCGAACCACGCTCCAGATTGATGCCCACATAAGTACAGGTTGAATAGCCCAGGCTCTTGGGGTTGACATCAAAGCCACTGCCCATGATGACATGATTCTCAACCAGATGCTGCACACGCTGATGAATGGCAGCACGTGACACACCGCATTCAGCAGCAACATCTTTGAACGGGATACGTGCATTCTTCGACAAAACACTCAATATCTTTTTGTCAAGATTGTCAATTTTTTCCATTATACTCTTTGTTTGTTTACAATTTGTAAGCAAAAGTATATAAAATATCTGAAATAAACAACATTTTGCAAGAAAAAGTTCAAAAAAGAGTGCAAAATGTAGGATTGTTGCTCGAAAACGCGGACTATAACTTACGAATCAGGGTTAATCCGTCACGTAAAGGAAGAATGACACGTTCCACCCGCTTGTCGTCCAAAATAGCATCATTAAATGTCTCAATACCCCGTGTCTGAGCATCATGGTCATAAGCATGATCAACCACATGGCCATCCCATAATGTGTTGTCAGCCAAAATAAAGCCACCGGGGCGTAATACTGAGAGTGCCATCTCGTAGGTTTCACGATAGGTACGTTTGTCACCATCGATAAAGGCCATATCAAAGGTGACACCCAAGCGTGGAGCCTCAGTAATGGCATCACCTATGATAAAACGTATCTTGTCCGCCACTGGCGACTTTTCTATCCACGGACGGGTAAAATCCTCCTGTTCATCATTGATTTCAAAGGTATAGACCATACCATCCTCTTCCAGGCCCTCGGCCATACAGATAGCTGAATAGCCACTGAACGTTCCTACCTCTAAAATATTCTTTGGACGAATCATGGAAACCAACATCTTCAACAAACGTCCTTGGAGATGTCCTGACGCCATACGTCCATGAAGCATATGGATATTGGTAGCCCGCCAAAGCCGATAAAGATACTCCGGTTCGGGATCAATGTGAGAAACAATATATTCGTCGAGGCTCATAAATGTCAAGCCTTCAGTGCTTCAACGCCGAGACGGTATGAATCGAGCCCAAAACCACAGATAACCCCCTTGCATGCCGAGGAGATGAACGAGTGGTGACGGAACTCCTCACGCTGGTGAACATTAGATATATGCACTTCTATCACCGGGCACTTCAGAGAACGGATACAGTCGTGAAGAGCCACAGACGTATGCGTATAGGCACCGGCATTAAGCACAATACCATCGTAGCTGAAACCGACTTCCTGCATCTTGTTGATGAGTTCTCCTTCCACATTACTTTGATAATAGGATATTTCAATGTCAGGATATTGCGCCTGCAGCTGAGGCAGGTACTGATCAAACGAGGACGACCCATAAATACCAGGTTCACGGACTCCCAACAGGTTCAGGTTAGGACCATTGATAATCATTATTTTCATTTTATCACCTTTTTTTTTCACTTTTTACCTTTTTTTTGTACCTTTGTGCGGCAAAGGTAATAAATAAAATGGAAACGGGCAAAAAATCACAGACAAATCTGCTTCGGGCATATCAACGATACCTGAAACTACAACGGGGATACTCGTCAAACACGCTCGACGCCTACGAGCGTGATCTTTTGAAGTTACAAGACTATCTTGAGAAGGAAGACATACACCTACTGGACGTGAAACTACCTGACCTGCAACACTTTGCCGCCAGTCTGCACGACATCGGTATTCATCCTCGATCACAATGCCGCATTCTCAGTGGGATACGCGCCTTTTACCGTTTCCTATTACTTGACGGATACCGCGAAGACGACCCAACAGAACTTCTGGAATCACCCGTCCTGGGTGAGCATCTGCCGGAAGTACTGTCATCAGAGGAAGTAGACAGACTGGAAGAGTCCATCGACCTTAGCAAATGGGAGGGACACCGCAACCGAGCCATTATCGAAGTGCTGTTCTCCTGCGGACTACGTGTCAGTGAACTAGTCAACCTACGGCTGTCAAACCTCTTTCTGGACGAAAAATTTATTCGCGTTTTCGGAAAAGGCTCCAAGGAACGACTTATTCCCATCTCACCAAAAGCCATCAAAGAACTGGAATTCTGGTTTGACGACCGTAGACACATGAAGATCAAACAAGGGGAAGAGGACTACGTCTTTCTGAACCGTCGCGGAGCCCATCTCACCCGTACCATGATTCTCATCATGATTAAGCGTCAGGCAACAGAAGCAGGCATTCAGAAGACGATTTCACCCCACACTCTGCGCCACTCTTTTGCTACAGTGCTCCTGGAGGGCGGCGCCGACCTCCGTGCCATTCAGGCCATGTTAGGCCATGAATCCATTGGCACCACAGAAATATATACCCATATCGATGTTTCTACTCTACAACACGAAATCCTGGAGCACCATCCAAGAAACAATAAAAGACGATAATGAAGATAGATACCTATGAGAAAATATTGTATAATGCTGTTATTGATATCGTATGCAGGCTGCTGGGCGCAGACGGACTCATCAAAAGTTAATTCACTGAGCTTCGGCGTAAACTTGTTGACACACGGCGAAATATGCCGTGGAGGATTACCCAGAACCGATGACGCAGACGTGGTAAGTGAAAACCGCTCGCAGTTCCTCCTTGGACGTCTCCGACTGAATGTGGACTATGAACGCCCTGGGCTGCAAGCTCATGCGGTGATACAGAACAAGGCCGTATGGGGCTCTGGTGGTAGCACTGATTTAAAGCTCTATGAGGGGTGGGTTAAGGCGAAAGCCCGCAATGGACTCTTCGCACAATTGGGTCGTGTGGCGTTGAGCTACGATGACGAACGCATCATAGGCCCCAACGACTTTGCCATGATGGCCCTCTCGCACGACGTGTTGCGCTTGGGATACGAAGGCCACGGCCATCAAGCGCATGCAATTCTGGCCTATAATCAAAACGCTGAAAACGTATACGCCAACACCTATTACAACAACGATGCCGGAGCACAATACTACAAGACCATGCAGACCCTATGGTATCACTACGATGTGCCCGCCTTCCCATTAGGTGCCTCACTGCTTTTCATGAATATTGGCATGCAAGCAGGCCTACAGGATGACAATTATAATCCGCCCTCCACCAAGTACCAACAGATGTGGGGCACCTACATTAACTATCATCCCAAGCATCTGACACTCGAAGGTTCTTACTACCGCCAGACTGGTAAGCAGGTAAACAAATACAAGCAATGGAAAAAAATTGATGCCTGGATGGCCTGTGTACAGGCTACCTTTAAGCCCACCGACAACTATGGTTTCAAGGCAGGCTACGACTACCTGAGCGGTGATGACTACGTACCCGTCATCTATGGTGGTAGCGTAGGAATGGTGTACCATGATGTAGAGAGGGGGTTCAGTCCACTCTTTGGGTCACGCAGCAAGTTCTACGGCATCATGGACTACTTCTACGAGAGTGCCTACATCAATGGCTTCACACCTGGCTTGCAGGATGCCAGTATCGGTGTGTTCGGCAACCCCACTGACAAGCTGACATGTAGTATTGACTATCACTACTTAGCCGTGGCAACTGACCTTTCAGAACTCAATCGCACGCTGGGCCACAGTATTGACCTACAAGCTTCTTACCGTTTCTCAAAGGACATCTCACTAATGGCAGGATACACTTTCATGGCTGGCACAGAAACGATGGACCGCCTGAAACAAAGTAATAGCAGCAAGACTGCCCGCTGGGGCTGGTTCTCACTCGTCGTCTCACCCAGCATCTTTACTACCAAGTGGTAAAAAGGAGACGTTTTTCACAAAAGTATCACTTTTGAACATAACCGACTGATAACAAGGAAATTACAAAGGTGGCACTTTTATTAAAAGTACCACCTGCCATCACCACAGTAAAACAAGTTGTTTTGGTGTCGAAAAAGGCCTTCCTTTCACTGTAAGGTACCGCTCCTTGCCCAGCAAAACAAGTTGTTTTGGTTATTTCTAATACTCATCCTCGTTGAAGAGGAAGTCCTCTTTGGTCGGATAGTCAGGCCAGATGTCTTCAATGCTGTCATACACATCGCCTTCATCTTCTATTTCCTGCAAATTCTCCAACACCTCAAGTGGAGCCCCAGAACGAATGGCATAGTCTATCAGTTCATCCTTGGTTGCCGGCCAGGGTGCGTCTTCAAGTTTTGAAGCTAATTCTAATGTCCAATACATAATGATATTTACAATTTTAAGATTTACTATTTGCTTTTTTCGTTATTCTTTTCGAATTTGCCCGCAAAAGTAATATTTTTTTTCTTATTTGCAAGCGTTTTGCCAAACTTTTTCTTGCTTACCTTGAATAAAATTAAGTTTTTTGGCCAAAACAAAGAGATAATCGCTCAATCGATTGATATACTGTTGCACCTCAGGCGAGACAGTAGCCTCCTCGGCAAGTGCCACAATACACCTTTCTGCACGTCGACAAACAGTACGGCAGACATGTGCTTGAGCTGCTTCACGAGTGCCTCCAGGAAGTATAAAGCCTTGACGTTCTGGCAACAATGTCATGATACCGTCTATTAAGTGTTCTAAACGTTCTATCTCGCCCTCTGGAAGGAAGGCCGAGGGGTATAGCGGAGTCTTGTCCTGATCGGTAGCCAGATTAGTACAAACATTGAACAAACAATTCTGGATACGGTGTATTTCAGTTTGATCCTCACCTTCTGGAAGCATAGAAGCCAATAAGCCAAGATGTGAACTTAACTCGTCTACGGTTCCATACGACTCCAGCCGTGCACAACATTTAGAAACCCGCTGTCCACCTACTAACGTCGTCCGTCCCTTGTCACCACCACGGGTATACACTTTTGTTATTTCCATAGTTGTATCAGAAGTTAATAGTATAATGATGTTTATAACGTTTCTTGTCAAAAAAGATGATACCACAATAATAAAGATCAAAGGTTGTGCCTGTACGTTCGTCATTTTCCATTTCATGCCAGCGAGACATATTGTTACAGATACCTTCCACTACCATTACAGACATCTCATCACATTTTGACAACGATGACTCATAAAGAATGGCATCATCAATATCTAAACGAACCATTTCAACCGTATTGATGTTAGTTGTAAAATGGATTGTACGGCATCCAGCGAGCCAAAACTTTTCATATTTATCTGGCAACATAAACAAAGGGTGACGCCAATTTGCCAAGCGGAAGTAGAGCCTGCCTAACTTCTGGATTATCCAATCATCATTCTTTAAGGTATCATAGGCATAATACGGCCAATGTTCGTTCACTACATTGCGGACGAACGAATAGTCGGACGGAGACTGAATACCAAAGCCCCGGCATCTATGAATACGACTCAGCCAAATCAACAACCGATTAAATTGATTCATACCTGCAAAGGTAAACAATATCTTTTAAAACACCAACAAAGAGAGAATAAAAAAAGTAGAAGCCCTGAATCATTTCTGACTCAGGGCTTCATACTTGCCTTGCGGCTGGAAAAAAGTGGCGGCCTCCTACTCTCCCACATTGCATTGCAGTACCATCGGCGCAGGCGGGCTTAACTTCTCTGTTCGGAATGGGAAGAGGTGGGACCCCGCTGCAATAACCACCTGAATATCGTTGCAAGGTGAGATCAATGACAAGCTCGCTTGAGCATTGCCGAGCCGAAACTCGATTTCGACACCTTGTCAAATGGGGTTTGACAACTTGCACACAAGACTTGACAGTAACGACTCCATTCCTGGAAACTCATTACATCTGATAATACCAGCAAGGCAAAAGTATTCGGGCAATTAGTAGTGCTCGGCTTTGACGTCACCGTCTTTACACCTGCACCCTATCAACGTCATCGTCTATGACGACCCTCAATGGAGTCCTTATCTTGCGGCTGGCTTCGCACTTAGATGCTTTCAGCGCTTATCCAATCCAGACGCGGATACCCGGCGGTGCACCTGGCGGTACAACC
>JBGUQW010000113.1:0-7589 GCA_045131435.1 Prevotella sp.
TGTTCTTCCATGAGATCTTCGGTCATCGTCTTGAGAGTCATCGCATGAAGAAGGGTGGTGAGACCTTTAAGCACATGGTAGGCGAGAAGGTTCTGCCTGCTTCTTTCAGCGTCTATTGCGACCCTACGCAGCGTTACTATGGCCAGCAGGCTCTCAATGGCTCGTATCAATATGATGACGAGGGTGTCAAGGCCCGTCGGGTGCAGAATGTTGAGAATGGCGTGCTGAAGGATTTCCTTATGTGCCGCGTTCCTATTGACGGATTCCCGGTCAGCAATGGTCATGGAAGGGCTTCCGGCGGCAACGATCCTGTGTCGCGACAGTCTAATCTGGTTATTGAGACCAACCAGCCATATACCGAGGCTCAGCTTCGCGAGATGCTTATCGAGGAGGCAAAGAAGCAAGGTAAGGAGTATGGCTATTTCTTCCGCACGGTGACCAGCGGTTTTACTCTTACTGATTATCTCAATGCTTTCAACGTGACTCCTGTAGAGGTGTTCAGGATTTATGTGGATGGTCGCAAGGACGAACTTGTGCGTGGAGTGAACCTTATTGGTACACCTTTGGCCATGTTCTCCAACATCACGGCTGCCGGTGACACTCCGTTTACGTTCACAGGTTCCTGTGGCGCGGAGTCTGGCTGGGTTCCAGTATCTGCCACCTCACCTTATATATATGTTTCCAAGGTAGAGACACAGCGTAGCAATGTTCAGAAGATGGTGGCACCAGCCCTGAAACTTCCTGAATATACCAAGACATACGGAAGGGAGGCAGGTAAGGATACGGGTGAGATTATCTTCAAGGCCATGGAGGATGAGATGAAGCGTACGAAGGACAGTCTGCAGTTCGCCAACCTCCCTCTTCCTTACTTCGTTGACTACAGGTTTATTCATGGAAACATTGCCTATGTGTCGGCTTCACTCGGTGGCGTGTATCGCGTAAATAATTATATAAGTCAGAATCGTGGCTTTATCAATTTGTCACTTGGCGACAAGATGACGACAAGTATGATGGCTGTGGATAGAATTGATATGAACTTCCGCTTCCCGAACGAGACTGACTATGACATGATACGCCGTGGGTTCTGGGTTATCAGCGACCGTAGTTACAAGATGGCTCTCAACAACATGGGCGCTAAGATCAGTATGCGAAAGATGAATCCTCTGCCAGAGGAGGATCTCCAGATTCCAGAGATGCTTGAGCTTCCTGCAAGTGAATACATAGAGGAGAGTGCCGTGACTCCTATTGATACTGCGCTGATGATAAGGTATGCTGCTGAGTTGTCTGCTATCTTTGCTGATTATCCTCGTATATTCGATTCTGATGTACACTTTAATGTGGAGACAAAGGATATCTACCGCATTACTTCCGAAGGACAGAAACTGCGTTTTGCGCGTCCTGAGATAAAACTTAACATCAACGGAAGCATCACGACCTGTGACGGTTCATCGCTGCACGATCAGTTTGAAGTGTTTGCAAGGCGTATTGACGAGCTTCCTTCGCTTGACGAGCTGAGGCAGCGTACAACGGACTTCTGTGAACTTCTCATGAAGAAGGCTGATGCTCCGGTGGTGAAGGAGTTCTATGTAGGTCCGATCATGATTGAGGATGAGTCTGTTGTTGAGGCTATCTCGCATCAGGTTGTTCAGACAAGTTGCATCGCCTCACGTGATATGCAGAAGGGCAGTGCCGTCAGCAGCATGATGCTTGGCAAGCGTATTATTGATACCAAGATGAGTATTTCCCAGTGGGCTGATACTCCTGAGTACAAGGGACAGAAGCTTCTGGCAAACTATCAGGTGGATGTTGACGGCGTGGCTCCTAAGAAGTCGCTCCCCATCATCGAGAATGGTATCCTGAAGACTCTCCTCACGGGGCGTTATCCTGCCATCGGTGCTATGGAATCTACTGGCAATGAGCGTTTCCAGTTCAATTCTCCAGAATCAAAGTGTACTCCAGGCATCATTCATGTTAGCATAGACAAGTGCGTTCCTCGGGCATCAATGAAGCGTATCTTCCTCAAGGAGGCTAAGAAGGCAGGTCTTGACCATGCGTATATTGTAAAGGCACCGAAGGACTGCTGGAAGTATCTGGTTCGTGTAGACGTGAATACCGGCGAAGAGCAGATTGTAAGGGTTAGTGAGATTCCTAATCCTTCCCGTAGTGACTTCATGCATGTGACGGCAGCTTCCAAGGAAGAGTTCGTCAGCAATCATTCGCATTACGACTATAATACGTTGATTAGCTACATCGTACCTCGTTCTATCATCGTGGAGAGTATTGAGTATTCATTCCAGAAGCCTAATCGTCAGGAGGGCTTCCAGTTGCAGAATCCTGCGGAAAGAAAGTGAGAAAAACGATTGCTACCTTCGCCATACAGCGTCCTTGACAACCAGGCCTGCCAGCATGAAGCCGAAGATGGCGGTGATATGGGCGATGGTGCCGTTGCCTTTGTCGTCAGGGTCGATAGGTTTCTGGTTCTCCAAGAGTTCGTCAGAGAAGACGCACTGGAACTTGCGCTTAGGGAAAACCTTGTCGCGTTTGAAGCGGTTACGCAGGGCACGCGCCAACGGGTCGCCCTTGACCTTCCAGAATTCAGCCACTTGAATCTTGGTGGGGTCGAGCTTCAGGGCAGCACCCATCGACGAGAAGAACTGAGCCCCCCTCTTATCCCCCCGAAGGGAGGGAAGACTTGTTGCCATGAGGATGAGCAGGGCTTTGTCCTTCAGCGAGTCGATGGCGTCGATGATATAGTCGTAGGTATCCAACTCGAAACTCTCAGCGGTCTCTGCTGTGAAGATCTTTTGCAGGGCAGTAATCTCTGCTGAAGGGTTAATAGTGAGCAGGCGCTCCTTCAGGGCGTCTACCTTCACCTGACCAACGGTCTTCGTCGTTGCCATCAGCTGGCGGTTGATATTGGTGATGCACACGCGGTCGCTGTCGACAATTGTCAACTGCTTGATACCACTTCGCACCAAACTCTCAGCGCACCAAGAGCCTACGCCGCCCACGCCAAAGATAATCACACGTTTCTCAGCGATGCGGTCCATCGCCTCGTCGCCCAACAGGAGTTCCGCCCTACGGAATATTGATTGTTCTATTGCCATCGTTCAATTTTTGGGTGCAAAGGTAGGCATAAAAAATGAAAAAGCGATGCGTCACGCTCAGAAACTTTAAACCGACAATAGTTCTGGCGGACGCATCGCGGAAAAACCGGTTTGTTAATTGTCAATTATCAATTGTCAATTTCTTTAAAGGTGCACCTCCTTATCCACCACCTCTCCATTCATAATCTTGAAGGAGTTAAGCTTCGGTTCTCCGTCAAGCAGCGAGAGGATGGCATAGCGGATGGTTGGGTCGTTAGCCAAACGCAGATCTTCCTGCGAAGGGCGCGAGGGGGATGCCGGGTGCGAGTGCCAATTGGCGAGAATCCTCAGGCCATGCTCACGGGCATAGCGCAAGGCAGCAAACTGATCCTTTGGCGCAAATGAGAAATGCTCCGACGAGTGGTCGATGTTCTCCATCCAGTAGTTCTCAGTAACGAGAGCCTCAAAGTCCCCCTCGCCCTTTGGAGAGGGGTTAGGGGTGAGGCTTCCCAAGAGATAACCGCACGACTCATTGGGTGCATCCTTCTGAGCCTGCGCTATCAGTTCATCTATAACGTTCTGTGGAATCTTCATAATGTTCAACGTTCAATGTTCAACGTTCAATGTTTCAAGTCGCACGCTGCCTGTTCGTAATCAATAAGATGGTCGATGGTGGGATGGTCGCCGCAGATGGCGCACGACGGACGCTGCTTGACGTTGATGGTACGGAACTGCATGGTCTTGGCATCGAAGGTCAGCAGACGGTTCGTCAACAGCTCGCCGATACCCGTAAAGTATTTCAGCGTCTCGGCAGCCTGGATAGTGCCCAGCATACCTGCAATGGCACCCAGCACGCCTGCCTGCGAACAGGTAGGAACGGCTCCTACGGGAGGCGGCTCTTTAAAGAAGCAACGGTAGCAGGCCGTGCCAGGCAAATGCGTAAAGGTCTGTCCGTTGAAGCGCAGAATACCACCATGCGAGAACGGTTTGCCCGCCATCACGCATGCGTCGTTGATGAGGAACTTCACGGGGAAGTTGTCGGTACCATCCACAATGAAGTCGTACTCCTTAATAATGTCGAGCGCATTTGACGAGTCGAGGAATTCGTAGTATGTATCCACCTGCACATCGGGGTTGATGGCCTTGATCTTCTCCTTGGCACTTTTTACCTTGGGCACACCCACGTCCTTTGTGAAGTGGATGACCTGTCGCTGCAGGTTGCTCAAATCAACCACATCCGCATCCACGATGCCGATGCGCCCGATGCCAGCTGCTGCCAGATAAAGACTCACGGGAGCCCCCAGGCCACCGGCACCCACCACGAGCACGCGTGCGTTCATTATCTTCTCTTGTCCCTCTACACCCACATCCTGCAACAGGATATGTCGCGAGTATCGCTGTATCTGTTCTTCAGAAAAATCTATCATAATGGTCAATGTTCAATGGTCAATGTTCAATGAAATTCCCTCCTCCCATGAAGTATAGGAAGTCCACCTTGTCGCCCTCTTTTAGCTGGATCGTTTCCCAGTCCTCGCGCTCAGCAAACTCCTCGTTCACCTGCACGCTGACCATATCCGGCTGCTGTACGTCACTCTGCTTAATCAGTTCACTTACGTTGAGCGGCAGGCTCACTTCCTGCGCGTCTCCATTTACATAAATCTTTGCCATAATTTTGTCGGTTTAAAATGAATAAATTTCACGGTGCAAAATTACTGCCTTTTAAGAAATCCCACAATCGCCTTTTCATGGCATTCGTCATACCACACTCATGGTATTTTGTAGTTACCGCATATATAGTCCGTCCCTTCGGACTGAAGGTTTAGTGCCTTTAAACAATACGGATGGCCGGTAGAGCAGCTTATTAAGTGGTCAAAATGCATCATCAGATTATAAAGTCGCGCGAAAAATAGCAGAGTCGCTGGAAAAAAAGCAGCAGAATGTTTGTTTTTCGTTGGAAAAAGTGTAACTTTGCAGCGAAAAGTCGTTGAGAAAAGTGTAATACACTTATAAAAAGTCGTTCGGAAAAATGCTGAAAAGGAAGATTGAAGATACGCTGTTACAGTGGAAAAACACCACTGGACACAAGCCTTTGGTGATTATGGGCATCCGCCAATGCGGAAAGACATTCATTGCACAACATTTTGCCGCCAATAATTACAAGACGGTTGTCTACATCAATTTTATCAAGCAACCAGAGCGCATCAGTGCGTTCGTGGGGAGTAAGGACGTTGACAATATCCTGCTTAACCTCTCTTCGCAAATCAAAGATGTGACCTTCACACCTGGTGAGACTTGCTTTATCTTCGACGAAATACAGGAATGTCCTGAAGCACGTACCTCGCTTAAGTTCTTCAAGGAAGACGGGCGTTTCGATGTGATAGCCACAGGTTCACTGTTGGGCGTTCAAGGGTATGGCGACGAGAAGAAAAAGAAGCATCGTAAGCTGGTGAGCCAGAAAGAACTGGGAATTAATTCTGTTCCTGTTGGTTCAGAAGAGATTATCGAAATGTACCCATTGGATTTTGAGGAATTCCTTTGGGCAAACGGTCTTAGCACAGATGTTATCGAAGCACTGGGGAAGTTCTATCAGGAGGAAACGCCCGTGCCTGAGGGCATTCACGTCGCGATGAAACGACTGCTGAACCTCTATGTAGCCATTGGTGGACTACCTGATGCCGTCAATGCGTTTCTCTCGACCAACAACATGAACGAGGTGAGTAAGGCCCACAAAGCTATACTGAAGGAGTATCGTGACGATATGATAAAGTATGCTCCCGACAAGGACAAACCGCATATCCGCGAATGTTTCAATTCCATTCCTAAACAGTTAGCCAAGGAGAACAAGAAGTTCCAATATAATAAGGTGAAGCCTGGCGGAAGGAGTGAAACCTATCTGGGGTCGCTGCAGTGGTTGGAGGACGCCGGTATCATCTGTCGCTGTTACAATACCGACATCACAGGTTTGCCGATGGAGGGGAATGCGAAAGATAACGTGTTTAAAGTGTATGTGGCTGATATTGGACTGCTTATCGAGATGTTGGGAACTGGCACACGTGCAGACATCCTTCTTGGTAATCTGAGTGGATTCAAGGGGGCTATCTTTGAGAACCTAATGGCCGATACACTGCATAAGAAAGAGCAGAACCTATATTATTTCCAGAAGGATTCCGGGCTGGAACTGGACTTTTTGGTACGAATGAAGGGTGAGTGCGTTCCCCTGGAGGTTAAGGCCAAAACGGCACAAGCTAAAAGCTCGAAAACGGTGTTGGCACATCCCGAAAAATATCACGTCAAGCATATCATCAAGTTCGGTGATTATAATGTTGGCCGAGAGGGGCAGCTACTGACGCTTCCAACCTATATGCAGTTCCTGCTGGATTTGGAACCAGAGGAAATCATTCTGGAGCCTATTGACACTGATGCGCTGAACGCACTGGCTAAGGAAATCTTAGGGTGACTCAAAAACATAGACAAGTAAAAGAAGTACAGAAAGGTCTAAGGTATCTATTAGTAATGGCCGCTGATATGCCCAAAGTGGGGCGTGTCAGCGGCTTATTGTTGACATATACCATATCATGGGTATGCGAAATGCCATGAATGGGCGATTGTAAGGGTGCCGAAAACCCCGTAACTTTGCACCCAGATATTTAAACCGACAAAGACATGGCAGAAAACAAGAAACTGAGCATCATCGCCTTCAGTGGCGATTTCGACAAGCTGACGGCTGTATTTACATTAGGTACGGGCGCGGCAGCAGTAGGGTATGAGGTCAACATCTTCTTCACGTTCTGGGGACTGGACGCCATCAAGCAGAAACAGGGACGAAGCTTCACGGGTGGCAACTGGCTCACCAAGATCTTCGGATTCATGATGGGCGGTCTGAAGGTGACGCCCACAAGTCGCTTTAACTTCCTCGGCGCAGGACCTAAAATCTTCCGCTACCTGATGAAGAAGAACAACGTGGCCACACTGGAAGAACTGGTTGAGGCCGCCAAGGTATTAGGTATTAATATGTACGCCTGCGAAATGGCGATGCACGTGCTGGGTCTGAAGAAAGAGGACTTCATTCCTGAGGTGAAGGATGTGCTCGGCGTGGCATCGTTCCTGAACCTCAGCGAAGGTGGACAAACATTATTTATTTAAACCGACGATTATGGCAACAAAAGTTTTAGACATTACGAAAGAGCATTGCCCGATGACTTTCGTGAAGACGAAGATTGAGCTCTCGAAACTCAACGAGGGCGACATCCTGGAAGTGCTACTCGCAGAAGGCGAGCCTCTCGACAATGTTCCACGCAACGCGAAGGAACAGGGATATAACGTTCTCAGCGTAGAACACGTAGAAGGCACGACACACAAAGTCGTGATAAAGAAATAAATTCAACACAAATTATTCACAAATTAATTAATACGTAAAACTATGGCAGAATCAAATCTTCAGCGCAGTGTGACCACTGCTACCGCCAGAAGACTGGCGACCACCACCAAGACCGCCCCGCAGAT
>JBGUQW010000114.1:0-114049 GCA_045131435.1 Prevotella sp.
ATGAACAACACTGTACTGCTGGCTACTGTTTGTGCCGCAAAAGATGCAGTTCCCGGAACCGATTTCATGCCTCTGCAGGTTGACTACAGAGAGCAGTATGCCGCTGCAGGACGTTTCCCTGGCGGTTTCACCAAGCGCGAGGGTAAGGCCTCTGACAATGAGATCCTGACGAGCCGTCTCGTAGACCGTGTGCTCCGTCCGCTGTTCCCCTCGAATTATCACGCAGAAGTTTTTGTCAACGTGATGCTGCTCAGTGCCGATGGTGTTGACCAGCCCGATGCTTTGGCAGGTTTTGCTGCATCGGCAGCGCTGGCATGTTCAGATATCCCCTTCGAGTGCCCCATCAGTGAGGTTCGCGTAGCCCGCATCAATGGCGAGTACGTCATCGACCCCACCTTCGAGCAGATGAAGGAGGCCGACATGGACATCATGGTCGGTGCCTCTGCCGAGAACATCATGATGGTGGAAGGCGAGATGAAGGAAGTCAGCGAGCAGGACTTGCTGGGTGCCCTGAAGGCCGCCATGGACGCTATCAAGCCCATGTGCGAGCTGCAGGTTGAGCTCTCTAAGGAGCTTGGCAAGGACGTGAAGCGCGAGTATGACCATGAGATCAACGACGAGGCACTGCGTGAGCGTATGAACAAGGAGCTGTACCAGCCCGCCTACGATATCACCAAGCAGGCCCTCGAGAAGCACGCCCGTGCCGAGGCCTTCGAGAAGATCCTTGAGGACTTCAAGGAGAAGTTCTTCGCAGAGCGCAAGGCCGCTGCGGAGAACCCGTCGGGAGAACCGACGGGCACTGCGCTCGACGGTTCCCCCGTCGAGATCAGCGACGAGGACTACGAGGCCATGATGGACCGCTACTACCACGACGTGGAGCGCGACGCCATGCGCCGATGCATCCTCGACGAGGGCATCCGTCTCGATGGTCGTAAGACCGATGAGATCCGCCCCATCTGGTGCGAGGTTTCTCCCCTGCCCATGCCTCATGGAAGCAGCATCTTCACCCGTGGTGAGACACAGTCGCTGACCACCGTCACCCTGGGTACCAAGCTCGACGAGAAGCTGGTGGACGACGTGCTCGACAAGAGCTACATGCGCTTCCTGCTGCACTATAACTTCCCCCCGTTCTGTACTGGTGAGGCCAAGGCTCAGCGCGGTGTAGGCCGTCGCGAGATTGGTCACGGTCACTTGGCATGGCGCGGTTTGAAGGAGATGATTCCTGCCGACTTCCCCTACACCGTTCGTGTAGTGAGCCAGATCATGGAGTCGAACGGTTCTTCCAGTATGGCTACCGTCTGTGCTGGTACACTGGCCCTGATGGATGCTGGTGTTCCCATGAAGAAGCCCGTCAGCGGTATCGCCATGGGTCTGATCAAGAACCCTGGTGAGGACAAGTATGCTGTGCTGAGCGACATCCTCGGCGACGAGGACCACTTGGGTGATATGGACTTCAAGACCACCGGTACGAAGGATGGTCTGACAGCCACCCAGATGGATATCAAGTGCGACGGTCTGTCGTTCGACATTCTGGAGAAGGCGCTGATGCAGGCCAAGGCCGGTCGTGAGCACATCCTGAAGTGCATCACCGACACTATTGCTGAGCCTCGTCCTGAGCTCAAGCCGCACGTTCCCCGCATCGAGGCCTTCGAGATTCCGAAGGAGTTCATCGGTGCCGTCATTGGCCCGGGTGGAAAGATTATCCAGCAGATGCAGGAGGATACCGGTGCTACCATCACCATCGATGAAGAGGATGGCGTCGGCAAGATTCAGGTCAGCGGTCCTAACAAGGAAAGCATCGACGCTGCTATCGCCAAGATTCGTGCCATTGTGGCTATCCCCGAGGTGGGTGAAGTCTATGAAGGTACCGTCCGCAGCATCATGCCTTACGGCTGCTTCGTAGAGTTCATGCCTGGCAAGGATGGTCTGCTGCACATCTCTGAGATTGACTGGAAGCGCCTCGAGACTGTCGAGGAGGCTGGCATCAAGGAGGGTGACAAGATCACCGTCAAGCTGCTCGAGATTGACCCGAAGACCGGTAAGTTCAAGCTGTCACACCGCGTGCTGATTGAGAAACCCGAGGGTTATCAGGAGCGTCCTGCCCGTGAGCGTGGCGAGCGTCGTGAACGTCCCGAGCGTGGCGAGCGTCGTAACCGTCCTGAGCGCGGTGATCGTGGCGAGCGTCGTGACCGTGGCGACCGTCGTCCTCGTCCTGAGCGCAACGATGAATACCATGAGCCCACTCATGAGCCCAAGGACTTCACCGACGAGCTCGACAAGCTGGACTTTTAAGCATGTGAAGCTATTATAGACTAAGCCCCGATGGACATGACTGTTCGTCGGGGCTTTTTCGTACGCTTTTACGCGTACCTTACTATAAATAAATCAAAAATTTGCTACCTCCGCTAAATAATTTCTAATTTCTAATTCCTAATTCCTAATTATTTTGTAATTTTGCACCCAGATTATATAAACTAAACGACTTCGGATATGGACGAACAACTGAAACAGATAGGCGAGCGTCTGCGTGGACTGCGCGACGTACTCGACATTCCCGTGAGTGAGATGGCAGAAACCATCGGCATCGATGCAGAGAAGTATGAAAAGATTGAAAAGGGCGAGCTGGACATCACCATCTCGAACCTGATGAAGATTGCACGTAAGTATGGCGTGTCGACAGAAGAGCTCATCTTCGCCGAGGCACCACACATGAAGTCGTACTATGTCACCCGCAAGGGACAAGGCATGAGCATCGAGCGCACGAAGGCATACAAATACCAGAGCCTCGTGGGCGGCTTCGTCAACCACAAGGCCGATGTGTTCATCGTTACCGTCGAACCGAAGCCCGGAGCCCGCACCATCTACAAGAACACCCATCCCGGACAGGAATTCAACCTCGTGCTCGAGGGCAGTATGGAGCTGTATATCGGTGGCAAGACCATTGTTCTGGAGGAGGGCGACAGCATCTATTTCGACTCCACCAAGCCCCACGGCATGCTGGCCATCGGCAACAAGGCCGTGAAGTTCCTGGCATTTACGGTAGAATAATTTCGAGATAACGTCATAACGATATATCGTCATAACGACAAAAGCAAAAATGGTAGAACGATTTTTAAAGCAGACCAAATTCACGTCTGTGGAGGATTACAATAAGAATCTGGAGTTCATCATCCCTGAGAACTTCAACTTCGCCTACGATGTGATGGATGCGTGGGCAGAAGAGGCTCCCGAGAGGTTGGCACTGCTCTGGACAAACGATCAGGGAGAAGAGATTCGTGCCACATTCGCACAACTTAAAGAACAGAGCGACCAGGCCGCATCGTACCTGCAATCGCTGGGCATCGGCAAGGGAGACCCCGTGATGCTGATTCTGAAGCGCCGCTATGAGTGGTGGGTCATCATGTTGGCACTGTGCAAGATTGGTGCTGTCGTGATTCCTGCCACGCACATGCTGACCAAGAAAGACATTATCTATCGTAACACACGTGCCAGTGTGAAAGCGATTATCTGCGTGGACGATGCATACGTCACTGGTCAGATTCAACTGGCGATGTCAGAAAGCCCCTCTGTGAAACAATATATCACTGTAACCGATCACGGCAAGCCCATCCCTGAAGGTTTCCGCGATTGGCAAAGCGAGTGGAAGCAGGCACCGAAGTTCGTGCGTCCCGCCTTCGTCAACAACAACGAAGACACCATGATTATGTACTTCACCAGTGGTACCAGTGGTGAGCCGAAGATGGTGGCCCACGACTACCTCTATGCCATGGGACACCTGACGACTGGCGTCTTCTGGCACAACCTGCACGAGGGCTCGCTGCACCTGACGGTGGCTGATACGGGCTGGGGCAAGGCTGTCTGGGGTAAGTTCTACGGACAGTGGTTTGCTGGAGCAACAGTGTTCGTCTTTGACCACGAGAAGTTCAATGCCGACACGCTGCTGCGCCAGATGGAGAAATACAAGGTGACGAGTTTCTGCGCTCCTCCCACCATCTACCGTTTCATGATTCGCGAAGACCTCAGCAAGTACGACCTGTCGTCACTCGAATACTGCTGTACGGCTGGCGAGGCTCTGAATCCTGCCGTCTTCGACAAGCTCAAGGAGCTGATAGGCCTCAACATCATGGAAGGCTTCGGACAGACGGAGACCACCATGTCGCTGGGTACCTTCCCCTGGATGACACCGAAACCTGGAAGTATGGGTATTCCCAATGCCCAGTACGACATCGACCTGCTACGTGCCGATGGCACCTCGTGCGAGGACGGTGAGAAGGGTGAAATCGTCATCCGTGTAGGCGACAAGAAGCCCATCGGTCTGTTTAAAGGCTACTACCGCGACGAGGAGAAAACCCGCGAGGCCTGGCACGACGGCGTCTACCATACTGGTGACATGGCTTGGCGCGATGAGGATGGCTACTACTGGTTTGAGGGCCGTATCGACGACGTCATCAAGTCGTCAGGCTACCGTATCGGGCCGTTTGAGGTCGAGAGTGCCCTGATGACCCACCCCGCTGTCGTGGAGTGTGCCATCACCGGTGTCCCCGACGACATCCGCGGCATGGTGGTCAAGGCCACCGTTGTCCTCGGCAAGGAGTGGAAGGACAAGGCCGGCGACGACCTCGTCAAGGAGTTGCAGCAACATGTGAAGAAGGTCACTGCGCCCTATAAATATCCCCGTATCGTTGAGTTCGTCGACGAACTGCCGAAGACCATCAGCGGAAAGATCAGGAGAGTGGAAATAAGAGAGAAAGACAGGAAATGATGACTCGAATTGTTGTAAAGATAGGCTCGAATGTGCTGACCCGCAAGGACGGGAAGCTCGACGTGACACGCATGTCGGCACTGGTTGACCAGATAGCTGCGCTGCGCCGACAGGGCATCGAAGTGATTGTGGTGTCGTCAGGTGCCGTAGCCTGCGGACGACGGGAACTGACTGTCGACCACTCGCTTGACAGCGTGGAACAGCGTCAGCTGTTCAGTGCTATCGGACAGGTGAAGCTCGTAGGACTCTATTATGACCTGTTCCGTGAGTTTGGCATCCACGTCGGACAGGTGCTGACGACAAAGGAGAACTTCCAGCCCGGCGAACAGTACCGTAACCAGCAGGCCTGTATGACGGTGATGCTCGAGAACGACGTGCTCCCTATTGTCAACGAGAACGACACGGTGAGCGTCACGGAGCTGATGTTTACTGATAACGACGAGCTGTCTGGTCTCATCGCACAGATGATGAAGGCTGACACCCTCATCCTGCTCTCCAACATCGACGGCATCTATGACGGACATCCCGACGACCCAGCCTCGAAGATCATTCCCTTTGTGGAACCAGACACCGACCTCTCCCAGTATATCAAGGAGGAGAAGAGTGCCTTCGGGCGTGGTGGCATGCACTCGAAATACACCACGGCACAGAAGGTGCAGCAGGCCGGCATCCGCGTTATCATTGCCAATGGCGAACGTGAGAACATCCTCACAGACCTCATCGAACGGAAAGACGAGACCCCACATACGGAATTCATCCCCTAACACCCAACACCCATCACCCAACACCCAACAACACCCATGAAATTAGAAGAAACTTTCAAGCGTGTCAAGCAAGCCAGCAAGACGCTGGCCCTACTCACCGACGCACAGCGTAACGAGATACTGAATGCTGTAGCCGATGCCATCATCGACTACAAAGAACGCATCCTTGTCGCCAACGAGAAAGACCTGGCGAAGATGGATCCGAAGAATCCACTCTATGACCGTCTGCAGCTGACGGAAAAACGTCTGGACGACATTGCCGGTGACATGCGTAATGTCGCCACCCTACCCTCACCACTGGGTCATGTGACAAAGGAGAAGACACTGCCCAACGGACTGCGCCTGCACCGTGTCAGTGTACCCTTCGGTGTCATCGGTATGATTTACGAAGCTCGTCCCAACGTCACCTTCGACGTCTTTTCACTTTGTTTCAAGAGCGGTAACGCCTGCGTACTGAAAGGAGGCAGCGATGCCGACCTGTCGAATCAGGCCAGCGTAGAACTTATCCACGAGGTGCTGGAACGCTTCGGTGTCAACCCCGACGTCGTCACACTGCTGCCTGCCACCCATGAGGCCACAGGTGAGATGCTCAATGCCGTAGGCTATGTCGACCTCTGCATTCCACGCGGAGGCCGTCGTCTCATCGACTTCGTCCGCGATACCGCCCGTATTCCCGTCATCGAAACTGGTGCAGGCGTCGTGAACACCTATTTTGACATCGATGGCGACCTGGAGATGGGCAAGAAGATTATCTGCAATGCCAAGACACGTCGCGTCAGCGTATGCAATGCCCTCGACTGTCTGATTATCCACGAACAGCGTCTGGGCGACCTCCTCGAGTTGGTGAAGCCACTACTCGACCACAAAGTCGTGCTTTATGCCGACGCCCCAGCCTATCAGCTGCTGGAAGGCCACTATCCTGTCATCCTGTTAAAGCCCGCTACCACTGAGAGTTTCGGTACGGAGTTCATGGACTACAAGATGGCCATCCGCACCGTTGCCTCCCTTGATGAAGCACTGGCACATATCGACCAATATGGCAGCGGACACAGCGAGGCCATCATCACACAGAACGAAGAAGCCGCCCACCGTTTCCAAGCCCACGTTGATGCTGCCTGCGTCTATTGGAACGCGCCCACGTCGTTTACTGACGGTGCCCAGTTCGGACTGGGTGCCGAGATAGGCATCAGCACCCAGAAGCTCGGTCCCCGCGGACCTATGGCCTTAGAGGAAATCACCACTTATAAGTGGATTATCGAGGGAGAGGGCCAGACAAGGCCCTAATTTCGGAAAACCGGAATAGCGTAATTCCGACATAACGTAATAACGATATAACGACATAACGACTATGAAATCATTCATCAACGTACAGGATATCGGCCCCCTGGAAAAGGCGATGGCCGAAGCATTTGAAATCAAGAACGACCGTTACAAGTATCAGCATCTGGGTAAGAACAAAACCCTCATGATGATTTTCTTCAATAACTCACTGCGTACACGTCTGTCCACGCAGAAAGCCGCCATGAACCTCGGCATGAATGTCATCGTGCTCGATGTCAATGCCGGTGCCTGGAAGCTGGAGACTGAGCGTGGCGTCATTATGGATGGCGACAAGAGTGAACACTTGTTGGAGGCCATCCCCGTCATGGGTTGCTACTGCGACCTCATCGGCGTACGCAGCTTCGCCGGACTCACCGATCGCGAGTACGACTATGCCGAGACCGTACTGCAGCAGTTCATCAAATACAGCGGCCGTCCCGTATTCGCCATGGAGACTGCCACCGTACATCCCCTGCAGGCCTTTGCAGACCTCATTACCATTGAGGAGAACCTCCCCAACCCCTCCGAAGGAGGGGCTTATGACACCGCAGGCACTCCCCTCCTTCGGAGGGGCCGGGGGAGGTGCAAGGTCGTCCTGACCTGGGCTCCCCACTGCCGTGCCCTGCCACAGGCTGTGCCTAACAGCTTCGCCCAGTGGATGAACGCAGCCCCCGATGTCGACCTTGTCATCACCCACCCCAAAGGCTACGAGCTCGATCCAAAGTTCGTGGGCAATGCCGTAGTAGAGTATGACCAGAAGAAAGCTTTCGAAGGTGCCGACTTCATCTATGCCAAGAACTGGAGTAATCCTGGTGTGACCAATCCTGCCGACTATGGTAAGATCACTTGTGAGGACCGCTCATGGACCGTAGACACCGAGCACATGTCGTGGACGAATAACGGCAAGTTCATGCACTGTCTGCCTGTACGCCGCAACCTCATCGTCACTGACGACGTCATCGAAAGTCCCAACAGTCTCGTCATTCCCGAGGCTGCCAACCGTGAGATATCCTGTTCAGTGGTTATCAAGCGCATGCTGGAAGCATTATAATCAGAACAGAAAGATGAAGAAATTACTGATTGGTGCCATCGTACTGCTGATAGCAGTGGTAATGGTAAAAACAGTGCCCGAGAAGAAGGCACACAAAGAAGCTATGATGAAAGCCATCATGGCGTATGTGGATGATGAAGCCAGACAACGGGGCATCGGTGACAATATCCTGGCCAATCTGAGCAAGGGCATCGTCAACAAGACCATTGAGGTGGCCCTGAACTCCAAGCTGGAGGTAGACAACTATCTGCTTTTCAACACCACCTTTGTAGAACTCGGCGACGAGAGGAAGACCCTTTCACTGGGTATCCTCGGTCATGTGTTCACGTTCGATAAGGAGATGTTACGCGACGCGCTGGAAGAGTCGGCCAAGCAGAAGGCCGAGCAGAAAAGCGAGCGCAAGACGGCCAAAGAAGCTGCCAAGGAAGCCCGTAAGCTTGAGAAACAGCTTAAGAAAGAACAGCGCAAGCGCGAGAAGCAGGCCCGTAAAGAAGCCAAGCGGCGCGAGAAAGAGGCTCGTAAAGAGGCTAAGCGACGTGAAAAGGAAGCCAAGAAGAAATAACAGAAGCCCCGAAATCGGGGCTTCCTTTTTTTTGCCGGATGTATCGTCGTTTATTTGGGCTGTTTGCCGATATAAGCCAGAATACCTCCGTCGACATAGAGCACATGGCCATTGACGGCATCAGAGGCATGAGAGGCCAGGAAAACGGCGGGACCACCTAATTCCTCTGGGTCGAGCCAGCGTCCGGCAGGTGTCTTGGCACAGATGAAGCTGTCAAACGGATGACGACTGCCATCAGCCTGACGCTCACGAAGCGGAGCAGTCTGTGGTGTAGCGATATAGCCTGGGCCAATGGCATTGCACTGGATGTTATACTCGCCATACTCGGAACAGATGTTACGCGTCAGCATCTTCAGACCACCCTTGGCAGCAGCGTAGGCACTGACGGTCTCACGGCCCAACTCGGACATCATCGAACAGATGTTGATAATCTTGCCTTCACGACGTTCAATCATCTCAGGAATAACGGCCTTGGTCATGATGAACGGACCAACGAGGTCGATATCGATGACCTGCTGGAACTCCTCGCGTGTCATCTCATGCATGGGGATGCGCTTGATGATACCTGCATTGTTAACAAGGATATCGATGTGACCCAGTTCCTGACGGATATCGGCAACCATCTTCTGCACGTCAGTCTCGTTGGTGACGTCGCAGATGTAGCCATGAGCCTTAATACCCTTGGCCTTGTACTCGGCCAATGCCTTATCCATGTGTTCCTGTCCGCGACAGTTGAATGCAATTTCTGCACCTGCTTTGGCCAGAGCCTCAGCCATGGCGAAACCAATACCATAGGCAGCGCCCGTGACGAGTGCCACCTTACCTTCTAATGAAAAAAGATTTGTCATAATAGTTGTGTTTGTTTATATAATAATGTATTCTAATATTTAATCTTTCATCTTTCATTTTTAATATTCAAACGACGATCCGCCTAAGAACTCACGCAATAGCGAGGTGGGAGGAATCTGATCCTCAGGGATGGGACGGATATAACGCAAGAACTTGCGCAGGCGATAAGCTTCGGCATGTTCCACGCAGTTCTCGGGTACCTGTTCTAACAACGGCTCGGCCTGACTCTTGATAACAGCCAACTCAAACAGCATGGCAGAATTGAACATCGCATCAGCATTCTCCTGGAAGGGGAATATCCAACGGTTCTCACCATTGCGAACACTCGGCCAGCGACGGATAGTCTCCTGTGCCGACACACCACGGTATTTGTAGTCGCGGATGATTCGGCGCAACAGACGATTGTCCGTTGTTGGAACGTAGTTATGGTTGTCGAGCAGGATGGTGGTCAGTGCCGAGGCATAGACACGGAATATCTGCTCGTCAGGAATCTGAGATGTCAGTTCCGGATTCAGTGCATGGATACCCTCCACCACTAATACCTCCTTACCTTTCAGCTGTAGTTTCTTACCACTCCACTCGCTCTTGCCTTTCTGGAAATTGTAACGTGGCAGCTCCACCTCCTCACCATGGAAGAGGGCGTTCATCTGTTCGTTGAGCAACGGAATGTTCAGAGCGTGCAAGTGTTCGAAGTCATAGTCACCACTCTCATCGCGCGGCGTCTGGTCACGATCAAGGAAATAGTCGTCGAGCGAGATGCCGATGGGCTTCAGACCATTCACGGCCAACTGCACGGAGAGGCGTTTACAGGTCGTGGTCTTACCACTGCTGCTGGGACCTGCTATAAGTACCATCTTGATGGTCTTCCGCGAGGCAATCTCATCGGCTATCTGGGCTATTTTCTTCTCTTGCAGGGCCTCACTAAGCTGAATGAGCTGGTTGCTACGTCCTTTGACAATGGCATCATTCAGGTCACCAACAGTACGCATACCCAGAATAGTCTGCCAACGATGATGCTCCTTGAAGATCTCGAACATCTTGTCCTGGCGGATAAATGCACCAAGCTTCGAGGGATCCTCCTGTGACGGAATACGCAGCAACATGCCATCATAGTAGGGTTCCAGCCCGAAGAGATACAGCTGCGAGGTGTTGGTGAGCAACGAACCATAATAATAGTCAACATAACCATCGATGTCATAATAGGTCGTGTACAGAGAACCAGAGCCCTCCAACAGCTTAACTTTCGAGAAAGAGCGGGACTCACGGAACATGCGGATGGCATCCTCGGTAGTTGTCTCATGCCGGTGAATGGGTATGGCGGCATCGATAATCTGCTGCATGCGCTGACGGAGTTCATGAATATCATCGGGCGTAACCGGACGGTCGAGACGCACATCGACATAGTAGCCGTTCGACACCGGGATATCAATGACCACCGTACAGTCTGGCCACAGGTCGTGGGCGGCCTTGTTCAACACAAAGAAAAGCGTTCGCGTATAGGCTCTGATGGCCGAAGAATTATGGAGATCAAGGAACTCAATATCCTTAGGTTTATAGACCCGATAGTGCATTCCTTCTACCTTGTTATTGACACGTGCGCTGATGGGACCATACTCCATTTTTAGCCCAAAAAGAGAAAAAATATCAGAAAGATTGCTTCCGATGCTTACATTTAGAGATTTTTTATTATTTTTGCAACGGATTTTGATTTGCTGTTCCATAAGACGATAGTTTAAGTGCGGCAAAGATACGAAGAAAAATTAAATATTAAGAATTAAATATTAAATATTTATGTCAATTTGGGTAATTTTTAAGCTTTTAGGCTCACTGGCCTTGTTGATGTTCGGTATGAAGTCAATGAGTGAGGCCCTCCAGAAGATGGCAGGTCCCCAGTTGCGACACGTTTTGGGAGCCATGACCACCAACCGTTTTACAGGTATGCTCACTGGTACGCTTGTAACGGCTTCTGTACAGTCATCGACTGCCACTACGGTGATGACAGTGTCATTCGTCAATGCCGGTCTGCTCACACTGGCACAGGCCATCTCAGTCATCATGGGTGCTAACATCGGAACGACACTGACGGCATGGATTATGTCAGCAGGTATGTCGTTCGATATCAGCATTGCATCGTATATCGGCTTTTTCCTGGGTATTATCTTGATTTACATGAAAAAGCACCGCTACATCGGTGACTTTCTCTTCGGTCTGGGACTATTGCTGCTGGGACTCACCACATTGAGGGTAACAGGTGCGGAGATGGACTTGGGACACAATCAGGCACTACTGAATTTCTTCGCTTCGTTCGATCCGGACTCGTTCCTGACCACCCTGCTCTTCCTGCTGCTGGGCGGTATACTGACCTTCTGCGTACAATCGTCTGCTGCGGTAATGGCCATTACCATGATCCTTTGCTCCAGCGGTGCACTGCCAATCTATCAGGGTATCGCACTGGTGATGGGTGAGAACATCGGCACGACGGTCACCTCAAACCTCGCTGCCTTATCAGCCAACACACAGGCACGTCGCGCTGCCTTGGCTCACATGTTCTTCAATGTGTTTGGTGTCATCTGGATCCTGTTTGTGTTCCGTCCCTTCATCGATGCCGTCTGCGGACTGGTAGGCTATGATGTGTCGATGGCAAAGAATGCGGTGTCGTCAGAGGCTTTTCTGGCTAACGCTGCCAAGTTGACCTTCGTGCTGGCTGCCTTCCACACCTGCTTTAACGTGGTCAACACCCTTATCCTCATTTGGTTTATTCCTCAGATTGAGCGCTTTGTCTGCTGGGTTATCAAGCCCAAGAAATTGGACGAGGAAGAGGATTTCCGCCTGCACTTCATTACAGCTGGCTTCATGAAAACCCCAGAGCTTTCGGTGCTTGAGGCACAAAAGGAGATACAGGCGTTCTCAGAGCGCATGCAGCGTATGTTTGGCATGGTGCGCGACCTGCTCAACCTCTCGTCGAGTGCCAATAACAAGAAGGACAGCAAAGCAGGCGACTTCAATAAGCTGTTTACCCGTATCGAGAAGTATGAGGGCATCAGCGACAACATGGAGTTGGAGATTGCCAAGTATCTCGATTCCGTCAGTGACGCCCACCTTTCTGACGACACGAAGGCCAAGATCCGTGCCATGCTCCGTGAGATATCAGAGCTGGAGAGTATCGGTGATGCCTGCTACAACATGGCACGTACCATCTCGCGGAAATACAACGGCAAGGAGGACCACTTCATAGAGAAGCAGTATGAGCATATCCACCAGATGATGGCCCTCACTGACCAATCGCTCACGCAGATGAACAAACTGATGATAGGCCGAAAGGAAGCGTTCGACATCAACCGCACGTTCAATATCGAAAACGAGATCAACAACTACCGCAACCAGTTGAAGTCGCAGAATATCAACGACATCAACAACCACGAATACACCTATGCCGTTGGTACCATTTATATGGATATTATCAATGAGTGTGAGAAGCTCGGTGACTATGTAGTAAACGTTGTAGAGGCTCGTATGGGTACCCGACAGAAAGACATATAGATATCTTATCATCAAGAAATTAACGACATCCTTAAAATAAATAGCAAAAAAGCGTGTAGTTTAGAAAATATTTATTAATTTTGCAGCATAAATATACTAATATTGATCAATATGCGTAGAATTCTAACTTTAATCGCCTTGATGTTGACGTGTACGTTGACGATCATGGCACAGGTCACAACATCAGCCCTCAGCGGAATGGTGACCATGCAGGATACTAAGGAAGAGGTCATCGGTGCTACCGTTCAGGCCATTCATGAACCTTCCGGAACAAAGTATGCTGCAGTGACAAATGTCAACGGACGCTTTACCATTCAAGGTATGCGTAGCGGTGGCCCGTATACTGTAACCATCAGCTACATTGGTTACGAGACAAAAACCTACAAGGACATTACGCTCCAGCTGGCAGAGACCTACGATCTCAACGTCTGGCTCTCAGAGAATGCCAACGAGCTGACAGAAATTGTGGTCAGCGGCAAGGCGTCGAAGTTTGCCGGCGACAAGATGGGTGCATCGACGAACATCAACAGCCGCACCATCCAGGAGATTCCTACCGTCAGCCGTAGCATCACCGACATCACCAAACTGTCACCATACGCTAACGGCATGAGCTTTGCCGGTGCCAACGGCCGTATGACCAACTTCACGTTGGACGGTGCAAACCTGAACAACAACTTCGGTCTGTCGTCCGGTCTGCCTGGTGGCGGTACCCCAGTGTCACTGGATGCCATCGACGAGATCCAGGTGGTCATTACCCCGTTCGACGTTCGTCAGACAAACTTCATCGGTGGTGGTATCAATGCCGTTACGAAGTCGGGTACAAATACCTTCAAGGGTACAGCATACGTCTACCACACCAACGAGAATATGCGTGGTAACCGTGTTGACAACCAAGAGCTGACAGCACGTACGGAAGACCGCAAGACCACCTATGGCTTCACGCTCGGTGGTCCTATCATCAAGAACAAACTGTTCTTCTTCGCCAACTTTGAGAAGGCCGTCATTCCTACTACTGTTACTAAGTGGCGTGGTTCTGAGGATGGTGTGGCAGATGTCAACAACAGCATCTCACGCACGAAGCTGACCGACCTGGAGACCATCTCCAACTTTGTCCGTGACCGCTATGGCTACGACACCGGTTCATGGACAGACTTCCCCGCTGACGAAAGCAACATCAAGTATCTGGCCCGTATCGACTGGAACATCACCGATGCCCACCATCTGGCTGTGCGCTTCAACCACACCAGCAATGTGGCATGGAATGCTCCCAGCCCGACGTCGAACGACTTCGGTAAGTCCTGGAACTACAATACGGAGGGACACTTCTCGCAGACCTCTATGGGTTATGCCAACACATTCTATAAGGCTGAGAAGAATGCCACAACGTTCTCTGCTAACTTGAACAGCCGCTTCAGCCAGAAGTTCAACAACGAACTGTTGGTGACCTATTCTGACGTTGACGACCCCATCCGCGACAGTAACTCTGCCGCATTCCCCTGGGTACAGATTCTGTCACCAAACGCCAATGGCGAGCTGCGTCCTTACATCTCTTTGGGTTATGAGCTCTTCACGTGGAAGAACAGCGTCAAGAACAAGACGACTACCATTACCGATAATGCCACCTTCTACCTGGGTGCCCACAAGGTGATGGCCGGTCTGAGCTTCGAGCACCAGTATGCACTCAACTCCTACAACCGCAACGGTACGGGTGCCTACCTCTATAACAGCATGGATGACTTCATGAACGGTGCCGCTCCTGCTGCTGTTGCCCTGACATGGGGTTACAACGGCAATGACGACCCGAAGGACAAGGTGGCCTTCAACCAGTGGGGCCTCTACCTGCAGGATGAGTGGAATGTCAACGAGAAACTGAAGCTGACTGCCGGTATCCGTTTCGACGACCTCGTCTTCGACAACAATGACCTGATGGCAAACTCAAAGATTGACGAACTGGACTTCGAGGGACGTCGTCTGACGACTGGTCAGTGGCCTAAGAGCCGTGTACAGATTTCTCCGCGTATCGGTTTTACGTGGGATGTCATGGGCGACAAGATGCTGAAGGTCCGTGGTGGTACGGGTCTCTTCGCAGGCCGTCTGCCATTGGTATTCTTCACCAACATGCCCGGTAACACCGGTATGTCGAAGTACCAGTTCCGCAGTGACCGTAGTGATTACACCGCTGCCATACTTGAGGCATTCAAGGGCGGTCTTATTACCGACAAGAACGAGATGCGCGACCTCATTGCCAGCATCGATCCCAAAGCCGTGACCACCAAGGAACCTAAGGACGGCACAGTGCCCAGCACCATCGCAGCTGTCGATCCCGACTTCAAGATGCCACAGGTATGGAAAAGCAGCATCGCCGTCGACTATAACGTACCCATCGCCTTCCCGCTGTCGCTGACCGGTGAGTTCACCTACACCAAGCAGCTGCAGGATGTAATGATCGAGAACTGGGACGTTAAGGGCGACAACTCATCATGGGCTCGTATGCCTGGTGCCGACAACCGTATTATCTATCCTTCAGACTACCGCATCAACAACAGGGACACCTATGTGCTGACCAATACTTCGAAAGGTTATGGTTGGACGGCCAACGTGACACTGAATGCCGAGCCTGTTGAGAAACTGCACGTCATGGCATCATATACCCATACCGTCAATAAGAACATCTCTGGTCTGCCTGGTTCTAACGCCAGCTCAGTGGTTAACGCCATCTATTCTGTCAATGGTCCGCGCTTTGCTACCCTGCAGCCCTCAAGCTTCGTGATTCCCGACCGTATCATCGGCAGCATCACCTATAGCACCAAGTACGACCACTACACCCTGTTCTATGAGGGCTACCGTCCGACGGGCTACAGCTACTACTACAGCAACGACGTGAATGGTGACGGTCTGACCAACGACCTGATGTATATCCCCCGTGATGACAGCGAGATCAAGTTTGCCACCGACGACGACCGCATTGCCTTCTGGAACTACGTTGAGCAGGACGACTATCTGAAGAACCACAAGGGCGAATATGCAGAGGCTTATGCTGCGCATCCTCCCTTCGTACACCGCTTCGACTTCCGTTGGGCTCACGACTTCAACCTCAAGGTGGGCAACACCTTCCACAAGCTGCAGCTGAGTGCCGACTTCCAAAATATCGGCAACCTGTTCAGTTCACGCTGGGGTGTTGAGAAGAGCATGGGTGCCACAGCCAACGGTGGTCAGATTCTTCGCTTGAAGAATGTGGCCGATGTCAAGAACGGTGCTGCTCCCATCTACGTGATGAACAGCAATACCGACGGAACACCGATTACCCAAACATGGGACTATAGTCACACCAGCGGTCAGTGCTGGCGCCTGCAAGTCGGTGTAAAGTATTTCTTCAACTAATCCTTGTTCATATATATAATAAGGTGGCATTCCTGAAGGGGAGTGCCACCATTATTATATAAAAAACTTTAATATTCTCATCGTTTTCGCACATAAGGTGTAGTTTTTGTGTACCTTTGTGCGTCTAATTGGCATATTTATTCATAAACTATCATACTATTATGAAAATTAAACAATTTTTGTTGACAGCGCTGATGGTATTCAGCTCTGCAGTGATGGTGGCACAGGAGATGCAAATGCCGCCTATTCCCGTTGACCCTGCCGTACGTATTGGAAAGCTGGATAACGGACTGACTTATTACATTCGCCACAACGAATATCCCGAACATGTGGCCAACTTCTACATTGCACAGCGCGTAGGCTCTATCAACGAAGATGACAGCCAGCGTGGTCTTGCACACTTCCTGGAGCACATGGCCTTCAATGGCTCTGAGCACTTCAAGGGTAACGGCATCATCGAGTTCACCCGTTCTCTCGGTGTAGAGTTCGGTAGCGACCTCAATGCCTATACCTCTATCGACCAGACCGTCTATCGTGTCTGCGACGTGCCCACCAAACGTGCTACAGCCCTCGACTCTTGTCTGTTGATTCTGAAAGACTGGAGCAACGGTCTGCTGCTCGATCCCGAGGAGATTGACAAGGAGCGTGATGTCGTACATAACGAGTGGCGTCTGGGTGAAGGTCCTGCCATGCGTATGTATCAGCGAGCACTGCCCAAGATGTATCCTGGCTCGAAATATGGTGAGCGCCTGCCTATCGGTCTGATGTCAGTTATTGACAGCTTCAAGCCCCAGACCCTGCGTGCTTATTATCAGAAGTGGTATCGTCCGGACAATCAGGCCATCATCGTAGTGGGTGACATTGATGTTGACCACATGGAGGCCAAGATCAAGGAGCTGTTTGGCCCCATCAAGGTGGATCCCAATGCTGCGAAGGTCATTCCTGAGCTGGTTCCCGACACCAAGGAGGCTATTTACATATCAGAGAAGGACAAGGAGATGCAGATGAGTGAGGTAAGCATCCTGATGAAGCATGAGGCTACCAAGCCTGAGGATAAGGGAACTATGGCCTATCTCATAGAGGACTATGTCAAGAGCGTTATTTCCCGGATGTTCAGCCAACGTCTGCAGGAGATGACGCAGGAAGAGTCATGCCCCTTCTTCCAAGCTAATGCCGACGACGGACAGTATATCCTGTCGCGTACCAAGGACTGCTTTGGGCTGGAAGGCTATCCTAAGGATGGTAAGGATCTCGAGACACTCAAGACACTGTATGTAGAAGCCCGCCGTGCCCGTGAGTTCGGTTTCACAGCCACGGAATATGAGCGTGCCAAGGCCGACTACCTGAGCAGCTTGGAGAAGCAGTACACCAACCGCGACAAGCGTAAGAATGCCGAATTTGGCAACGCCTACCGCGACCACTACCTGAACAACGAGCCTATTCCTCCTCTGGATGTGCTCTTCCAGACCATGCAGATGCTGGCTCCGAACATTCCCGTCGAGGCCATCAACCAAGCTCTTCCCGAGCTGATTTCCGTAACTGACAGCAACCTCGTCGTGATGGAGTTTGCTCAGGAGAAGGAAGGCAAGGCCTATGTCACTGAAGAGGATATGGCTGCAGCCATTGCCGCTGCCCGTGCTGAGAAGATTGAGGCATACGTGGACAACGTGAAGGACGAACCTCTGGTAGACGTTACCACTATCAAG
This sequence comes from Prevotella sp., assembly GCA_045131435.1. GTDB lineage: Bacteria > Bacteroidota > Bacteroidia > Bacteroidales > Bacteroidaceae > Prevotella. Next base: position 17,936 of record JBGUQW010000114.1, read on the forward strand.
GCTGGTAAGATTCTCTCTGAGACTGAGAATACCATCCTCGGCTACAAAGAGCTGAAGCTTTCCAACGGTGCTACCGTTATCCTGAAGAAGACTGACTTCAAGGACGACGAGGTTCAGATGCAGGCCTTCTCCATGGGTGGTAAGTCCATGTTTGGTGCTGCCGACTATACCAACTTAAAGGTCTTCGACCAGGTTATTGGTATGAGCGGTCTTGGAAACTTCTCCAGCAATGAGCTGCAGAAAGCTCTGGCTGGTAAGGAGGTCAATGCCGACGCTACGATGGGCAACACCCGTCAGTACGTTACGGCCCATTCTACACCGAAGGATCTGGAAACTATGTTCCAGATGCAGTATCTCTATTTCACTGCCATCAACAAGGACGAGAAGCAGTTCCAGAATCTCTTAACCGCGTTAGAAATGGGTCTGAAGAACAAGTCGCTGAATCCCGAAGCCGTCTTCTCTGACTCGTTGGCTACCACGCTCTACGCCAACAACCCCCGTTTCACACAGATTGACGTAAAAGATTTGAAGGACATCAACTACGACCGCATCCTCGAGATGGCCAAGGACCGCTATAAGAATGCCGGCCAGTTCACCTTCATCTTCTGTGGTAACTTCGACGAGCAGGCCATCCGTCCGCTCATCGAGCAGTATGTCGCTTCTCTGCCCTCTACTGGTGCCCAGCCTGAGGACTTCAACGAAACCCTGACCCTCGCTAAGGGTGAGGTTGTAAACAAGTTTACCGTCAAGACCGAATCTCCTAAGGCTATAGCCTTTGAGACGTGGTATGCCGACATGCCTTACACGCTCGAGAATAGTGTCAAAGTCGATGCCGTTGGTCAGATTCTGTCGATGATCTACCTGAAGACAATCCGCGAGGACGAGAGTGCCGCTTACTCTTGCGGTGCCGCTGGCGGCTTCAACGTCAGCACCCGTCAGCCCAAGGCTATGCTGCAGGCGTACTGCCCCATGAATCCTGACAAGCAGGAGATTGCAATCCGTCTGCTCCACGAAGGAATTGCTAACATGCAGAAGTCTGTTGATGCCGACCAGCTGAACAAGGTGAAGGAGTACATGCTGAAGCAGATTGACGTCAATGCCAAGCAGAATCATTTCTGGATTAACACCATCACTACTTGGAAGGACTTCGGTATCGACTCATACACCGACTATAAGAAGACCGTCGAGGCTCTGACCGTCGACAGTGTCCGTGATTTCCTCAACGAGCTCCTGAAGAGCGGCAACCACATCGAGGTTATCATGCTGCCCGAAACCAAGTAATAATATTTATCGTAAGAACGTGATAACGTAACAACGTAATAACGCCACTAAAAGAAGAATGAGTTATTTCTTTTCATCAGAATCTGTATCGGAAGGCCATCCCGATAAGGTGGCCGACCAGATCAGCGATGCAATACTCGACCAGTTTCTGGCATACGACTCGAAGGCCCGCGTGGCCTGCGAGTCGTTTGTCACGACGGGTCAGGTGGTGCTGATGGGTGAGGTGCGCAGCGACGTCTATATCGACCTGCAGACCATTGCCCGCAACACGATTAAGAAGATAGGCTATACCAAGGCTGAATACCAGTTCGATGGTAACTCATGCGGTATTCTCACTGCCATCCACGAACAGAGTGCCGACATCAACCGCGGTGTTGACAATGGCAATGAGGACGAGCAGGGTGCCGGCGATCAGGGCATGATGTTCGGCTATGCCACCAACGAAACGGAGAATCTGATGCCCGTGAGCCTTGATCTCGCACACCTCATCATGCGCACGCTGGCTGAGATCCGCAAGGAGGGCAAGCAGATGACCTATCTGCGCCCTGATGCCAAGAGTCAGGTTACCGTCCAGTACAGCGATGCTGGCATTCCCGAGCGCATCGATACCATCGTTGTCTCTACCCAGCACGACGAGTTCGACAGCGACGACGAGCGAATGCTACAGCGCATCCGCGAAGACGTCATCAACATCCTCATCCCGCGCGTCAAGTCGAAAATCCACTCCCAGAGTGTGCTGTCGTTGTTTGGCAACGACATCAAATACTACGTCAACCCCACCGGCAAGTTCGTCATTGGAGGACCTCATGGCGATACCGGTCTCACAGGCCGTAAGATCATTGTCGACACCTACGGCGGTAAGGGTGCCCATGGCGGTGGTGCCTTCTCCGGCAAGGACTCCAGCAAGGTTGACCGCTCTGCCGCCTATGCTGCCCGCCACATTGCCAAGAACATGGTAGCTGCCGGTGTTGCTGACGAGATGCTCGTACAGGTGAGCTACGCCATCGGCGTGGCCAAACCCATGAACATCTACGTCAACACCTATGGCCGTTCACATGTCAACATGAGTGATGCTGAGATTGCCAAGCGTATCGAGCAACTCTTCGACCTGCGCCCGAAAGCCATTGAGCGTTCGCTGAAGTTGCGCCAGCCCATGTATCTTGAGACAGCAGCCTATGGTCACATGGGGCGTCAGTCGGAAGTGGTCAAGAAGACCTTCACCAGCAGCTACCACGAGACCAAGACCATCGATGTCGAACTGTTTACGTGGGAGAAGCTGGATCGTGTTGACGACATCAAACGTGCCTTTGGACTCTAACTGATGGTACTGCAACAAGACAGCATCATACAGACAGGAGTGAGTGTGCAGGGTGATTCAGTTGCCCCAAAGCACACTCCTCTTACTCCCGCTATGGTGCTGAGCTGGTTGCCACGCAACGCCACACCTGCCCAGCAAGACTCTGCCATCCAGGCTCACTTCAAGCCTTCGAAGATCCGTTGGAGCAACCGCCCTGACACGCTGCACCTGCCGGGCCATAACAAAGGGCATAACATGCTTGACGTGCAACTGCCCCAATATTACCGCGAAGGTTTTTTCTCAAAAGACTCCCTGTTCCACCCCGAACTGCCTGGCGGACGCTATGGCGTTTCAGGCGACCCCATACCCTACAGCGTGCATAATGACAACATCATCACGTCGTTACTGCTCGTCTGCTTCATCATGGCCATCATCTCCTTTGCCAATGCCCGCAGTTTCATCCTGCGACAGGCAAAGAACCTTTTTTACTTGCCCCACGAAGGTACGACGGAAGTGACCGAGACTTCCAACGAGCTACGCTTCCAAGCCTTTCTGGTATTCCTCACCTGCATTCTGGTTTCACTACTTTTCTATTTCTATACCCTTGACACCTTCGGCGATACCTTTATACTACAGTCACAGTACCACCTTATCGCCATCTACCTGGGTATGTCCGTTGCCTATCTATTACTCAAAATGCTCCTCTATACCATCGTCAACGCAGTCTTCTTCGACGGTAAAAGAAACGGACAATGGATAAAGGCCGTTCTCTTTATCACTTCCCTTGAGGGTGTCCTCCTCTTCCCTGCCGTCGTCCTACAGGCCTACTTCAATCTAAGCATGCGGAACACGCTTATTTACTTCGGTGTTGCCTTGTTTATCATTAAATTACTGACGTTTTACAAGTCCTATGTGATATTTTTCCGGCAAAATGTCGTTAAATTGCAGATTATTTTGTACTTTTGCACCCTCGAAATCATTCCTTTGCTTGCCTTTGCTGGCACATTGGTATTAACGGCAAATAGTTTGAAAATAAATTTTTAGGACATTTATGATCAAGAAGATTCTGGTTTCGCAGCCACAGCCCTCCAGTGAGAAGTCACCCTACTACGACATCGCCTCCAGATTTGAGGTTGAGCTTGTTTTCCGCCCATTCATCAAGGTAGAAGGTATTACCAGTAAGGAGTTCCGTGCCCAGCGAGTTAACATTCTCGACTACACGGCTATTGTCTTCACATCACGTCACGCCATTGACCACTTCTTCACGCTGGCCAAGGAACTGCGTGTCGCCATTCCCGAGGATATGAAGTATTTTTGTGTTACCGAAACTATTTCGCTTTATATACAGAAGTACGTACAGTACCGCAAGCGCAAGGTATTCTTCGGAACCACCGGCAAGATTGACGACCTGCTGCCCGCTATGGTGAAGCATAAGAATGAGAAATATCTGGTGCCTATGAGCGACGTTCACAACAACAGTGTGACGACTCTCCTCGACTCAAAGAAGCTGAATCACTGCGAATGCGTCATGTACCGTACCGTCAGCAACGACTTTACTCCTGAGGAAGTAAAGACGTTCGACTACGACATGCTGATCTTCTTCAGCCCCTCAGGCATCGAGGCCCTGACCAAGAACTTCCCCAACTTCGACCAGGGTGACATCGCCATTGCTACCTTCGGTCCCGCCACTGCTAAGGCTGCACGCGATGCTGGTCTGCGTCTGGACCTGGAAGCTCCCAGCGAGAAGTATCCTTCTATGACTGGAGCACTGCAACACTATCTGCTGGAGCATGAAGACTAACGTTCAATGTTCAACGTTCAACGTTCAACGTTCAAGAAAGCGGAGCGCATTGTCAGCCGTAAGCAGATAGAGACGCTCTTCGGCGGAGGAACAAGCCAGTCCTTGTCCGCCTTCCCTTTACGAGTCGTATTTATGACGCAGGCGCTGCCCTCAGGGGAGGCGCCTGTACAAATCCTTGTCAGCGTACCCAAGAAGCACTTCAAGCATGCCGTCGACCGCAACCGCGTGAAGCGTCAGGTGCGCGAAGCCTACCGTCATCACAAGCAGCTGCTCTCCAACACCCAACACCCATCACCCAACACCCATCTCTCCCTCGCCTTCATCTGGCTCTCCGACAAGCACTACTCCTCGCAACAAGTTGAGTCCCGCGTTATCAGTCTCCTGCAACGCATAGCCGAGAAACGATGAAGATGCTGTGGCACTATTTTTCTAAAGCACTGGGGTGGTTGCTTCTCTTGCCTATCCGCTTCTACCAGCTATGCATATCGCCACTGTTAGGCCCTTCATGCCGCTTCACCCCCACCTGTAGCGAATATGCCCGACAGGCCATCCTCAAGCACGGCCCCTTCAAAGGCCTCTACCTCGCCATCCGCCGCCTGTTGCGCTGTCATCCCTGGGGCGGCTCCGGCTACGATCCCGTGCCGTAAACTTGAATGCACTCCTGATAGTTTAAAACCCATCAATAAGGCCTTTTTAACTCATCAAAAAGGCCTTATTAGCTCGTTGTTAATAATCTTTCGAAAACCAAACTCGGCGACTTTGGTCAGCAAACTCGGCGACTTTCTTCAGTAAACTCGGCGAGTTTGGTTTTGAATGTCGGCGAGTTTCCATACTCATTCATTACTTCCTACGCTTTAATTGATAATCTTTGCAGAGTCAAAACAGTATTAAATAGAAAGGGAGAGTACACAGGAGTCCCCATTGTATAGCTACTTCACCTCTTTTCGCAACTTTTACGCTATAAACGATACAAGATTGCGAAAAAAGTTGTATCTTTGCACACAGTTATTAAAAAACCGATTATGGCAAACAAAGAAAGAGCAGACAAATGGCTCGACATCGTGGCCGAAGACCTGAGCGTGGCCAATGACCTCTACAAGACTGGGCACTGGCTCTACACGGGCTTCATGTGCCATCAGGTCATCGAAAAGACGCTCAAAGCCTACTGGTGCGTGTGCCGCGATGACGACCCGCCCTACCTCCACGATCATAAGAAGATTGCATAGGGCTGTGGTCTCTACACGAAGATGAGCGAGGAGCAGCTGAAGTTCCTCGACTTCATCAAGCCGATGAACATCGAAGCCCGCTATCAGGAAGTCAAGGACGAGGTGGCCCGCTCGCTCAACCGTGAAAAGACTGCCGAGATATTAGAAACCACCAAACAGCTGTACACATGGATACTCCAAAAACTACAGGAAAAGTCATCGACCCTGTGAACTTCACGCCACTCACCGTGCAGGGCATCCTGCCCAAGGAGTTCGCCCTGGAGCTGGTGCGCCGCTACAAGGAAGTCATCGCCCCACGTTTCGACCCGGCGACGAAGGTGATGATGTTCGGTTCCTACGCCAAGGACTGCCCCAATGAGTGGAGCGACATCGACGTGGCCGTCATCGTGCCCAAGATTGAGGAAGGCACGTGGTGGGACACATCGTCAAGTCTATGCCGTGATGTTGACAAAGTAAGTCTCTACATCGAGCCCATCCTCTTAGAGAGTGGCGAGGACTCGCCGATTTATCGCGAAGTGATGAGGACGGGCGTGGCGGTGTAACTTTAATCTCATCCCCCATCCCACCACTCACGTACAGTTACCCATCGGACAAATAATTAATTCTTAAATACAATGACTACAGATCAACCAAACAAGAGATTCTTTTTGCGGGCGGCGGTACTGCTGCTTGCAGTGATAATGACGGCCACGACGGCGCGGGCGGATTCGTTAGAGGACGCATATTGGCAGTATAGTGACGCTCCTGGAGGAACATGCACCATTACCGGCAACACACTCCCTGATAAAAAGAAGGCGTCTACATATGACCTTACCATCCCCAAGACCTTGGGTGGCAAAACGGTCAGTGGCTTTTCTTGGAACGCTTTATCTGGGTTCACGAGGCTGACGACCATCCGTTTCTACCAGGACGCCTCGATTGAGAACATGCCCTACATGCAGAATAACACGTATTTTTCGACCATTCTGCTGATTGATGACAATGGTGAAACCGTTGAAGGAGGCACGAACTGCCTGCCCGCGTCTATGATAGAGATTGGCAACGCCTTCACGGGTTCGGGCATCACTTCGCTCACCATGCCTGGCGTGACCAGCATCGGCGACCGGGCCTTCGAGGGCTGCAACAGCCTAACGTCCGTCACCTTCGGGCAAGCCGCTACTGGTATCGGCGAGTATGCAACTCCCTTTGCCAAAATCAGCAGCACGTGTATGGTGACCTATCCGGGTTCGATGTCGAACTGGAGTGGTTACAACTATCAGTACTCACCCAAACTCAAGGTCAGCTGCACCGACGGCAGTTGCGGCTGGTGCGGTGACGGGTGGGCGGCAGGTTGGACCAATGAAAACAATCTTTATAAGGATAACTCCTGCGTGTACTGGACGCTGGACAACAGCGGCCTCCTCACCATCGATTGCCTGAATCAAGACATCATCCTCGATAACTATTTTTCGAAACAAGTCGTCAAGACGAAGTATTGGACCGGTGTGAATGTCACGTCGCTCAGGGTGGGGCGTGTCTATGCGATTGATTACTTGCAACATGCAAGCCTTACAACCATCGTAGTAGATGAGGGTAACCCTAAATACGACAGCCGTGACGGGTGCAATGCCATCATCGAAACGGCTACGAACACTTTGGTGTACGGATGCAAAAGCTCCTCTATTCCCTCGAGTGTGACCAGCATCGGAGCGTATGCGTTTAGAGAGACAACCTTAACCTCTATCGTTATTCCCTCGAGTGTGACCAGCATCGGATCGTATGCGTTCTCTGGCTGCTCAGGCTTAACCTCTGTCGTTATTCCATCGAATGTGACCAGCATCGGATCGTATGCGTTCTCTGGCTGCTCAGGCTTAACCTCTGTCGTTATTCCATCGAGTGTGACCAGCATCGGCAAATCCACGTTCTATAGCTGCCCAAATTTAGCCAACCTCTGTTTCGACGGCACCGAGGCGCAATGGAATGCTGTGACGAAGGGCGATTATTGGAATAGTGGCGTATCTTCTGACTTCGCGGTACGCTGGCCCTGCGCCGTGACAGCGTCGGCTGGCGAAGCGAGCATCGCCATCCCCTACGGACAGGAGTGGACGGACATCACCGTCACCCTGAACAGCCTGACGATGGGCTGGTTCTGGAACGAGGATGCACAGGCCCGCGTGGCCGATGCCGTGGCGGTGACGCCCTTGGTGGGCAGCGGCGCAAGCATGAACCTCACGTTCTATAAGGACAGCGAGGTGACGCTGACAGGCCGCAAGGGTGCCGGGGCGCACACCAATACTAGCGCACTCTCGGAGTCGCTCACGGCGGCAGGGCAGAGTGCCACGCTGTGGGTACACATCCCCGAGGAGGTGTGGGCGGCGGCTGCTGCGGGCGACTACTCCACGTATCTGAACTACGACGCCGTGTTTATCAGCAACGACCCCGCCGAGACCTACACCTATAGCCTCGGCAGCGGGGCACAGGTGGCGCTAAGCCTCACCGTGCCCGAAGCCATCACGCTGACCTTCGACGCCAACGGCGGCACAGGCACCATGGATGCCGTCAGCGGTAGCAAGAGCGTCGATATGCAGTTGCCAGCCTGCACCTTCACCGCCCCAGATGGCAAGGACTTCCTCTGCTGGAACACCCAGGCCGACGGCACAGGCACACGCTATTATGCCGGCAGGCCGTACACCTTCAGCGAGAGCCTGACGCTCTATGCCGAGTGGGGCGAGGGATACGTCATCGACCTCACGGCCACGGCGGTTAGCGAGTCGGTGGCCATCCCCTTGGGACTGTCTGCCCAGCTGACCATGCTGACGGGTTACTTCAACAACGAGAGCGACCCGATGGGCTTAGACCTCGACCTCGACGGTGTGAAAGACCTTGCGCTGGTGCAGGAGTTTGATGACGTGAGCGGGACAATGACAGCCAGCGTGACGAAGCTCACCAGCCTGACAGCGAACTACCGCTTCCTGCTCCCCGCGCCCACTGAGGAAGGTGAGTACGGCAGCGTGCTCATCCAGTTTGCCAGCGACGGGAAGACCGTGGAGCCGCCTGTCATCGAACAGCTCTTCGACGACAATGGCACCTATAACAGCAGCCAGCTCCTTGTCCTGAAGGACGGCCAGACGCACAACCTGATGCTTAGCGGCCGCACCATCCACACCGACGGCGACTGGAACACGCTGTGCCTGCCCTTCGACATCGACGACTTCAGTGGCACGCCGCTGGAGGGCTTCACCGTGAAGGAACTCGATACCGAGACGGCCAGTGACGGCCACGTAACGGGCATCGATGGTACGACACTCTACCTGAACTTCAAGGATGCCACCCGCATCGAGGCCGGCAAGCCGTACATCGTGAAGAAGACGATGGCGGCCAACATCGTCAACCCCGTGTTCTACGACGTCACCGTGACTACCGCCACGGGGCAGGTGGCCAATCCCTACCGTGACAGTTACGAAGACCCGGAATTCATCACCGTAGCAGTGCCGACGGACGTCGCCTTCACGAGCGGTAAGTTCTGCGGTAATTACGACCCCGTCAGCATAAGCGGCGAGAACAAGAGCATCCTGTTCCTCGGGGCAGAGAAGAACTTGCACTTTGCCAACGACGAGACGTTGGGAGCCCTGCGTGCTTTCGTCGAGATTGACGAGGCTGCCCAGCCTACGGCCTATGTCATCGACTTCGGTAACGGCGAAACGGCCAAGGGGTTGTTGGGCGTCATCCTGGGCGATGCCAATGGCGACGGTAAGGTGACCATCACCGATGCCGTAGCCATCGTGAACTACATCCTCGGCAACCCGTCGGCGAACTTCAATATTGTGGCTGCCAACGTCAATGGCGACAAAGACGACGAGGGGAAGCCCAAGATCACCATCACTGATGCCGTCGCCGTGGTCAACATCATCTTGAACAGTGGTGGCAGCAGTGCACCATAGCTTTTCTTCAAAATTTGGGCTGACCATTTGGTCAGCTCATTTTTTATTCGTACCTTTGCACCGCTTTTATAAATAATGGTTACGAAAGTATAATAATAGAACGCAATATGAAGAATTTTGTAGAAGAACTGAAATGGCGCGGAATGCTGGCACAGATGATGCCCGGCACGGAAGAACTGCTCCAGAAAGAAATGGTAACAGCCTACCTGGGTACCGATCCCACGGCCGACTCACTGCATATCGGCCACCTGTGTGGCATCATGATGCTGCGTCACCTGCAGCGCTGCGGCCACAAGCCCATCATCCTGGTGGGTGGTGCCACAGGTATGATTGGCGACCCCTCTGGTAAGTCGCAGGAGCGTAACCTGCTGAACGAAGAGACGCTGCGCCACAACCAGGAGTGCATCAAGGCCCAGGTGTCGAAGTTCCTGGATTTCGAAAGCAAGGACGCCAACGCTGCCGAGATGGTGAACAACTACGACTGGATGAAGGACTTCACGTTCCTGGACTTCGCCCGCGAGGTGGGTAAGCACATCACCGTCAACTACATGATGGCCAAGGACAGCGTACAGCAGCGCCTGAACGGTACTGCCCGCGACGGTCTCAGCTTCACCGAGTTCACCTACCAGCTGCTGCAGGGCTACGACTTCCTGTACCTTTACCAGCACAAGAACTGCAAGCTGCAGTTGGGCGGTAACGACCAGTGGGGTAACATCACCACGGGTACGGAGCTCATCCGCCGTACGCTGGGTTACGAGAACGAGGCCTTCGCCCTGACCTGTCCGCTCATCACGAAGAGCGACGGCAAGAAGTTCGGCAAGACCGAGAGCGGCAACATCTGGCTCGACCCGAAGCGCACCACGCCGTATAAGTTCTACCAGTTCTGGCTGAACGTCAGCGACGACGATGCCGAGAAGTATATCAAGATCTTCACTTCCTTGGAGAAGGAGACGATCGATGCCCTCGTCGAGGAGCACAAGCAGGATCCCGGTCGCCGCGTGCTGCAGAAGCGTCTGGCCGAGGAGGTCACCGTGATGGTACACTCGCAGGAGGCATTGGATGCTGCTATTGAAGCTTCGAACCTGCTGTTTGGCAAGAGCACCAAGGAGGGTTTGGAGAAGCTTGACGAGCAGACCTTCCTCGACGTGTTCGACGGCGTACCCCACTTCGAGATCAGCAAGGACCAGCTGGGTCAGCCCGCCATCGAGATGTTCACCACCGTAGCCCCCGTCTTCCCCTCGAAGGGTGAGATGCGTAAGATGGTGCAGGGCGGTGGTGTCAGCCTCAACAAGGAGAAGCTGACCGACCAGAACCGTGCCGTTACTGCCGACGACCTCATCGACGGCAAGTACCTGCTGGCACAGAAGGGTAAGAAGAACTACTACCTGCTCATTGTTAAATGAGAAATGAGAAATGGCAAGAAATATTTGGCGGTTTGCCAAATATTTCTTACCTTTGCACCCGCTTAGTGCATACGGTGTCCAATGGTGTAATGGTAGCACAACAGGTTTTGGTTCTGTTTGTGGTGGTTCGAATCCGCCTTGGACAACGAAAGAAATATGAGAAGTGCCTTTTACGAGGCACTTTTCTTTTAAGGAAACGAATAACTGAAAACGAGAATCACATGAAGCGACAACTGTTGATGGTGCTCTGTGGGCTGCTGGCCCTGGGCATGCAGGCTAAGGAGACTGTAATAACGTCGCCCGACGGACGACTGGTGGTAACCGTTAACGACGAGGGCGGACGACTGGCATATACCGTCGACTATGACGGTCAGCAGATGCTGGCACCGTCGGCATTGGGACTGAAGACCGACATCGGTGACTTCACCCAGAGTCTGACGCTGAAGGACATCAAGGAGAGTAGCATTGACCGCACCTATACGATGACGCGTACCAAGGCCTCCAGTGCACATTATGTAGCCCGCCAGACCGACCTGACGTACGTGAATGGCGAGGGTCTGCCGTTGACCGTTACCTTCTGTGTATCAAATAACGACATCGCCTATCGCTACGGACTACAACCCAAGGGTACGGGGCAGAATGTAGAGCGTCTGTTGGCCATCATCTATAGCGAGGCTTCAGGCTTTAACTTCCCCGAGGGAACGACGACGTTCCTGTGTCCGCAAATCAACCCTATGACTGGTTGGCAGCGTACCAAGCCGTCGTATGAAGAGGAATATAAGACCGACGCCCCGCTGACGGAGCCTTCCACCTTCGGCGAAGGCTATACCTTCCCCTGTCTGTTTAAGATTGGCACCAGCGGCTGGGTGCTGGTGAGCGAGACCGGTGTGGGCAGCAACTACTGTGCCTCGCACCTCAGCGACTATGAGGCAGGACGCGGCTATACCATCGCCTTCCCCAACAAGGGTGAGATGGGTGGCATGGGCAGTCCGTGGGCCGGTCTGTCGCTACCCGGCGTAACGCCTTGGCGCACCATCACCGTCGGCACGACGCTGAAGCCTGTCGTTGAGACCACTATCATGTATGACGTCGTGGAACCGTTATACGAACCCAGCCAGGACTACCAGCCCGGCCGCTATACGTGGTCATGGCTCATCTGGCAGGACACCAGTATCAACTACGACGACCAGGTGCAGATGATAGACCTCTCGGCCAAGATGGGCTTTGAGTATGTACTGGTCGACAACTGGTGGGACACGCAGATAGGCCGTGAGCGCATTGTAGAGCTGAACCGTTATGCCAACAGCAAAGGCGTAAAACTGCTGCTGTGGTATAACTCCAACGGCTATGCCAACGATGCCCCGCAGACACCCCGCAACTGCATGAATACCGCCCTGGCCCGCAACCGCGAGATGGCATGGCTGCAGCAGTTGGGCATTGCCGGCATCAAGGTCGACTTCCTTGGCAGTGACAAGCAGGAGAACATGAAACTCTACGAGGACATCCTGGCCGATGCCAACCGCTACGGTCTGCAGGTGGTGTTCCACGGCTGTACCATCCCACGCGGCTGGGAACGCATGTATCCCAACTACGTCGCCTCGGAGGCTGTGCTGGCCTCTGAGAATGTGTTCTTCTCGGAGTATCATGCCCAGAAGGAAGGCTTCGAGCTGACGATGCATCCCTTCTCGCGCAATGCCATCGGCTCCATCGACTGGGGCGGCATCATCATGAACCACCACCTCAGCCGCGACAACCAGAGTCGCCACAAGCGCTATACCACCGACATCTTCGAAATGGCGACTGGCATCGTACTGCAGACCAGCGTCAACTGTGTGGCGATGTATCCGAACAACTTTCTTCCCCCTACCGGGGGTACTGAGGGGGGCTTGCCACCGTTTGAGCTCGACTTCCTGAAGGCTCTGCCGACGACGTGGGACGAGGTGCAGTATGTGGATGGCTATCCGGGTAAGTATGTGGTCTTAGCCCGCCGGAAAACCGACGGGAATGGCGACCACTGGTATATCGGCGGTCTGAACGGTCAAGACATAGTGAAGACGCTGACGCTGTCGCTGCCCATGTTGGCAGGCAAGACGGTGAAGCTGTATATCGACGAGCCCCAGAAGAAGGGACCGTCGAAGCCCGTACTGAAAACCCTGAAAGTCGACAAGAAAGGAGAGGTGAAGGTCACCATGCAACCCCTGGGTGGACTGATCATCACGGAATAGGTCTCCATGGTGACAAAACCGGTAAGAGTTCGTCTCATATATATAATAATGTATAGCTATATATGAGACGGACTTTTCTTTTGGCAGTGCTGGGAGTGATAGCCACAGCAATGCATGCGCAGCCATCTATTGAGACGGAGCGTCAGTATCTGAGTGGTCACGGCTGTGACGACATGGTGCAGTGGGACTTCTTATGCAGCGACGGACGTAACAGCGGCCAGTGGACGAAGATTGGCGTTCCCTCGTGTTGGGAACTGCAGGGCTTTGGTACTTACCAGTATGGCATGCGCTTCTATGGCAAGGCAACGCCTGAGGGTATTGCCGACGAAACAGGAAAGTATAAGACGGAGTTCACGTTGCCGCAAGCGTGGCAAGGCCGACAGATACAGCTGGTGTTTGAGGCTGCCTTTACGGAGATTCGCGTGCAGATCAATGGTCGCAAAGCAGGCAATGGCACCTATCAGGGTGGCTATACGCGGCATACCATCGACGTCAGCGACCGCGTGTTTTTCGGCAAGAAGAAAAACCGCTTGGAGGTGGAGGTGCTGAAGGAGAGCACCAACCCGCAGGTGAACCTTGCTGAGCGCCGTGCCGACTACTGGAACTTCGGCGGCATCTGGCGTCCGGTGTTTGTGATTGCCAAACCCGCCCTAAACATTCAGCGCGTAGCCATCGATGCCAAGGGTGACGGCCACTTTATGGCCGACGTCTTCCTGAACCGCGCCGTACCCAACAGTTCGGTGGTCGTCGATTTAGTCGACGACAAAGGCAAGAAGGTAGCCACCAGCCCTGCCTTCCCCGTTGCCAGCGATGGCACACGGGCTGACTTCACCGCCAAGAACATCAAGCCCTGGAATGCTGAGCAGCCCAACCTCTATACCGCCGTCTTTACACTGAAGGATGCAACTGGGAAACCGCTGCACACCGAACGTCAGCGCTTCGGTTTCCGCACCATTGAATATCGCCATAGCTATCGAAATGAGAAAGGAGAAATGAGTAATGAGAAATGGGCTTCGCATGTCTATGGTTGTAACGAAGATGGCGTTTTTATCAATGGCCAGAAGGTCATCATCAAGGGCGTCAACCGCCACAGCTTCCGTCCTGAGACGGGCCGCACGCTGTCAAAGGCGAAGAACATCGAGGACGTGCTGCTGATTAAGAGCATGAACATGAATGCCGTACGCCTATCCCACTACCCTGCCGACCCGGAATTTCTGGATGCCTGCGACTCGCTGGGCCTCTATGTGGAGTGCGAACAGCCTGGCTGGCATTGGGCGCATGAGACCATCGTCGGAAGCCAGATAGTAGAAGAGATGGTGACGCGCGATGTTAACCATCCCAGCATTATCTTCTGGAGCAATGGCAACGAGGGTGGCTTCAACTATGAGCTGGAGCCCGTCTTCCACAAGTTCGACCCCCAGAAACGCGTGGTGCTCTACCCCTGGGCCAATCGTAATGGCTTCGAGACCAAGCACTACCGCTCGTGGGGCGAGACGGCGGAATATATGCGACAGAAGGAAATATTTATGCCGACGGAGTTCCTGCATGGATTGTATGACGGCGGTCACGGTGCTGGTCTGAAGGACTACTGGCGACTGATGATGTCGAATCCCCGTTGTGCAGGTGGTTTCCTGTGGGACTTGATGGACCAAGGCGTGGTGCGCACCGACCAGGTATCCAGCGGTTCCTCCGCTGGCTCTGTCCCCTACATCGATTGCATGGGCAACTTCGGTGCTGACGGCATCGTCGGTCCTCACATGGAGAAAGAAGGCTCGTTCTATACCATCCGCGAGGTGTGGAGCCCTATTCAAATAGAGGAAAGGGGACAACAGCTGGTAATTACAAACTGCTATAACTTCATCAACCTGAAAGACTGCAAGTTCAGTTATCAATACCTGAACATGCCTGTCTATGGCCAGTCGGATGTAAAGACCGTCAGTCATGGCGTCTTGAATGTTGGCAGCGTAGAGCCTTTTGCCTCCACCAAGGTTGACATGCCAAAGGGTACTGGTGACGTGCTGCAAATAAAGGCTACCAATCCGGAAGGTGAGGAAGTCTATACGTGGTCTTTCGAATCAGATGCGATTCGCATTTATGATGGAACAGGTACTGACTGCACCCAGACAGAGACCGCAGATGAGCTCTCTGTCAAGGTCGCAGGGAAGACGTATACGTTCGCGAAGAAGGACGGTCGGTTGAAACAGGTAAATGTTGGCAGTAGGACCCTCTCGCTTAACAATGGCCCTCGCTTCATCACTGCCAAGCGCTCAGACCGTTCAGATGACGGCTTCTATAATCACGATGACAAGGAAGCTTTCAAGAAAAAGACGGAATACACTGAGTATGCTGACCAGGGGGCATTCTGTGGCTTTGAACTGCAAAATGGCGTGCTGACGGCACGCTACCGACATGGTTCCCTCAACAGTGTCACATGGGCATTCAACGACAATGGCGAAGTGACCTTGCAGGCCAACTATTACTTCAATGGTGTCGTTGACCTGTTGGGTGTCTGCTTTGACTATCCTGAGCAACTGGTCAAGAGCAAGACATGGGTAGGAAAAGGTCCCTATCGTGTCTGGCAGAACCGCATGGAAGGTCCGCAGTATGGCCTGTGGAACAACAAGTACAACGACCCCATCCCCGGCGAGACGTTTGAGTATCCGGAATTCAAAGGTTACTTCTCTGGCGTCAGCTGGATGCAGATGGAGACGAGCGAAGGCAAGATAGGTATCCTCCAGCCATCAGACTTTGTAGGAGTCTATACCCCTCGTGATGGTCGTGACCATATTCTTTATACGCTGCCAGAGACAGGAATCTCTATCCTCAAGGCCATCCCTGCTGTTCGTAACAAGGTGAATACCACCGACCTCAATGGTCCCTCTGCACAGCCCTATTGGAGTAAAGGTGAAGGAAGCATCAGTGCAATACTACGATTCGAATAATTGTTTTGACCACAGATTAAACGGATTACACGGATATGAAGCGCCTACTTTATTTCTCATTCCTCATTGCTCATTTCTCATTTAGCGTCAGTGCCTTTGGCACGACGCGCCCTTGGACCTTCTGGTACTGGATGTACGGTGCCGTCAGCGAACAAGGTATCAGAGCTGACCTGCAGGCGATGAAGGATGTGGGACTGGGAGGCTGCTATCTGATGCCTATCCGTGGAGCTGTCGAGCGTCCTGAATATGAAGGGAAGGCTGATGCGCTAACTCCCAACTTCTGGCGAATGGTAGATTGTGCGCTCGCTCAAGCCGATTCCCTCGGTCTGGACATGGGTATCCACGTCTGCGACGGTTTTGCACTCGCTGGCGGTCCTTGGATAAAGCCCGAGGAGTCGATGCAAAAGATTGTCTTCTGCGATACCGTCGTCAGCAGTGGGCACCATCATTTTACCATGCCCAAGCCCCAGCACTACGCTAACCACTACGAGGACATCGCCGTCTATGCGGTACCTGTTCCTCCCGCCAACGTTCCCGACGCGTCACATGTCCCTTCAGCCACCGTTCCCGACGGTTTTCCGTCGGGTATCCTCACTTACTCCCCTGAAGTCACCATCAACGCCAAGGGCGTCTATTGTGCTGACGAGCCTTGCTGGCTACAATATGAATTCGACAAGCCTACGTTAGTGCGCAACGTCGAGATAGAGCCCTCTGGCACGAATATCCAATGTCAGCGGCTGACTGTCAAGGCATCGCCCGACGGTGTCATCTTTCATACCGTCAAACAGCTGACGCCCCCACGGCAAGGTTGGCAGAACACTGGGTTCAATACCACCTTTTCCATTCCACCAACAACCGCCAAGTACTTCCGCTTTGAATGGACACCGGAGGGTACGGAACCAGGAGCGGAGGATCTGGATGCCGCCAAGTGGAAGCCCGTGCTCCGACTGAAGAACATCAAGCTGGGCCGTTGGCCGCTCATCGACAACTGGGAGGGCAAGGCAGGCTATGTGTGGCGCATTGCCCCCGACACGCCAGAGGCAGATCTGCCATTAATGGACTTCCTGCGTCCTCAAGACCTCGTCTGTTCGAAGATGGATGGCGACATGCTGGACATCGACCTGCCGCAGGGCACCTGGCGCATCCTTCGTATGGGCCATACCTCAACGGGACATACCAATGCTACAGCTGGTGGTGCCAAGGGGTTGGAGTGTGACAAGTTCTCGGCAGCTGCCGTCAGCAAACAGATCGACTCGTGGTTCGGTCTCTTCATGCAACGTCCCAACCATCGTGCCATCAAGTATATGCACGTCGACTCATGGGAATGTGGTTCGCAAAACTGGGGCAAGAACTTTGCCCAGGAGTTTGAACGCCGTCGTGGCTACGACCTCATACCGCTGTTACCCATCTATGCCGGTGTGCCCATGAGCGGTGGCGACGAGACGCTGAGAGACGTCCGCCGTACCATCGACGAACTGGTGAACGAGGTCTTTTTTGTTACTGTGGCACAGAAGGCTAAAGAGTATGGTGTGCAGCTCTCCAGCGAGAGCGTTGCTCCCACGATGGTCAGCGACGGAATGACGCATTACAAGTATGTCGACGTGCCGATGGGTGAATACTGGCTCAACTCGCCTACTCACGATAAACCCAACGACATGCTCGATGCCATCAGTGGTGCCCATGTCTACGGCAAGAATATCGTGCAAGCCGAGGGCTTTACTGAGGTGCGTGGTGTATGGGACGAGACCCCGGCCAGCATCAAGGCATTGTTGGACCGTAACTTTGCCTTGGGTATGAACCGCCTCTTTTTCCATGTCAACACCCACAACCCGTGGCTCGACAGAAAACCGGGCATGACGCTCGATGGAATCGGACTTTTCTTCCAGCGCGACCAGACGTGGTTCGCTGAAGCCAAGCCGTTCGTCGACTATATTACCCGTTGTCAGACGCTTCTGCAAGAAGGCAAACCCGTGGTGGATATTGCTGTCTATACGGGTGAGGAAATCCCTTCGCGAGCCTTAACACCAGATAAACTGGTATCCATGCTGCCTGGCTTGTTTGGGGCTGAGCGTGTCGCTTCTGAACGCAAGCGTCTTGCTAATGTGGGTCAGCCTATGGAGGAGTCGCCCGTGGGTGTGCGCCACTCGGCTAACATCCTCGACCTGAAGGACTGGGTGAATCCCCTGCACGGCTATCAGTACGACTCGATGAACAAGGACGCCCTGCTGACTCAACCCTTTAAATATAAGGTGTTGGTCATTCCTCAAGGTGCTTTGGTCTCCAAGGAAGCTAAGGCTAAGATAGCCCAGCTGCGCCGACAAGGTGTACTCATCATCGACAAGCCCTACCAACAGCCCACGCTGGACGACATTGTCCCTGACGCCGTACTACCCGATGGTATTGCCTTTGCCCATCGTACTACAGACGATAAGGACATCTATTTCCTTTCGAATCAGACGGCAGAGACACAAACCTTCAAACCCCAATTCCGTTGTGGCAATAAGGATGCTGTCGTCTACAATCCCGTCACTGACGAATACACCGCATACGACGGCACCGTCACCCTACCCGCCTATGGTTCCTGCTTCGTTACCACCACACAGGAGAGCTATCCCCTTGTGCCAAACCACACAAAGGGTCAGACCCCTTGTGTGATGGACGGACCGTGGGACATCACTTTCCGCGAGAGTGGGGTGACACTTAAGGCCCAGCAGCTCTTCGACTGGAGCCAGCATGCCGATGACAAGATACGCTACTTCAGCGGACATGCCCGCTATACCACGACCTTCAAACAGCAAACAAAGGTAGAAGGACGTGCATGGCTCTCACTGCCTAACGTGAAGGACATTGCCCACGTCTGGGTCAACGGCAAGGATTGTGGCATCGCCTGGACAGCCCCCTATGAGGTTGACATCACGGAAGCCTTGAAGAAAGGCAAGAACACGATAGAAATCGAGGTGGTGAACACCTGGCACAATGCCCTGCGCGGCCTCGACAACGGCAAGGCGCCCTACGACGGCATTTGGACTAACGCCAAGTATCGCACGAAGGGTAACGAACTATTGCCTGCCGGACTCCTCGCACCACCCATGATGATAACAACCACGAATTAAACGAATTGCACGAATGAATATGAGACGCATCTTTTTATCATTGATCATTTGTATTTTAGCATTTAGCGCAAGTGCGAAGGTTACTCTCCCTAAGTTCTTCAGCGACAACATGGTGCTGCAACAGCAGAGCGAGTGTCACATCTGGGGATGGGCAGAACCAGGGAAGAAAGTCATGGTCATGACGTCGTGGGACAAGAAATCCTACTCGACTTCCGCTCACTGGGATGGTCGTTTTGAGGTGGTAATAAAGACTCCCAAGGCTGGAGGTCCATACACCATCTGGCTGAGGGATGGCGATACCGTTCAGCTGAGCAATGTGATGATTGGAGAGGTATGGATATGCTCTGGCCAGTCGAATATGGAGATGCAGATGAAGGGCTTTAAGCAGCAACCCGTAGAGGGTACGACAGAGGAACTGCTGCGTTGCAAGGATGAACAGCTACGCCTCTTCACCGTGAAGCGTAACGCCTCGCTGACGCCTGTCAATGATGTGACAGGACTGTGGAACGAAGCCAATAGTGCCAGCGTACGCGACTTCTCGGCTACGGCCTACTATTTCGGTCGTGCCTTGCGCTCTACACTTGATGTTCCCGTGGGTCTTATCGTCACCTCTTGGGGTGGTTCGGCTTGCGAGGCCTGGATGCAGGCCGACTGGCTGAAGGCCTTCCCCAAGGTGAACCAGCACGTCACGGAGGAGGATGTCAAGAAGTTGCAGCAACGCTGTCCCACGGCACTCTATAACGGACAACTGAAACCCTTGATTGGCTATGGCATGCGTGGTGCTATCTGGTATCAGGGTGAGGATAACGTGCCTCGCTATGACTACTATGCAGAACTTCTGAAAGCGATGGTGGAAGGGTGGCGTGCAGAATGGAAGCAGGGCGACTTCCCGTTCTACTATTGTCAGATAGCCCCCTACGACTACAGCCTCATCGGCTGGAAAGACAGCCAGCTGCTCCGTGAACAGCAGATGAAGGCAGAGACGATAATTCCCAATGCCCGCATGGCTGTGCTGATGGATGCTGGTCTGGAATATGGCATCCATCCCCGCAAGAAGCGTCAGGCTGGCGAGCGCTTAGCACTTCTGGCACTCAGCAACACTTACGACGTCAAGGGACTGCCCGACTTCGCCGTCTATAAAGAAGTGACTTTCCAGAACGACACCTGTGTCATCAGCTTCGACCGCAGCAAGGAGTGGGTGTACTTCGAGCATGGTCCCAGCAGCAAGAATTTCGAGGTGGCAGGTCAGGACCGCGTGTTCCATCCGGCCACGAAGGTATGGTACTCGCGCAATCGCGTCTACGTCGTCAGCGATAAGGTGAAACAACCAGCTGCCGTACGCTATGCCTGGCGCGACTGGGTGGAGGGCGACCTGATGCACGACGGCCTGCCCGTCAGCTCGTTCCGTACTGACGACTGGGACTCTCAACCTGTCAATACCCAAAGCAAAGGCGACTACAACAACCCGAACTAATACGATTAAGAAAATGAAAAAGATACTGTCCGTTTTTATCCTCCTCTTGTCCGCGCTTCCCATCATATCTCTCCCCTCCATACAGGGAGGGGCAGGAGGTGGGTCCGTTGCCGGTCTCTTCCCTTTAGAGAACAGTGGCCGTCTGGTGTGGAACTTCAATGCCGGCTGGCGCTTCCATTTGGGCGACATCGCTGGTGCTGAAGCCAAGGACTTCGACGACACATCGTGGGAAGTTGTCTCCACGCCCCATACCGTCCAGCTGATGCCTGCCGAGGCCAGCGGTTGTCGTAACTATCAAGGCATAGCCTGGTACCGCAAGCACTTCCGCCTGCCCAAGGAGTGCGCAGGCCGTGACGTCACCCTCCACTTCGAGGCCATCATGGGCAAGCAGACCATCTACGTCAACGGCCAGAAGGTGAAGGAGCACGAGGGCGGCTACCTGCCCATCACCATTCCCCTAACCGATGGTTCCTCGCTCTCTGCTGGTTCGGTGGGCGACGATTTCGTCGTCGCCATCTGCGCCGACAACAGCGACGACAAGACCTACCCTCCCGGCAAAAAGCAGATGACGCTCGACTTCGCCTATCATGGCGGCATCTATCGTGACGTGTGGCTCATTGCCAAGAACAAGGTAGCCATCACCGATGCCCTCGAGGAAAACAAGGTGGCTGGTGGCGGCATTTTCGTGCACTATGCCAACATAAGCGACAAGAGCGCTGAGGTCTTCGTCAATACCGAGGTGCACAACACCGACACCCGCCCTCGCACCATCACCGTCGAGAACGCCTTGTCTTTTGCGACTCAGTCGCAAAACACCAATGGTTCCGTCTCTTCTGCTGCGATTCCATCGCAGCATACAAAGCTCACCCTTGCTTCCGGCGAGGCTCGCACCGTTACCCAGCGCTTCCTCGTCAAAAACCCGCGCCTCTGGAGCCCAGAATCGCCCTTTCTATATAGCATCGCCACCCGCATCAAGGAGGGCAAGCAGTCGCTCGATGGTGGCATTACCCGCATTGGCATCCGTTCCTTCGAGTTCCGCGGAACAGCCACTGTTCCCGACGGTTTTCCGTCGGGCACCCCCGGCTTCCACCTCAATGGCAAGCGCTACCACCAGCTCGTCGGCGCCAACCGTCACCAGGACTTCGCCTACGTGGGCAACGCCCTGCCAAACTCGCAACAATGGCGCGACGCCAAACGACTGCGTGATGCCGGTTTTACGATTATCCGTACCGCCCACTATCCGCAAGACCCGTCGTTTATGGATGCCTGCGATGAATTGGGACTCTTCATCATCGTAGCCACACCAGGCTGGCAATATTGGAACAAAGACAAGGGCTGGGACGAGAAGGTACACCAGAACACCCGCAATATCATCCGTAGAGACCGCAACCATCCCTGTGTGCTGATGTGGGAACCGATCCTCAACGAGACGCGCTATCCGGAGGACTTTGCCCTGCAGGCCCTTCAAATCACCAAAGACGAATATCCTTATCCCTACCGTCCTGTCGCTGCTGCTGATATGCATTCTGCAGGAGTGAAAGATCACTACGACGTGGTCTATGGCTGGCCGGGCGATGACTTCAAGTCCGATGGTTTACCCGAAGGAGACCCAGCCAAAGTCCGCCAATGTATTTTTACGCGTGAGTTTGGTGAACTGGTCGATGACTGGTATGCCCATAACAACCTGAACCGTGCCTCGCGCTCATGGGGCGAGCGGCCGATGCTTGAACAGGCGAAAAGCCTGTTCCGCTCTACCGCAGAGCTTTTCAAGACCACGGGACAGTTCATCGGTGGTTGTCAGTGGCACCCATTCGACCATCAGCGCGGCTATCACCCAGACCCCTATTGGGGCGGCATCTACGATGCCTTCCGCCAGAAGAAGACCGCCTTCGACATGTTTGTTGCGACTCTGTCGCAACCTACTGAACTGCCTGTTGTGAAGATTGCCCACGAGATGACACAGTTCTCCGATAAGGACATCACCGTCTTCAGCAATTGCGACAGCGTACGCCTGACGATGTACGGTGGTGAGCACTGCTGGACGCTACCCGTCATTGCTCTCCCCTCCATACAGGGAGGGGCAGGGGGTGGGTCTGTCGGATCATCCATCCCCTCCCCCGTCGTCTTCAAAGATGCCTGGGACTTCTTCGAGGCGCGCAACTACAGCTATACCCAGCGCAACTGGCAAAACGTGAAAATGGTAGCCGAGGGTATCGTCAATGGTAAAGTGGTCTGCAAAGACGAAAAAATGCCGTCGCGCCGAAGCACCAAACTACGCCTCTATGCCGATGAAATGGGCAAAAAACTCGTGGCTGACGGTTCCGACTTCATCGTCGTGGTCTGCGAGGTGACTGATGACCTGGGGCATGTCCGCCGTCTGGCAAAGGAAAACATCCGTTTCACCGTAGAGGGTGAAGGCGAAATCATTGGCGATGCCAGTATCAATGCCAATCCGCGTGCTGTAGAGTGGGGCTCTGCGCCCGTACTGATTCGTAGCACCCGACAGGCCGGCAAGATCAAGATTAAGGCCGAGGTGCAGTTCCCTGGCATCCATGCCCCCACCCCTGCCGAACTGGAGATAGAAAGCATCCCCTACGACCTGCCTATGTGCTATACAAGTGAAACCGGTACAACCAGTAAAACAAGCACATCGAGTAAGACTGGTTCTACCAGCCCAACTCTCTCCGATGCCGAGAAAGCCAAGATGCTTCAGGAGGTTGAGGCCCAGCAGGCCGACTTTGGCATACAGCAATAAGCAATATTCCCATAACCACATAACGTCATCTTCGGGTCGAAGAGATGCCTTCTTCGTGGGCAAGACATGGCATCTTCGACTCGTTCCGATGGCACTTTTGGGGGGTAAAGTGCCATCCCTTCGTCTCGAAAGTGCCATCGGAACACCGGCAAAGCAGTATCCGGACGACCCATAGAAGGCATCGGCACGAGGCCCGCGTCGCCCGAAGGCACATCCCGCCTCATCCGAAGGCACTTCCCGGGTCGCCCGAAGGCACATCCTCCCCCGTCTGCTCCGTGCGGCCGATCCGCCTGCTCCGTGCGGACGAGGCAGGAAGTGCCTTCGGATAGAAAGAGAACGGTGATGAGGCAGGAGTGGGCGCGGATATAATCCGCTTTAAAAAACGGAACATAAATTCTGAATAATATGGATAAACTCTCGAAGCATCAGCGACATAAGATTAAAGATTCACAGCATTATTTTTGGCGTTTTCGATTTTTATCTGTACCTTTGTCTCGAAAATAACTCACCTTTAAATCTACAACTTTTATGAAGAAAACTATTTTGACGCTTTTTGCAGCTGTGACGCTGATGCTGTCGAGTTGCATGACAACGGGAATGGGAACTACATCAAACACCGGTTCAACCTCCGATGTGCTAGGCAGTGTGCTTGGCGCGGTATTGAGTAATGTGCTGTTCGGCGGCCAGTCGGGCATTCTCGGCAACTGGAACTACACTGCTCCAAGTACTGCCTTTACTACTCAACAGTCTCTGACAAGGGCCGGAGGCAATGCTGCTGTTGCCAACATCAATTCGTCGCTGGCAAGTAACTTCAACAGCATCGGTATCAATAGTAGCAACACTTCTTTCTCGTTCCTTTCCGATAACAAGTTCTCGGCTAAGGTGAATGGCATCCCATTCAGCGGAACCTATGCTTATAACCCCCAGAATGGTGAGATCGCCCTCAAGACATCTACTGAAACCATTAAGGGCAACGTTATCAAGACACAGAAGGGAATGGGTCTGATGTTCAACGCCACGCAGATGGCGAACCTCCTTCAGAAAGAAGGTAAGGTCAGCAACACTGCTGCTGTTCAGGCAGTCAGTAAGCTCGCTCAAAGTGCCAATGGTGCTCGTGTAGGCTTTGAGCTTACAAAGTAAATGATACGAAGGTGTTTGATAGCCCTGCTGCTCTTCGCCTGGCTGACTGACTGCCGGGCGCAGACGGAGCCGTTGGTAATCTCTAAGCATTATACTACTGCTGAGGGACTGCCTTCGAATAATGTGCAATGCTGTCTGAAAGGCCGCGACGGATTTCTGTGGTTTGGTACTTGGTATGGCCTCTGCCGGTTTGACGGCAAAGAGTTCCTGACCTTTAACAAAGCCTTGAAAGCCGGCTCAGACATTCCTCCCCGCAAGGTGGAGAGTATTGTGGAGGATGCCCGTGGCAACCTGTGGCTGAAGACGGTGGACTGGAAGATATACACCTTCAACCCCCGGACAGAATGCTTCCACGCCGTTTATGACGAGCTGAAGCCTCATACCAAGAACTTGCAGGTCATCAAGATCCAGCGTACTGACGAAGGAAATGTCCTCCTGCTTACCAAAGACAAGACGCTGCTCATGGCCCATGCGGGAGAGAGGAAAGAGGGAACTGTCAGTATCAGCCAGCTCTTTGACTCACAAGGAAAAATAGATCCGCAGACCTCACAGCTCTATGATGATGTCACCTACGAAGGACGCGACTACGTCGTCTATGTAGGGCGCGACTTCCGCATCTTCGCCAAGTCCCGCAAGACATCAGGCACGCTGGCAGAAGCCATGGCACGCGAGGAAGCCAAGGCACAGCAGCTGACGGAAATGCTGACACAAAAGGCCTTCGACGCAGGTATCATGAAATACTCGCAGCTCTACCAGGACAGCGACTCTCTGCTATGGGTGACCACCAGCAACAATGGCATCTACTGCATCAGCACCCCCCGTCGCCAGTTCCAGCTGATACCCCTGCCCGACAACGACCTGACGGGTGTCCGCTGCATCTATCAGACGCGTCAAGGACATATCATCGTCGGTGCCCGTAGTCGCAACGTCTATATATACGATACCCAAGGACAGCTGTTGCAGACGCTGCCCTACAACAAATATGGCATCGGTGCCGTCTATCATGCCATGGAGGACAACAAGGGACGCCTATGGCTGTCGACAAAGGGCGACGGTCTGGTTGTCATCCCTGCCGACGTCTCCCTGCTCTCCCCATCCACTGTCCTTGCTTCCATCCGCCACTATCGTCATCAGCCTGACGATGCCAACAGTTTAAGCGGCAATAACGTCTATTTCTCGTTCGTCGACTCGCAGCAGCACATCTGGGTGGCGACACTTGACGGAGGACTTAACCTGGTAAAAGAAGATTATGACGGACAGTTGACCTTCTGTCATAAAGGCAATGGATTCAGCCATTACCCTGCCTATGGTCTCTACACCGAGGTGCGCAACATCACTGAAGACCAGAACGGCCACCTGTGGGTTGGTACCATGGACGGACTGATGAGTATCGACAGCCGTTTCAAGTCGCCTCAGGAAATCATCTTTAAGACTTATCACGAAACACATGGAGGTACCTTTGCCAATAACGATATCTATACCATCTATCGTGACAAGACGGGACAGATATGGGTAGGAGCCTTTGGTGGAGGATTACAACAGCTTGTTAATCCCAAGGACATGGAATTCTCGCCACTGGGACCCCGTGAGGGTTTGCGCAATGACGTTGTCTATTCCATCACAGAAGATCTTCGCGGACACATGTGGTTTGCCACCGAAGCCGGCCTGTCTCTCTATAACCAGGAAACCAGACGCATCCGTAACTTTGACCGCTACGACGGTCTTCCTCAGGTGGAAATGGAAGAAACGGCTGCCTTTTGTTGTAATGACGGCAATCTATGGATGGGGTGCAAACAAGGTCTCCTTATCTTCAGCCCGGAACAGGTTCAGGCTAATAAGGCACACTATCGCACATTCATCCTGGAACTTGTGGCAAACAACCAGCCATACATCGGTAATACGGCAATCCCCTATAACAGCGAGATTGAACTTGACCACGATCAGAATGCCTTTACGATTGAGTTCGCCGCCCTCAACTACGAAAATCCCGGCAGTACGAGCTATCGATATCGGCTGGAAGGCTTCGACCGCGACTGGCGCTACAGCGGACAGCATCGTGTGGGATCCTATAACGAAGTGCCACCAGGCAACTACACCTTTGTCGTAGAGTCCATCGATGACGCAAGCCCTGCTCAGGTATCTTCCGCCCGACTGTCCATACACATCCTGCCCCCCTGGTGGGCTACCTGGTGGGCATACCTTATTTATATATGTATAGCAGCCCTGATAGCCTGGCTTGTCATCCGGACCGTCTTGCAAATGAACCGCATGCGCAATGAAATCTATATCAGCCAACGACTGGCCAAGCTTATCTCCAAGCCCGACGAAGGCGATGAGTTCATTGACCGTCTGCACCGCATCATCCGCAAGAACATTCCTAATACGGAGTTCAATGTCGATGCCATTGCAGCAGAGATGGGACTCTCGCGTTCTGCCTTTTATAAAAAGGTAAAAGGCCAGACAGGTTTTGCCCCTGTTGACCTTATCAAGGAATTCCGTCTGTCACATGCCGTAGAGCTGTTACAGACTACCAACCTCAGTATTGCTGAAGTGGCTTTCCGTTCCGGTTTTGCTGACAGCAGCTATTTCGGCAAGTGTTTCCGAAAGCGTTACGGCCAGTCACCCCGCGAGTTTGTTACTTCGCAAAACGCTCCAGACCCTTCTTGAGGAAGTCAAGATAAGCAGCAATATCCTCGTCGTATGCACGACTGCCGGCTAGTGGTTTGGCTGTTGCCGGGTCAACCATGACATAGAACGGCTGGGCATTGGCACCGAATTTATGACTCTGCAGGTAGCTCCATTTCGCTCCCACCGTACGTAGGGTCTTTGTTTGCCCGTCAGCATCGGTCACCACGTATGGTTCAGACAATGGTGTCTTGTCGTCGACATAAAGAGAGATGAGTACAAAGTCGCGTGTCAGCTTGTCTGCGACTTGCGGGTCAGTCCATACGGCAGCCTCCATCTTACGGCAGTTGACACAACCAAAACCCGTAAAGTCGATGAGCACAGGCTTGTCCTCAGCCTTGGCAGCAGCCATACCCTGCTCATAATCGGTAAAACGGGCCTCTACAACCTTGGTGTTGAGGTTAAAGTCCTGCGTGTTGATGGGAGGCGCAAAGGCACTCACAGCCTTACATGGGGCTCCCCACAGACCAGGTATCATATAAACGGCAAAGGCCAACGACACCAAGCCACCCATGATACAGACCACAGGCATCGGTTTATGCAGGTCGCCACCTACTTCGTCGCTCTGGAACTTCAGCCAACCACACAGATATGCACCCAGCAGACCGAAGATAACAATCCACAAGGAGAGAAACACCTCGCGATCCAGCAGATGCCAGCCATAGGCCAAGTCGGCTACGGAGAAGAACTTCAGGGCAAATGCCAGTTCTATGAAACCCAATACCACCTTGATGGTATTCATCCATGATCCCGACTTCGGTGCCTGTTTCAGCCACGACGGGAACAGGGCAAAAAGCGTAAACGGCAAGGCCAGTGCCACTGCAAAACCCAACATACCGAGAGCTGGGGCGAGCCAGTTACCGCTGGTTGTCGTCTCTACAAGCAACAGTCCGATAATGGGGGCGGTGCATGAGAATGATACCAGCACCAGCGTAAATGCCATGAGGAAGATAGAGAGCAGGCCACTGGTCTCTGACGCCTTCGAGTCGACACTGTTGGCCCAACTATCCGGCAGCTTTATCTCGAACCAGCCAAAGAAAGACAGGGCAAATACCACCAGCAACAGGAAGAGGAAGATGTTAAAGACGGCATTCGTCGACATGGCGTTGAGCGTATCGCTACCGAAGAGGGCCGTCACGAGCAGTCCCAAGCCAAGATAAATCACAACAATACTCAAGCCATAGGTGATGGCATCCTTAACGCCTTTCTGCTTGTCAGACTTAGCACGTTTCAAGAAGAAGCTGACCGTCATGGGAATGATGGGCCAGATACAGGGCATGCAGACAGCCAGCAGTCCACCGACAAATCCCATCAGCAAGAGATATAACAAAGAATGGTTGGCAATGTTGTCGTCACCACTGCTCATCTGACGCAACTCACTGACGACGGGTTGCCACAGGTCACTATCAACAGCCGGTACTACCACAGCAGTATCCGTGCGAACACTGTCTACTGGGGCTGCTATAGAGACTACGGCAGTATCCTGTTGCGGTTTCTCTTCTTCCTTTGTTACAGGACTCTTGCCCTTTGCCTTCAGTTCAATCTCTGAAGGAGGCAGACACATCTGGTCGTTGCAAGCACCAAACTCCAGAAAACACTCGATGTCATATTCCGGTTTGGTGAACTTCACTTTCTGAACGAACGTTACAGACTGTTCGAAATAGCGCAGTTCCATATCAAACATCGGATCGAACTGTTTTATCTCTTTTCCTCTGGTACGCAATGTTCCCACCGTTTCGACGCCCTCCATCTTCACTGCATGGAAAGTAGCAGAAACAGGACCATCACTGCCAAGTCCAGTAGAATAGACATGCCAACCAGCATCAATGGTGGCAGAGAAGGTCAGTTCAGCCTCATCACCCTTTAGCTGTTTCAGCTGCGAGGTAAAATGTACGGGATTTACCATCTGTGCCTGTACGGCAATTACAACCATCGTCAGAAGAATGGCAAAAGACACTTTTTTCTTCATAATAGCTTTATTGAGACCACAAAGGTACAATTTTTCCAATAAACTCAATCAATTATTAAAGAAAATGTTGTAACTTTGTACCCACAAATAATGAGATATTATCAAAACTACAAGCTAATATGAAGAAGAAACTGCACCAAAACAGCATGAGAATTGTTATGATAGGTTGTGCACTGCTGGCCATGCTATCGGTGAAAGCACAAAACGTACGGGAGGTCGTGCGAATGGACGAGGGATGGAGGTTTGCCTTTGGCAATGCCAGTGACCCTGTGAAGGATTTTGGCTGTGGCACAGAGTATTTCAACTACCTGACTAAGGCCAACTCCATCCATAACGAGGGGCCCTATGCCATGAAGTTCGACGACTCCACCTGGCAGGAAGTGCGCATTCCCCACGACTGGGTAACTACCCTGCCCTATGCGTCTGAAGCCAGTCACTCACACGGCTACAAGACCGTCGGCTACAAATATCCGGAAACGAGTGTTGGCTGGTATCGTAAAACCATACAGATTGACAAGGACGACCTGGGCAAACAGATCTGCCTGCGTTTCGATGGTATCTTCCGCAATGCACAAGTATGGTTCAACGGTTTCTATATGGGCACAGAGCCCAGCGGCTATGCCACTCAGGTGTACGACGTGACAGAGTACGTAAACTATGGAGGCGACAACCTTGTTTGTGTCCGTGCTGACGCCTCACTGGAAGAAGGTTGGTTCTACGAGGGTGCAGGTATCTACCGCGACGTCTGGTTAGAGAAAAGGGCTGAAGTCGGTGTGGCACCCTTCGGTACCTTTGTCTATGCTGACCTGAAGCAGCCCTATACCTCTGCCACTGTCTATGTAGAAACCAAGGTGAACAATGCCTCGTTGGAGACCCGCCAGTGCGAAGTCTCCCAACGTCTGTTGGATGCTGAAGGACAGGAGGTTTGCAAGTCGACGCTTACTGGTCTGACGCTGAAAGGTAAGGAGGCTCGTGGCATTAAGCAAAAAATGACGCTCAGCAATCCTCATCTATGGAGTACTACCGATCCCTACCTCTATCAGGTAGAGACGACCATTAGTATTGTCGGCAAGGTGATTGATGTCTATACGACGACAACAGGAATCCGCGACGTCGCTTTCGATGCTGACAAAGGTTTCCTGCTAAACGGCAAGCAACTGAAATTGAAGGGTGTCAACATGCATCAGGACCATGCCGGTGTAGGTGCGGCTATCCCCGATGCCTTGCAGGCATGGCGCATCAAACAACTGAAGAAGTTCGGCTGTAATGCCTATCGTGCCTCACATAACCCCATGACCCCTGCCCTACTCGACATCTGCGACCGTGAGGGCATCCTCGTCATTGATGAAAACCGTCTGACGGGCATCAATACAGAGCACCAGCGTCTGCTGGAGAACATGATCAAGCGTGACAGAAATCATCCCAGCATCATCCTGTGGAGCGACGGCAATGAGGAGTGGGGCATCGAAAATACCATCCAAGGCACCCGTATTGCTGCTGCCATGCGTGAATATACGAAGTTACTTGATCCGACACGTCATTCAACCATTGCCAATGCTGGTGGCACGGAAATGATTAAGGGCCTCGACGTGGTAGGCTTCAACTATATCGTACAAAACGACGTAGACAACCGCAAGAAAGCCAATCCCGGCTGGAAAATCGTCGGTACTGAAGAGACGACGGGTTGTGGCACACGCGGAGTATACTTTAACTCACCATCAGTAACTGGACACATGGTCAGCATGAACCGTGACACCACCCACCATCATGTTGAAAACGTCATCGAACGTGGCTGGCAGTTCTATGCTGAGCGTCCATGGGCTGCAGGACTCTTCTATTGGACAGGCTTTGACTATCGCGGCGAGCCCAACCCACTGAAATATCCTGCCCATGAGTCAGAATTCGGCATCCTCGACTATTGCGGATTCCCCAAGGACGAGGCATGGTATCTGAAGTCGTGGTGGACTGATGAGCCTACCCTCCACATCTTCCCCCACTGGAACCTTCAAGGACATGAAGGCGAAGAGGTCGAGCTGTGGGCATACAGTAACTGCGACGAAGTGGAGTTGACCGTCAATGGAAAGAGGTTGGGACGCCAGACAATGCCCAAGAACGGACACCTGAAGTGGAAAGCCGTCTATCAGCCAGGTAAAGTAGAGGCCGTCGGCTACAAGAACGGCAAGCGTATCCTCTCGCAAACCATAGAGACAACAAAGCCTGCCACCAAAATTGTTCTGAAGACAGACCGGCAAGAGATTACTGCTGACGGACGGGATGTGGCTATAGTGACTATCGAAATTCAGGACGCGAAAGGACGAATAGTACCCAATGCCTGTCCGATGCTGACGCTGTCATTAACCGGTGAGGGTCATATCCTTGGTGTGGGCAATGGCGACCCGGCTTACCTCGGAGGAGACCATCCATTGGAAAAAGACTGTCATCAGTTCCAAGTGCCTGCCTTTAACGGTCTGGCTCAGGTATTGATACAAAGTAAAAAAATACCGGCACAGCTCACATTGAACTGCACCGGCGATAATCTGACATCTGGAAGTATTGTACTCAATACCCAGAACGAATAGTCACAGCTGTTACATGACAAACTTTATCGTACCCTGAACGACGTCAGCAGGAGGGGCGTCCTGCTTCTGGGGCACTTCCTCACCACTGGCCTGCTGATAGATACTATCCAGTATTTCACGGGTACGCTTGTAGGTGGGTGTCTGTTCAACAGCAGAAATGACATCATCGTTGTCAAGATCCTCAGGACGGAACAGATAGATATGAGGACGACGCTTATAGCGACGGGTTTGTCCGTCACCACCATAGTAGCGGTTACGGCGATCCATACGCTTGGCTTCTGCCTCCTGCTCAGCAGCAATACGTGTTGCCTCCTCCTGCGTGTTATGACGCTGGCGATGGCTGGACATACCATCAACACGATCGATGCCGAAGCCGGTAGCCAGAATGGTTACCTTCACCTTCTTACCCAGTTCCGGGTCTGTGGCCAGTCCCCACTTGATTTCGAAGTCGTTGCCAAACTTGGCCATGAAGTCGTTGACATCGTTCATCTCCTCCATCATCAGTGAACCCGTGCCATCCTTGTTGCCGGCAAACGATATGCTGAGCAGAATCTTCTTGGAATTGAACACGTCGTTCTCGTTGAGCAGCGGAGAATTAAGAGCATCGTCAATAGCTTTCTTCACTCGGCCTTCGCCCTCACCATAGCCTGTAGACATGATGGCGACACCACCATCCTTCAGTACGGTCTTCACGTCGTTGAAGTCAAGGTTAATCAGTCCGTGGACGGTGATTATCTCCGCAATACTCTTGGCGGCGACACTCAACGTATCGTCTGCCTTGCCAAAGGCATCAAGTACCGTCAGTTCGGGATAAATCTCACGAAGGCGCTCGTTGTTGATGACAAGGAGGGCATCGACATGCTTCGACATCTCCTCGACACCGTCAAGAGCCTGGTCAATCTTCCGGTCGCCCTCGAAGCGGAAGGGAATGGTGACGATACCAACGGTCAGAATGCCCATTTCCTTCGACACACGGGCAATGACAGGCGCAGCACCCGTTCCAGTACCACCGCCCATACCGGCAGTGATAAAAGCCATACGAGTACCGTCATTCAGCATGCTCTTGATATCTTCAAGGCTCTCTTCTGCTGCAGCACGAGCCTTTTCGGGCTTGTTACCTGCACCAAGTCCCTCCTTACCCAGTTGCAGATGTACAGGAACGGGCGAGTCGTTAAGGGCCTGATTATCAGTATTACAAAGTACGAAGGTCACATCGTGGATACCTTCGCGATACATGTGATTAACAGCGTTGCCACCTCCACCACCAACACCAATCACTTTAATGATGCTATTCTCTTTTTCGGGCTCACCGAAGTCGAGCAATATATTGTTGTCTGCCATAGTTATTCAAATTAATAAATTAATAATCATCATCTGGACCTGCTACCTTAATTGCAAAATCTTTTATCCCTTTAATAGCTTTATTCCAGATACTGTTCTCCTTCTTGATACGCTGACGCTCGCGCTCTTCTTCCTCAGCCTGCTCACGAGCAATGCGCTCTTCTTCTTCACGCTTCAAGCGAGCCTCCTCTTCTGCACGACGGATTTCTTCGGCTGTACGGATAACGCCCTGTGGAACTTCAGTAGCAGCACGGGGACGGCGCTGTTCACTGGCAATGTCAGGCTGGACAGGTTTCTGGGCAGCAAACAGATCGCCATTAGGATCAAACTCCTGACCAGCACAGTTGATATCACCCTTGGCCAACAAGCCAAGGACGGTATTCATCCTACCGTCACGGGCAGTGATCTCAGGAATCTGGGAAGTGATGGTCTGCGTAACGAACTTAGCAACACGTATCTTGTCAATATGAGTATAGTTCTGGAAGGCCTTTTCGATATCTTTCATATTAGCTCCACCGCCAGTAAGAACGATGCCCCCCAAAAGCTTATCACAATATTCCTCTGGAACTTGGCACCACACATTGGCAATAATCTCCTCTAAACGACCTTCCACGATTTCTATAAACTTACGAGTTTCCACCTGACGATCCTGGTCGATGGAATACTTCATATTGTTGTCGATATCATTATTCTCGGTATAGGCCGAAGCATATTTCAGCTTCATCCTCTCAGCATCGCTCTCCTCCATCTGAAGAGAAGCAATATCCTTGGTGATGTTGTTGGAGCCAAGAGGAATAACGGCCAGATGGCGCAGTATGTTCTTAGAGTAGACGCTCACAGTGGTGGTGTCAGCACCAATATCAACCAGTGTACATCCAGAACGGCGCTCAGCCTCTGTCAACACACTATCAGCCAAAGCCAAAGGAGCCAGGAAAAATTCTGCAATATTGATGTTCGCCGTCTCGAAACACTTGTTGAGGTTCTTGTTGAATGTCTTACGCTGCAGAATATTCAAGAAGTTACCCTCAATACGTGAGCACTGTATTCCAACGGGTTCCAGTTGCAATTGTGAATCGACCTTATATTCCTGCACGGCCGCATCGAGAATCTCCTGATCTGGATATTTCATGTTGCGGTTAGCATCCATCAGTTCTATTACCATATCCTGGGTAACTTGTGTCTCACCAGGTAGTTCTTTGGTAATCACATTGCGAATAGAGCGAATAGACTGTCCGCCGACACCCACATAGACCTGCGTAATACGGGTCTTCAGCTGCTTCTCTAAACGGCTGATAATGTTGGTCAGGCACTGGGCAGTCTTGTCGATGTTGTAAACCACACCTTTGCGGATGAATGACGAAGAGTCTTCCTTGATACATGCCAATACTTGAATGCTGCCGTCAAGGTTTTTCTTGCCCGCAATACCAGTCATCTTGGATGATCCAAGTTCGATAGCTACGATAAAATCCTTTGCTGCCATATTATTACTTATTATTATTTGATTTTCTTACAAATGATCTGATTATCAAATTCCAGATTAATATAGGAGTACTTGTTCCACCCTGCCTTGGAGAGTCCATAGCGATAGAATTTCTCAAGACGGTCTAGCTTCTGGCTCAAATTAACAGGCTTTCCAAGATAAATCACATGATTCCCTACACGGGGTACCATCTCAACAGAGCCATCAGAAAGAACATTGAGCTGTTCGACCTGATGAAACCACAGCTTATTGCGAATCAGGAAATTACCTACCTTTGTCAGCACCTTCTTCGCATAAGGTTTCGTCACTTGACCCGTTACAACCACCAAGTTACTGGCAAGCAGAGTATTTGGCATGACGTTTCCGTGGGTATCTACATAGTAGTCGTCACCATTGTCGGCCTTAACGTGAATAACTGGCAAGCGTTGGGTCAATGTAATATGTATGCTACCAGACTGTGTCTTGTAACACTGCGCTTTTTCCACGAAAGGATTTTGAAGAAGCGCCTCTTCTATTAGGCGACTATTAATCTGGTCCATCGGATCACCCAATGGGTACAGTTTGGCATGTTGCAATTGAGCCTTGACTTCGTCAGGATTTAGAAAACCTTGTACCTCTCCCTCCTTGATGTCAATTTTCACTTCATTGCACACGCTATACTGTTCATCCGGATGATTAAGCACCGTGATGGACAAGACAAGATAGACGACAAGGGCAATGTCTATCAAGACGACAGCTGTTTTATCCCAGTTGATAGTCACAATGGTTATTCTAATTACTTTATTTTACAATTCAGCAGTTTAGTCATCTGAGGAACCATATTATCAAGATCACCAGCTCCCAGCACAATCAGCACGTCGAAGGAACGGCTCTTTACCAGAGACAGGACGTCTTCTTTATTAATCAGCTGTTTTTTGATGCCAGGACGCAAATGGTCATAGATGAGTTGCGAGGTAACGCCTTCTATGGGTTCTTCTCGGGCAGGATATATCTCGGTGAGGATGACCTCGTCGAGCAAACTCAGTGCTTCTGCAAACTCCCGATAGAAATCACGAGTACGAGTATATAGGTGAGGCTGGAAGATTGCCGTTATCTGACGATCCTTATAGAGCTCACGAATACTACGTGCACTTTGCAATATTTCTTTAGGATGGTGGGCATAGTCAGAAAGGAACACCAAATGGTCGTTTTTGATTTTGAAATCAAAACGACGTTCTACTCCACCATAAGTCTTCATACCATATCTCAGCTCATCGGCCGTACAGCCGGCAAGCTGCGCCATAGCCATAGCGGCTATTCCATTTTCAATGTTGATAGGTACGGGCTGTCCCAGTTGGATGTCTTTAACCGACTCAACAGGTGACACAAAATCAAACGTTATTTCTCCGTTTTCAATGTGGATATTCTCAGCATGGAAGTCTCCATCCGTCAAAGCATAGTCATAACGGCGAACACCTGCTTGAATATTTTCTTTCATCTCCAGATCACGGTGAATAATCAGCACACCTTCTGGCTGTATAAGTTCCGTATAATGCCGGAAACTCTCAAGATATGCATCCTTAGTACCATAGATATCCAGATGGTCTGGATCTGTCGATGTAATCACAGTCATATAGGGAGAGAGCCAGTGGAACGAACGGTCAAATTCATCAGCCTCAATAACGACATAGTCACTGTCGGATAAGATATAGTTAGTACCATAGTTCTTGGAGATACCACCAAGAAAGGCATTACAGTCCAGGTGGCTCTGGTGCATAATATGGGCACACATCGTCGACGTTGTGGTCTTTCCATGTGTACCTGCCACACATAGTCCTTTGTGCTGACGGGTCAAGGTTCCCAAGACCTGAGCTCGTTTCTGCACATCAAAGCCTCCCTTACGGAAGAATTGTAGTTCCTGATGTTCAGAAGGAATAGCAGGGGTATAAATAACCAGACACGACTGAGGCCTCTTACAAGCATGTGGAATCTCATCAATATTTTCCTCATAATGAATCAGCATACCCTCTTTTTCCAGCTGACGGGTAAGAGGGCTTGGAGTTTTATCATAGCCTGCTACCACAAGACCTTTCTTGAGGAAATAGCGGGCAATAGCACTCATTCCTATGCCTCCGGCTCCTACAAAATATACTGCTTGAATATCTTTAATTTCCATTGTCTTATTTCATTTGTGCTAGTTTGATAACTTCCTTGGCAATGATTTCTGCAGAGTCAGGAAGTGCCATCTCAAGAATATGCTCATGCAGACTTTGCAACTTAGCATTGTCATTAACCGTATCAATAGCTAACGATAATAATAGCTGAGGAGCCTCACTGTCCTTAACCATCAAAGCAGCCTGGCGGTTGACAAGCGCTAATGCATTTTTGGTCTGGTGGTCTTCGGCCACATTAGGAGAAGGAACCAATATGACTGGTTTTCCTAATAGACAGAATTCACTGATGCTTCCTGCGCCTGCTCGGCTTACCACAATATCAGCTGCTTTGTAGGCAGCACCCATATCACTGATAAAATCGGTCACTATCAGATTCTGAGGCAGCTTCTCATGCTTGAATCTTTCAAGTATCTCTGAGTGATAATACTTACCTGTTTGCCAGATAAACTGAACATCACCTTGGCGAACGAGATCAAGATGCTGCATGACACTCTCGTTTAATGTACGCGCTCCAAGACTTCCTCCCACAATAAGAACTGTACGCTTATGGGGATCAAGACCAAAGGAACGCACGGCATCATCATGAGATACTGTTGTCTCCAGCAGTTGTTGACGTACCGGATTGCCAGTCAGCATAATCTTTTCAGCCGGAAAGAAACGTTCCATACCCTCATAAGCCACACAGATTTTTGCGGCTTTCTTGGCCAGCAACTTATTGGTAACGCCAGCATACGAATTCTGTTCCTGCAGCAGACAGGGAATGCCTTTCGATGCCGCCATGTTAAGAGTCGGCCCACTGGCATAACCACCGACACCGACAGCGACGTGAGGACGGAAGTCACGAATAATCTTTTTCGCCATGCGTTGACTCTTCCATACCTTGTAGAGTACTTTGAAGTTCTTTAGCAAGTTCTTCCGGTCAAAGCCCTGTATAGGTAAGCCTTTAATCTCATAGCCTGCGGCAGGAACACGTTGCATCTCCATTCGTCCCAAAGCGCCGACAAACAGAATCTTTGCATCAGGACGCAGAGCCTTGACAGCATTGGCTATTGACACAGCCGGAAAGATATGTCCCCCGGTGCCTCCTCCACTAATGATTACCCTTAACTCTTCGTTCATAATTACCTTATTATATTATAGCCTGCAAAGTTACACATTTTCTGTTAATCTACACTATTCTCGGCTTGATTTCTTCATCTTTCTTCTTTTTTGCCGAACGGCTAACACTCAAAATAACCCCTATATAGGCACAATTGATGATTGTTGACGTTCCTCCTTTAGAGATAAGCGGTAACGGCTGACCAGTAACAGGAGCAAGTCCCACTGCCACCATCATGTTAAATGTCGCCTGAACTACCAGCAATAAAGCCAACCCCATTGCCAAAAAGGCAGGGAAGTTGTTTTCGCAACGACTGGCAATACGCGCTGTACGATATAACAAAAAGATATAAAGAGATACGACGGCAATAGCTCCTAACAGTCCCAATTCCTCGATAACGATGGCAAAGATAAAATCCGAGAAAGCCTGCGACAGGAAGTCGCGTTCGGTACTTTTACCAGGACCCTTGCCTATAACACCACTGGAAACGATTGCAATATTCGCATGAGCTACCTGTGCGTCCTTGTCTAGATCATATTCTTGGGGCGTGGGAGCCGGCTTACCAAACTTCAACACACGACTCTTCCAAGTGTCGGCCCTATGGAACATCTTCTCGACGAAATTCTTCTTGGGCTTAGGCTGACTGATTTGTTCTGTCTTTGTCTGTTGCTTCTCTTCGTCACTGATATCGTGACCCACCAACATCACCATAATCAGGGCAAAGACAGCCACGAGTGCGATGCCACCAGCCAGTTTCCCCAGTTGTCGCATTGGTACTTGACCAATAAACATCATCAGAAAAACGACAGCAAACAGCATGGCTGCTGTGGAAAGGTTCTCCAAGCCGATAAGCAAACATGCTGGTACGGTTAGCCATAAAATCCATTTAAAGGCATTCCTGTCAGCACCATTCTCACGTTGCATGGCACTAAGAATCTGTGCCACAGCCAGTACGATGGTACCTTTGGCTATCTCAGAAGGCTGGAATGTGAAACCAAACAGGTTTATCCAACGTCCGGCATCGCCAACCTTTGTGCCAGCTAATAAGACCCAGAGCAGCGTGAAGCAGGAAATCAGCAAGAGGAAAGGCGTCATCAGCTTGAAATAGCGGCATGGGATATTCAGCGTGATAATTGCCACCACCACACCGGCAACGATAGTGCTCATGTGGTAGGCTATAGGTCCCACGTAGTTCTGACTCTTGTAGGTCAGTCCACTGGAAGCCGAGAAGACCTCCACGATACTAATCATACAGAGGAAGAAGAACACCATCCATATGACCTTGTCACCTTTGAAGATATTGCCGATTTTCTTGTTCATAGATTTCTTACCAGCTCTTTGAATTGTTCACCACGATCCTCCATGTTCTTGAACAGGTCGAAAGAGGCGCAACATGGTGAGAGGAGTACCGTCATACCTGGCTCGGCAAGCTCGTAGCAAGCCTGAACACAGTCCTTCATAGAATGGGTGTCGCGAACCGGGATACCCAATGCGTCAAAGTTATCGTGTAACTTTTGATTGTCAGCTCCCAGATATACTATTCCGGCACATTTCTCTTTGACTAACGACTTGATGGGCTCGTAGTCGTTTCCCTTGTCCTTACCTCCAATGATAAGTATTGTCTTGGTTCTCATTGACTCCAGCGCATACCAACAGGCATCCACATTGGTAGCCTTCGAGTCGTTAATATATTGCACACCACGAACTGTGCATACCTTTTCCAAACGATGTTCTACACCGGGAAATTCGCTCAGAGACTTACGAATCACTTCTTTTTTAATACCAGCAATATTCGAAGCGATACCTGCTGCCAGAGAATTGTAGACATTATGCTTACCCGTCAGGCTCAGTGATTCTTGTTCCATATTAAAGGGTTCGGGCTTTTCTATCTTATACTGGCCTTCCTCTATATAACCGATACTGCCTTTCTCTTTCAATTCAGAGAAAGGATACTGGATGGCACAAATATGATACTTTTCCAGTTCACGTTTGATGATAGGATCGTCGTTCCAGTAGACAAAGGCATCCTCTGGAGTCTGGTTCTGGATAATACGCATCTTTGAATCAACATAGTTCTGCATCTTGAAGTCATATCGGTCCAGATGGTCAGGGGTGATATTCAACAGGATGGCGATATTTGCGCGGAAGTCGTACATGTTATCCAGCTGGAACGAGCTAAGTTCAATGATATAGTAATCATGTGGATCCTCTGCCACCTGCAAGGCCAGTGAGTTACCGATGTTTCCTGCCAACCCGGCATCATAACCAGCCTCTTTGAAAATATGATAAATGAGGCTGGTTGTAGTGGTCTTGCCATTAGAACCGGTAATACAAATCATTTTCGAATGGGTATAGCGGCCTGCAAACTCTATCTCACTGATGATTCGGATACCCTTTTCTTTGATTTTTACTATCATTGGAGCCGTGTCAGGAATACCAGGACTCTTAATGACCTCGTCAGCCTCCAGAATCTTTTCTTCCGAATGCCGGCCTTCCTCCCACTCAATCTGGTGGTCATCCATCAGTTTCTTGTACTTATCATTAATCTTCGACATGTCTGAAACAAACACATCGAAACCTTCCTTCTTGGCCAGAACGGCAGCTCCTGCTCCGCTCTCTCCTGCTCCTAATATTGCTATCTTACTCATCTCTATCTGATCTTAAGCGTAATAATTGTTAATGCTGCCAATATAATAGTGGTAATCCAGAAACGGATTGTTATCTTCGATTCATGAAACGGACGATGGGGCCATCCTTTGAGTATGTAGGTACTGGTTGCATCGAGCTGAGAATCCAATCGGCGGAAAGTGTCATGAATAGGCGTGGCACGAAAAACGCGAACACGCTTGCCTTTACGCTTTTGGATTTTGAACCATTGCGTTTGGATAATGACACTCAGACTCTCTATAAAGAAAATGCCGCACAAAATAGGCAACATCAGTTCCTTGTGGATGATAACGGCACAAACACCGATAATACCGCCAATGGTCAGCGATCCTGTGTCACCCATGAACACCTGGGCGGGATAGGCGTTATACCACAAGAATCCCACCATTGCTCCGATGAAAGCACTGAGAAATACTACCAACTCCTGAGAACCGGGGATGTACATAATATCAAAGTAAGCCGCATAGACAATATGCGACGAGATATAAGCGAATATTAACAAGGCCACACCAATAATGGCCGAATTGCCTGCACACATGCCATCCATGCCGTCGTTGAGGTTCGCGCCATTGCTGACTGCCGTCACTACAAGGATGGTCATAATAACAAACAGCACCCAACCGGCAGCCACCTTATACTCGCCCAGGAAGGACATGACATCAGAGTAGTTCAGGTTGTGATTCTTGATAAACGGTATGGTCGTCTTCAGCGACTTCACCGATTCCGACTTATGTTTGATAACGATCTCCTGGTTTTGTTTGGCCACCGACACATTCTCACGGACGACCGCATCAGGACTGAGCCATAGCGTCAGGCCCACTATAAAGCCGATGCTGACCTGTCCCACAATCTTATATAGACCTTTCAGACCTTCCTTGTTCTTACGGAATATCTTGATATAGTCGTCCATGAAGCCGAGGAAACCCAGCCAGACTGTTGTGACAATCATCAGCAGAAGGTAGATGTTACGCATACGTCCTAACAGCAAGACGGGGATGAGTATGCTGACGATGATGATGATGCCACCCATCGTGGGCACACCTTTTTTCTGTTCTCCAAAAGGATCGATGCTGGGGTCGCGAGCCGTTTCAGCGATATTACGCCGCTTCATCCACTTGATGAAATACTCACCAAACCATGCTGACAGCACCAGCGACAAGATAAGAGCCAGCAACGAGCGGAATGAGATATACGACCATATATGAGCTCCAGGAATGTCGTATTGCTCTAAGAATCTGAAGATGTAGTACAGCATATTATTCTCTTTTTCGTTATGACGTTATTCCGTTTTTCCGATATCACGACTGAAAAATCTCTCTCACCACTTCGCGATCGTCGAAGTGATGCTTGACACCCTTGATCTCCTGATAGTCCTCATGACCTTTGCCGGCAATGAGGATAACATCGCCCTTCTGCGCCAACATCGTAGCAGTCTTGATGGCTTCTCGACGGTCTGCAATAGAGATAACCTTCTTCATCTGCTGAGGCGTCAGTCCTGCCAACATGTCGTTGATGATATCCTGAGGTTCTTCAAAACGAGGATTGTCGCTGGTAATGATGACGCGGTCGCTCTGCTTGACAGCCTCTTGAGCCATCAGCGGACGCTTGCCCTTGTCGCGGTTACCACCGGCTCCGCAGACGGTAATGACCTGACCACCCTTACCATCAAGCACTTCATGAATGGCATTCAGTACGTTCTCCAAAGCATCGGGGGTATGAGCATAGTCTACGACAGCCGTCACATCATCCTTTGAACGGATAGGTTCCAGACGTCCGGCAACGCTCTTCAACGTACTCAGCACGACAAGGATGTCCTCGGGTTGCTTACCCAGCATGACAGCCGCACCATAGACGGCCAACAGGTTCGACACATTGAATTTACCGATAAACTGCACACCAACCTCGTGCCCGTCCATTTCCAGATACATACCCTCAAAGTGGCACTCAATGATGCGGGCACGGAAGTCAGCCATCGTCCGTGTAGAGTATGTCTTCACCTTTGCCTTGCAGTTCTGCACCATGACAGCACCATTCTTGTCATCGGCATTGATAATAGCAAAAGCATCTTTCGGCAATTCATCGAAAAAGGCCTTTTTAGCATCTCGGTAGTTCTCGAAAGTCTTATGGTAATCCAAATGATCACGAGTAAGGTTGGTAAACAACCCTCCCGCAAACTTCAAGCCACCAATGCGCTTCTGCGCTATGGCGTGACTGGAACACTCCATAAAAGCATACTCACAACCCGCATCAACCATCTTAGCCAGAAGTTTATTTAACTCGATGGGATCCGGAGTGGTATGGTCTGCGGCAATGGCCTCATCCTCAATATAATTACACACTGTCGATAACAAGCCACACCTATGACCAAATTTACGGAACATATTATATAATAAGGTGGCGACTGTCGTCTTTCCATTGGTTCCTGTAACACCTACGAGCTTCAATTGTTTCGAAGGTTCACCATAGAACACAGTAGCTACTGGCCCTACTGCTGCCTCCGTAGATACCACCTGCACATAGGTAACGTCCATGTGTCCAGCATCCCCGCTGATTCCCTCTGGCAAATCCTCGCATAACACAGCAGCAGCCCCTAATTCCAACGCTTTGGGAATAAAGCGGTGTCCATCGGTTTGCGTACCCTTGATTGCCACAAAAAGATGACCTTTCTCTATCTTGCGTGAATCAATATTCACGCCTGAGATATCAACGTTGACGTCACCGATGATGGCAACGGGCTTCACGTATTTCAGCAATTCACTCAGTTTCATATATGATCTCCTTTATATTATCAACTAATTACTCCAGCACCAACACACATTCAGAACCCTTGACGATAGTCTTACCCGCCGAATAACTCTGGCGTTTCACCTTGCCCCGACCTTGCAGTCGAACCCTTAGGCCACGACTCTCCAACAGATAGACAGCATCCTTGGCTCCCATACCTGTCACATCTGGTGTCACATTGACGGCCGTCTTGACTTGGGTGAGCTGTACATTATCCTCACGAGGCTCTGCTACACCCCATACTGGCCTTCCGTTTCCATCCCAATGATTGCTAGTCTTAATGTCTAAATAGTTCAATATACGATTGGCAGCAGCCACATCGCCGTTTTTAACATCAGGGATAATGACAGAATGTTCATCGCGTGCATCGTCAACCTTCACCTTCAGATTACGAGCCATCACGCCTTCAGCTATATGGTGGAAGACGACACCGCTCATGCCACCACCTGAAGCTGGCAGACCTGATTTCTTGATACATACAATACACGAATAACGTGGATTGTCGGCAGGGAAGAAACCAGCAAACGACAGCCAATACTTTACGATACCACTCTTATAACCCGCTTTACCTTGCGACACCTGTGCAGTACCTGTTTTGCCTGCCACCTTAAAGAGCTTCGAACCGGCCTTTCTTCCCAATCCTTGGCTGACTACGTGTTCCAGAATAGTCTGGATGGTCTTAATGGCTTGGGGACTGGCAATATGGTCTTTGATAACCTCTGGCGGGAATTCTGCAATGGTCTCGCCATTTTTCACAACTTTCTTTACAAAACGAGGACGCATCATCTTTCCATTATTGGCAATGGCATTATAGAACGCGACGGTATTGATAGGTGCTATCTGCGTTTCATAGCCTAT
The DNA here is from genome assembly GCA_045131435.1 of Prevotella sp. GTDB lineage: Bacteria > Bacteroidota > Bacteroidia > Bacteroidales > Bacteroidaceae > Prevotella. The sequence continues at coordinate 62,128 of JBGUQW010000114.1, forward strand.
CGACATCCAAGGCAATGTCGTGGCATACCAGCTGTCATCATAGCGTCCGTTCTTCTTTCGCTTGGGCATACGGATAAGGGGCGGACGATAGCCCGGCAAAATATCCTGTAGCTTCAGGTCGACACCAATACCCACACGGCGGAGGCCTTTTACATAACGTTCGGCCTCGTTATGATAAAATTTGTCGATAATATGACTGACGCCTACATTCGAACTAACCTCCAGTGTTCGGGCTACATTGATGTCACCATAACCGCCGCGACGCCAGTTGTGGTCCTTCATCTCACGACCGTACATCGGCATCACGCCACTACCTGTATGGATGATATAGCTGGTATCTTTCGGATGTTTCTGGGGCAACACCTCATCATCAAGGGCCACGAGGATGGACGCTGTCTTAAAAACGGAACCCGGCTCACAACGATAGCTCATGGCGGAGTTGACAGCCTCAATATACTGTCCGTTTTCGTTCCTAATCATGTTGACGATGGCCTTTACGTCACCAGTCTCCACCTCCATCAGAATGGCCACACCCATTTCACCATTAACCTCTGGCAGCCTCAACTCGTCCAACAGGGCGCGTTCCGCCAAATCTTGCATATTGACATCGATGGTGGTGACGATATCGCATCCATCGATAGGCAGTGTTACAGGAATATTCATGTATTTGTTCAATATCTTACGACGTCCCGTAACACCTGGAGTACCACGCAGAATGGAGTCATAGCTAAGTTCCAAGCCGAAGTAGGCTGAGTCGGTGGCCAACATGGTTCCACCGAGTGTACGCTGTGCCAAAGAGCCAAAAGGACGACGACGGGCATTAAACACCTCCTCATGAAAACCACTTTTGAACTTAGGCATATTCAGGAAAGGCAGTTTCCGTACTTCTACATAGGTATTATAGTCTATGCGATAAGGCCATATCGGACAATGACGGGCACCAATAGTTTTGACGCCCTTTTTGTTGACGACCTCCTTATGGCGACCAGCCTCCAAATCATGTTTAAACTCTGCTGCTGTCTTCTGGGGAAAAATCCTGTTCAGGCCCTCACATACAGAATCCACCTTGTCATTCCATAAAGAATCATTCTCAAAAGCGGAGGCTTGGAAGTCCATAAATATCTTATATTCGGGAATGGAAGTAGCCATCAGCTGCCCGTCACAACTGAGGATATTACCTCGTGTGGGCTTTACGCTCACCGAGTCACGCTTCAGACGGTCAGCCACCTCAGTCCAATATTGCTTTTTGGCAGTCATAATATAGAGAGCCTTGCCAATGACCGCAATACCAATTAACGTCAGTACGATGGCAATCGCCATGTAACGAGGCAGCACCTTATCGTTTTCAAACCTACTCACTGTATATTGTTTTCTTTTAACTGTTTACCCTTTTATTTTGTCACTCCGGCACAACTATGATATAGGGAGGCTGATCAGCTTGATGGAGTAGCGAATCCTTGTTCTGCTTCAGCACTTCCAGCACATGGGTTTCACGACATTTCTCTGTCAGCGTACTCGACGAGGATAACGCCTTATACTTAGCATCTCTCAGATTCCCCTCCAATCGGTCAATAGTAATCATATCCTGCTGACACTGATAACGGAATGCGACATAGATGATTGAAAAGGCAACAATCAGCACAAAGAGCCATATTTGCGAACGCACCACGTCCGTCGTCAGCAGGTCGCCACCCAAAATGGTACGCAGATTTAGCTGGCTGGAGGGCTTGGGATCTTCTTCCCGTACGCTCTCCCTGATTTTCTGAATGGTTTCTTTCAGCTTCTCCTCAGCTTGAGGCTCGTCCTGAGGCAGCACCTCTTCTTGTATCTTGTCTTCTTCCATCTTTCTTATATTTTTTCTGCAATTCTCAGCTTGGCACTGCGGCTGCGAGGGTTACACTGTATTTCATCCTCTTGGGGTGTCGTCAGTTTGTTGACTGGTCGATAAGGCGATGTGACGCGTCCAAAGAAGTCCTGCTCCACCTTCCCCTCAACATTTCCTGACTTCATCACATTTTTGACAATGCGGTCTTCAAGGGAATGGTAGGTAATAACACTCAGACGACCTCCCTCACGAAGTAAGGCAGTAGCTCCCAAAAGCATGTCACGCAAGGCATCCATCTCATGGTTTACTTCTATGCGCAACGCCTGATACATACGAGCCAAATCCTTCTTTTCCCGCTCTGAGCGCATCAAGGACTCCGTAGCCTCAAGCAACTGACCCGTAGTTTCAATGCGCTGTTTGCTCCTATAGGCCGTAACGGCTTTTGCAATACGCCGGGCACTCTTCAGCTCTCCGTACAGATAGAAGACGTCTGCCAATCGCTCTTCCGTATAGTTGTTCAATACGTCAGAAGCTGTCTGACCTGCGCGTTTATTCATACGCATATCCAACGGTGCATCAAAACGGAATGAAAAACCGCGAGTCTCGTCATCGAAATGATGACTTGATACGCCCAGGTCGCCCAATAGGCCATCTATCTTTCCCACTCCATAGTAGCGCATCCACTGGCTAAGATATCTAAAGTTGCTTCTGACGAAAGTGAATCTGTCATCAGCAACGATATTCCTTTCCGCGTCAGCATCCTGGTCAAATCCAAAAAGACGACCACCCTTTCCTAGCCGAGAAAGAATTTCACGAGAGTGACCACCACCACCGAAAGTAACGTCCACGTAAATGCCGTCGGGCTGGATATCCAGCCCGTCGACGCTCTCCTTCAAGAGAACAGGAACATGATATGTATCCGTCGTCGTCATTCTTCTCCGTCTCCCATCATTTGTTCGAGGGCTTGCTCAAAGTCTTCAGAAGCCATCTGCTGCTCTTCGACTTTAATACCACTCCATATCTCGATGACGTCGCCCATGCCAATGAACTTCACATCCTGTTCTATTTCTGCCATTCGCTGATAACGCTTTGGTATCAGGAAACGGCCATTGCCGTCAAGCACTAGCAATTCCACCTCACTCACAAACTTACGGAATACCTGTTGCTGGCGCCTGTTCCAACGGCTCAGCTGCGAGCGCATCTGATCCATCTGTGCATTCCACACCGATTCAGGATAGAGAACCAGACACGACTGGAAGACGTCCTTGCGCATCACAAGTCGTTCCTCACCGCCCGCCTGCAACTGCTTACGGAAAATGGCGGGAAGGAACGCACGCCCTTTCGTGTCGATTTTTGCCTCTATATTACCTAAAAATCGCATGTGTACTTTTATATTTTATAACTTTGGGTGCAAAGGTAATACATTTCTGTGACAATCCCCCACTTTTCCCCACTTTTTTTAGTGAATATTTATTAAAATCTTTGTTTACATTGTTTATTTCACTTTAAATCAGGCATTTAGAAGTTCCTGTAGAAGTGGGGGATGGCGTCAGCTTATCATCACCCCCAAAATAACGGAATTAAGCAAAATGTCGGTTTTTTGCACATTTTAATGATAAAAGTGCAATTATTAGAAAAAAAATACATACCTTTGCAAGTTGTTAGCAACATTGAGAGAAAAGAAACGTGTAATGGAGAAAACCGTAGACATCGACAAAGTCCTAAAGTCTAAGATGGGCAGTAAGGCCAAATGGGTACCGGGATTTTTGGTATCATGGCTGAAACGCATCATCCATCAGGACCCAATGAACGATTATCTTTGGAGGTCACGTCACCTGACAGGTACCGAATGGCTGGAAAGTACAATGGAATACCTGCAGACCACTCTGGTGGTGAAAGGCAAGGAAAATCTTCCAGACCCCAATGACGGTCGCCTTTACACCTTCGTTTCCAACCACCCGTTAGGCGGAGAGGACGGTGTAGCCCTTGGCGCCATCATCGGACGTCACTACGACTCGCGTTTCCGTTATCTGGTCAACGACTTGCTGATGAACCTGCCCGGATTGGCTCCACTCTGCATCCCCATTAATAAGACGGGCAAGCAAAGCCGAAATTTCCCTGCGATGGTTGAAGCCGGCTTCCAAAGCGACTACCACATGTTGATGTTTCCTGCCGGACTGTGTTCACGCAAGCACAACGGCATCATCCGCGACATCCCGTGGAAAAAGACATTCATTACGAAAAGCATTGAATATCAGCGCGATGTCGTCCCTATCCACTTTGGTGGAGAGAACTCAAAGTTCTTCTACCGACTGGCCAATTTCTCCGACCGCTTCCTGCCTTTCAATTTAGCGATGATATTTCTTGTTGACGAAATGTACAAAAACGTTGGCAAGACTTTCGAAGTCAAGATTGGCAAACCTATTCCCTGGCAGACATTTGACAAGAGCCGAACCCCGTCAGAGTGGGCGCAATATGTTCAAGACCAAGTATACAACCTATAGCTATCACAAATAACATGGAACAACCCATCATTCCTCCCGTCAGCAAAGACATTCTCAAAAGCGAACTGACTCCCGACAAGCAGTTGCGCATGACCAACAAAAGCAACAACGAAATCTACATCATTACGGCACACAATGCTCCGAACGTGATGCGGGAAATTGGCCGGTTGCGCGAAGTCGTCTTCCGCGAAGCCGGAGGCGGTACAGGCAAAGAGACAGATATCGATGAGTTCGACATCTGCGAAAACTGCTACAAACAGCTGATAGTATGGAATCCTGACGAGGAGGAGATTATCGGTGGCTATCGCTATCTCTTAGGCACCGACTGGAAATACGACGAGAAGGGACAGCCCATTCTTGCCACCAGTCACATGTTCCATTTCTCTGAGCGATTCATCAAAGAATTTGCTCCCAAGACCGTTGAATTGGGACGTTCCTTCGTCAGCCTACCCTATCAGAGTTCACGTATGGGTGCCAAAAGTCTTTTTGCCCTTGACAATCTTTGGGACGGTTTGGGAGCGCTGACCGTTATCCGTCCTGATGTCAAATTCTACTTCGGCAAGATGACGATGTACCCCAGCTATATCCGCAAGGGGCGCGATATGATTCTCTACTTCCTAAAGAAACATTTCGACGACAAAGAACACCTTATCATCCCGATGAAACCGCTTGAATTGGAAACAAACCCCAAAGAATTGGAGGCCTTGTTCAGCGGGAACACATTCAAGGAGGATTACCTTATTCTGAATGCTGAAATACGCAAAATGGGGTACAATATCCCACCACTTGTCAATGCCTACATGAGCCTGTCGCCCACCATGAAGCTATTTGGCACCGCCATTAACTACGGATTCGGTGATGTTGAGGAAACGGGCATTCTGATTGCTGTCGATGAGATTCTGGAAGAAAAACGTAAGCGTCATATCGACTCTTTTATTCGTGAACATCATGATGAGCTGGAACTGACATCGGGAGCTAACAATATTATTTATAAGCCGAAGAAATGACATGAAGAAATACTATCGCGTAGCACACCATGTATTTGCAGTCGAAGTCCCAAACGGGAGCACCATTCTCGATGAAATGGAGCAATATGCACCCTTCGAGGTCGAACCGACTGACGAATTAGCCTTTCAGCTTCGCGTCGTAGACCTCTTCCCTTCCATCTGCGACCTGACGATAGAAATCAATCAGGACGACGATGGCTCACAGATATTGGCAGGCAATGCGAATGGACAGTCCTATTTTGAATTCCAACTGTGGGGCAAGCGTGCAGCACGTATGCTGGCAGACACCGACTACAAGAAAGCTATTGTTTCTTTAGAGAGTAACGCCCTGTTTGGCATCAACAATGCCCTGATGGTACTATATGCTCTCTCGACTGCCTGCCAGCAGACGGTGTTATTCCATTCGTCCGTAGTGAGCTACAACGACCACGGATATATGTTTTTAGGCAAAAGCGGCACCGGTAAAAGCACTCATTCCAGCCTATGGTTGAAGCATATTAAGGGCACAGAATTAATCAACGACGACAACCCCGTTGTACGACGAATGCCCGATGGATTCTACGTTTTTGGCTCTCCATGGAGCGGGAAAACGCCTTGTTATCGCAACGTAAGCTACCCTCTGGGAGGTATCGTCCTGCTCAGTCAGGCACCCTATAACGACATTCACCGACTACGTCCTATTGAAGCCTATGCTGCCTTGATGGCATCCATTAGCGGCAAACGCTGGGATAAGCAAGTAGCAGAAGGACTTCACCAGACAGAGAACAAGATGGCTGGTGAGGTGGCCATTTGGCATCTCGAGTGCTTGCCTGACGAAGCAGCAGCACATGTATGCAACGAGACCATCACATCTGCAATGCCATGAATGTCAGCGACCACGAAATCATTCGCAATGCCATTGCCCTCGTCAATGAAGGCATACGCGTAACCTTTCCAGTAAAAGGCTACAGCATGTTGCCCTTCATCATTGGCAGTAGGGAGAGCGTCGATCTGATCAAGCCCGAACAGATACAGGTTGGAGACGTCGTATTGGCATGGGCAGATGGCTGTCGTTATGTCATCCATCGCATCATCCACATCGACGGAGACCAAGTAACAATGATGGGCGATGGCAATATTGCTGGCGTAGAACACTGCCAATTAAAGGACGTTGCTGCCAAAGCTATCAATGTGGTGACACCCAATGGCAAGCACCATCCGCTGTACACCCCTTGGCGCGTCAAGGCCAGCAGACTATGGTGGCGCCTGCTGCCTGTCAGACGATGGATTCTGGCAATTTATCGCAGAACCTATTTAAGATTAAAGATGAAAAATTAAAGATTAAAGATTAAGATAAAAAAAATAATAGATGAAACAGAAAGAAGGATTTGTGCTACGCACGGTATGTGGCGAAAATGTTATTGTGGGTGAAGGCTTGGGAACCATCGACTTCGGCAAACTCATCAGTCTGAACGAGACAGCTGCCTGGCTCTGGAAAAAAGCCGGTGAAATGGGCGATTTTAACATCGACAGCCTTACTTCGGCCCTTTGTGAGGAATACGAGGTGTCTACAGAACAGGCTCGTGTTGACGTTGAAAAAATGGTGGCACAGTGGCTGGAACTGGGAATCGTTGAAAAGTAAAGACGTTCAACGTTCACCGTCCATCGCATATGAAATACGTCGTCTGGATATGGCGTAACATGTCAGGCATCAGGGCAAACACCCTGTTGCGTATCATGATTGGCATCACACAAGTGATGCTGGGCTTGCTCATGATATGGCTGAGCAAACAGTTTATTGATATCACTATCCGCACAGGCACCGATGATGATGTGATACGGATGGTTGTATTGCTGGTTGCAGTAGTTATTGCTGGTATCCTGTTGCGACAGCTGTTCTTCTATCTGACTGTCAATGCAGGCACCAGACAGTCGAACACTATCCGACTCCGCGTATTCAGCAGCCTGTTTCGCAGGCAGATGTATGAAGACAAGTTACATTCGGGCGATGTCACCTCACGACTGTCAAAGGATATCGATACAGTGGCTGATGTGACGACATCACTGTTGCCTCAATGTGTGGTAACAGGAATACAACTGTTAGGTGCTTTCCTGCTGATGTACTCGATGGATGCCCGACTTGCCATCATACTGGTATTGGCAACGCCCTTTGTCGTCATCGTAGGAAAACTGCTGGCACGACGACTGCGTGAGATGACACTGAACATTCGACGCCAGGAGAGCAACATCCAGATGCAGGTACAGGAAGGTATGGAACACAATGCCGTTCTGCGCTCACTGGGTAGCGAGGCATGGGTTACCGATCGACTTCACACCATGCAGGACACACTGCTGGGACTCGTTCTCCACCGCACACGATTTACCGTAGTCACCCGCATGCTGTTGGCAGCCACATTCAGTCTGGGTTATTTGCTGGCTTTTATTTGGGGTGGTCTGCAACTGAGAGCAGGCGCCATTACCTTTGGCGTCATGACCTCATTCCTGCAGCTGGTGGGTCAGATTCAGCAGCCTATTATGAGTCTGTTGAACATGCTGCCCCAATTCTTTAACGCCACAGCCAGCATCGACCGTCTGGAGGAAATCACCAGTGAAAGTGAAAAGGTAGAATTGAGGAGTGAAAAGAATACCACCAACCGTCTCAAGTCCATTAGCCTTCCCACCGACCTCATCCTCGATAATGTCACTTTCGGCTATGCCTCTGGTGACCGTCAGGTTCTTAACCGTTTCAGCCATCGCTTTACAGCAGGCAGCAAGACGGCAATCATGGGACAGACGGGCATCGGCAAGACCACTCTATTCCGACTCATGCTGGGTTTTATCATCCCCAACGAGGGACGCTTGCTGTTAGAAAACCAAGAAGGGCAGACTCCTGTCAGTGATGACACACGCGAACATTTCGTGTTTGTACCACAAGGCAATACGCTCATGAGTGGCACTATTCGCTACAACCTGCAACTGGCTCATCCAGAGGCAACTGACGAAGAATTACAACAGGTACTACACATCGCAATGGCCGATTTTGTCAACGAACTGCCTAAAGGCATCGACACTGAGATAGGCGAGCGTGCTGGCGGACTCAGCGAGGGTCAGGCACAGCGCATTGCCATTGCACGCGGACTGCTCCGTCCCGGCAATATCCTCCTGCTGGACGAAATCAGTTCATCGCTCGACGAGCAGACTGAACATGAGCTCTTCAAACGATTATTCGACAACTTCCCTGAAAAGACGATGATTTTCATCACGCACCGTCCTGAAGTCAGCAAGCTTTGTGACGAGGTAATCCGGTTAGACAAATAAAAAAAGGGGTTCCGCCGAACCCCCAAACCTTGTTAACCTTAAATCTAATACTATGAAAAACACGATGCAAAGGTACGCTGTTTTGCCACTTTTTGCAAGTCTATCCTGTTAAAACTGATGTTTGTCCCATGCTTTCTTGACATATATCAAGCGAATGTGAAACTATGACGCAGGCTGTCTGCGATAGGATATATGTATCACTAATCGCAGGGAAGAGGTTGCTTCCTACGCGTTATATTTGTTTATAAAACCTAAAATATGGCATTTTATGATATATTTAACTTAATAAAAGACGCTTTTTTGCTCAAAATTGCAGAAATGTGCGTAAATTTGCAGCCAAATTTGAATATATTCAGACGAATGAGACCTTTTAAATGCATATGCATGATGCTGTTAAGCCTGGTGCTGACGACGTCGTGTTTAAGTTCCGGCAGTGATACGACGCTCTATTCAGACGCCGCCATCACTTCCTTCACCCTTGGCACGCTATACCGTTATGAGCATGCCAAGACGAGTGCTGGGACAGACACCGTATACAAGAAAACGGTGACTGGCAGCACTTATAAGTTCAAGATTGACCAGGTGAATCACCTCATCTACAATACCGATTCACTGCCTACAGGAACCAATGTGGCTCGTGTCGTTTGCACCATTGCTTCCGTTTCAAACAGCTTGATCACTATCAAGGATATGAACAGCGATACCATTCGCATCTACAACAGTGCCGACAGCATTGACTTCACTACTCCTCGCGAGTTTCTCGTCTATGCAACCGACGGTAGCGGCTATACCAAATACACTGTCAGCGTCAACGTCCACCAGCAAGAAGAGAACACACTTGTCTGGCAACGCATGGAAGACATGCCCCTGCCAGAGCAACCCAGCAGTCAGACGCTGCCTATGGACGGTATCCGACAAATTATCGGCAGCTGTCAAGCAGAGACCTATGCGCTCTCTGACGACGGCCGAATGATGGTTTGGCGAAATAAAGACGAACGATGGGTAGAAGACCTGCTGGACGAAGACGAACAGCTGTTGCCCACGCAGGACTTAGCACTGGTCAGCTATCCGATGTATCTGGCAGACGATACCGAATATGTGGTACTTGTCGGCAATCGCTCTACAGAGCTTTTCCCACAGGAAAAGACAGCACGTGTATGGCGTAAGATCGTGGATAGCGGGCGATATGCCCCACAAAGCCATTGGACCTATATGGAACACAATGACAACACCCAGATGACACTGCCCCGTCTGGAGAACCTCACAATGGTCTACTACGGTGATGGCTTGCTGGCACTGGGCGGAGCCGGTATTGGCGGGGCCACACAGACACCGTGGTCCCAGTTCTATCAGAGTCGCGACAATGGCATCACCTGGAAGTATAACAAGAACTATCAGCTGCCTTCAGACTTCGACTATAGCTCCACAAAGGTCGTCATGAGCGTCGACGATAACAACTACCTCTGGTTGGTCTGCGAAGACACAGGACTGGTTTGGAGAGGCAGAGTGAATAAGCTGGGCTGGAAAGAATGAGAAAAGCGCTGCTGTTTATACTGTTGCAGGCAGCAGTCTGTGTCCAAGCACAAACAGAGCCTGAATATCGCCTGGAAGTAGGCGGTGGCGTAGGCGTCGTGACCTATCTGGGCGACTTCAATAGCGGTCTCTTCAAGGAGATGCAGCCCATGGGTTCGCTACTGGCCAAATACCGTTTCGATCCGCGACGGGCGATGGCTCTGAACATCAGCTACGGACAACTGAAAGGCTCGTCGAAGAACGAGAAGACCTACTATCCTGAACACCAGGACTATCAGTTTAAGACGAGTCTGGTGGACGTAGGACTAAGATATGAATACAACTTCTGGCCTTTTGGCACTGGCCTGGAGTATAGAGGCGCCAAGCGACTGACACCTTATATATTTATAGGTCTGGGAGCAACGGTGGCCAAACCTGACAGCATCAAGACTGTTCTGGCTGTCAACGTGCCTTTGGGCGGAGGTGTCAAATACAAGATTGCCGACCGTCTGAATATGGGAATAGAATGGGCGATACACTTCAGCAGCTCCGACAAGCTGGATGGTGTGGAAGACCCCTATGGCATCAAAAGCAGCGGCGTATTCAAGAACACCGACTGCTACAGCCAGCTGAGACTCTCGCTGACTTACGACTTATGGGCCAAGTGTAAAACCTGTCACAATGACCGTGACTAATGAATTGAGAATTATGAATTATGACTTGAAATACATCCCTCAGCACATCGCCATCATCATGGACGGCAACGGTCGCTGGGCCAACGAACGAGGCAAGGAGCGCAGCTACGGCCATCAGGCTGGTGTAGACGCTGTACGCCGTATCACTTCCGAGTGTACGCGTCTCGGCGTCAAATTCCTGACGCTCTACACCTTCTCGACTGAGAACTGGAACCGTCCTGCTGACGAGATATCGGCGCTGATGGGTCTGGTGCTCACCTCGCTGGAGGACGAGATATTCATGAAGAATAACGTACGCTTCCGTGTCATCGGCGACATGAAACGCCTGCCTGACGATGTGCAGAAGAAGCTTCGCGAGACAGAGGAGCATACAGCCAAGAACGACACGATGACGATGGTCGTGGCGCTGAGTTACTCTAGCCGTTGGGAGATAACTGAGGCTGTCCGTCAGATTATAGCCGACAATCCTCAAGAGATTACGGAGGATACCATCAGCCAGCACCTGACAACCAACTTCATGCCCGACCCTGACCTGCTGATCCGTACAGGTGGCGAGTTGCGCATCTCCAACTATCTGTTGTGGCAGATAGCCTATTCGGAGCTGTACTTCTGCGACACCTACTGGCCTGACTTCGACGAGGAGGCCCTGCACAAGGCCATCGAAAGCTACCAGAGTCGCCAGCGCCGCTTTGGCAAGACGGAGGCACAAGTTGAGCAGGCAGAAAGCCTGAATGAGAAATGAGAAATGAGAAATAAGAAATGAATAAGAATAGTTTTATCAAAAGCAAATTAGATAATAGAATGATGAAGAGAGTGCTAATGGCATTTCTCATTTCTCATTTCTCATTCCTCATTTGCTATGCTCAGGACGTCATCGTCAACCCGGAAATCTCCTATGCGGGAACACCCCGCCAGTACGAGATTGGCGGGCTGACCGTGAAGGGTGTGGAAGGCTATGAGGATTATGTACTCCTTGGTCTCTCAGGATTGGCTGTCGGACAAACCGTCAGCGTTCCCGGCACAGAAATCACGGAGGCCATCAGGCGCTATTGGAAGCATGGTCTGTTTTCAAAAGCAGCCATTACTGCCGATTCCATCGTTGACAACAAGGTGTATCTCTGCATTCATCTGGCTACCCGCCCGCGTGTCAGCCGCATCAACTACATCGGTCTGAAAAAGAGCGAGCGTGAAGACATGGAGTCGAAGTTGGGCATTATGAAGGGTGCACAGATTACGCCCAACATGATTGACCGTGCCAAGATCCTGGCCAAGAAATACTTCGACGACAAGGGTTATAAGAATGCTGATATTGACATCGTCCAGCGTGACGATGTGACCAGCAAGAACGAAGTCATCCTCGACGTCAACGTCGACAAGAAGGCGAAGATGAAGGTGCGTAAGATTATCTTCGATGGCAACACCCAGCTGAAGGACGGTAAAATCAAGGGTAACCTGATCAGCAAGGGTGCCTTCGGCAAAATCAACGAGGCTGGCAAGTTCAAGAATTTCTACAAGGCCAAGAAGTTCACCCCCGAGCGCTACGAAGAAGCCAAGAATGCGCTGATTGAGAAATATAACGAGCTGGGCTATCGTGACGCCTGTATCCTGGAAGACTCCGTATGGACCGTCGACGAAAAGCACGTCAATGTCTATGTCAAAGTGGACGAAGGCCAGCGCTACTTCATCCGCAACATCACGTGGGTGGGAAACACCGTCGTCAATAGCGACTATCTGGATCGTGTGCTGGGTATGAAACATGGCGACGTTTACAACCAGAAGCTCATGAAGAAACGTCTGACGGAAGACGACGACGCTGTGGGTAACTACTACTGGAACAACGGATACCTGTTCTATCAGCTCGACCCGACAGAGGTGAACATCGTGGGCGACAGCATCGACCTCGAAATGCGCATCCGCGAGGGTCAGCAGGCTCATATCAGCCATGTACGTATCTTTGGTAACGACCGACTCTACGAAGAGGTGGTACGTCGTGAGCTGCGCACCAAGCCTGGCGACTTATTCTCGAAGGATGCTATCCAGCGTTCTGCCCGTGAGCTGGCATCTATCGGACACTTCGACCCTGAGAAGGTCAACCCCGACATCAAGCCCAACTACGATGACGGCACAGTAGACATCAACTGGGAACTGGAGCAGAAGTCTAACGACCAGTTGGAGTTCTCGTTAGGTTGGGGTCAGACGGGTGTCATTGGACGTGTCGGTATCAAGCTCAACAACTTCTCGATGCGTAACCTCTTCGGAAAAAACAAGATGCACCGCGGTCTCATGCCTATCGGTGACGGCGAGCAGCTCTCGCTGTCCCTGCAGTCGAATGGTAGCTACTACAGCTCCATATCGGGAGGCTACAGCACAGGATGGTTTGGCGGCAAGCGTCCTAACTCATTCAGTGTCAGCGCATTCTTCTCTAAGCAGAGCGATATTTCCAGCACCTACCGCAATTCGGCATGGATGAACAACTACTATAACTACTACGGTGGCTATGGTATGTACAACAGCGGCTACTACGACTACACATCACTCTATGACGACGACAAGTACATCAAGCTCTTCGGAGCCAGCATCGGATGGGGTAAACGCCTGCGCTGGCCTGACGACTACTTCAACCTGTCGATGCAGCTGTCGTACACCCGCTACATCCTGCAGGACTGGAACTACTTCATCATCAACAACGGTAATTGTAACAACATCAATCTGGGTATCACACTGGCTCGTGTCTCTACTGACAACCAGCTCTTCCCACGTCGCGGATCAGAGTTCGTGGCATCATTGTCTGTGACGCCGCCCTGGTCGCTCTTCGACAACAAAGACTACGAGAATCTGGCCACTGCCGAAACCTACAAGACCAACGTCGACCGCTATCAGGACGAATTGCAGGAAAAGTACCGCTGGATTGAATACCACAAGTGGAAGTTCAAGTCAAGAACCTATACCGCTCTCACCAACGGCCAGAAGTGCTTCGTGCTGATGACACGCGTGGAATTAGGTTTGCTGGGCTCCTTCAACAAATACAAGAAGTCACCCTTCGAGACCTTCTACGTCGGTGGTGACGGCATGAGTGGCTACTCTACCAGCTATGCAGAAGAGACCATCGGTCTGCGTGGTTACGACAATGGCTCACTGACACCTTACGGTGCCTCAGGCTATGCCTACGACCGCTTCACGCTCGAGCTGCGCTATCCCATCATGCTGGGTAACACCACTATCTACGGACTCGGATTCCTGGAAGGTGGTAATGCCTGGTCAGAGATGAAGAACTTCAGTCCCTTCGACCTCAAGCGCTCTGCCGGTGTCGGCGTGCGTATCTTCCTGCCAATGGTGGGTCTGATGGGTATCGACTGGGCATACGGCTTCGACAAGCCCTACACCACCTCGACATCAAGAGGTGGCAGCCAGTTCCACTTCATTCTCGGACAAGAATTCTAACAAGCCGGAATATCGAAATAACGTAATAACGAGATAACGAAATAACGTAATAACGAAATATGAATTTGACGATGAAAAGATTATTTTTATGTGCTTTCTGTGCCTTCTGTGTGACATTAACCACGTCAGCCCAGAAGTTTGCGTTAGTCGACATGGACTACATCTTTAAGAACATCCCCGCCTACGAGCGTGCCAACGAACAGCTCAACCAGGTATCGAAGAAATGGCAGGCCGAGGTGGAAGCCATCCAGATAGAGGCACAAACCCTCTATAAGAACTACCAGAACGAGCAGGTGTTCCTCTCACAGGAACAGAAGAAAGCCCGTCAGGACGCCATCATGGAGAAAGAGAAAGAAGCTGCTGACCTGAAGAAGAAGTACTTCGGACCACAGGGCGAGCTCTTCAAGAAACGCACTGCCCTCATGGGACCTATTCAGGAAGAAGTCTATAACGCCATCAAGGAAGTGGCAGACCTCCGCGGCTACCAGGCCGTCTGGGATCGCGCCAGCGACCAGGGCCTCATCTACGGCTCACCCAAGATTGACATCTCCAACGAGGTGCTGTCCAAGCTTGGGTATTCCAATTAACATCGAAATAACGTGATGTCGTCATAACGATATAACGAAACATCGAAATAACGTAATGTCGTAATAACGATATAACGATATAACGAAAAACAATAATAAACAATAAAAAACAAAGACAACGATGAAAAAAATGATTCTTTGCGCCATTTGCGCAATCTGCGGTTTCACCACCGCCAACGCCCAGAAGTTCGGCCACGTCAACTCACAGGAGATTATCCAGGCTATGCCTGAGTTCACCAAGGCCCGTACCGATATCGAGGCACTTACCAAGCAGTATGAGGCTGACCTGAAATCAATGCAGGAAGAGCTGCAGAAGAAGTCTGAGGCCTACGAGAAGGAGCAGGCCACCCTGCCCGCCAACATCAAACAGCGTCGCGAGGCAGAACTGCAGGAGATGTACACCAAAATCCAGCAGAGCTATCAGGACAACCAGCAGGCACTGGCCAAGGAGCAGTCAGAGAAGATGCAGGCCATCACCACCAAGGTGCTTGACGCCATCAAACAGGTCGGCGAGGCTGGCGGTTATGTCTACATCATGGACCAGACGGGTGGCATCCCCTACATCAGCACTACCCTGTCTACCGACGTTACTGCTCAGGTAAAAGCCAAGCTCGGCCTGAAGTAATAACAACAATACAGTTGTATAACACCACCATAGGGCGTCTGATCAGATGCCCTATGTTTTTTGTGCGCGCTCAAAAGGCCTTCTACGATACCAAAACAACTTGTTTTGGTGTCTTGGTGGCAGGTGACAGTCCGGCCAAAAACGACATGTTAGTTGGTGGGTCATTTCATTTTTATACATAATTATTTGCATCTTTCATTTTCTTTTATTACTTTTGTCGACAGAAATATAAAGCAGAAGAAATATGAAGAAACTGTATGTTATAGCAGCCATGATGCTGCTGAGTGCTACGATGATGGCACAGGTGAAGTATACGCTGAATGGTACGACCAAAGCAGATTCAAAAGAGGTTCAGCTGATTGATTTGGCTCACAGAAAAGCCAAGCCGATAACATTAGGTGTGAACAACGGTCATTTCCAGGTGAAGGGCGAGAAAGACGACCAGACGGTTTTTATGCTCTTGGACCGTGGATCTAACTTGATGAGCTATTTCATCGTTGACAGTAAGGGAACAGAAGTGACCCTAAACATGATAACTGACGAGACGACAGGCTCTCTGATTAATCAGCAGCTGTCTGAGGTTGCCAAAGAAATGGGACAGGCAACCACAGAAAGCATGCAGGAACAGGTGTGGCATAAGGCCCTGAAAGAGCATAGTAACGATGCCATCGGTGCACTGGCTTTCAGTGAATTGATGTATTCGATGGGTTATGATGAACTGAAGCAGCTGATTGATTCTGGTGCCGGCTTCCTGCAGCATCCGTTGGGAAGTAAGGCCGAGTCGATGCTGGCAGCACTGGCCAAGCGTGCCAAAGGCCTGATGTTTACCGACTTGGAGATGGGCGACCCCGACGGTGATGTGGCCTCACTGAGCCAGTGGGCAGGACAGGGGAAATACGTGCTGGTGGACTTCTGGGCCTCATGGTGTGGTCCCTGTCGCAGGGAGATGCCCAACCTTGTAGCTTGCTACAAGAAGTATGGTGGCAGCAATTTCGAAATCGTGGGCGTGTCCTTCGACAAGGACCGCAAGGCATGGGTCAATGCCATCAAGCAGTTGGGGTTGACATGGCCGCAAATCAGCGATCTGAAGGGTTGGCAGTGTGCTGCTGCTGACATTTATGGCATCAACAGCATCCCCAGCAATATCCTGCTCAATCCGAAGGGCGAAATCATTGCCAGCGATCTTCGCGGAGAAGCCCTTGGCGCCAAGCTGAAGGAAGTTCTGGAAAAATAAAAAGCCAGCGTTATTAAAAGCTTTTTGTCTGTCCTGCTTTCAGCTTGACCGTTTTGCTTTTGCTATTATATAATAAGGTGACCGTGCCAGCCTTCTTGGCTTTAATATTGGCGCGGATGACCTTACCTGCCTTCCACTCGAAGCTGACCTCATAGCCACCACGGGCACAGAGTCCGCTGACAGCACCGTCATTCCATTCCTTGGGGCAGGCAGGCAGGAGCTCGATGATGGTTATTGGTTCATGGGTCATGGTTATTGGATAATGGCTCTGCATGAGCATTTCACAAACACCAGCCGTACCACCGAAGTTGCCATCAATTTGGAAAGGAGGATGGGCATCGAAGAGGTTCGGATAAGTGCCACCGCCATGACTGTACCCCGGCGTGCGGTCTTCTTCTGGAGCCACAGGGGTTAACAGCTTGCGATAGATCTGGTAGGCCTTCTCAGCGTTTTTCAGCTGTGCCCACAGGTTGATACGCCAACCGGTAGACCATCCCGTAGTCTCATCGCCCTTCTGAACGAGTGTCTGTTCGCAGGCGGCAGTCAGGGTGGTGGGTGATGGGTGATGGGTGGTGGCTGTTAGGTGATGGCCAGGATAGAGGCCTATGAGGTGTGACTGGTGGCGATGGTGTGGGTCGCGGTCTTGCCAGTCGAAATACCACTCGTTGAGGTCTCCGTCCTTGCCAATGGTATAGGGGTGGAGACGCGATAATGCCGTTTGGTATGTGGCGACGGAATTACCACACACCTTGCCAGCAGCAATGATATCCGTCAGCAGTTCGCGGATGATGGCAAGGTCGGCAGTGCCACCATAACAGGTGACACCGTGATAACCCTTATCCGTGATGTATTCGTTCTCTGGTGATGTACTGGGTGCCGTGATAAGTTCCTGGGGATTGTGAGGGTTGGGGACAAGCCAGCTGAGACAGAAGTCAGCAGCACCTTTCATC
The DNA here is from genome assembly GCA_045131435.1 of Prevotella sp. Classification (GTDB taxonomy): domain Bacteria; phylum Bacteroidota; class Bacteroidia; order Bacteroidales; family Bacteroidaceae; genus Prevotella. The sequence continues at coordinate 79,805 of JBGUQW010000114.1, forward strand.
AACGGATAAACCACTGTCTGCAGATATTCCTTGTCTTGCGTGAAGAGATAGCGTTCCCAAAGGGTCTGCACCAGCCAGGCACCACCCATGTTCCAGCAGCTCCACATCGGACTCTCCTTGTTCTCACCCACAGGATTAGTCATGGCCCAGAGGTCGCTGTTGTGACTGGAACACCAGCCCTTGTCAATACCATAGAAATGATGGGCAGTATGTCGACCATTGTCAGCGAGTGCACGGAGGAAGTCATCCAACGGCTCAGCCATCTCAGCCAGATTGGCCGTGAATGCTGGCCAGTAGTTCTCCTCGAGGTTAATGTTGACAGTATAGTTGCCTCGCCACGGTGACCACAGGAAAGGTGTCCACAGCCCCTGAAGGTTGGCTGGAACGCCCTTTGTGCGTGAACAGCTGATGAGCAGGTAGCGACCAAACTGGAAGTAGAGCGTTTCGAGGTAACGATCGTCCTTGTGCTCCCTTAGCAGGATGTCTGTAGGCACGTTTTGTTTGTCGTCATTGTATGACGACAGACCTAACTGCAGCTTGACACGGTCATAGAAGTGCTGATAATCAGTAATATGGTTCTGTCGTACCTGGTCATAACTGACATTGACCGTATGCCAGATATCATCAGCAGCCTGTTCCAGATAAGGCGCTCCCTCAGCGACAGGATGCTTGTCGTAGCCGTTGTAGCTGGTCTCGTTGACGAAATAGACGGTAGCCGTCGTGGCATGACGCAGGATGATGCCGTCCTGACTGGCTGTTACCTCGCCATCAGTTTCGGCGATGCGGGTGATATTACAGAAATGGACGCTCTCGTTGGCATCGCCTGTGGCATGTCCCGTCATCGTCAGCTGCTGGCCACTGGCCTTCACTTTAAATGGTACTTGTGACGTCAGTGAAACTTGAAGATTCAATCCACCCTTCTTGCTGGCCTTCAGTCGGATGGCAATGAGCTTGTCAGGATTTGAGGCCAGGTATTCGCGCGTGACGGTTCTCCCATCACGAACATAATGATCACGCACAAGGGCACTGTCGAGGTTGAGCTCGCGATAATAATCAGATACGGAGCCCTGGTTCAGGTCGATGAGATGCATCGTGGCCAGCGGCTGGTAAAAAGCTGAGTTGTGACCCTCGACATGTAGCTGCAGAGAGTCGGCACGGGCATAGTCCTCTGCGAACAATGCCTTCCGGATCTCTGGTATCCACTGGGCAGCACCAGCACCCTCGTTATGGTCAACGGGTTTGCCCGTCCATAACGTGATATCGTTCAGGTGAAGGGTGCAGGTGTCCGTACCACCATATACCAGTGCCCCCAGCTTGCCATTGCCTATGGGCAGCGATTCCTCAAAATACTGTGCTGGACTGTTGTACCACAACCGCATGGGCAGCTGTTGCTGGCACAAGGCTGTCAGGGCGTTAGCCAGAAAAAGAAATGTTAGTAGTCGTTTCATAAGCTTTATAGCGTTAAAAAAAGGAGAACCGCAGTCCTCCTTTTTATCATGTTTTAATCATTATGCATCGATGTTGGCATAAGTAGCATTCTTCTCGATGAACTGACGACGGGGTTCTACGTCATCACCCATTAGCATAGAGAAGATTTCGTCAGCCTCAGCGGCATTCTCTATAGTCACCTGCTTCAGCAGACGGTTCTCCGGATTCATCGTCGTCTCCCACAACTGCTCAGGATTCATCTCACCCAAACCCTTGTAGCGCTGTGTGTGGAAACCTGACTGGTTCTCGTCACCGTTCACATATTTGTCGATGAAAGCCTGACGCTGCTGGTCGGTGTAGCAGTATTCAGAAATCTTCTTGTAGGTGCACTTGTAAAGTGGCGGTGTAGCAATGTAGAGGTGACCACCCTGGATGACCTGCGGCATGAAACGATAGAAGAGCGTCATGATGAGCGTATCGATGTGAGAACCATCGACGTCGGCATCGGTCATGATGATAATCTTGTCGTAACGCAGCTTTTCAATATTGGCTTCCTTCGAGTCCTCACCGTCTACGCCAAAACGCACACCGATGGACTGGATGATGTTCATCACACTCTCTGACTCGAACACGCGGTGCCACTGTACCTTTTCGACGTTCAGAATCTTACCACGCAAAGGCAGAATAGCCTGGAACTCACGATGGCGACCTTGCTTAGCAGAGCCTCCTGCAGAGTCACCCTCGACGAGGAAAATCTCACACTCCTTGGGGTCTTTCCTTGAACAGTCAGCCAATTTGCCTGGCAGACCACCACCCGTCATAGGACTCTTGCGCTGAACGCTTTCACGAGCCTTGCGAGCTGCGATACGCGCTGTAGCAGCCAGTATTACTTTCTCGCAGATAGTATGAGCTTCTTTGGGGTGTTCTTCCAAGTAATTGGTCATGGCCTCTCCTACTGCCTTTTGTACGGCTCCATTAACCTCGCTGTTACCCAGCTTCGTCTTAGTCTGACCTTCGAACTGAGGCTCTGCCACTTTAACAGAGATAATGGCAGTCAAACCCTCACGGAAGTCGTCCTGGGCCACTTCAATCTTGGCTTTCTCAATCTGCTTACGCAACTGATCATCCTCGTCAGCGTACTTTTTCAGCGTACGAGCCAAAGCGATGCGGAAACCTGTCAGGTGAGTACCACCCTCTATGGTGTTGATATTATTAACGTAGGAGTGGATATTTTCGGAATAGTCACTGTTATAGAGCAGGGCTACTTCAATGGGAACACCGTCTTTCTCAGTCTTCAGACAAATGGGGTCGCCAATGATTGATGTACGATGACGGTCTACATAGCGCACAAACTCCTTCAGGCCTTCCTTGGCATGGAACACCTCTGGCTCCTTCACGTTGCCCTCGTCGTCAGGACGCTTGTCAGTAAGCGTGATGGTGATGCCGGCATTCAGGTAGGCCAGCTCACGCATACGACGGGCTATGATGTCATACTTATACTCGGTAGTGGTAAAAATGCTGCCGTCAGGCCAGAACTGCTGGCGTGTACCAGTGATATCGGTGTCACCAACAATTTTAACGTCGTAGAGGGGCTTTCCCTTCTCGTACTCCTGCTGATAGATATGCCCGTTGCGGAACACCTGCGACAGCATGTGTGTAGACAGGGCGTTCACACAGCTCACACCCACACCGTGCAGACCTCCGGAAACCTTATAGGAACCCTTGTCGAACTTACCACCGGCATGAAGTACGGTCATGACGACCTCCAGGGCCGACTTGTGCATTTTCTCATGTTCGTCAACGGGAATACCGCGACCGTTATCCATCACGGTGATGCTGTTGTCTTCGTTAATAGTAACCTCGATATGCGTGCAATAGCCAGCCATTGCCTCGTCGATAGAGTTATCGACTGTTTCGTTTACCAAATGGTGGAGACCTTTTTCACTAATGTCTCCAATATACATGGCCGGACGTTTACGCACGGCCTCAAGACCCTCGAGAACCTGAATATTACTCGCGGAATAATTACTTGCGTTAATTTGTTCTTCTGTCATGGTTTTCAATAAAACTTAATAGGTTGCAAAGGTACTACTTTTTTGGCACTTAAACGAAAGAAAAGTGTTTATTTTTTATAAAAATAAAAAGACCGTACTCCTCGTTGAGAAATACGGTTTCTTTATGCGTTGGGTTAATGTGCTTTATCCCAGTTTGCTGATGTGCTTAGCCAGACTTGACTTCAGGTTGGCAGCCTTATTCTTGTGAATAATGTTGGTCTTTGCCAGCTTGTCCAGCATCTTCTGAACCTTCGGGTAGAGAGCGGTAGCCTCTTCCTTGTTGGTCATAGCACGCAGTTTGCGAACAGCATTGCGCATGGTTTTGGCATAGTAGTGATTGTGCTCTGCCTTTTTCTTGTCCTGACGAATTCTCTTCAGGGATGACTTGTGATTTGCCATTTTAATTTTTAAATTTAATTGTTTAACTTAAAGCTTGTGGGTCTTGCGTCTCACGGACTGCCCTGGGCAGACTCTTTTCAGAGCCCTTCGCCACCCTTTCCTTACGGTAGCACTTGGCTGTGCAGATGACGAATTTAATGTGTAGTCCCTAGGAGAGTCGAACTCCTCTTTAGAGAATGAAAATCTCTCGTCCTAACCGATAGACGAAGGGACCAAAATGCAAAAGCGGCTGCAAAGGTACGACTTTCTAATGAGAAATGAGAAATGAGAAATGAGAAATGACACAGAATTAAAGATTTTTAACTGTTAAGAGGCTTAAAAACTCTTAACTGATAACTCTTACCTCTTAACTTCTTCGTACCTTTGCTCCCATGTTGGTGAAAACAGAGGCCATAGTGCTTCACTCCCTCAAATACGGAGAAACGAGGATGGTTGTCGACGTCTTTTCGCGAGAGACCGGTCGGCTCTCCCTGATTGCTACCTTGCCGAAGACTCAGAAGGGAAGGTTAAAGAAGCAGTATTTCCAACCCATGACATTGCTTGAAATCACCTTTGACCATCGTCAGCGGGTACAACTACAACAGCTGAAAGATGCCCGTCTGCTGGCAGCGTGGGTATCTTTACCTTTTACTCCGGAAAAGCTGGCACTATCGCTATTCACTGCTGAATTCCTCTACCACGCATTACGTTCAGAGCAACAGAACGAACCGTTGTTTGCCTATATCTGCGACTCTCTGCAATGGCTGGACGCTGTCGAGGCGGACTATGCCAATTTCCATCTGACATTCCTCATGCGACTGTCACGCTTCCTTGGTTTCTATCCGAATCTCAAGGAGGCAGGAAACCGAAGTCAGGAATCGGGAGAGTTGCTGTTTGACCTTCGTGAAGGACGCTTTTGCACTGAAGTGCCCCTGCACAAAGACTTTCTGAAACCTTCAGAAGCCAGCCTCATCCAGTTGATGATGCGTATGGACTTCCCCACCATGCACCTCTACAAGTTGTCGCGTCACGACCGGAACCGCATTGTCGAAGTGTTGCTTCAATACTACCGATTGCATATTCCCCAGTTTCCCGAACTGAAGAGCCTGGGTGTCCTTCAAGAGTTGTGGAGCACCTGAAGGGCGCGCATGGCGTTAAGTACTGCCAGCACCATCACACCCACGTCAGCAAAGACTGCCATCCACATGGTGGCAATACCTATGGCTGCCATCAACAGCACAGCCACCTTAACGCCAATGGCAAGAATAACGTTCTGACGAGCTATATTCAGGGTGCGACGGGCTAACCGTATGGCCAAGGCTATCTTCGAGGGCTTGTCGTCCATCAGCACTACATCAGCAGCCTCAATGGCAGCGTCGCTACCCAATCCACCCATGGCTATTCCCACATCGGCACGAGCCAGTACAGGGGCATCGTTGATACCATCACCCACGAAGGCTGTCAGGTGATGGGTGTTGGATGATGGGTGTTGAGTAAGTGTCTCAATGCATTTCACCTTATCGGCAGGCATCAGCTCGGCATGGTATTCGTCTATGGCAAGCAACTCAGCCACACGAGCTCCAACTTCCTTACGGTCGCCTGTCAGCATCACAGTACGAGTTACTCCTAAGTCTTTCAGACGACTAATCGCCTCAGCACTGTCATCTTTGATACGGTCGTTAATGACAATATGACCAGCATACACATGATTAATAGCCACATGGATGATGGTTCCAACATGATGGCAGTCATGCCACTTGGCACCCACGGTATCCATCAGCTTGGTATTGCCTACAGCCACCAGCTTGTCACCGACCTTGGCACAGATGCCTTGGCCAGCAATCTCCTCGACATCGCTCACCTGACAGCCGTCGGTAGCCTCATCAGGGAAAGCGTCTCGCAGTGCTGCCCCTATGGGATGTGTGGTAAAGTGCTCCACGTGTGCAGCCAAATGTAAAAGTTGGTGCTCGTCACAAGTGTCAGGATGCACGGCCTCAACGGCAAATTGCCCATGAGTCAGCGTACCCGTCTTGTCGAACACCACCGTATCGACCTTTGACAAGGTATCGATATAACTGGAACCCTTGATAAGGATACCATTGCGGGAAGCTCCTCCAATGCCACCAAAGAAAGTCAGCGGGACACTGATGACGAGTGCACAGGGGCACGATACCACCAGGAACATCAAGGCGCGATAGAGCCAAGTTGAAAGTTGGAAATTGAAAGTAGAAAGTTGAGAGATCAGCAGAGGTACCAGCACTATTAACAAAGCACCAACCACCACAACAGGCGTATAGATACGGGCGAAGCGGGTGATAAAAGCCTCGCTCTTCGATTTCTTTTCCCCTGCACTCTCTACCAAGCGGATGATTTTTGAGACAGTGCTCTCACAAAAACTCTTCGTCGTACGAACCTTGACAACCCCCGAGAGATTGACACAGCCAGAAATGACCTCATCGCCCACAGCTGCTTCACGTGGCATCGACTCACCCGTCAGTGCCACTGTATTCAACGAGGTAGAACCCTCAGTAATGATGCCGTCAAGGGGAACACGCTCGCCAGGGCGTATGACGATGACATCACCGATAGCGACCGCTTCAGGATTGACATCTTTAGTCATATCATCACTCCCCTCTCCTTTCCCTAACACATGTGCTACATCTGGACGGATGTTCATGAGATGGGCAATACTGGCTTTGCTTCTGCCTTCAGCATAACCCTCAAAGAGCTCGCCAATCTGGAAAAACAACATGACGAAGACCGCTTCCGGGAACTCTGTCTCTGCACCAGGCAGAAATCCTATGCAGAGGGCTCCAAGTGTGGCCACCGTCATGAGGAAATGTTCATTGAAGGCATCGCCGTGGGCAATACCCTCAGCAGCTTCCTTCAGCGTATCATATCCTATAATAATATAAGGTATAAGATAAACCAACAGCAGCTGCCATGTTGGCAGCTGACAGTTTTTCTCTATCAAGACCGCTCCAATGAGCAGAATCACCGTGATAATGATACGCACCACCTGTGCTTTCAGGTCGTGGTGCTCATGGTGATGTTCATGTTCGTGGTCGTGATGATGACCACAGTGTTCGCAATGATCGTGTTGATGTGCCATATTCCTTTTTGTTTTTGATTTCTAGCTGCAAAGGTAGGAATAAGGCTGTGCAACTTGGTTGCAAACACGTCAGCAGGGTCTAAAAATAGAAGGCAAGGGCTATCTGCCAGGCATTGGCCTTAGCCTTACCGCGAACAGTATCCCAAGCGGCACTGGTTCCTGACTTGAAATCGACTTCACCTGTCTTGCCCAAAGCAATGTTATAGTTGGCGGACAGCTGTAAATAATCCATTAAAAGTAGTCCTAAACCAACGTTGGCGCTGACATTCGAACTTCTGAGCGTCCACTCAGCAGCCTCATCAAACAGCTTCTTGTCTTTGTCGCCGACGTTGAATCCAAACTGAGGACCGGCAAAGATAAAGAGATTGGCTGTACTGCCTAACCCTACTCCGTATCGCACGTTGATAGGCACCTGAATGCTCTGTTGTTTCAGCTTTTCAGTGACGGTATTGTTCTGCGTGTTTGACACCTCTATCTCAGCCTCGCGATAGTCGTAGAGGGCAGCAACGTCAATGCCTAGACCCACGATGGGCAGTGCAATCTTGATAGTCGGACCAGCAAAATAACCTGCCTTGTTCTTAAACATATCTTCAACACTACTGTTGCTGACTGACATTTGGGTCAAGTTCAGACCTCCCTTAAGACCAAACCTCACCTGGGCTCTCGACGGCATAGCTACTACTATAGCCATCAGTATGACAACAAAATACTTTTTCATTTATACCTTATTATATTATTACCTCTGTTCTTACTTCTTACCTCTTTAGTGTCGCTGACGGCGTACGCTCACACGAGCATTGCCTGACGAGGCACTACCGCTATTACTACTCTTGCTGCTGCCACTCTTCACCTTTGCACTCCTTCCAGAACGCTTGGATGACTTCTTGGCCTTAACGCTCTTGACATCCAGCTTGGCGATAGAGTCGAGAGAATCCTTCTTATGCTTGTCACCAAAGATATTCTCTTCGAATGCCTTCAGCTCTGCCTCAATCTTCTTCTGCTCACGTGCCAGAGCGGAGTCATTGGGACAATACTGGGCCAGCGTCTTACCTAACATATTGTTGGTTTTGTAAATCTTACCTTCGTAGCGATTCATTGTAAAATAGTCCTCCATCGACATCGTGGCAGCATTATTCAGATTGCTGGTCATGACCGTCTGACGACTCAAGAATGGCTCCAGATCAGAATATTTCACCCAAAAGAGGGGATATTTCGATGCCTCGCCACCAAAATCGTCTTCACGCATCATCACAGGACAGATACTCTGCACCTTGCGATGAAAGGTGGAATTGGCATCATCGAAATAGGCACTCTCTTTCAGATAGTACATCTTAACCTCTGCAGAGGGAATATCGCTATTGTCCACACGTAGCTTACCTTCTTTCTCCTCGTAGAAGATGTGGTAGTTGTCCAATATGGTCTTCATCGTCACCTTGGCAGAGTCAGTAAACAACTCGTTGCCATCCAGACGGTACTCATAGACTGGGATGTAACCATTCAGAGCCAGCTTGAAGACATAGGTAAACAAATTCAGTTGCTTGTCGATGGGCTCCACAGGATAATACAGTCCGGCATTGGCATCTTTGTTGAGGTCCAACTCACGATAGATATCGCGGCGCCATACGACGTTCTCAGGCATATCTACTGCCGTAGGAAACGTCAGGCGGGCACGCATCGTCATACCCTGATTCTGCGTCTGCTGACTTTTCTGCTGCTTGGCAGCCTTCTGCTGTTGTTGTCTACGCGCCTTAGGCTGAGCACTGACTGGCGAAATGAGAAATGAGAAATGAGAAATGAGAAATGCGCATAGCACCACTCGTCTCATCACTCTGGGTCTCATTATTTTCTTAATGCTTGACTTATTCATATCTTAGTTTCATTTATTCATTTACATTACTCATTTCTCATTTATCATTTGACAATGACTTCCATCGAAGTGTTCAACTTACGGGGAATACCGTCAGGACCAATGGCGTTGACACGCGAAATATAAAAACGCTTGTTACGCTGCAATTTGCGGAAAGCATCCTTCTGACGTGCCGAGAAATTGGCGCCTTCACTCACCATTGGCACGGCATTACCCATGTTGTCGAAGAAAACAGTCTCGAAACTCTGTACCTTAAAGGCAATATCGAGAATACCATCATCAATGGCAGCTCCAATGCCATCGACTACCATCAGTTGACCTTTCGACAAGCCGCCACCCTTGTAGCGCACGGGGCTACCGCTCTCATCCTTCATGGCAATGTATGGTGTCGGGTCAGGCAAGCGGCGTACACGGAACGTGAACTGTCCCATCTGCTGCGGACGGCCAGTATTTGTGCTGGTCACAGTAATAGTGACATTCTGGCCTACTGCCGTCGGACGGGCAATATAGCGTCCTGGTCCAACGGGTTGCAGCGTGCCTCCCGACATGGTGGCTTGTACTTTGTTTACAGGAACACCGGGCACCGATACACTCAGCGGGTTGTTATAGCCGGCATAAAGCACATTCATCAGGTCGGCAGAAACTGTTGCCGACGGATCGACCACCGTATATTTCTGTTCAAAGTCGCGCTTTAGGATTTCGCCATTACCATTCTCCACCTGGATATAGCCACTCAATGTGAAGTCACCCGTACGGCCTGTTACTGTCTCGTACAGTCCGTCTGGCAGGTTCATCTCCTTGCCACCGATGAAAATCTGAGGCACCTGTGTGGTATCAACAGCAGCCATCACGATGCGAGCCGAGAACTTGTCGCCACGCACAATGGTCTGTGAGTTGGGAATGACAAAAGCATTCAAGGCATTGACGCGGATATCCTTCACGTCGATGTTTGACACCAGCGTATGAAGAACAGTTCCTTCTGCATAGCGCACATCGTTCTGTAGCTTGCTCAACAGGGTGACGGCAGCAGAAGTAGGCATGGACTCAAACATGTATTCCTGCCAGTTCTTACCCATAGCGATGGCATCCTTTGGAATATCTGTGGACAAATTTGAAGCTATCATCTTTTTCTGCTGATAGTCTGTCACCATTTTCAACAGGGCCACACGATAATTGTTGATAGCGTCGTAGAGTTCCTTACCACGTCCGCGCCCTGGTGCCAGCATCACCTGTGTGGCTGCCTCTAAATCTTCCTTATTGCGGATGTTGCGTACATCACCACTCTTGCCGTCAGCCTCTCGTACGATAGCCAGCTTCAGCTCATCAGCCAGATTATAGAGATGGTCACTCATCTGTTTCACCTTCTGCGACTTCTCGTACCACTGTTTCACCTTCTGCGGGTTCTTCTTCATCTGCACGGCAAAGTCGTCATATATGGCCTGATTCTCCTTGCTGGCGCTGATGGTGGTGCGATTCAGACTTTCCTCAACGAGGGAGAAGCCGTTGAGCACCTCAGTAGAGACATTCAACGCCAACATCGCCATCAGCACGACATACATCAAGTTGATCATCTTCTGACGCGGAGAAACTGGTCTTTTCTTAATTGCCATTTTTTGTTTCTTTTATGTCGAAATAACGGTATAACGTAATAACGATATAACGAATTAGATGTTTGCCCTTACCTGCATAGCCTCAATCATACGAGCATAAATCTTGTTCAGCTCGAGAATCTGCTCGGCCATGTGACGTGTCTGCTCATTGATTTCGTCAATGGTGCTGATCTGTGCCGAGGCACTCTTCAGCTGCATCTCGTAAACGCGGCTGATGCCTGTCAGCGTACGATTCAGATTCTCCATCTCCTCAGAGTCACGCGTCAAGCGCTGGCTCTGTTCAGAAACCTGTGTCAGCATCTCTGTCAAACGGTTCAGTTCATCAATATAGTTAGAAGTGGCTTCCTTCAGTTCTTCGCCCATCGGCAACGTTTCAGGCTCAGTAACAACGGTACTTCCGCCACCACCAACGACACTGCCTCCAACGACGCCACCAGCAACGACACCGCCACCGACGACACCGCCACCGACGCTGGCAGGACCTCCCTCCCAGCGGGCTGCCTCCTCGCCATTACCAACGACACCACCTACTGTGCCACCACCATTGATAATCACGGTGCCACCTCCGGGAACACCGCCTGCAATAGCAGGAGCCACTCCGGCAGCTTCATTCTCTTCACCAACATGGATATCAAGATCCATACCGTCTGCTGTCTTGTCGAATGGACGATCAAAGGCAGAAATAAAGAACACGAACACCTCCGTACCCATACCTAAGAACAGGAAAAAGTTAGCTCCTGGCAGGTGGGTCAGCTTAAAGAGTGTACCCAGAATCACAATCGAGGCACCCCAGCTATAAGCGTAGTTCAGGAATGTCTGTCCCGGTACGCTGTCCATCCACTTCTGCAAGCGATAGACGAAATTCAGTTTGCTGTATCTTGTCATTGTAATTTACAATTTGATAATTCCATTTACTTTTTCTTTCCCTTCTTGGTCTTCACCTTGTCACTGGTAGTGTTGGCCAACGAGCGCACACAGCGGAATCCGATATAGCTACGCGGCTGGTTTTGGTATTCGTAAGAGCGCCAAGCAGCACGGATGTAGCTCTCCGGATCTTTCCACGATCCGCCACGCACACTCTTCTTCTTCAGGCGATAGGGGTCTTCCTTGGCGGCATTGTACTTCAACTGCGGGTTAATGTCGTTCATCGACTCCACACCAGCCTCTGTATAAATGGTCGAGCACCATTCAGCCACATTCCCGGCCATGTCATAAAGACCGTTGGAGTTGGCAGAATAGATACCGACTCGACTGGTGATAAGGTTACCGTCTTTGGTATAGTTACCATTATCGGGTTTGAAGTTGGCATAGAAACAGCCATTACCCGTCATGACGGCTTCATTCTCCCACGGGAACTCGTTTTGATCCTTGCCACGAGCGGCATACTCCCATTCTGCTTCTGTCGGCAGGCGATAGCGCTGTACAAAGCGTGCTGCAGGACCCAATCCACGCAACAGGAACTCCGTACGCCAGGCACAGAAGGCATTGGCCTGTTCCCATGAAACACCAACAACGGGATAGTCGTTATAGGCTGCATTGGAGAAATAGTAACGCATATAGGTCTCGTTGTCAGCATTGGGAAAATCGTTCACCCAACAGGTCGTATCGGGATAGACATTAACAATATAAGTGTTCAAAAAATCCCACTCACCAGTATATTGGCGGTTGATGGTCTCACGAACTATCTTACCCTCGTCATCAATGTATGCTGTATCCTTCGAAATCCATATCTCTTCATTGGGATTGGGGACGATATCGGTGTTGAGGATACGCTCCTCAGGATTGGTGCGGTATTTACGCTTGGCGGCCTCCGTATAGTCGTAAATCTCGTAGCGGAAGTTCAGCTGACGCCAGTCTATGAGTTTTTCGCCTGTCACGGGATTTGTCACATACAGACTCTCGAAGGCACGCTGCTCGTCCTCATTAGGCTTGCGCGGCAACGACTTCTTCCAGTTCAAGTGTGGCTTGATCGGTTCGCCGTTCTTGTCTTCCTCAATCTTGTAACTCTCGTCACCACCATACGCAGGGTCTGCCAGACGCTCACGCAGGATGGAGTCGCGAACGTAGTTGACAAATTGGCGATACATTGAATTGGTCACCTCATGTTCATCCATCCAGAAACCTTCTACAGAAATGTCTCGGATAGGGGTCTGTTTGCCCCACAGGGAGTCCTGCTTGTCAATACCCATTTTCAAGTGACCACGCTTGATGAGTGTCATGCCATGGGGCGTCGGCTCTGAGAAAGCACGACCGCTGGCTCCTGTAACCTCACCGCCGGATGCCGATGCATGCTTGCTGCCGAGGCAACTCGCCAGCAAAAGCACCATTAGGGCGCTGAGTGCTATCATTAAACCTTTTTTCATATACCTTTTTTATAATAATCTTACACTTTGATGTCTGTTACGTCCTTTTTTATATAGGTTCAGCTCTGTCTGATATCCTACGAACAGCTCGTGGCTTCCGTGTCCCATGCCGATGGCAGAGGTGTAGGCCTCGTAGCTATAGCCGATACAAATACCGTGGAAGTTTCCACCAATGAGTGCTGTCACACTGTTGGTTGGGCTATAAGCCACACCTGCATAGAACATGCGTTGCTCAAAAGTGTACTTCACACGTGCTGTCACGTCCACCCTATAGCCCGTCCCGTCGGTACGAGCCAACACAGAGGGGTGCATAGAAAATAACGGATTCTTAAGCTGAATATTGTATCCACCTGTCAAATAATAAGTTCTGCTGATGTCAATAATGGAGCGTTCGCCCAGTTCTACAGACGGTGCAGTGGCATGTGATACCGAAAAACCGGCATACCATTTTTTGTGCTTATAGTACAGTCCCGCTGCCAGATCAAGAGCCGTTCCCGTGACGTCACTGGTCGTGAAAGCCGGGTCGCTGGTATCCTCCAGATCCAGACCACTGCCTTTAAACTTCTCACTGAGCATGCCGGCTTGTATACCAGCACTCATGTAACCTCCTGCCAACTTGAAACGGTAGGCATATTGCAAGGCCAGCCGCTGATGGGAGAACAAACCGATATCATCGTTCATCAGCTGTAAACCGACACCATGATAGGCACCTATCAGGTAAAGGGGCATATCTGCTGCGACATACATGGTCTTAGGATTGTTCTCAAAGCCCGTCAGACTCATAGCATAGGCTCCTGCCACATTGATGACAGACTCTTTTCCAGCCGCAGCAGGATTAAACGAAGGTTCCATCGCCCAATAGTGGGCGAAGGAAGCATCTTGCTGCGCCATTATCCCGTCAGAGACCATGAGCAACACGCCTATTATGAGCAAAAAACGTCTCAACACGTATTAAATAACGCAAATCATGACGGATTATTGCATTTTTTTTGTAACTTCGCATCCGAAATAATAACTTTACACGCCAATAACATGACAACAATAGTCCAGCGAATAGAAGCTTTGCGCGAAGAACTGCGCCGCGAACGCCTTAGTGCTTTCATCTTTCCGTCTACCGATCCACATCAAAGTGAGTATACTGCCGATCGGTGGAAAGGCCGGGAATGGATCAGCGGCTTCGACGGTTCTGCTGGAACGGCTGTCGTGACAATCCATTCGGCAGCACTTTGGACCGATTCACGCTACTTCCTGGCTGCAGAAAAACAGCTGGCAGGCACGGAATATCAGCTGATGCGCGAAAAAATTGATGGAACCCCAACCATCGCTGAATGGCTGGGACAACAATTAAGAGTTGAGAGTTTAGAGTTGAGAGTTGAGAGTTCTGAAGTGGGTATCGATGGCATGACATCGTCCACCAACAGCGTCGAGGAACTCATAACTGAACTGCGCCATCAGGGTGGCATCACCCTGCGTACCAACTTCGACCCTCTGCAGCGCATCTGGAAAGACCGACCTGCCATTCCCTTGAACCCCATCGTCATACAACCCTTGGAGTATACGGGCGAGGAGGTTGCCTCCAAACTGAAGCGTATTCGCAAGGCCCTGCGCCAGCAACATGCCGACGGCATGCTCATGGCCTCGCTCGACGATATCGCATGGACGCTGAACCTGCGAGGTTCTGACGTCCATTGCAATCCTGTCTTCATCAGTTTCCTGCTGATAACCTCGCAGACTACGACCCTTTTCGTCCATCAGGAAAAACTGACGACGGAAGCTGATCAGAGTCTGCGTCAGAATGGCATTGCTACAGCTCCATACGACACGCTCAAAGAGACCCTCGCACGTTATCCCGACTACAACATTCTGGCTGACCCCGACGAGGTAAGCTATACGCTGATGAAGGCCATTCGCGCCAAGGAAATCGTCAGAGAGCAATCGCCTGTTCCTGCTCTCAAGGCTGTCAAGAGTGAGGCCGAGCAAGCAGGGTTCCGACAGGCCATGATTCGCGACGGTGTGGCGATGGTCCAGTTTCTGCGATGGCTAAAACCGGCTGTGGCTGCTGGTGGACAGACGGAGATAACCATCAGCGAGAAGCTGACGGCACTTCGTGCTCAGCAACCTCTCTATCAGGGACTTTCATTCGATACTATCGCTGGCTACGAGGCTCACGGCGCCATTGTTCATTACGAAGCTACACCAGAAACCGATGCGCCGCTACGACCTGAGGGACTGCTGTTGCTCGATAGTGGCGCCCAGTATCAGGACGGCACCACCGACATCACTCGTACCATTGCCCTTGGTCCTGTGACAGAAGCGCAAAAGCGTGTCTATACCCTGGTACTGAAAGGTCATATCCAGTTGCAGTTGCTGAAGTTCCCCGATGGAGCCAGTGGTACGCAACTCGATGCCGTAGCCCGCAAAGATTTATGGAATGAAGGCCTCAACTTCCTACATGGCACTGGTCATGGCGTGGGCTCCTACCTAAACGTCCACGAGGGGCCTCATCAGATTCGTATGGAGTATCGCCCTGCCCCACTTCATGCAGGTATGACAGTCACCGACGAGCCTGGCATCTATTGCGCTGGGGAATTTGGTGTGCGCATCGAGAACCTGCTGCTCGTTCAACCTTATAAGGACACCGATTTTGGCCATTTCCTGCAGTTCGAGACCCTGACACTCTGTCCTATCGACATGACGCCCGTGGA
This sequence comes from Prevotella sp., assembly GCA_045131435.1. Classification (GTDB taxonomy): domain Bacteria; phylum Bacteroidota; class Bacteroidia; order Bacteroidales; family Bacteroidaceae; genus Prevotella. Next base: position 95,322 of record JBGUQW010000114.1, read on the forward strand.
CAGGTCTCTGCTGACAACTGAGGAGGTGCAATGGCTCAACAGCTATCATCAGATGGTCTACAATCGTCTGGCACCGCACCTTGACGAGGCCAATCGTCAATGGCTCAGAGAGGCAACGGGGGCGTTGAATGAGGAAGAATGATGAATTCTCAATTATTCATTGAACAATCGCCAAAGGCGACCATTCAACATTCAACACTCAAAATTCAACATTCAAAATTAAATTATATCGAGAATTTCTCCGAAGTGCTCTATTTTCTTCAGACGCTCATGGGGAAACTCTTCGCTTTTCTCCAGTTCCCAAACCACATGATAGGGAATGTGTACGGCATATGCACCTGCTGCCAATGCTGGGGCGATATCCGAGCGGAACGAGTTGCCCACCATCAGTGTCTGTTCAGGTGCTACCCCTAAATTTTCGCACAGCTGGCGGTATTCCTTCTCTGTCTTGTTCGATACCGTCTCCATGTGCGAGAAATACTGCTCCAGTCCTGACCGTTTCAACTTATTCTCCTGATCCAGCAACTCACCTTTCGTAAACACTACCAATTGGTAGTGGCGCGACTGCGACAGCCGTTCCAGCGTTTCCTGCACCTCAGGCAGTGGCGTCGTGGGAAACAAGAGCAACTCTCTTCCCAGCTCTATCAGCTTCATCACGATGTCACCCGATAGCTGTTCCCGGCTCACACGCACGGCATTCTCTATCAGCGACAGCGTGAAAGCCTTCGTACCATAACCCGTCAGCGACAGGTTCTTGCGCTCTGTGGCAAACAGTCCCTCGCTAACCTCACGTGCCGTAGCCCACGGCTTCAGCAGTTCACAGCACTTCCGCTCCACCTCGTCAAACCACGACTGACAGTCCCACAGCGTATCGTCGGCATCGAATGCCACTACTTTGATGTCTTCCAATTTCTTCATATAGAATTGCAAAGATACAAAATTTTGAGGCGATTTGCAAGACTTTTACGGAAAATCTTGTCAAATCACCTCATAAAGTGACACTTTTAGCCTTACCACCACCTCTGCAACCCACTAATTATCACGGCTTTAATCTAAAAATTGATCTCAAAATGCTGATAGTCCTTGCGGGTAGTCTAGTCAGCGCCCCACACGAAATCGGTCTTGACCACGCCGTCGCCGTAGATGGTCTTGAAGTCATTCTTCATCGAGATGACGTGGTAGCCTGCCTCGCGCCATTTCGCCTCACGCTTGGCACCTTCTGCCAGGTCGGCATGGTCACGGGTATCATCGTCGGCCACGAGCATGAATGTGGCGGTCTTGTATGTCTTATTGCCCATGCAGTAGTTGTGCATGGCGCAGTCGCCGCTGCTGTTGCCGAACGACAGCACTGGCACCTTGCCTATCTCCTGCGAGATTTGCAGCACCTTGTTCGTCTTCAGGTTCTTGATGATGAGTTCATCGGTGCGCACGAGGTCCTCCTTCTGGCTCATGGTATAATCGACGCCAGCCTCCGTGCCCTGACTGCTGGACACGAGTCTCACGTCCATGCCGATAACGCGATTGGAGGGGATGCCGATGCTTTCCACCAACGCACGGCAGATGAAGCGGTCGGAGCCGCTGACGACATAAGAGGTGAAGCCGTTGTCCTTCAGAAAGTCAAAGACCTCGAGCATGGGCTTATAAAAACTCTGGCCGTAGGTCATGCCGCTGAAGCCGTTGGCAGGCTGTTTGGCGTAGGCCTTGACGTAGGCGTCAAACTCGGCCAGCGTCATGCCGCTGTAAGCCTTAGCGGCGGCGTAGGCGTGCTTCATGTCGAAGTGGTCGGGCAGTTTCTTGCCGTTGCGCACGAAGTCGCGTATCTCCTGCGCCGTCTCCATCACGTCCTTCGGAGCCTCATACGAGGCATCATCCAATGCGCGGTACTCCAGCATGTTATACTCGAAATACGTCGGATAGAGCTCGCCGACGAACGTGCCGTCCATGTCGAATGTGGCGATGCGGTCCTCCTCCTTGATAAAGTTCGGACTATTCGGATTCGTCACGTCCGTCACGTAGTCCTTCAGGGCCGTCAGCGCCTCGCACTGGTTCCACAGCGTGAAGTATTCCTTCTTTGTGGGTTGTACGACGGCTTTGTTGTCGTCATCCTTGCTGCACGATGTCAGCACCGTTGAGCCGCAGATTATGAGGATGGCGGCGAGCATCATCCAAAGATACTTCTTTTGCATAGTTGTTTTGTTTTGATGTTATTATTCCAATTGTTTTGCATTGGTAGTTGCTAGCAGTGGCAAAGGTACAAACTTTTTTCCAAACATGCAAGAGCAAAAACGAAAAATGAAGCAAATTTATACGATTTGACCACCTTTTACATATACAAAAAATCGTACAATCGTATATTCATGGCTGGAAATGTTAAAAGTGTGCCAAGGAAGGAAACACAGTGTGCCATCCTTTGGCACACTGTGTTTCTGGCTTAGGCACACTTTTAGAATAGCGTGCTAAAATTTGGTGATAGTCTTCTTTTTACTTGACGTATTTCTTGCCGCTTTGGATGTACACGCCCTTTGCGGGCTATGGCGTGCCCCTGTGATCTCTGTGATCCCAGGACATGCCTTCTTCAAATCTGTCGGAGAACAACAGCAACTCATCACTGCTGATGCCACAATCTTTGGCTGTAAGTTGCCAATATTTCATACTCCTCGTTACATCCTTGATGATGTTGTATGCAGTTAAGCTGTCTAGGTGATACAACTCGTGAGCAGCATACAGTCTGTCAAGACTTGACTCGTTGGACAATCCGTCGATGCGAAGACTATGACTGCTAAATACAGATGGGTTAATGTCGTAAACAGGTGATAACACCCAGCCTTTCCTGGTGAGCAGGAAAGAATGATTCTTTAGGTGGTCATCGGCATTTCCTATACAGATGGTGAAGGCTACACGGCGGTATAGCTCCTGCAGTGACTGTTCGACATTAGTGCCCTTTGCAACTATCAAATCCACTATTTCTGAGTAACCATGATGATCTTTATCATCCAGGGTGAGACCTAAAAGGTTCAAGGCAGAAGCCATGTGTATGCGTTGACCGTCGGAAGTCCTGTCGAATCGCTTCGAAAGAAAGATATCATGGTTGTCAGAAAGCCTTATGGTTTTTGTTTCAGTGGTACATATTCCACACTGTTCGGCCATCTTATTGGCAAAAAACTCCCATCGACCTTCGTTCCATCTGTCAATAGTAGAAGGGAATTTTGCTATATAGAGGTCGTTGCCATCTGAAACGCAAGCCTTGGGACGGGCACCGCCAACGGAAGAACCAGGTTTGAAAAGTCTCTCAACCCATTGCCTGTCTGGCCCTTCCCGTGTCAACTCGCCCTCTTCTATCTTACGGGCTGCCTGATAGAGTTCTTCCACGTTGAGAACAGGAGGGACCTGGTTTAAATCCGAAGCATTCAGATACTTACCTGTGTCGGGATTCTTGAAACGAAAGCCACCAATACGTAAGATATCCTGAACGCCTTGAAGGTAGTCCCAGTCAGAAAGCTTGAATCTCAGGCGGTCTTTTATGTTCAAGGACCCCATCTCCTTCAATTCTATGAGAACACGCCCCCAATGGTCTGGCAGACTGTCAGAAAAACAGCCGAAGATGCCTTTTCCAGGCTGAGAGAATTGTTTGCCAGGAAAGAGCTGTAGGTCCTTTCCCAACATAATGTCAGGATGATCTTTAATCCATTGCCTTGAATACTCGAAAGAATAGACATCATGATCCGGTAGCTTGTCATAACCCAGAATGCCGATAGTCTCTTCTTCTTTCAGCCAGTCAAAGCTAGCAATAACTTCCAACTTGTTCATAAGCAATTATTTTCTCGAAGCCCTTTTCTTGTTTTTTATCTCAACATCCTGAATGATACGCCCTAGCTTGTCTTCGCGGGCCAACAGTAGAATGTCGGAATCAAGTTGTAGGGCATACAAGACTCTCAACAACACACCCACAGAAACGGTAGGCAGCCCCTTTTCAAGCTTCGACACCGTCAGTCTACTACACTGAGCGCGTTCAGCGACTTGTTCAACACTAAGATCACGACGCAGACGGGCGAGGCGAATCTGCTCACCTACAATAGTAAGGTTCTGTGCTAATTGAGCAGGCAACCAGTTTGCTTTTGAAAATCTTGTCATAATGTATCTTTTATAATGCAAATATACAACATAAACAATGTTTTATAATACATTATGACGTCAAATTATTTATTTTTAACATACCCGCAGACAGAAATTAAGGTAATAATATTGATGCCTATGATAGACGACAAGAAGACAAGATAACTTCCGTCTTCTTGTCTTCTCGTCTTCTTGTCTCCTCTTACTTGACGTATTTCTTGCCGTTCTGGATGTACACGCCCTTCGCAGGCTGTGACATACGGCGACCCTGCAGGTCGTAGTACTTGGTAGTCAGGCTGGTTACGGCCTGGACGGCGTTGACACCCGTTGCCACGATTTCCTTGGCCTGTACGACCAGCTCTTTCATGAATGCTGTGGCGAACTCCAGGTCGGCCAGGTCGTAGCTGTTGTCGTCCTGCACCTGCTTGGCGGCGTCAATGAGCATCTGCATCACGGAAGCGACGTTGGGGTTGCTCTCCTGGATGCTGGCCATGTACTCCTCGGCCTCCGTAATGGCGGCGGCGAGATCGGCATGTGCTATCTCCTTCTTTATAGTCTGGATGCCATTAGTCAGGACCTTGGTAAAGAATTCCAAGACCTCTATCGAAGTGCTCTCTATGGCCTTGGCGTTATCGATGACGTTGGCCAATTTCTCGGCCTGCTCGGGGTGTTTCTCCTGGATGCTGGCCCTGTACTCCTCGACCTTGGCGATGGCGGCGGCGTAGTCTGCCTGTGCCACCTCCAGCTGTATCTGCTTGATGCCTTCAGTCACGACTTGTGTGAAGAATTCCAAGACGTCTACCGAAGTGTTCTCCGCGAGGACCTTGGCGTTATTGATCATGTTGTTCAACTTCTCGGCCTGCTCGGGGTGGTTCTCCTGGATGGTGGCCAGATACTCCTCGGCCTTGGCGATGGCTGCGGCGTAGTCTGCCTGTGCCACCTCCACCTTCATCTGCTTGATGCCTTCAGTCACGACTTGTGTGAAGAATTCCAAGACGTCTACCGAAGTGTTCTCCATGAGGGGCTTGGCGTTATTGATCATGTTGTTCAACTTCTCGGCCTGTGCTGGGTATTTCTCCAGGATGGTGGCCAGATACTCCTCGGCCTCAGCGATGGCGGCGGCGTAGTTGGCCTTTGCCACGGCAACCTTGCACTGCTTCACGCTCTCGTTCATGAAAGCGGTAGCGAAGTCGACATCCGACTGCTCCGCATTGGCATCGTTCTGTACGTCCTTGCAAGCATTGATGAGCATGTTCAGCACCTCGGCTTCTTTGGGGTTGCTCTCCTGGATGCTACTGTAGTAGGTCTCGGCCTCGAAGACGGCGGTGGTCAGCGCGGCCTTGTCTGCCGTAGCAGGGTCTGCCTGTACGGTCTGGGTGGTCAACAGGGCAAGGATGAATATCATGGCCATCCGTGCCATTCTCAAGTTACGTAAAATCTGTTTCATAATTTAAATATTTATAGTTGTTTTGTTATAATCACGACCTTGAGCTAAAGTTCGAGCTCGTTCACGCTCGATAAAGCATGAGCCAGCTCTGCTTTATTCTCACTTAATCACGACCTTACGGCCTCCATTGACATAGATTCCCTTGGCCGTCGGTTTGCCGTTGAGCTTGCGACCGTCGAGGGTGTACCACACATCTGCCATCTGACTTCTTACATCAGACATCGTCTGGATGCCTGTTGGTATGGCTCCTTCGCTGATCCACTCGAAGTCAGTCACTATCGTTTCGGTGAGACATAGTGCCGCAAAAAAGCTGATTGCCGCCGTCATGTGGTCGTCTTGGCTGAAAGTGTCGTTCATCCGATAGTTGGTGTTCTCACCGTCTGGATGTGCATCGCGGAAGGCCAGATAGTTGCCGAAGGGCACCACCATATCACTACGTGAGTGGTAGAACTGGATGCGGTGCTTGGGCTCCCATCCCGTAGTGACCGAGTTGTCGGCCAGGGCGCGATGCAGGGCCTGCTGGGCGTTGGCTGTCTCGGTGGGTACGACAGACATATTGTCGGCGTTGTTCAAATAGTCAAATGTGTTTGTGGTGAACATCTTGTCCAAATGTCCCGACACTCTGCCCTCTTTGAGTACAGAGAACATTTCTGCCATCTGCTCCGGAGTATAGTGGCGGTCCCCGGCGTCCAAGCCCGACATTAACTGGTCGTACCACATCTTGGACATCTCGTTGGTGGGGTAATCCTTGCTGTCTATCCAGTTGAGCACATTCGTGTCAATCAGCTGTTGCGACAGGTAATCCTGGATGCTGTATGGAGCCATGGCGGGATGGTTGGCACACATGCCCTTGATAATCATCGGGACAACCACGGGATAGGTGCAAATGCCCTTACGGTGGTCTGTCTCTGCACCGTAGCTGGTACCGTCGTCATAGAAATAGTAACGCATGGTCTCTATCAGGTCGTATGGGCCGTCGCCGCAGATGCTGCCATAGAAGTGCAGCTGTTCTGCCAGACCTTTCTCCTCGATAAGGCGTTGCAAGGCCAGTGTGACCGCACCCCCCTGGGAATAGCCGATGGCAAACGTGCGCCAGTCACTCTTGATGGGCAGCAGCGGTTTGTCGCCCGACTTCTCTGCCACCTGCTTGCGGTAGAGGTCGAGACCGTAGTTGAAGGCATCGAGCACCTGCTGCGCCGTCAGTCGCTGCGAGAGGTAGGGATGGGGCAGGTTCTTGGTCACGCCAAAGCCCTCGTAGTCGGGGGCAATGATGATGCAGCGTCCCACGTAGTCGACCACAACATCCCCTGCATAATCGCCGTAGGTTCGTCTGGGCAGTGTCTGTAACATCAGCTGCTCTTTGGAAAATCCGTCTGTAGAAGGCCGTTCTTCATCGGAGCCGATGGTGGCGTGGCTGTAGATGTGTACACTCTCGATGCAGTCGCCTTCCTGCGCGTCGTCAGGTGTCCATGCAACAAGTGCCGACGAGAGCACGATGGGTTCACCGGCGGCGTTGACAGTCGGATAGTTGAATGTATAGACTGTGCTTTTGATAAATGATTGCAGCTTCGTCAGCCGTTCCGACGGTTCTGTCTGTGCCCATGTTTTAACGGGCATCGCTGCTGTCAGACAAATCAGAAGGATTGCTGTCGGCCTCAACCATAACTTCATTTTTTGCATCATTGTTATTGTTTTGTGAGTTTATTCTTTTTATTACTTTCCCCTCTCCGTCACGAAGCAGGCCACGAGGCCGTAGGTGATAGTGGGACGAATCCATATTTCCGTGAGCATGTAGTTGGTGTACTCATCGATGGGCTCCAGGTAGATGGCCAGATTGTAGAGTGCAGCAATGAGCATGTCGATGATACAGATGACCCACAGGTTGCGCTTGGTGTAACTCTTCCAGTTCTTGCGTGCATAGAAATAGGTGAGTGTGCAGAGCAGCAGCACCGACAGCGTGAGACACACCAAATGGAGCGAGTAATAAGCCAGCGGCGGCGCGAAGAGGATGTCGCGCAGCAACACCGTCATACCCACCAGGAAGGAACACCAGTAGTTGAACCGGAGGGTGTCGAGCCGGTCGAAGAAGAACATCCAGATCATCACCAGACAGGCGATGTAAAACAGGTTGAGCACCAGTTCGGGCCATGCCTCGCCCAGTCCGAAATAAAACACGCCATAGAGCATCATGCCCACCGAGAACATTCCCGCAACGGCAGTGATGACAATATCGAAAACCTTGGCACCTTTCTTAAATCTTGTTCGCATAGTTATTTGTTGTTATTGTTTTCGTCAGCAGTTATATAGCATCAGAGACAAAGTCTCAAGAACCACCCTTTCGTCACCTTTGATAAGTGGCAGAAGCATCGCGCACGTTGCGCTCCATGTCTTCGTATGAATAAGTGTGGCGGTACTTTTTTCCTACGTTTCGGTAGAAGGATCTAATCTTGGTGGCTGTACGCTTGGTGTAGAAATACTTATATTGCATCTTTTTCGTCGTAGATAGCCTTGATGTCCTTCATCGTCAGTTCATAGGCCTCTTCAGCCGTGTAAAGCTCCTTATCCATATCGGGGAAGTCCTCCTCGAGGGGGATGTCGAACAGTGCCTTTGTCTGTATGGGCTTAACGCTCTCAATAAGTATCGATACCAGCTCCAGTTTCTGGCTGTCGTCCATATCCTGCGCCATCTTGCGATAGTAGCTCATGGGGTGTGCTGTGCGCCGTCTCTTTGCTGTTGTTGCCATTGTCTTCTTGCGTTTTTAGGATTTACGCTGCAAAGATACGAATAAGCGAGAAGAAAACCAAAAGAATTTTGAATAATTTTGAAATAGATTTTGAAAGATTTTGAGGCCAATAGGCCGACCAATATATTTAACAAGATCGCTTCGCCACACTCTGTACCTTTAGGTCAAAGAATTGCCATATAATTATCCATTAATTTAAAGCGCAGCAATTATATGATAAATTACATGGTAATTATATGTTGAAAACCTCACAGCGTGCCTGTCCCCCTGTTACCTAAGCTTATCGACCTGATGGATAAGGCTGCATTAGTACGCCGCCTTTACTCTGTAGAAAGTGGAATGAACATGCTGACGAAGCCTGAAAAGGTTTTGTTCTACAATACCAATCTTATGTACTGCTTAACTCCAAAAGCAGAGGATGGAACTATCCGTGAGACTTACTTCGCTTCACAGTTGGCCATAGGCCATAAGCTTTCCATGCCTAATCAAAGTGATTTGTTAGTTGATGGCAGATGGCTTTTCGAAGTCGGAGGAAAGAATAAGGGCTTCAAGCAGATAAAAGGAATTGAAGATAGTTTTGTCGTCAGTGATGGCATTGATATTGGCTATGGCAAGAAGATTCCTCTTTGGCTTTTTGGAATGCTTTATTAAGGATAGTAGATTGTAGGAAAGAGACACAAAAACCGCCGAAACTCCTTGCGGAATCTCGGCGGGTATTGTTATGAGAGAATTATATTACTTAATCACGACCTTACGGCCATTGATGATGTTGATACCCTTCTGGGGCGCATCGAGGCGCTGGCCGTTGAGGTTGAAGATGCCATCGAGGTCGATGGTGTGACGGTCAGTATCCACCATGATATCGTCGATTCTGGTCGTCATCTCCTCGCCATTGCCGAAGTCCAACGTAATCTCGCGGGCCAAAGCGATACCGCTACCGCTGGTGTAGCCGAAGTATGCGCGGGTGGCATATACCCAGAATGCATCGCTGGGCTTATAGAGCTTGTTATTTGCACCGAGCAATAGTGTACGACCCTCTGCTTCTAACTGCACTGGTGCAATCTGACCATTGAAACGAAGGCCGTTGGACACCGTTTCGTATGTGTTGGTAGTTTTATCCAAAACTGACTGGTCCGTCAAGGCCACTGTGACATTCGAGAAGAGCTGGTCTTCAATCACATCACCGGGAGCCGTTGCAGGTGTTCCCCAACGGATGATGCAAGGCACGCCGGCCTTGATCTCACCGTCATTGCTGTCGGAGAACAGAATCGTCAGCCGCTGGTTCGTTGCGTCCCACGTTGCACTCTTGAACGTGCGGATGTCGGCACCTGCCAGACAGGTGGTAGCCAGTTTCGTAGCGTCGAGGGCGAACGGCAGAGTCAGCGTGTTCCAATAACCATCCCTGTAGAGCTTGCGGTTATGCAGCTTGACAACAGCGTATGGACCAGCCACATAGCTTGCCCAAGCCGTACTCACCCAGTTGTTTAGTTTGCTGGTGCAGTCAATCTCACAACCAACATAGACGGCAAAGAACTCGATGGCACCATAGATGTTGCTGAGGTCAACTTCCTGACCAGGATCATACACATCACCATTGGGAGCTGCACAGTGGCTCGTCGTGTTTCCTGCTGCATGGCCATGGATGCTCAGCACCCACTTATAGTTGGCATCACTCAGCGTCGGCAGGGTAATTTTTGTACTGCTACCCACGTTGTAGTCTTCACTGGTCTTGGAAGGTGTATCAGCTGGTGCGTAGTATGCCACAGTATAATGAGGAGCAGTAGCAGCGCCAGCTGAACTGGCGACACTGGCTACGCCTGCAGCACCGCCTGCGCCACCGTCCTTGATGTCATCTTCGCTGTCGAAAATGCTTGCCTCACCCCGGAAGAAGCATTTGTAACCATCTGCTCCGTTGTTACCATCGGGGCTTTTACCGCCCTCGCCGCCACCAGCACCCGCATGGCCAAAGTCGTCGTTTGTCCAGCTGTTATGGACTACAATGTTACCGCAGGCACCGGAACCGCCACCGCCACCGCCGTAACCACCGGTACCGATAGCATAAGCGTTGCCGCCACCGGCACCACCGCCGCCGCCGCCGCCGCCGCCGCAAGCTTTCAAGCTTTCAATTTCAATTTGGGGAACGGGAACGGGGAATCCAGCAACCCAACAAACTTCAATATCAGTAATATTTATCTCACCACCAATAAACAGTGGCGTACCCGGATGGCCAGCAGCACCACCGACACCTGCGTTACCGCCCTTAATATCGGTTGTGATGGTAGACTGGATATAAAGCGTACCCATCTCTTGTTCGGCCGAAGTTCCACTTTCACCAGGGTTTCCCGGTATGCCCGGAGCATCATCCGGTTGCCATCCTTCATCATCTTTGGCCTCTGTCTGAGGTACGTATTCAGAGTCTGCTGTAATCTGTATGCCACCGGCACCGCCATTGCCGCCGGCTGTACCGATGCCTGCACCGGCACCGCCGCCGCCATTGCCGCCCCATCCGCCGACACCAGCATATATGTATTCTCCTACAATCCATGTTAAAGGATCATCTTCATTATCTTTGTTGGCATTACCACCGTTACCGCCAGCTCCGCCGTTGGCTGCATTACCGCCAGTAGCAACAAGTGTGCCTCCACCGAGAATATGGAGCGTAGAGCCTGAAGGCAGCAGAATGCCAGCACCGGCACCAGTTGTTCCATCAGCGTTAGCACCTATTGTGGTAAGCGTCACACCGGCAGGGATGTAGAGACGCACCTCCTTGCCAGCCCTCACATACATGCCGCTGCCCTGTCCGTTACCGCTGTTAAGGGTATTGGTGAAGGTAAGGTTTTCCGACACATAATAATAGTCATCTGCCAGTTCAAAACCCGTCGTGCTGCCAGCTGTGATGTGCGTCCACGCACCCGTCGATGTGGCTATCTGGCCAAAGTCATCCTCCGCCCATGCGGCACCCTGTTGTGTCAGGGTGGCCGCAAAGAGGGCGAGGAGTGTCAATATAGATATCTTTTTCATATCCTATACCTTATTATATATTACATTAACGGATGTCTTCTGAGGTGAAGCCACTTGGCGTTTCATCACCCCAAACAAATTCCACATTCGACTTAACACTTGCGCAGAGTATCTGTGTCAGCTGCACGGGAACCACCTGCATGGTGGGAGCAATATAATTCTTTTTCATTGTTCTATATATTTTTAATGAGTTATTACTTAATTACCACTTTTTTGCCATTGATGATGTTGATACCCTTCTGTGGAGCCGTGAGACGCTGACCATTCAGATTGTAGTAGGTATCAGAACCCTGAACCGTTAACCCTGAATCCTTAACCACCTGGATGCTCGTGGTCTCGCCATCGTCGAAGCCCATCACGATCTCAGGAGCGCTAGATGTGGAGACAGCTGCTTCAGGAATGATGAAGTAGCCACGGCAAGCACGTACGTTCATATTCTTGGAAGGATAGTAGAGTTTGTCTTTGCCATCTTTTACACCAAGCACTAATCTGGTCTTGTTGCCAGCAAGCAAGGTAGCAGATTGTGAGAGCGTGCCCTGGAAAATGACATTACCATTCGTGGTGCCCGCACCAGTCCAGCTTCCGCCAACTGTTTGAGTGATTGTCACGCCTGAGAAATCCAACTCATGACGTGATCCGCCGTCTTCGGTGTTGTCCTTATAGTTACCATCAGCAGTAAAGGCATCTCCTTCTGCCCACTTCACCAGATAAGGCTTGCCTGCCTGTAATATGGTTCCTGATGCAGTGACATCCACATTATCAAACCAGAAGAGAAGGACAGGGTGACCATAGTCATATTGCTGATAAGGTGATTTATTTACCTGTCCACTTGGATAGTAGCCAGTGACGGTTTCATTCATCTTATAGATGGTTGCACCTTTCAGCGGAGAAGTAGAAATCTGATCACTCGTCATATTGAATGGCAGACAGATAGTGTTCCAGTGGTTATCCCTATAAATCGTACGATCCATGAGACGGACGTCAATAGGATATCCGGCGGTCTTACATTCTAAAAGCGCCTGCTCATTATTGCCAGTAGGAGCAATGTCCAATCGCGTAAGCAGCTCCTGGAATACCAGGTTGCCATAGACATGGCCGAGAACGATGGTGCGCAATGATGATTCTGAAATATCACCTCCGTAGTAAGCCTTTGTCGGTCCGGCGAATTCACTGGCAGTGACGCCATCCGGAGCGCAGCTCTTACCGTATGTGCTCAGCACCCACTGGAAGCCGTCTTCATTCTGAGGCAGTACGATATCGGTAGCTCCTGAAGGAGTATATTCAACGGTTTTAGAGTTGGGTGTAGCGCCAGTCATGCCGTTAATGTTCGTCCTTACTGGGTAGTAAGTGATGTTGTACGTCAGATTGCCTGTATTCTGTGTGCCTGCATTGCTGGCAGAACCCGTACCGCCGCCAAAACCTGGAGCACCTGCTGTTGCGTCATGATCACCATCCCAGTCACTTGAACTCCAGGAAGAATTAGAGATAAGCTTTCCTTGTTCCCAATCACCATAAATATAGGCATCTTTACCGTCCTCCGCATTGCTTCCATCAGCATTTTTACCGGCTTTGCCACCTGGAGCAAATACAACCAAGTAACCACTTGAGCACCTTTCCTGGGTACCACCGGCACCGCCGCCGCCGCCGCCGCCGCCAGGACCTCCGGTGCCGACGTTGCTGGCTGCGCCGCCGAAGCCGCCACCGCCGCCGCCACCGCCGCCGGCCATACTATAGTTCTTACTTGCGCTATCTTCTACTGCGCATGTGCCACGTGCACCGCCACTACCACTTCCTGTGGCAGCGCTTCCGCCCGTGGCAGTTACCGTGATGCCATTGGCCACATAGAGGTTGCCCATGCTGCCAGCGGTATTACCGTTAGTACCATCAGTACCATTAGTACCATTAGTGAAACTTGGATAGTCTGGCTGTTGTCCTGCACCACCTGCACCGCCGGTACCGCCGGTACCGCCACGAGTTCCGATGCCGGCACCAGCACCGCCGCCGCCATTACCACCAGTACCACCGGCACCGGTTTTAATCTCTTTATTATACGAATAACTTGCGTCACCGCCCCTGTATCCATCTTTGCCGTTGGCTGCATTACCGCCATAGGCATTTACTGTACCGCCACCGATGATGTAGAGCGTGTTGCCCGATGCCAATTCAATACCGGCACCAGCACCCGTGCGACCGTCGGCATTGGCTCCCTCGCAGGTAATCGTTAAGCCTGTGGGGATGTAGAGATACACCGTGCCATGAATCTTAAGTCCACTGTTACCATTACCGTCATTATCTGTCCTGTTATTAGTGAAATTCAGTTTTTTCGTGACGTAATAATAATAAGTGGCACTTGATCCACTCTGTGCAGCACCAAGAATTTTTCCCTGAGTGGTACCCTCAGTGATGGCCGTCCAATCATCCGAGGTGGTCTGCGTCTGTTTATAAACAGCATCCCAACCGCCACTTTGTGCCATTGCCCCGCTGCCGTCTAAGAAGGCACCCGAGGCGAGGGCAAGCAATGTGAAGAGTAATTTTCTTTTTCTCATAATGTTAGTAATTTAAATTAATAATAATGTATTTACTTATATTTTTATTAGCCGTTTTGTTATTGTTTCAATTCGCAAAGTTAGGAAAAAAATATCATTCCGCAATACATAAAAAGCCCTGTAGGTGCAGATTTTTACGATTTGGCAACATTTTGTTAATTTGTCCACCCGAAGTGTATATTTTGCACTCTTTTGCCGATTCGTCGGCTACCCCCCCCATTTTCCCCGATGAAATGGGGGAAAATTGAAGCAAAATACCTATTTTGAACATGTAATTACCATATAATCAACCATATAATTATCCATTAATTATTGTTTAAGGCGGAGGGATGAAAGAAAACAATAAAAACCGAAATGGTTTTGGTATTCACATCGTAATAGTATTTTTCGCATTGGTCTTTGACAGGAGCGAAATTATACAGTATTCCGACAGGGGTATTGGTCAGGCGCATATAATTCCACAGCTGCTGACGCTGTTCGATGCCCAAAGAAGTAATGGCTTTACACTCTACAGCGACATTCCCTTTGCAAAGGAAATCGATAAAATGCCTATGTTCCAGAGGATGGCCATGATAAGACACTTGAAAATAATATTCCTTTACGAATGGTATTTGTTTCTCCTCAAACGCCACCTTCAGGGCTTCCTGATAAATATATTCATTCAGCCAAGGCCCCAGTTCTTTGTGAACATCTTGGCAACAACCGATAATGTCGTAAACGTGCGATTTCAGTTGCGTTAAAATATCTGTGTCGATGCTTGGGCTATTGATGATCTTCATTGTCTTTCTTTTTTGAGGAAACGGAATTCTTCTGCCTATTATTGCGTGAAACCTATGTTTTTTCGGTTTTTCGATTCTGTTGTTGAAGCCTTAAGGCTGTTTGCAATTCGGGGGTCAGAGAAGACAAGTCTCACTTGTATTCACTGATGCGCGGATTGAAAACGAGTGGGTATTAACCCACAAACAACAGAAGCGGGTTTTCTTGGTTTTTGTCTTTCATCAGCCAAAGTGACTTCAGGGACTTGAATTATATGATAAATTACATGGTTTCGCATCGCCACACTTTGTACCTTTAGGTCAAAGAATTACATGTTTAATAAGAATTTTGTATAATTTTGAAATAGATTTTGTTTAATTTTGAGGCCGAGAGGCCGACCAATATATTAAACACGAATTACTCTGTTTAAAAACCGAACACGAATCACACGAATTTACACGAATAATATCATGCGCAGCCAAATTCGAGAGATTCGTGGTTAAAAAGGAAAACACGAGAGAGATTGGTGTTTTCGTCAGTCATGCACCAGATTGCTCCGAGGAATTTCTAAAAAAATTTAGTTTTCTTTTGTCTTTTTGAAAATAATTCGTATCTTTGCAACGAAAGTATTATGATTTGGTAAAACAAATGAATACTATAGCGATTGATACCACAATTATAAGACAGGGGCTCCCCGGCATTACACCAATTGCTGCTGCCCAGCTGTACGAGGCTTTTGAAGTATGTATGCATAAGTCTGGCCATGCTGAAGATGTCTCTATGGAAATTGATGGAATCAGTCAAGCCATTATCCAAATACATTGGGAAGACAAGTTTGACAAGCAAAAGGAGAGAACCTATTCGGACATGCTTTATACTGTGGAACATGGTGCGGTGTGTCTCTCTGTGCTTCTGACCAACGTATTCCTGCATACATATCAGTAGTTGAGTTTGGAATGCCAATGACAATTTTTTCAAGGAAAGGATGAAGATGATGACGATACAAGAACTACATACAAAGGCGATGGAAATGGCTGATAGAGCTGATGACCTTAAACGTCAAGGTATTATTGATGAAGCTGAACAGCTCTATAGGCAGGCAATGGATAACGAACGTAGTGCTGCCCTTATGGCTCGTGACCAGCATACTGGCGAGCCTACAGAAAGTGTGCTTCTCAGAAGTGCGGCATCGCTTGCTTATTGTGCCCACGACTATCGAGAGGCAGAGCGGTTGGTGTGCTTGGCCTTATCAGGCAACCCTCCTGGCGAGATTGCCGATGAGCTGCGTAGCCTTTTCGACTCCATCAGCATGGAGAGAAATATGGCGCAAATGAGTATTGGCTCATCCTCGAACGAACAGGAGAACATCACTATCACCTTGCCCATCAAAGAGAGAAATCTCCTACATGTACTTGTAAGGAAATTCGGATGGGCTTGCGTGTTCTAAGTGTTAGGTGGTGGGTGGTGGGTGATGGCGCATGCCTGGTTTTTGTTTATTTAGTGCATCCATGCGGTGACGCTTTGTCCGGTGCGCTGCATGAAGGCGCGGCTGAAGGTTCTGTAGCTGCGGAAGCCGCTCTCCTGAGCCAGCTGCTGGGCGATGATGGGCTGTCTGGCTGCGGACAGTTCCTGGTAGCGTTCGATGAAGTGGTTGATGCGCAGATTATTAATATAGGTATTATACGTGATGCCCTGACGCGAGAAATACTGGCTGAGATAGGATCGGTTGGTGCCTACGGCCTGTGCCAGCTGCTGCAGGGAGAGGTCGTGCTGCAGGTATAGCTGCGGAGCTACGCAGCGCTCGGCCAACAGTCGTTCGAGACTCTGAAGGCCCTCGATACCCACCAGCAGACCCTCCCCCTGCCCCTCCCCATAAGGGAGGGGAGAAGATAGTTCATCCGCAGAGTTGCAGCCTTGAGGGTATTCGCTCCCCTCCCTCATAGGGAGGGGTTGGGGGTGGGTCTGGAGGGTCTGGTCCAGTTCTGGCAGCGTCTCGACACGCCACAGCAGGAGGGCGATAAGCACGAGGACGACGACATGTACGAGCCAGATTAAGATCATGTCGGTAGCGAGTACATAGAGTGCAAACAACAGCATGCTGATGAGTGCTACCGTCTGGCTCAGCCACACCTTCTTATTCTCCAGGTCGGCATAGTTGTCGTTGAGCCACCGCCCGTACTGACGGATGGCCACCACCATATATCCGGCAAAGAGCAAGCTGAGCACGAGGAGGTATGTGCCAGCTATGTCTATAAGCAGGTCATTGGGCCTGACCATAAACATTACACCCAGTGCCACGAACGGTATCAGACCAACCATAGCAGGCCACACGGGGCGCCGGCGGTCCTGGAGCATGGCCAGCAACATGCCGGAGAAGGTGGTGAACAGCACTATGCAGTCGAGCATGACGATGATGAGATAGCCCACGGAATACAGGTTGCCTGAGAAGATGTAGAACTGCAGCCACCATACATGCGTCAATGATGCAAAGGCGAAGAACGCTGCCGTCCAACGGCGCAGCCGCATGGGTGGTGTGACGTCAGGTGCGAAGGCATTGCCTCGGCGCAGCAGCAGGTATAGTGCCGCAATGAGTGGCACCACGCCCGTTATGCCGTAGAGGATGAAAAACAGTATCAACTGTATAGATGTCTGTCCGAGTATGTTCATTTTGCTTAAACCTTCTCTGTCTTCCAGTCGGTGATGTTGCTCTCTTCGGAGGAGAAGCTGATGCCTATCTTGGTGACGGGGCGCCCGTCGTAGTAGGCCATTTGTAAGGATGAGCTCTGCCGTGCGTCCACCTGTCTTGCTGTCACATGCTTGAACAGACAGTCGGCAAAGCCACGACGCACCTCCTGGTTGGGGAATCCCAACGTAAAGATGACATCAGGACCATATCTCTTGCAGGCCCTGATGGTCAGGTAGCCGCTCTGGTAGAGCACGGGAAGCGGATTGTCGAAGCTTTCGAAGGGCAGGTCGAATGCCGAGCTGGGCAGCCGCATGCCTTCTAAGTCGGCTACTTCCACGGGCGGCATCTGTGCCAGCATATCGATAAGGGCGCCGCTGGTGCCACGGTCGAACCAGTAGTCATAGACCTGCCCGGAGGAGAAGGCATTGACCAGGCTGAAGGGATTGTACATATCCTCCATGGCCTCGCTGAAGTGGTAGCCGTCGTAATGGTTCTTCAGCCATGCGAACATCTCCTCGTAGTCGGTGCCATTGCGCTCGGCCATCAGCTCGATGTCGGGGCGCATTTGTGTGGTCAGCTCCTTCTCACTGATGCCGCAGAGACATTCGTATGCCGGCTGCATGGAGATGTTGTTCAGGTTGTTGAGCTTGCTGAACACGCCCATCTGCGAGAATTTCGAGATGCCCGTGATGAACACGAACTGCAGATGGTCGTCGAGGCTCTTCAGCGGGGCGAACAAATCCTGGAAGCGTTCGCGCACGAGGGCTTGCTTCTCTGCATCACCGATACTGTGGAGCATCATCGTGTCGTACTCGTCGCAGAGCACTACCACGCCACGCCCCGTCTTTTCATGGGCAGTACGGATGATGTTTACCATACGAGGACTGGTGCTGGCACCGTCGGCTGTAAGGCCGTAAAGTTTCTCATAATCGGCCAGCGTCTTATCTATATATTCGTCCAGTTTCGCGATTGATGAAAGGTTGTTGGCGCTGAAGTCGAAGCGAAGCACGGGGTACTTCTCCCATTTCCAGTCTGTTGCGGCGATGAACAGTTGCGGTTGCTCAATACCCTGCTCGGTGGTGAACGCCTCGAACAGCTCGCGGCGGCCTTCGAAGACAGCTGCCAGCGTGGAAACCAGCAGCGACTTTCCGAAGCGGCGCGGACGACTGAGGAAGTAGGGACCTCCCTCGGTAATCATCTTGTAGATGAGCGGGGTCTTGTCGATGTACAGGTATCCCTCCTTGCGGAGCTTCTCGAAGCTCTGTATTCCTACTGGGTATTTTCTCTTCATAGCCATATACCTTAATTATACTATTGCAACGTTTTCGCATGCAAAGGTACGAATAAGCGAGAAGAAAACCAAAAGAATTTTGAGTTTTCTCGAGCGGGAGTACCTACCCCAAGGGTGAAAGGTA
>JBGUQW010000115.1:0-43350 GCA_045131435.1 Prevotella sp.
GGCGCAAAAAACCGAGAAAAATTTTGACATGAAATCGATAAAATTAATATTATATATTATATATATAATATTAATTTTAAGAAGTAAAACTGTTAAAAACGTAGACTTGTAGACATGTAGACTTGTAGACTTGCCCTCAAACCCAGTGGCTACCCGACTGGAGCGAGATTTGGGTGGAGCCCTGAAGTCTACGTTTATGTAGACTTTGAGGGTAGGATAGTTCAGCTCTGTTTCTCGTCAAAATAGACATAATGTAATTATCTTTTACTGATTTTCTATGCTTGTAGCGCCTCGTTTGTGGCGATGAAGATGTTATCTTGTGACGATGAAGATATTATCTTGGATGGCACAAAAAGATGTCTGGAAGCAGGGGAATTGGGAAAAAAGTAGTACCTTTGCACGCAGAATGAAGAAATTTATACGTTTTCTGAAGGACTGGACGCTGCCTGTGTCGATAGCGGTGGGTGGCGCGTGCTACCTGCTGTTCTGCTGTGTGCCACAGTTGGATGCGGTGGGCGATAGGCTGGGGGAGGTGGTGGATGCCGTATTCCCGTGGATGGTGTTCTCGACGCTGTTCTCCACGTTCTGCCGCATCGATTTCCACCAGATGCGGCCGCACCGGTGGCACATCGGCATCATTGCCACGCAGCTGGTGCTGGTGGCACTCGTCGTTGCCGTCATCCTTTGGCTCGACACCCAAACCCCAACACCCATCACCCAACACCTATCACCCAACACCCATAAGCTCCTCTGGGAGGCCCTGCTGACGTGTATCATAGGTCCTGCTGCCACGGCGGCACCGGTGGTGACGGCGAAGATCGGGGGGAACATCAATACGATGACGGCCTTCGTGGTGCTGTCGTCGTTTGTCTGTGCGCTGACCATTCCTGCCGTATTCCCGCTGATAGAGCGCGGGGCAGGCCTTGATTTCTGGTCGGCATTCTTCATCATTCTGCAGAAGCTGTCGGTGGTGCTCATCCTGCCCTTGGTGCTGGGCTGGTGTATGCAGCATTTTGCCAAGCGGCTGTGTGCGTGGATTGTGTCCATTCCCGACCTGTCGTTCTATCTGTGGGCAGCGCAGCTGAGTGTGACGTCGGGGGTCACGGTGCGCAACATCGTTCACAGCCAGGGGTCGCTGTCGCTGCTCCTGATGATTGCGCTGCTGAGTCTGGTGCTGTGCTTCGTGCTGTTCGTGATAGGACGCTGTGTGGGCAGCCGTTTGGGCGACGAGGTGAACGGTGGCCAGGCGTCGTTCCAGAAGAATACCGCGCTGAGCATCTGGGTGGCCTATACCTACCTGAACCCGCTGTCGTCGGTGGGTGCCGGCTGCTACGTGCTGTGGCAGAACATCATCAACTCGATAGAGCTGTGGCACTATCGGCGTCAGCACGG
Organism: Prevotella sp.; assembly: GCA_045131435.1. Lineage (GTDB taxonomy): Bacteria > Bacteroidota > Bacteroidia > Bacteroidales > Bacteroidaceae > Prevotella. Next base: position 1,393 of record JBGUQW010000115.1, read on the forward strand.
ATAGGGTGTGGCGTCAGAACTTATAGCCTAACTGTAGCAGGAACCAGCGGCCACGCTGGGGGATGAGTCCGGTGGACACGCCGCTCTGGGTGTATTGCTTGTTGAAGATGTTCTTGACGTCGATGTCGAAGGTGAGGTTGCGCCACTGCCAGGTGGCACCGAGGTCGAAGAGCACACGCGAATCGATCTCCTTATAGACGGGAACCTGGGCTTCTGCATCGGCCTCATATCTGGTAGCCTCCTCCAAGGCTTCCTTGATTTCGGGTATGGGATTCTCTTCATACATCTCCTTGAGTTTTTGCACCTCCTGGCCCCACATGCGGTAGACACCGTAGTTGATGATGTCGAGGTAGAAGACGTGCTGACGGCTCTTGAAGTCGGCGTGGGTGCGCAGCTTCAGGTTCTTGGTGGCTTTCCAGGCGATGACGGCATTGGCGGCGAGGTCGGGTGTGCTGAGCGAGTGTCCGAAGTTGAGTTTGAAGAGTTCGGCTTTGCTGACGCCCTGCCATGTGGCATTGGCATGGGCCGTGAAGCGGCGATGTTCATAGTCGGCGGACAGCTCGACGCCATAGGTGTGGTAGGTGCCTGTGTTGTAGTGCTGTGCAACATACTGGTAGATGATTTCGTGTGCACGGTTGTAGAATCCGTTGACCTCGAAGCTCAGTCCCGGCAGCCACTGGTTGGCAGCGAGTGTGAGCTGGAAGGAGTGGAGGGTTTCGGGGGTGAGGATGTCGGACTCGTTATCCTTGTTGACGAGATTCATCATGAAGGCCACCAGGCGGTTGGTCTTGCGATAGAGGTATGGCGCGTCGATGAATGCCTTGGAATAGCTGAACTTCAGGTTCCATTTGGGTTGCAGGTAGATGAGCGCCAGACGGGGTGAGAACTCGCGGATCTTGGTGTTGTCGTAGCGGTTCTTGTAGTCGAAGCGCAGTCCGGCATTGAGGATGAACGAGCGCCAGTGGTGTTTCAGCTGGACGTAGCCGTTCATGTCGCTCTCGTGGCCCTTTCCCTGACTGATGATGCTGTCGGGGATAATGATACGCTGGTTGAAGTTGTAGCCGTAGTTGTATTCCACGTCGTCGAGGTTGAAATAGCTGTATTCGTATCCGAAGGACAGCTGTCCCAGGTGGGTGCCGTTGTTGATGTAGGTCCAGTCGCCCTGTATCTTGCCCCCGATGGTGTGTTCCTGTCCGCTGATATAGCGCGAAATGCCGGGTGAGCCGTCCATAACCCCCTTGATGTCGGTCGGGATGGGCAGCACGTCGAGCATGACGGACGTCTCGGGATCGTTGAGCACCTGGTAGTGGATGAGGTCGCTGTTGTCGTAGGTCACGGTGCCTTTCAGGTAGAGGTTGCCCACCATCTGTCCGTAGCTGAGGCTGGCGTGGTTGGAGCGTGTGGTGAAGCTGGGTGGGACACCGTTGTATGTGGTGTACTTGTCGAAGGTGTATGGCGAGAAGGTGTAGGACATGGTGAATGGCGAGATGACCTGTGAGAACTGGACGTTGTAGAGGAACTGCAGGTTCTTGTACTTCATCTGCATGCCGAGGTCGAAGGACGGTTTCTTGCCGATGCCTCCGACGGTGATGTCGCCGTCCGTCATCTGCATGCCTGTCTCTTCCCGGGGTATGTAGAATTTCTGTCCCTTGGCACGGTAGAGGCTGCCCCAGAGGAGCATGTCGAGGTCGAAGTAGCGTTTGCCGAAGAGCATGTCGGCCTTGAGCTGTCCGTAGTTGCCTGCTCCTGCGCGGAGGGTGATGCCGTCGACGTCGATGCCTTGTTTGGTGATGACGTTGACGACGGCGGTGAGTGCCACGCCGCCATAGAGTGACGATGCCGGACCTCGGAGCACCTCGATCTGTTTGACCTTCTCGAGGGAGATGCTGAAGTCGGGTGCTGCGATGTTTGTGGCGAAGCTGTTCAGGCGGTGTCCGTTGAGCATGATGAGGATTTTCTCCTGTCCGTTGCTATAGATGCCTCGCATGGCGACGTTGATGTCGTCGTTGCAGTCGACGATGCTCATGCCGGGGACGTAGGTGGCCAGCACCTCCTGCAGGTTGCGTGCGCAGGAGTTACGGATCATCTCCTCGGTGATGAGCGTGGTGGGCACGGGAACCTCGCTGAGTGTCTCTGCCACGCTCGATGTGGTGGTGATGGTGGCTGTGCGTCCCGACTTGATGCTCTCGATCATGTCGATGAAGCGCTGTGGGTCGCTGGCTGTCGTGCTGTAGTACGGGTTTTCGTCGAGCAGCTGCTGGGCATAGTATTCCGCCTCCTGGTCGTTGTCGAGTCCCAGCGCGCAGAGCACGAGCATGCGGTAGGCGCTGAGACGGAGGTTGACGGGGAAGTTCTTCAGGTGGCTTTTCAGCGTTGCCTGTGCATCCTCGATGCGTCCGATGCTGTAGTCCTGTTCGGCATTCTCGTAGATGTCACGGTATTGCTCGCTGGTGGTCTGGGCACTGGCCTGGGCACTGGCCGCCATGGGCATGGCAGCCATGCAAATGAGAAATGAGAAATGAGAAATGAGAAATGAAAATGAGAAATGTGGAAATGTACGGCGCTTCATAATTCTTCAATTCTTCAATTTTTCAATCTTAATTTTTCATTTCTTCGCTGGAAGCGAGAGCGTAAACGTGGTGCCTTGTCCCAGGGTGGACTCAAAGGAGAGCTGTCCGTGGTGCTTGTTCTCGACGATGTCGCGCACAATGCCCATGCCCAGTCCGGTGCCTTGTCCGACGGGCTTCGTGGTGAAGAAGTTCTCGTAGAGGCGCTGCTTGACCTCGTCCGTCATGCCCTCGCCATTGTCGGTGATGGTGATGACGACCTGGTCGCCGGACATCCGTGTGGTGATGCCGATGGTCGGCTTGTAGTCGTCGCCTTCCTGCTGTGCGCGCTGCCACACCGTATGGCAGGCATTGTTCATGATGTTGAGCACGGCACGGCTCAGGTCCTGCGGGATGACCATGACGCGTGGCATGTCGCTCTGGTAGTCCTCGTTGATGCTGATGTTGAACTTGTTGTTGTTGGCGCGCATGGCGTGGTAGGAGAGCCACACATACTCCTTGACGATGTGGTTGACGTCGGAGGGCAGGAACTCGTTCTCCTTGCCCCGTGAGACGAGCAGGATGCCCTGTATGATGCTGATGGCCCGTTCGCCGTGTTCCACAATCCTGGCCATGTTGTCCTGCAGGTCGGCGACGATGTCGTCCACCTCTTCGCGGGTGTCGTCAGTGAATTTGTCCTCGTTCTCGGCAACGATGTCCGTCAGGTCGCTGAGCAGTTTTTCCGACATCTTGCTGAAGTTGATGACGAAGTTCAGGGGGTTCTGTATCTCGTGTGCGATGCCTGCACTGAGTATGCCGAGTGATGCCAGTTTCTCCTGTTGCTTCAATTGCTGTTTCAAATGCTCATTTTCAGTCATATCGTTCAATGTTCAAATCATGGGAATGGTGATTGTAAACTCCGTATAGACATTCTTTTCAGACTCCACGGTGATGTCGCCTCCGTAGTTCTGAACGATTTCGCGCGACAGATACAGGCCTATGCCTGCTGCCTCGCCAGTAGTCTTCGTGGTGAAGAAGGGGTCAAATATCTTGTTGATAATCGTGCTCTCGATACCCGTACCGTTGTCGCGGATGCGGATTCTGGCCGTCTTGTCCTGTGTGCGCAGCTGTAGCAGTATCTCAGGCTGTGTCGACGGCTCGCGCTGTTTCTTCTTGATGACAGCATACATGGCATTGCCCAGGAGGTTCATGAGTGTCTTGTTCAGCTGCTCGGCATTGGCGTTGACCTGGACGTCGTCCCCGGGAATGTCGAACGAGGTCTTGATGGCATACTGGGCAATGTCGTTCTCGAAATACTTCAGCAGCACCTCCCTGTTCTGGAGCAGCAGGGCCGTGAGACTCATGGGGGCAATGCCACCGGAATGGTCTTTCAGCATCTCCTCCATGGCCTTCAGCGTACGCGTGGTGTTGGCACCGTGTTCGCCAATCTTCTCGAGGTTTCCCTTCAGCATGTCGAGCACGTCGAGGGTGTCCTCGTAGTTCTCGGGATCCATGTGCTCCTTCTCGTCCTCGACGTTGGCCTTCACGTCCTTCGCCAGGCCTTCGGACAGCTTGGCGAAGTTGTTGATGTAGTTCATGGGGTTGAGGATACGGTCGATGAGACCCTGTGTGAGCTTGCCCACCGAGGCCTGTTTCTCCAGGCGTACCACCTGGTTGGTGCGTTCCGATACCAGTGCCTCCAGCTGGATCTTGTCGCGTTCCAGCCTGCGCAGTCGCATCTTCATGAGCAGGTAGGCGATGACTGCCAGTATGAGGATATACAGCAGGTTCATATACCAGCGCAGGTAGAATGGTGCGGGGATGTAGAACTGCATGCTGACGACTTCCGATTCGCGTCCGAAGGCATCGCGCGCCTGTACTTCAAAGGTGTGTGAGCCAGGGCTTAGGCTGATGTATTCCTCTTTGGCCTCCGTATCCCATGCCGTCCATGTTCCGCCATTCAGGCGTGTCCGGTATTGTGTCTTCAGGAGCAGGAAGGGGAAGTCGATGGAATAGTAGAACTGCAGGTTGCGGTCTTTGCTCGCCAACTCGGGGAGCATGTCGGGCTGTTGGCCGTATCCGCCCCACAGCACACTGTCGCCGTTGAGCAGTACGGAGCGGATGCGCAGATGTGGCTTGAGGTCCTTCAGGGGATCCTTGCGCGTATAGTCCACCACATTGATGCCCTTGTCGCCACCGATCCACAGCATGTTGTCGTGCATGATGGTACGGACGGCGTTGTCCATGAGCGGATAGACGTATGCCGACATGCGTGGGTCGACAGTGTCATCCTGATAGGCATAGAGATGCTTGCCCTTGTTGTTGGTGAGCCAGAGCATGCCCTTGGTGTCGCGGAAGGAGAACAGCGGGAAGCTGACGGGTGTCGTGGCATGCGTGGCGATGGGCGTCACCTGACTGCCGAAGTCCACCAGTGTCATGATTTCCTGTTCGCTGCCATTGGCAAAGGGTGCGAAGGCATGCTTTCCGTCGCCTTTCCAGATGCCGCCATAGAGGTTCTGCAGCCATAGCGTCCCCTCCTTGTCGCGCATGATCTTGACCACCTTCTCGATGTCGCTGATCTTCTGGCGTCTGCCAGGGGCATTGTCATACACGCCGTCCATCTCTCCGCTATAATAGCTGTCCGTGCCCTCTGCCAACAGTGACATGGTGCTGTGGTCCGACAGTTTGGTGGCTGTCCCGTTCGCCGTGATGCTCCAGACACCATCGGAGGTGGCTGCCAGCAGTCTGCTGTCCTGTACGGCCAGTTGCCAGCAGGCGTGGGTGACCTGGGGCAGGGGACGGAAGGTCTTGCCTTCCAGCCGGAAGACGCCGTGCAGCGTGGCAGCGTACACGCGGCTGTTCATCTGTGCGATGGACAGTACCTCTCCCGGAAGACCTTCGTAGGAGGTGAAGTGACTGTATATGGACGGAAAACTGATGCAGAAGATGCCATTGTCGGTGGCTCCCCACAACAAGCCGTTGTGGTTGTAGTCCATGTGGCTGACGTTGTTCGAACAGAGGCCGTTCTGTTCCGTCACCCTGAACATCTCGTCGCCGTTCTTGTCGACGAAGACGACACCATCGCCATTGGTGGCCAGTGCCTGCAGACCATTCCCCAGGTCTTCCACCTGGTTGATCTCCACGTTGACACTGTATGTCTTGCCGTCACCAGCGGGGACCTGTTCGCCAACAGCCCACAGATAGCTGCCATGATGCTCGACATACACTTTCTTGTCGCTGGCCAGGAAGTGTATCTTGCCTTTCTTTTCCCATATCCATTGCACCTCGCCCTGGAACGGTTTCTTGGATGGGCAGGGTACCATTGTCAGGTCGCCCTTGTCGTCGGGCTTCAAGAAACCGAAGTAGTTGTAGCCACCTGTCCAGACAGTGCCCTTGGAATCCTGGAAGACAGCCGTGATGCGTGTGATGCCCTGTGAGTGGATGATGCGCCAGCGTGAGAAGTCGTAGTACAAGAGTCCTTCGAAGTTGGCCACGAACACCGTACCGTCTTTAGCAGCAAACACGTCGAAGTTCTGGTTGTGAGCACCATAATCCGCAGCCTTGTAGTTGCGCAGGTAGGGGATGCCCTGTGCACTGGCCGCCAAGGGCATGGCGGCCATGCAAATGAGAAATGAGATATGAGAAATGAGAAATTTCATCTTTAATCTTTCATTTTTCATCTTTAATTTTTTCATACGGCACGTTTTTGCCAATGAAATAGTTCCACTCGTCACGTGTCAGGTTGCGCTTCAGTTTAGCCTTCAGGCGCTGCTTCATGACGTCTACTGCAATCAGGTGAGTCGTCAGGTTACCGTTTTGGTCGCCCGACCAGATGTGCGTCTTGTCCAGGTCGAAGGTGAAATTGATGATCCAGCCCTTGGTGGTAAACAGCGTCATGGGCTCTATCTTCGGCATGTTCGTCATCCAGAGGTTCAGCGCACCGTCGTAACTGGACGAATAGATGCGGTGGCCGTTGATTTTCAGCTTCGAGATGCGTGAGCGATGACCCTGCAGCTTGGTAATATCGCCGTTTTCACGGAGCATATAGACGGTGCCGTCACTCATGCCGTAGCACTTGATATGCTTGTTCTTCGATTCGGCAAAGGCTGTCACCTGACCCTTGACAGGCACCTGGCTTGTCTGGATGTTGTCGAAGCTCTTCACCGTATGCATGCGTCCCTTGTTGTCGAAGATGACGGGGTAGTTTTGGTAGCGGCTGTTGTTGACGAAGGTAAACGACAACGGTTTTGTCTTGGTGATGACGTTCTTCTCGGTGTCAAACAGTGCCATGCCCTGTTCTGCAAAGATAATGAACTGGTTGCCCACCATATCCATCTTACGCAGCTTCTGCAGGCTGATTTCCACGACCTTGGCAGCCCCCTTGGGAGGAATGACCAGCAGGTGCCCTGAACGGCTCAGGGCGTAGATGGTATTTGTAGGACGGATGATATAGAGGTCGCGGAAATCGTATTTCGGGTCGCTGACCAGTGTCGTCGACGTCAGCTTGCCACCCTTGCTGGTGTGCTTGCTGATTTCACCGTATGTGCTGCAGGTGACGAGGTAGTCGTCCTGCTGATCGGCAAAGGCGATGTCTGTCACACTGCCTTTGTGCTTGTTGAAGACCGTCTTGTTCTGGCTGGTCATGGCCAGCGCCTGATAGACTGTCGGCGAGTAGATGTCGCCCTTGTAGCGTTCGGTATACAGACAGGCCATATAAGCCAGCAGGTCAGCCACCTCGTGGTTGTCAGACCTGTACTGGTTGATGGCTGTGTTGCCCAGTGTACGAGCCAGCGACAAGTAGCTGAGGGTATCGGCCACACGCTTCGACTGCTCTGCATCAGCGCGCTGGTGTTCGGCGATGGCTCTTTCCCGCTGTGCCACCTCTGAGGCTTCCAGTGCCTTATGCTCAGCAATCAGCGCATTGTGGCTTTCGGCCTCGGCTTTCCGACGCATCTCCTCAGCCACACGCGTCTGCTGCTCTGCAGCATCACGCTGTTCCTCGCTGATACGCCGTTCCTCGTTGGCTATCTCCTCCATCTGGGCATTGACGCGCTGCATCACGGTCGACTGTTTCTCCTTTCTGGCGAGTTTCTCGAGTTGCTCTTGCAGTTCGCTGTTCTGTTCCACCTGTTGCTTGTAAAGCGCATAGGCTCCAATGGCACCAGCTGCGCACAGCAGCGCAGCACCACAGGCTATCAACAGAACAACTTTCGACCGCATAACGTTCAATGTTTTACTTCCGTTTCAATGCCAGAATCGTGATATCGTCACTCTGGGGAGCCACTCCGGCATACGCCTTGACATCATCCAGCAGGGCCTCGATCAGCGTGTGGCAGTCTTTCCCTGCCTGCTGCTTCAGCTGCTGTTCCATGCGTGCTTCGCCATACTCCTCAAAGTCGGTGTTGAAGGCTTCGTTCACACCATCGGTGTACATGACGATGGTGTCGCCAGCGTTCAGCTGCGCCTTGCTGCTGCTGAACGTCCAGTCTTCCACGACGCCCACCATGCAGTTGGTGCTCATCGGCATCATCTCTAACTGTCCGTTGGCACGCAGGATATAGGGGGCGTTATGTCCGCCGTTGCAGTATTCCAGCTCGCCTGTCCGGATGTTGTAAACGGCATAGAACACGGTGACGAACATCGATTCTATGCTTTCCTTGAAGAGCAGCTTGTTCGACTTTGTGAGACACTGACCAGCTTCGTAACCCTGCATGGCAATGGTGCGGATCAGCGTGCGGCTGACAGCCATGAAGATGGCAGCAGGAACACCTTTTCCCGATACGTCGGCCATCACCAGTCCGATGTGGTCGTCGTCGATGCGGAAGAAGTCGTAGAAGTCGCCACCCACATCCTTGGCAGGCGTCATCAGTGCTGCCAGGTCCATTTCGCGCTCGTTCTCAGGGAAAGGCGGGAAGATGCGTGGCAGGATGGCCTGCTGGATTTCGCCAGCGACAGCGAGGTCCGTCTTCAGCGACTCCAGCTGCGTGTGCTCTTCTTGCGACTGCTTGATATAGTTGATCTGCTCGATGGCTTTCTCAATGGTCACACTGAGGTCATCGAGGTCGATGGGTTTTGTGGCAAAGTCGAAGGCACCGTTGTTCATGGCCTGTCGGATGTTTCCCATGTCGCCATAGGCCGATACCATGATACATTTCAGCGCAGGATTCTGCAACTCGTTGATTCTCGTCAGCAGCGTCAGTCCGTCCATCTCGGGCATGTTGATGTCGCTTAGGATGATGTCGATGTCTTTCTGCTGCAGCAACAGCGTCAGAGCCTCCAATCCGTTATGGGCAAAAAAGAACTCATATTCCCCCTTGCGAATCTGTCGGCGGAAGTATTGGGTTAGCAGTAACTCGAGATCGGTCTCGTCGTCTACACTCAGTATCTTTACAGGTTTCATATACCTTTTTTATTATATTGTTATAGTTTTGCCTGCAAAGATACGTATTTTTTTTCGAAACAAGAAATATTCTCACAGAAAAGAATATTTCAGTTGTATTTACAAAAGGGCACTTTTATCTTAATCTTTCTTATAAAATCGCTGCTGATTGCTTCTTTTCGGAATTATTTTCATAAATTTGTGGCTCATTTGAAAGAATAGTCAAACAAACAATCAGTTATGAATACAAAGAGTATGATGATGACGGCTGCAGTGGCTATCACGCTGCTGGCCTCATGTTCCGGAAAGTTAGGAGAATTATCGAGTGACAACTTCAAAGTAACCCCCAATCCGTTGGAAACTGACGGTGGACGGGTGACGATGACCATCAATGGCACGTTCCCCGAGAAGTATATGAAGAAAAAGGCCGTGGTGAAGGTGACGCCCGAGTTGCGCTATCTGAAAAACGGTATGCTGCAGGCCTTCCCCGGACAGTCTGCCACGTTCCAGGGCGAGAAGGTGCTGGGTAACGACCAGACCATCAACTACAAGCTGGGTGGCCACTATACGATGAAAAATGCGTTCCCATACGAGGATGCCATGCACAGCAGTGAGCTCTACCTGACGTTCGATGCCAAGGTGGGCAACAAACAGGTGTACGTGCCTGCTGTCAAGGTGGCTGACGGTGTCATTGCCACCAGCGAGCTGTATCGTCAGACGCTGTTGCAGTCGCAGGGCTGTATGGCTCAGGACGGCTTCCAGCGTATCGTCGCCCAGAAGCAGGAGGCCAACATCCGCTTCCTCATCCAGCAGGCCGAATTGCGCAAGAGTGAGTTGAAGAACGGCTCCGTTCAGGAGTTTGTGGCCCTGCTGAAGCGCATCAGCCAGGATCGTCAGGGACTGAACCTGCAGAATGTGGAGGTGTCGGCATACGCTTCGCCCGATGGTGGCTATGAGCTGAACGAGAAGCTGGCCAACAAGCGTCAGCAGAATGCTGAGGGCTATGTGAAGCAGCAGATGAAGGAGGCTCGGCTGAACGAACCTGTCGAGGCCAACTACACGGCTCAGGACTGGGAGGGTTTCCAGCAGCTGGTGCAGGCTTCAAACATTCAGGACAAGGACGTGATTCTTCGCGTGCTCTCGATGTATAAGGATCCTGAGGAGCGCGAGCAGCAGATCAAGAATATGAGTGCTGGCTTCCGCGAACTGGCTGACGGCATCCTGCCTGAGCTGCGCCGTGCCCGTCTGACCATCAACTACGAGACGGTGGGTCGTGACGACCAGCAGATTCAGCAGCAGCTGAAGGATGATGCCTCGAAACTGAGTGTCGAGGAGTTGCTGTATGCTGCCACGCTGACCGATGACGCTGCTGAGAAGGAGAAGATATACCTGACGACGCTCTCACAATATGCCCAGGATGTCCGTGCCTATAACAACCTGGCCATGCTGGCTTGGCAGAAGGGTGACTATCCCACAGCAGAAATGTGGCTCGAGAAGGCCCGTGGCATTGATGGCAACTGTGGCGAGGTCAATGCCAACCTGGGACTGATGGCGCTGAAGGCTGGCGACGTCAGTGCTGCTGAGAACTACATCGGACGTGCTTCCAACGCCTATAATCTGGCAGAGGCACTGGGTAACCTGCATCTGGCACAGGGCAACTATGTGTTGGCAGCACAAGATCTGAGCAACGTCATCTCGAACAGTGCCGGACTGGCACAGCTGCTGACGAAGGACTATGCGAAGGCTGCCCAGACGCTGAAGGCTATCAAGAACGGTGATGGCATGACAGACTATCTGCAGGCCCTCATCTGTGCTCGTCAGGGTAACGATGGCATGGCAGGCTTCTTCCTGCGTCAGGCTGTTGAGAAGGATCCCAGTCTGAAGGCATTCTCACAGGATGACTTGGAGCTGAGAAACGTGAAGTAAAATAAGATTTGAGATTTGAGGTTTGAGATTTGAGATTTAAGAATTAAGTGTTAAGAATAATATAGAATTATGAAGCGTAGTACATTTCATCATTTCTCATTTTCATTTCTCATTTCTCATCTTTCACTACTCATTTGCATTTTGCTGACGGGCTGTGGTGTCGATGGTGACCGCTTCCGAGTGGAAGGACGCTTTCGTAACATGAATCAGGCTGAGCTGCTGGTGTATAGCATGGATGGCGGCATAAACGGTGTCGACACCATTCTGGTGCGCAATGGTCGTTTTTCCTATGAGACGACACTGCGCATGCCCTCGACGCTTGTCATCATCTTCCCCAACTTCTCCGAATTGCCCATCTTTGCCAAACCAGGCAAGACGGTCGACGTCAAGGGTGACGTGTCGCACCTGAAGGAGATAGCCGTTGGAGGAACAGATGCCAACGATGATATGACGAAGCTGCGCATGCAGCTGAACAAGTTGATGCCGCCTGAAGTCCCCAAAGCTATTGAGGAGTTTATCAAGGATAATCCGGAGTCACAGTGCTGTCCCTATCTGGTGCAGCACTACTTCCTTCAGGTGCCCGAACCGGACTTCAAGAAGGCTTACGAGTCGGTGGCACTCATGCTGAAGGAAAACCCTGAAGACGGTATGCTGGTGAGGTGGGAGAATGAATTGAAAGGACTGCGTAATAATGTCGGCAAAGGCAAGTTGCCAGCATTCTCCGCCACTGATATCAAAGGACGCAGCGTGTCACAGAACGACCTGAAGTCGAAGGTCAATGTGCTGACAGTGTGGGCGTCGTGGAACTTCGTGAGCGTCGATACCCAGCAGCGTCTGCTGCAGTTGAAGAAAACCTATGGCGACAAGCTCAGCATTGTGAGTATCTGTCTCGACGGTGATATCAATGACTGCAAACGACGTGTGAACCGTGACTCCGTCCAGTGGAAGACAGTCTGCGACGGCCGTATGTGGCAGTCGCCAGTCTTGAGCAAGCTGGGCGTTGGTGGACTGCCTGCCAACTGGGTGGTCAATCAGCAGGGTGTTGTCATAGACCGCAACCTCAATCCTCATCAGATGGAGGAGAAAATCAAGGATTTATGTAAATAGTATGAAAGTACTGGGATGGGTCGTGAAAATCGTTATCGGAATGGTAGTACTGCTGTTGGTACTGCTGGGAGTAGGCTTTGGACTCGTCAATAGCTCCTCGTTCCAGAACAAGATGTTGCAGAAGGCAACGACCATGTTGGCCGAAAAGCTGCAGACGAGAGTGGAAATCGACAGCGTCAGCGTTGACCTGCTGACACTCGATGCGAAGCTGTATGGCCTCGATGTGGAAGACCGCCAGCAGCGGAAAATGCTCGCCCTGGATTTCCTGCAAGCTGATGTAGATGTGTGGCCACTGGTGAAAAACAGGGAGGTACGCATCTCTGAGGTCATCATCAAGGGCGTCAAGGCCCAACTCTTTCATACCCCTAACGACAGTGTTGATTCGGTAGCCAACTACCAATTTGTCATCGACGCCTTCAAGAAGGAGAAGAAGCCGGGAGAAGTGAAGAAGACGGATGCCGAGAAACAGAAAAAGAAGTTCACCGTTGCATTGAAGAAGGTGACGGCCGAAGATCTCCATGTGACCTATAACGGCTTTGAAGCATCGTTGGGCAGACTGCTGCTGACGCAACCTGATTCGGCCACCATCACTGGGACCATCGAACAGCTGGCCACCCAGTGGGAGCGTACCAACAAGAAGGGCTGGCAGGTGTCGCATCAGGCTGAAATCGGTCTGCTGACGTTCGAACAGCACGACAGTCTGCGCACCATCGATATCAGCAATCTCCACTTCAAGAACAATAACAACCATCCCCGAAAAAATTCCGGAAAGCCTAAGCGCGGCTTTTTCGACCACGAACATTTCAATATCGTGGCACAGTTGAAAGTGGTCGTCGACCATGTAGGGAAAGACAAGGTATGTGCCACGCTGAAGGAGATGACAGCACGTGACTCCATGATGGGCATAGACCTGCGCGATGTACACTGCAAGGTTGTCTACAGCAAACAGCAGATGTTCTTCAAAGACCTCGTGGTAAGGCAAGTCAATACTCAACTCAACATCGATAGTGCCTTCATGCAGCTGCCCAGCAAGAAGAAGGGCATACCACTGTCTTATCGCACATCGACCATCCGTGGACGTGCCTTCCTGAAGGATATCTCTCGCTGTTTCGCCCCTGTGCTGTCGAAATTCAACGTCCCGCTGAACCTGACCGTATCGATGAGCGGTGACGACAATGGCATGACGTTCCACAATGCCAGAGTGGGTACAGATGACAAGAAACTCGCCATCAGGGCCAACGGACATATCCGTGAGCTGAAGGACAAATATAAGCTGCATGTACATTTCGACGTAGACCACATGGAGGCACACGGCGACATCAAGGAACGTATCATCAACCAGTTTCCTGTCAAGAAGTTCATGATGCAGCAGTTGGCAGGTCTTGGCACCCTGCAGTATAAGGGCAGTTTCGACGTGAAATGGCGTAGGGAGGAGTTCCGCGGACTCCTGCATACGCAGGTAGGCAATCTGAACTTCCAGTTTGCCCTCGACGAAAAGAACAAATACCTGACAGGAAAGGCTGGTACCAAGGAACTCAGACTGGGCCAGTTGTTCAATATGCCTGCTATCGGACCTTTAGCTGCTACAGCCGATTTCAAGTTCGATATCTCTAAACCCCGTACGGCACTGATGCGTCGTAAGAAGGGTGGTAAGCTGCCCATCGGCGAGGTACAGGCCCATGTGGACGATGTGTCCTATAAGGGCGTGAAAGCCCATAACCTCGAGGTGAAAATGGTCAGTGATGGTGCTGTTGCTGAAGGCAATGTCTTAGCTCCAGGCAAGTGGCTTGATCTGAATTGCGATTTCTCGTTTACCAATACCAGCGAGATGCAGAAGATGAAGGTGAAACCCAAGTTGAAGGTTCACGATGTCGTCAACAAAGAAAAGGTAAAAGCGATAGGCGAGAAGCTGAAGCCCAAGAACGTCATCGAGAAAGTCAAGGAGAAAAAGCTTGGCAAGGCCATCAGCAACCTCTTCAAGAAAAAGAAGAAAGAGGAGCCAACAGACTAACGTCGTTAACTTCGATAACTTCGATAACTTCTCAATTACTTCCTTCCAAAGTCAGCAGGTACTTCCCCCCATTGCTTCGTTTCCCACTTTACAATCGGGTTGCGCCATGTGTGCGTCTGTAGCCACCGTTCAGCACGCAGAATGATCTGGAACAGGGGCTCAGTCTCCGGTGTACGTTCCAGCTTCGTCTTACACTGTCGCTTGTTTACCCATAAGATGGCATTGTACGAATCGGAATAAATAGTCTTCTCCGTCAGTCCCTGCTGCTGCATCAAGGCGAGCGCATGGACGATGGCCAAAAACTCACCGATGTTATTTGTGCCCTTCATAGGTCCGAAGTGGAACACGCGATAGCCCGTAGCCAGGTCGATGGCCTGATACTCCATCGGTCCGGGATTGCCAGAGCATGCTGCATCCACAGCCCAAGCGTCTGCCTTCACCTCCATCGGCAAGGGCAGCACCGTATCATTTCTGTATGTCGGCGGATTCACCATCTTCATTTCAGCTTGCAAAATTACGAAAAAATTAGGAATTAGGAATTAGAAATGAGGAATTATTTTGCTGCTCCTACGCCATTTCTTCATTTTTCATTGACATTTCTCCTTTCTCCTTTCTCATTTCTCATTTATATTCCGTATCTTTGCACCATGAGAACAGCAATCGTAGGTGGAGGAGCAGCAGGATTCTTCCTGGCTGTCAACCTGAAGGAAGCAATGCCCGAGATGGACGTCACCATCTTCGAGCGTAGCAACCGTGTGCTTGCCAAGGTTGAGATATCGGGTGGAGGACGCTGTAACTGCACCAATTCGTTTGAGGACGTCAGCGATTTCTCTGCTGTTTATCCGCGAGGGCATCGCTTGATGAGCCGTCTTTTCAAGACCTTCGACCACCACGATGCCTATCGTTGGTTCGAGGAACATGGCGTGCCCTTGGTGACACAACCAGACCACTGCGTATTTCCTAAGGCTCAGGACTCACATGCCATCATCGACTGCTTTATAAACCTTGCTCACCGATACCATATTCATATTCGCACGCATGAGAAGATAGCATCATTGAGGCAGCTCAGCGACTACGACTTTGTGGCTGTCACCACAGGCGGCTCACCACGTCGTGAAGGACTGCAGTGGCTGGCTGATGCAGGACACACGATAGAAAACCCTGTGCCCTCACTGTTTACGTTCAGCATCAACGACGAACACTTGCACCAACTGAAAGGTATTGTTGTCGATAACGCCAGCGTGCTCCTGCCAGGAACCAAATTGCGTGCCAGTGGTCCGTTGCTCATCACCCACTGGGGTATGAGTGGACCTGCCATCCTGAAGCTCTCAAGCTATGCAGCCCGACATCTGGCCGACCACCAGTACCATAGTCCGCTAAGCGTCAACTGGGTGGCTGCTGATGAGGCTGCTGTGCACAACGTGCTCCACGAAGCCATCATCCGACAACCTCAGAAACAGGTCACCACTGTCAGCCCCTTCCAACTCTCGCAGCGCCTGTGGAACTATCTGACTGAGAAAGCGTTGGCAACACGATCTGTTATCCGCTGGGGCGAGATGAACAAAAAGGACGTCAACCGGTTGGCTAATGTCCTGATTAACGATACTTATACCATTGCAGGCCGTGCTCCTTTTAAGGATGAATTCGTCACTTGTGGTGGTGTCTCGCTGAGCAGTATCGTGTCGTCTACCCTCGAGAGCCGTCATGTGCCACACCTCTTCTTTGCTGGCGAGGTGCTTGACATTGATGGTATAACGGGAGGCTTCAACTTCCAAGCAGCCTGGACTACTGCATTTGTCGTGACCCAGAGTATTCTGAAGCAACAGAAATAGTGCTTTGTTTTATGTCGGCTCTATAGGGATTTCGAGAATGAAGCGACAGCCGTCGTGATATTCGTTGTCGAGGAAAAGATCGCCACCAAGACTATGGGCGTGACGCTTGGCAAGAGGCAAACCAAGACCGAGACCTTCCGAGAGGTCGTTGATCTTGGTAAAGAAGTCAAACATGCGCTCGCGGTCTTTTTCGGGAATACCTGGTCCGGTGTCCTGACAGATGAAACGGATGGTGGTGCCTGTATTCCCAACGTGTAGTTTCACGTTTTTCCCATCGGAATACTTGGCAGCATTATAGAGTAACTCACGCAGGCTGAGCATGAGATAAGCGTGACTGGTGACAAGGTAGAAGTCGTCGGGGACTGCCGTCGTGAAGCTGACGGGCAGATCGGGGAAGTGGGCTTGGGTGTGCGTAATGCATTCTCGTGCCAGTTCGTTACATGCCACCTTCTCGCTCTTGTGGCTGTTGAGTTCCTCGTTGATGCCAATGTCGGAGCTGTCGAAGAGCATGAGCACCATGCGGTTCAGCAGTAAGGCGTTATGATGCATCAGGTCGGTGATACTCTTCAGTTCGGCCTCCTGTAGCTGCTGGTAGTCATCGCGTAACACCTGTGAGAATCCCATAATGATATTCAGAGGTGTACGTATCTGGTGTGTCATGTTCTGGATAAAGATGCTCTTCTGCTGGATGGCGTCTTCAGCCAGCTGGGTGGCTTTGGCAAGCTCATTGACGCTGTTCTCGGCCTGTTCTGTGGCATAACGTATGCTGCCCATGTGGAAGTTGAGCGACTCAAGCATGGACGCAAAACTGTTCTGTAGTTTTCCTACAGCATCTTCACGTTTGCTGTGCGGAATGTATACTTCATGGTCTCCTGAGGCAATGGAATGTGTCTTTACAACCAGTTCGTCGATGGGCTTGATGGCATGGGAAACGACACGATGACAGAGCAGGAGGATGACGATGAGCCCGAAAATAATGAGGATAGTGATGATAGTGGCCAGCCGGTGATAGCTCTTCAGAATATCGCTATCGGGACAGACAAGTACAAGACTCCAGTCGGTTTTGGGTACGGGCTGATAACACACGAGGCAGGGCTTGCCATTGATGCTAACGTGCATACTGCCCTTTCCGCCCTTTGTCATCTCATGGCCTAATGCAATAATGTCCTGCTGGCTTTGTGGATCAGTGTCAGTAAATATGGTCTGGTAGAACAGTTTAGTGCTGTCGGGGTGTATGAGGTATTGGCCATCTTCACCTGTCATCACGTAATAGGAGTTAGGCCAAGGCTTCTCTGCTGATATGATGCGTGAGAGATGGAACAGGGCAAGGTCGGTGGAGATGACGCCTACGAAGGTGCTGTCAGCGGTGTAGAGGGGCTTGTTGTAGGATGCTACCATGCCGTTGAGTGTCAGCGACAGCGTGTCGCTTTCGTCGAAGTAAACAGCCCAGCAGGCACTACCCAGTTCCTTGGGCTTCTTATACCATATTTTTTCGAAGTATTCGTAATCCTCCTCAATGACTGTCGTGATGGAGTCACTATGATGTCCTGTCCGGCGGTTGGTGGCCTCCTTGTCCCTGACGGTATATACCGAGAAATATCTTCCGTACTTGGGGAAAACGTTAGGTTCCATACTGATGGAACAGCCGTCGGTGTGACCATTCATCTGTACGACGAAACGGGAGTAAGCCTGCAGTGAATCGGGGTGTAGGTTGTCTATGGCTTTCCATGCGTTGATGTCGGTGGCCGTCTGTACCGTCGTCATATACCGGCATACACGCTGCATAGTGGTATTGAGTACGCTATTGGCGTGCCCCATGGCCTCTTTCTTTACGAAGTTTCGTGACTCAACATATAAGATGCCCAGTGCAAGCACAAAGATAGGTATAGCCATCAGCAGGATGCCGAGGCTGAGTTTCGTTGACAGGCTGTGTGTCGGCTTGATATACTTCTTATTCATGCTCCACCTCCTTTCCTGCCTCTGCCTCAGAGTCGTCGAGCATGTGCTTCAACAGCTCGGTAATGATGGCAGCTTTTTGTTGTATGTCTTCAGAGATTTTGTTGGACTCCTGTTGTGACAATTCCTTCCAGTAGTCACAGAGAATGCTGACTTTCTGGCTGACGACCATCGTGGGATCCAGCATCTGGTTGGTCATGTTGTGCAGGAATGCCATCTTCATGCGGTTGGCTTCCTGTGCCTTTCGATAGGCCTTGCGCAACAGCTCTCCACGTTCATTGAGCGTAGTCTTCAGCTGTTCCAGCTCCTTGACATTCGTGGCCAACGACAATTGCATTTGTCGGAAATTATCCTGCAGCGTACCAATCTCGTCGTGACGGTGGGTGTCGGGAATGGTCTCGTCGTAGTTTCCCGTGGCGATGCGTTGTGCTGAGTGCGTCAACATGCGTAATGGTAACAGTTGCCGGTGAGTGACGAAACCACAAAGTAAGAAGAGCAGCAAGAGACCAATGATGGCTATGGCAAAGACATAGTAGCGCAACTTGTCGTAGTCGCCTCGGATGTCATCCTCAGGGAATACGACGCCAACGCTCCATCCCAACTGTACCATGGTGCGCCCTGGTACGGCACTACGCTCAAAGGGTTTGAAAAATACAAAGCAGTCTTGACCATTCATGATGAACTCTTTGTAACCTGACTGTCCGCTTACCATTGCGTCAGCAGCTTCTTTCACACTGGCATCGGCACCCTCCTGGAGTTGGGTGAAAACGGTCTGATGCAGTAGCTTGTTAGTGTCGGGATGTACGATGTAAGAGCCGTCGCTGCCCAGCAGGGTACAATAGCCGTTTTTGGTGGGTTTGGCAGCAAGTACAATCTGTGAAAGCTGGCTGATGGCCACTTCAGTGGTCATCACTCCAATCTGTTGTCCCTGCATGTTATAAATAGGTAATCGGAAGGTTGTCACGTTTTTCTCTCCCGTCTTTTTGTCAGGCTTCGGATCAGTCCAAAGAGGTGGCTCGTTTTCTTTGGGCGTCGACTTCGTAATGGTGCAGTTTGCAATGTATGGGTTGGATTCCACTAGTCGTCGACAGTAGGTGTCCAGGGTCTTGGGGTCATTCAGGTGGTTGATGATGTTAAAGTATATGTTTCCTGTTGCTTGTTCAACACTTAACAGAATGTTATCGATATGCTGAACCGTCCCCTCCAGTGTCTGTTCTGCATTCTGTAATGCCTCCTGTTTTAATGCTTGGCGTGAGAAATAGAACATGATGCCGAGTGATGCCAGCAATAATAAAGCTATTGCGCTGACAATCATTACACTCAACCGGAGTGACAGGGTCCTGGTTAATAGTTTAGGGGCTTTCAGCATATCGTCTGCGAATATACGAACTTTTCTTGAAATCCTTGTCAATAATTCGGAAAATCTTCCTTTGAAGCCAAATAATTGTGGACTAAGGGTAGAAACATGTAACAAAAACCAAAATTTTTGATACGATTGTCTAGTGTTGGATTGCGGATTTTTTCTTACCTTTGCAATCGAATGACTATTAATACTATAAACGATATGAAAAATCTGTTTTTTATGATTGCTGCCGGGGTGATGCTGGCAGTGCCTGCTCAGGGCCAGCTGTTGCGGACAACCGTGGCCCAGGGAGAGATTGAAGGTGTGGAACATCAGGGACATGCTTTGTATAAGAATATTCCTTACGCCGAGGCTCCTGTAGGTAACCTGCGCTGGAAGGCTCCTGTGGCCAAGAAACCCTGGACGGGTGTGTACAAGGCTGACAAATGGGGCGACCGTCCGCCACAGCCCAACGATCCTAACAACAATGGCGGAGGCCTCCCGATCAGTGAGGACTGTCTGTATCTGAGTGTGGAGACGCCTGCCAAGAGCACTGCCGAGCGTCTGCCCGTGTTTGTGATGATTCACGGTGGTGGCTTTGCAACGGGTTCGTACAGTGGCACGCAGGAGAGCTTTGTGGAGGACGGCATCGTCTATTGCAGCATCGAGTACCGTCTGGGCGTGCTGGGTTTCCTGGCTCATCCTGAATTGAGCAAGGAGTCGCCACGCGGTATTTCAGGTAACTACGGTATTCAGGACCAGATTATGGCCCTCCAATGGATTCACGACAATATTGCCCAGTTCGGTGGCGATCCCGAGAAGATTACCATCGCCGGTGAATCTGCTGGTGGCATCTCGGTGAGCATGCTGTGTGCTTCACCTCTCTGCAAGGGCTTGTTCCGCGCCGCTATCAGCGAGAGTGGCTCGTCATTCTGGCCTGTAGCCAACGACCGTGGTGGCAATACGGCCATGGTGACTTCCAAGGCTGCTGAACAGGCTGGTCTGGCTTTCCAGAAGGGGTTAGGTGTGAAGAATATGAAGCAGATGCGCAAGCTGTCGTACGAAGACCTGATGAAGGTACAAGGTAACGGCATGGGGCAGTTCTGGCCTGTCGTCGACGGTTATGCCATCATTGATGACCAGTATAAGCTCTACGAGAAAGGCCAGTACAACGATGTCGACATACTCATCGGTACCAACTCCGACGAGGGTGCCTTGTTCTCGCGTCCTGGAGCTGTGGCTGACTACGAGCAGCGTGTCCGTGACAGTTATGGCGAATTTGCTGACCGTATGCTGAAGCTCTATCCCGCCACGAACGAGCAGGAGGTCTATTATGCCTCATCCGACATCTTCCGTGATGGCAGCTTCGCTTGGGGAACCTATGCCTGGGCCAATCTGCAGACGAAGACTGGCAAAGGCCGTGTCTACATGTATTATTTCGACCAAAACTCCAAGAATACCATCATGCCCAGCTTCCGTGGCGGTGCCGTTCATGTCGCTGAGATGCCGTTCTTCTATGGTTATAAGTTCGGCTCTGGCGAGATGACCCAGACGGAACAGCGCATGCAGCAGATGATCATGCGTTACGTCATGAACTTCACTAAGACCGGTGACCCCAATGGTGAGGGTCTGCCTTACTGGACAACCTACGAACAGGGCAAGCCAACAGTCATGATCATGCGCGAGGGCCTGCATCTCGACAAGGTTCAGAACCAGGCGCAGATGGACTTCTTCGAAGACTTCTTTAAGAGTCGTAGGCAATAATCATTCATGTAAATAATCAACGCTAACTAACCAAATTATCATAATATGAAAAAGAGTTTGCTTCTTTTTTCGCTGCTGACAGCTATAACGACAGCTATGGCACAGCCCCGTGCCAACGATGACGGAACGGTGACGTTCCAGTATAAGAATGAAACAGCAAAATCAGTGCTGGTAGACGTGCAGTTTGCAGGCCGCAAGGAGATGACGCGCGGTGCCGACGGCACATGGACGATAACCCTCGGCCCTGTAGCTCCCGACATGTATCCCTACTGTTATATCGTCGACGGCGTGAGTATCATGGATCCCGAAAATCCACAGTATTTCCCCAATGAAGGCTTTAAGAACAGCCTGCTGGAGATACCGTCGAAGAACGGTACACTGCCTCACGACATTACTGATGTTGCCCATGGTCGCATAGAATATGTCAGTTACTATTCCAAAACCTTGGGGGCTACCAACCATGCCGTCGTCTATCTGCCACCCAGCTATACCACGATGGGCATGCAGTTTGGCATGGGTGACCAGAAGAAGTATCCTGTATTCTACCTCATCAGCGGAACGACAGATACCGAGGAGGTCTACTTCAAGGTAGGCCGTGTGAACTACATTCTCGACAACCTGATAGCCAGTAAGCAGGCCAAGGAGATGATCGTCGTGCTGCCTTATGGCAATCCCATGAAGCTGGCTCCGGTGGGTAGCGGTTCCCCCGCTACTGGAAACGGCCAGCCCCAGACCCGTTTTGGTGGCGACCCCTTCAGCAAGGACCTCATCAACGACCTGATGCCCTTTATCGAGAAAAACTACCGTACGAAGAACGATGCCGACTCGCGTGCTATCGGCGGCTTCTCGCGTGGTGGCAACCAGGCGTTGTATAATGGCTTGACGAATCTCGACAAGTTCTCGTACCTCTGTTCCTACAGTTCGTTCACATCGACGGATATCCCCAACGTCTACGACCAGGCCGACGATACCAACAAGAAGATTCACCTCTTCTGGTTGGGTGTGGGTACTGATGACTTCCTCTATGGCAATGCCCGCGACTATATGGAATTCCTCGACACGAAGGGCATCCGCAGTGTCAAGGAGTTTACCACCGACAAGTACGGCCATACCTGGATGAACGCCAAGTATTTCCTGTCGAAGACCCTACCCCTGCTTTTCAACAAGAAGGCTGCCGAGGCTGCCATGAAGGACGGCCAGCCCGCTCCTGCCAAAACGGGACAGGAACAACAGTTCACACCGGGTGTGATGGCCCGTCTGTTCCCCAAACCTATCATCTCACCGGAATACAGTGAGGAAGGCACCACCTTCCGTTTCAAAGCTCCCGAGGCTCAGAAGGTGGAACTGGAATGCGAGATTCTTCCCGATAATATCGAGATGCAGCGTGACTCTGATGGTGTGTGGTCGACACAGCTTACTGACTATCCCTTTGAGACCTTTAAGTATTGCTTCATCGTCGACGGCACCCGTGTGGCCGACCCCAGCAATATGTATCTCTCGCCCGATCTGGGCTTCAAGTACAGCGTAGCCGACAATCCCGTCTCGCCCTTCAACTACGCTTCGCAGGGTGAAATCGAGCATGGTCGCGTCGCTTACGACCTCGACCGTATGGAGGCTTGGTACACATCACCCATGCCTCGCCAGGCCATGATGATGCCCGTCTTCATCCAACTCATTCCCGGCGACGGCGACACCATGGAGAGTTGGTTTAAGGTTGGTGGAGCCGGTGCTATCGTCGACCGACTGGTAGCAGACGGCAAGACCAAACCCTGTATCCTTACTACCAGCAGTCTCGATTTCATGCAAGGCGGTGGTATGCAGATGCCGGGCTTCAAGGTACGCACCCTGCGTGCTTCCGACTATCCCACGTGGAGTCAGCGTCGTCGTGCCCTTGTTAAAATGTTGCTGGCCATCGGCAAGGAACCCGCGCCCGAGATGCCTAACTTCGGTGGTGGCTTCGGCGGCGGATTCGGAGGTGGCGGCTTCGGCGGAGGTGGTGGCTTCTAATCCTCATACACAACCCATCAAAAGATAATGAAACGAATCAACTGCTTATTCATTTTATTCTGCTGTGCCGTGTGTCTCATAGCACAGCAGCTTTCTGACTTAGGACAGGTGAAGGTCAGCAAGGTGGCCCGCAATGCCGTACGCATCCAGTACACCGTCGGACAGGTGCAGAATGACCTGCCTGACTGGCTTTATGTCAAGCACGACGAGGTCAGTGACTGCGAGCTCTCCGTCAACATTGACAAGCGTCAACAGTGCCTCACCATCAAAGACAAGTCGGGAAAGACGGTCTTCACCACTACCCGTCATGAACTGTCCGACGGCGTGGCAACCCTGGCCTTTGCATCGCCCAAAGACGAATGTCTCTTTGGTCTTGGCCAGTTTCAGGACGGCTACAGCAACGTGCGTGGCCTCTCGCGTCGGCTGACGCAGGTGAACACACAGATCAGTCTTCCCATGCTTCTCTCGAGCAAGGGCTATGGCATTCTGTGGAATAACTACGGCCTGACAGAGTACAACCCCTGTACGCAGTCCGTTGCCCTGACGCCCAACACCCAAAACATAACATCTAACACCCTGGAAACCGTCAACATCACCACTACGGAGGGTAATCGTCAGGAGGTGCGCCGCAAGAACGTCTTCGAGGCTACGCTCGACATCAAGGAGGCTGGCGACTATGCCCTGCTGTTGGACGTCGGCCAGAAGATGGCACGTCGCCATCATCTCTGCATCGACGGTGAGACGGTCATTGACATGCAGAATCTCTGGCTACCACCCACCACATCTGCCATTGTCCATCTCGATGCTGGTCGCCATGTGGTGTCTGCCGAGCTGACGAAAGATGATGTCCCCGTCCTATATTATAATAAGGTGAAGGACGAAACGGTCTTCCGCTCACCCGTCGCCACTGCCATCGACTATACCGTGTTCGTCGGTTCACCCGACGAAATCATTGCCACCTATCGTGAACTGACAGGTCCTTGTCCGCGCATTCCCGACTGGGCATTAGGTTATATCCACTGCCGCGAGCGCTTCCATAGCTCACAGGAGATTCTCGAGACAGCCAACCGCTTCCGCAGTGAGGGGATGCCCCTCAGCGTTATCGTACAGGACTGGCAGTATTGGGGCAAATACGGCTGGAACTCCATGCAGTTCGACGAAGAGTTCTATCCCGACCCCAAAGCGCTTACCGACAGTCTGCATCAGATGGATGTGCGCCTGATGGTCAGCGTCTGGTCGAAGATAGATAAGAACTCCGAGGTGGGTCGTCAGATGCAACGCGACAACTACTACATTCCTGGTACCGATTGGATTGACTTCTTCAATCCCGATGCCGCAGCTGCCTATTGGAAGAACTTTAGCGAACGACTGGTGCCCCTGGGTATCGACGCATGGTGGCAGGATGCCACGGAACCTGAGAACGATGACCTCGTAGGCCGTCGTGTCAACAATGGCCGATGGAGTGGCGAGCAGGTGCGTAACATCTATCCCCTTTTGGTTAACAAGACCGTGTATGAAGGTCTGCAAACATCTAACACCCATCACCCATCACCTAACACCCAACACCCCATGATCCTGACCCGTTGCGGCTTCCCCGGCATCCAGCGTTACGGCTCTGCCCTGTGGAGTGGTGACGTGGGGAACGACTGGGAAACCTTCCGGCGCCAGATTGTGGCAGGACTGGGTGTACAGGCTGCTGGCGTGCCTTGGTGGACATACGATGCCGGCGGCTTCTTCCGTCCGGGCGACCAGTACACCAACCAGGACTATATAGAGCGCATGCTGCGCTGGATTCAGACCAGCGTCTATCTGCCCCTGATGCGCGTTCATGGCTATATGAGTAATACGGAGCCTTGGAACTACGGTGAGGAGGCCAAACGGCTGTTTAAGTTGAGCCTGCAGGAACGTGAACAGTTACGTCCCTATATTGAACGCTGCGCCGAGCGTGTGGCCAAGGAGGGCTATACGCTCATGCGTCCGCTGGTCTTTGACTTTGCCGATGACCCCGTGGCCTTACAACAGAAGTATGAATATATGTTCGGTCCCTCGCTGCTCGTCAGTCCGATTACCGAACCGGGCGTTACGGAATGGAAGACCTATCTCCCAAAGACTGAGGGAGGATGGATGGAGATCCATACAGGTGAACGTTTTGAGGGTGGACAGACCGTTACCACCAAGGTGTTCAAGGAATTTATTCCCGTGTTTATCAAAGGAAACGACAAAATATGAGAAAACCATTACTGATTGCTGCCCTGTTCGTGGCAGCTTTAGCCTGTCAGGCACAGCAAGTGCAAGTAGAGTTTATGACACCCGCCATTGTCCATGTGGTGAAAGGTGAGGCCACCAAGAGTCTGGTGGTGACGGCAAAACCGGATCAAGTGGACGTCGTGAAGAAAGGCAATACGATGTCAAGTAGCGTGCTCACCGTCAAGCAGGACTCACAGGGCAACCTGACGTTTCTCACGGCGAAAGGCAAGGTGCTGCTAAGGGAAGAGGGCTGGAGCCTGATCAGGAAGACCATCGACGAGTGGCAGGTAAGTCAGACATTCAAGCTCGACAAGGACGAGGCCATCTACGGCTTAGGCACTATCCAGAACGGTAAGATGAACCGCCGTGGGGAGCATAAGCGTATGGAGCAGTCGAACCTAGAGGACTTCCAGAATGTGCTGCAGAGCATCAAGGGCTGGAGCATCTATTGGGAGAACTACTCGCCCACGCAGTTCGATGACGACCAGAACGGCATGACGTTTACGTCGGAGGCCGGCAAAGGCATAGACTATTACTTTATGTATGGCGGCTCTGCCGATGGCAACATTGCCCTGATGCGTCAGTTGACAGGCGATGTACCGATGTTCCCGTTGTGGACATACGGCTTCTGGCAGTCGAAGGAGCGCTATAAGACCGCTGCCGAGACAGAAAGCATTGTCGATAAGTATCGTGAACTGCAGGTGCCCCTGGACGGTATCATTCAGGACTGGCAGTATTGGGGCTCCAACTACTTGTGGAACGCCATGGACTTCCTCTCTGAGGACTTCGCCACTGGTCCGCAGCTCATCAAGAACGTGCATGCCAAGCATGCCCATTTCATGATCTCCATCTGGGCCAGCTTCGGTCCCCAGACCCAGCAGTTCCGTGAACTCAATGAAAAGGGACTGTTGCTGCCCTTCGAGACGTGGCCGCAGAGCGGCATCTCGCATGTCTGGCCTCCGATGAAGGAGGACTATCCCTCTGGCGTGAAGGTCTATGATGCCTTCAGTCCTGTAGCCCGTGACATCTATTGGAAATACCTCAAGAAACTCTACGACTATGGTGTTGATGCCTGGTGGATGGACTCTACCGATCCCGACTGCTTCTATCCCACCGAGGCCGACTATGCCCATAAGGTATATGGCGGTACGTGGCGCTCCCAGCGCAATGCCTTCCCACTCGAAACAGTCCGTGGTGTCTATGAGGCGCAGCGCCATGCCCCCCTCCCTTCGGAGGGGTCGGGGGAGGCCAAACGCGTCTTCATCATGACCCGCAGCAGCTTTGCTGGTCAGCAACACTATGGCTCGAATATGTGGAGCGGCGATGTTAACTCGTCGTGGGACATGCTGCGCAAGCAGGTGCCTGCCGGTCTGAGCTTTACACTGACAGGTAATCCCAACTTCAATACTGACATCGGTGGCTTCTTCTGTAATGCCTACAATACGATGGGGCCGGCATCGGCACCACGCAATCCACAGTTCCAGGAGCTCTATGTGCGCTGGATGCAGTATGGCCTGTTCTGTCCTGTCTTCCGCAGTCACGGTGCCGATGCGCCCCGTGAGATCTGGCAGTTCGGCCAAAAGGGCGAGCCCGTCTATGATGCCATTGAAAAAATGATTCGCTTGCGCTATCGCCTTATACCTTATTTATATAGTACCGCCTGGCAGGTGACCTCCAACAACGACAGCTATATGCGTCCGCTGTTCAGCGACTTCGCCAGCGACAGGAAGGTGTGGAATATGACTGACGAGTTCATGTTTGGCCGTAGCATTCTGGCTGCTCCCATCCTTGACCCGCAATATACAGAGGAGAAAATCATCCGCACTGATGCCATGACCGGCTGGGACCGCCAGTCCGCGTCCGACGGTTCCCCCGTCGGAACCATCGACTGGACGGCTACGAAGACTGCTGCCAAGTACCTGCCCAAAGGTGCTGTATGGTATGACTTCTGGACGAACAAGCGCTATCAGGGCGGACAGACCGTGATGCTTGAAACCACCCTCGACCGCGTGCCGATGTTTGTACGTGCCGGCAGCATCCTGCCTCTTGGTCCTGAGATGCAGTATGTCGGCGAGAAGACGTGGGACAACCTCGAGGTGCGCGTCTATCCTGGTGCCGACGGTTCCTTTACGCTCTATGAGGACGAGGGCGACTCCTACAACTACGAGCAGGGTTATTATGCTACCATCACTTTTACGTGGAACGATCGAGCCCGTACACTCACCATCGGTACGCGTCAGGGTGGCTTTAAGGGTATGATTCTCGACCGTCGCTTTACCATTGTCCTGCCCGATGGCACGACCAAGGAAGTGACCCATATTGGTAACGAAATGGTAGTTAAACTTTAATGAATAGTACAGATACAATCTATGAATAAGAGATTTCTATTAACATTGCTGACTGTAGGCAGCTTTCTTACTGTTTGTTCTGCAGAGAAGCATCTTCTGTGGTATGACCAGCCAGCTACTAAGTGGCTGTACGCACTGCCTATCGGCAACTCGCATCTGGGAGCCATGATCTATGGCGGTACGGACGTCGAGGAGATTCAACTGAACGAGGAAACATTCTGGAGTGGCAGTCCTCATAGTAACAACAGTCCGGAGGCGAAGGCTTATCTGCAGGAAGTGCGCGACTCCATCTTTGCCGGCAAGGAGGAGGGGGCACATGCCATCATTGACAAGCACTTCATCAAGGGACCACATGGTATGCGTTTCCTGCCGTTGGGTAGCATGAAGCTGATGCTTGGTCACAAGGATGTTACTGACTACCGTCGCGAGCTGACACTCGACGATGCCTTGAATACCACTCGCTACACTTGTAATGGTGTCACCTACGAACGCACAGTCTTTGCTTCACAGGCCGACAATGTGATTGTCGTGCAGATGAAGGCCAGCAAGAAGGGAGCCCTGTCATTTGAGATTGGCTTCGACTCGCAGCTCACCGCACAGGTGTTTTGTGTGAAGAGCCGTGAAGACCGGCCTGTCTATGAGTTGGCTGCCGTCGTGGATGGTGAGGAACAGGAGGGTGTAAAGGCAGGTTTGAAGGCCGAATGCCGTATCCATCTGGAGTCTGACGGTCAGCAGCAGTATGGTGAACATTCGTTGAAGGTGACCGATGCCACCACAGCCACCCTCTATGTCGTTGCCGCTACGAACTTCGTGAACTACCACGATATCAGTGGTAATCCCATCAAGAAGAATAACGAGGTGCTTGACAAGCTGCAGGGTAGGGACTATGAACAGCTGCTGAAGCACCATATCGCCAGATATCAGGAACAATACAACCGCGTGAGCCTGGAGTTGTCTGGTACAACCGGTAATACTAGTTATTCTAGTATTCCCACCGACCAGCGTCTGACAGGTTTCGATGGTAACGACCTCGGTCTGGTGTCGCTGATGATGCAATATGGACGCTATCTGCTGATTTCGTCGTCGCAGCCTGGCGGACAGGCTGCCAACCTACAGGGCGTGTGGAACGACAAGAAGAATGCGGCCTGGGATTCGAAGTATACCATCAATATCAATGCCGAGATGAACTACTGGCCCTCGATGGTGGGTAATCTGGTGGAGACGCAGGAGCCTCTGCTGTCGATGATCAAAGATCTCAGCGTGACGGGAGCCAAGACGGCTGATGTGATGTATGGCTGTCGTGGCTGGGTGGCTCACCATAATACCGACATCTGGCGTATCGCCGGACCTGTGGATGGCACTCCGTGGGGTATGTTCCCGACGGGTGGCGCCTGGCTGACCACACACATCTGGCAGCAGTATCTGTTTACCGGCGACAAACAGTTGCTGGAAGAGTACTACCCCGTGATGAAGGGGGCTGCCGACTTCCTGCTCGACTATATGCAACCGCATCCGCAGTACGGGTGGCTGGTCACAGCACCGACGGTGTCGCCAGAGCATGGACCAGTGGGCAAACGTACAAACGTCACAGCTGGTTCGACGATGGATAACCAGATTGTTTTCGATGTCCTTACTCAGGTCATCGCTGCTGCCAAGATTCTGGGCAAGGACATTTCTCATTATTCATTACTCATTTCTCATTTAAATCAGCTCCCCCCCATGCAGATAGGCCGCTACGGTCAGCTGCAGGAATGGCTGTGGGACGGCGATGATCCCAAAGACGAGCACCGTCATATATCACATCTCTATGGTCTGTATCCATCGAACCAGATATCGCCCTACAGTCATCCCGACCTCTTTGCCGCTGCTGCCAATACGCTGAAGCAGCGCGGTGACATGGCGACAGGCTGGAGCCTGGGCTGGAAGATCAACTTCTGGGCACGTATGCTGGACGGCAACCATGCCTTCAAGATTATCAAAAATATGCTGACGCTCATCCCTGCCTCGACAGAGTGGGGTGGACCCGGTGGCACCTATCCCAACCTGTTCGATGCTCATCCACCATTCCAGATTGACGGTAACTTCGGCTGTAGTGCCGGTATCTGCGAGATGCTGCTGCAGAGCCACGACGGTGCCGTCCACCTGTTGCCGGCACCGCCCGACGCCTGGGCGCAGGGCAAGGTCAAGGGCCTACGGGCTCGTGGTGGCTTTATCGTCGACGAGGAGTGGCAGGAAGGTAAACTTCAAGTGGCGAGCATTCGTTCGACTATTGGCGGCACGCTGCGTCTGCGTTCGTATGTGCCTTTAGAGGGCAAGGGGCTCAGAAAGGCTTCTGGCGACTGTCCCAACGCCCTGATGGCTCCCGCTGTTGTCAAGCAGCCGTTGCATTCGCCTGAACTTCAAACTCTGGAACAGCCTGAGTTGCGTCCTGTCTATGAGTATGATATTGAGACGAAGGCGGGGAAGACGTATGAGGTGAGATGTAAGAAGTGAGATGTATGATGTAATTTAGGACAATCAATATAATGATGAAAAGAACAATGACTGGTGCCCTGGTGGCACTGATGATGCTGACCGCACAGGCAGCAGAGAAAGTATTCAACAGTCCTGACGGACAGATGGCAGTGGCTGTCAGCGACGAGGGCGGTACGCCTGCTTACCAAGTGACCCTTGGCGGCGTGGTAGTGATAGAACGCTCGCCATTGGGTGTGAAACTGAATTTCGACGACCTGACACAGGGACTGTCGCTGAAGGACTGCGAGGTGACGACGGTCAAGGACGAATACAGTCTGAAGACCATCAAGCAGAGCCGTGTGCAGTACGAGGCAACCGAGGCCGTCTGCCACTTCGAGAAGGAGGGCCGGCAGGCACTGGACATCATCTTCCGCGTAACCAACCGCGACGTCGCCTACCGTTATAAGCTGTATCCGAAGAAGGAGACGCTGGTGGCTGTTGTCGAAGAGGAGGCCAGCAGCTTCTGTCTGCCAGAGGGCACTACCACCTTCCTGTGTCCGCAGTCGGCACCCATGCATGGCTTTGCCCGTACGTCACCCAGCTACGAGACGTCGTACACCCTTGACGACAAGGCTGGCAAGAACGGATGGGGCAATGGCTTTACGTTCCCGTGTCTGTTTAAGGTACCGACGGGCTGGGTGCTTATCTCGGAGACAGGTACTGATGGCGGCTATGTGGGCTGTCGCCTGTTGAACGAGGGCGGTACCCGCTATCGCATCGGTTTCCCGCAGGCTGGCGAGATGAATGGTTTTGGTACTACGACAGCCTCTGTGGCCCTGCCCTGTGAGACGCCTTGGCGCACCATCACCCTCGGCACGACACTGGCTCCCATTGTGGAGAGCACCGTCGCCAACGACTTGGTGAAGCCCAAGTATGAGGCCTCGCGTGACTATACTTATGGCAAGGGTACGTGGTCGTGGATCATGAAGATGGATCCCAGCTGTAATTACGACGAGCAGAAACGCTATATCGACTTCTCGGCGGCGTTGGGGTACCGCTCTGTCCTCGTTGACGCCCTTTGGGACACGCAGATAGGCTATCCGAAGATTGAGGAGCTGTCGCGCTATGCCCAGTCGAAGGGTGTAGGGCTCTTCCTGTGGTATAACAGCAACGGCTCGTGGAACGACGCCCCTCAAGGACCACGTCATAAGATGGACAAGAGCACGGCCCGTCGCAAAGAGATGGCATGGATGCAGAAGAACGGCATCCTGGGTATCAAGGTCGACTTCTTCGGTGGCGACAAGCAGCCCATGATGCAGCTCTACGAGGACATCCTGACCGATGCCAACGAGTTTGGCCTGCAGGTGATATTCCACGGTTGTACGCTGCCTCGTGGCTGGGAGCGCATGTATCCCAACTTCGTGGCAGCTGAGGCGGTGCTGGCTTCCGAGAATCTGTACTTCGGACAGGGTGCCTGCGATGCAGAAGCACGTAATGGCTGTACCCATGTCTTCATCCGCAACACGGTGGCGGCGATGGACTTTGGCGGTTCGGCACTCAACAAGCGCTATAGCTCCGACAACAAACGCGGCAACATCCGCCGCACCAGCGATGTCTATGCCTTGGCCACTGCTGTGCTGTTCCAGAGCAGTGTGCAGCATTTCGCCCTGGCTCCCAACAACCTGGAGGATGCGCCCGCCTGGGCCATCGACTTCATGAAGCGTGTGCCCACTCTGTGGGATGAGGTGCGTTTCATCGACGGCTATCCCGGCAAGTATGCCATCATGACCCGTCGTTCTGGCGACAAGTGGTTTGTGGCTGGCATCAATGCCCAGAAGGACCCTGTGAAGGTGAAGGTTCCCCTGCCGATGTTTGCTAAAGGCTCAATGGTGAAAGTCTATGGCGACGATGCGCAGTTGAACGGCAGTGTCGCAACACAGAAGCTGAAGCGGCAGGAGCTTACCGTTACCATCCCAGAGAACGGCGGTGTTCTCATAGAACAATAAATAAGAAAGGCATCCTAACGGTTAGGGTGCCTTCTTTCTTTGTGCTTCCATCTGGTCGCGTTTCATATCCTGCCAAAAGGGTACCATGCCTGGTGACCCCGTATTGGTTTCCAGTTCCAGATCAGGAATCTCAATGACATCTTCTGGCCGGAAGGGAATGATGGTCATGTCGGCTTTCTGCACCGTGACCATCGCTACTCCTTGTGCAATGATATCCAGTTCCTTGGCGGCACGCCACGACAAGTCGATGATGCGTCCGCGGATAAACGGACCGCGGTCGGTGACACGCACCAAGACCGATCGCCCGTTAGCAGGATTATACACTTTCAGCATGGTGCCAAAGGGATAGGTGCGGTGGGCACAGGTCAGACTGTCGTGGTGCAGACGCTCACCATTAGCCGTACGACTGCCTGTGGCCCGCTTGGAATAAAAAGTAGCCTTACCGCTCTGAATGCCTTGGGCATTCAGAAATGAGAAATGAGAAATGAGAAATGAGGAATGAGGAATGAATAATGAGAAATGTAAGAGCGCAACAACCAACAGCAGCCTCGTTGTGGGGGATGCTGCCTTAGCAAATCGGCATGGGCGGTGGTCATTTCTCATTTCTTTCATTTCTCATTCCTCATTTCTCATTTCTTTCATTTCTCATTTGGGCGAAGCCCTTTACACGACTCCTTGTGCTAACATGGCTTTGGCAACCTTCATAAAGCCGGCGACGTTGGCACCCTTGACGTAGTTGATGTAGTTGCCTTCCTTACCATACTTCACGCACTGCTCGTGGATGCCAGACATGATGTGGTGCAGACGGGCGTCGACCTCTTCGGCCGTCCACGACATGCGCATCGAGTTCTGCGTCATCTCCAGACCTGAGGTTGCTACACCACCGGCATTCACGGCCTTGCCAGGAGCAAACAGCTGTCCGGCAGCAATGAACTTGTTGACAGCCTCGGCCGTACATCCCATGTTCGACACCTCAGCCACGCACAGCGGCTTCTGGGCCAGAATCATGTCGGCATCGTCGCCGTTCAGCTCGTTCTGGGTAGCGCAGGGCAGATAGATGTCGGCCTTCTGTTCCCACGGCTTCTTGCCCTCAAAGAACTGGGCACCGTCGAATTCCTCCTCGTAGGGCTGGCAGACGTCATTACCTGAGGCACGCAGCTCCAGCATGTATTCAATCTTCTCGTCGTCCAGACCGGCGGGGTCATAGATGTAGCCGTCAGGACCACTGATGGTAATGACCTTCGCACCCAGTTCGGTAGCTTTCTTCGCAGCACCCCAGGCCACATTGCCGAAGCCTGACAGAGCTACTGTTTTGCCCTTGATGTCAAGACCGTGGGTCTGCATCATCTGGTGAACGAAGTACAGAGCACCATAACCCGTAGCTTCCGGACGCAGAATGCTGCCGCCCCACTCAATACCTTTCCCCGTCAGCGTAGCACCGTGGAACTGGCTGGTCAGTCGCTTATATTGTCCGAACAGATAGCCAATCTCGCGGGCACCGACACCGATGTCGCCGGCAGGCACATCCATATCGGGACCGATGACCTTATACAGCTCGGTCATAAACGACTGGCAGAAGTGCATCACCTCGTTGTCGCTCTTGCCGCGGATGCTGAAATCGCTACCGCCCTTGCCACCGCCCATGGGCAGTGTGGTCAGTGCATTCTTGAAGGTCTGCTCAAAGCCCAGGAACTTCAGGATGCTGAGGTTTACCGACGGGTGGAAGCGCAGTCCGCCCTTGTAAGGACCGATGGCCGAGTTAAACTGCACGCGGTAGCCGATGTTCACCTGTACCTCGCCCTTGTCGTCCACCCAAGGCACGCGGAACGTCGTGATACGCTCAGGTTCCACGATGCGCTCAATAATCTTGGCCTTCTCAAATTCAGGATGCTGGTTATAGACGTCCTTGATTGATTCCAACACCTCGCGCACTGCCTGCAGGAATTCTACCTCACCTGGATGCTTCCGCTCCAGACCTTGCATGATTTTCTCTACGTTCATAGTATAAGTATTTTAAGTATTACAAGTTTGTTAGTTAATGATAACTGTCATTTTGTTACTTTTGACACGCAAATATAAAGAATTTCTTTGACATGACCAAAGAAATACGCGAATATTTTCCTTGAAAGGTTACAGTTTGTTAAATAGGCCCTGTTTTCCCGCCATCTGAAGCCCTTGTGACGGCACTTTGCACGTCAAACAAACACTGCACGGCGGACTGTTGCCGTCGTGCAGTACTTCTGTAGATGCCTTACAGTGTTCCTGTAGATTCCTTTGAATCATAGGGACGTATTTTTGTTCCATGAAAGATACAAAATATCTGCATAATCCTGCATAACCTGCACTTGACGCTGAGTGTCAGGGGGTTATGCGGGAATCCCCTACACTATATCCTACACCAGATCCAACACCATGCCGGATGTCTCCCACTAACCGTCCGAATATCCCGTGCATCCCGTTCAAGTATCCCGTACACCCCGTTCGAGTATCAGGTACGGTCCGTACAAGGTATTCGTACTGATTGTCCGAAGTATCCGGACGTGCCGTACCAAATATCCGAACGATTCCTGGGACTATGGTTAAAGAATCATAAAACAGTCTCCAGGTGTAGGAAATGCTGGCTACGACACCATTTTGGTGCAGGAAAAATCCTTGTGTGAACAGGCGTTAGTGTAGGATATGCAGGATTTTAGTGATATTTACAAAACGGGCTGGTTTAGCCACAGGAGCCTGCGCCCCCGTGGCATCACACTTGTGAAACTAATTATAGGCTGAAGTTATTATTTCACCACAATCTTTCTTCCGTTCTGGATGTAGATACCCTTTTGAGGAAGAGTGCTTAGGCGTTGTCCCTGAAGATTATAACTGTCAATCCCTTTTACGTCATTCTCTTGTTTAATTGTGGAAACAGAGGATACTTGATTGATAGGGATACGATAGATACCAAGAATAGAGTTGACATTAAGGTCAGAACCGACAACAATGAGATGATCATCATACAGCACCATGCCTAAAATCAAAACATCAGTGGTTGATTCTGATGCGAATAACAGTTGCCATGTTTCACCAGAATCCTTTGAATAGTGTATATCCCATGAATAATCGCCAGAATGACTTTCATCATTTCTTCCGACAAATACCAGTTGAGAGTGATTCGGTTCGTACAGTAACATAGAACGGTCGCTCCAATTCAAGTCGGACAGGCCAGAATTCTTCTGCCATGTACAGCCTCCGTCTGTTGACTTGAATAAGCCCTGATTGGATGCAGCCAACAACTTTTGAGTATTAGTAGAGCAATAACTTAAGGAATAAAACGAGAAGGGCTGCTCAGGAATTTCAAAAGGGACCTGTGTCAAAGTGTTGAAATTGTCCGTTGTTTCCAGAATATAGGGACAGATACAGTTGACGTATGGCGTCAGACCATAAACGATGATATGATCAGAGTTATATGGATCCACGGCAAAAAATCCATCTTGGGTAGCTGCATTCTCTACGGCGCTCCAGTTTTCCCCCATATCAAGTGATTCCTTCATACGGTTATTTTGAAATGCGTTCACATCATTTGGAGGATACACCAGAAACACATGCTCCGGGTTATCAGGCATCTGGTAGATAGAATAAGATAAAAAATCAGACCTGGCACCATCTTTAGGAGTGATATCCACAAAGGTCCTTCCATAGTCAGACGACCTTAACAGCTCAAAGCCAGTTTCAGACTGGTATATTGCCAACACCTTAGCGCCAGATTTGACAAAGGACTGAATCCTCATGCCGCTGCAGGCGTAGGTCTTCCACTCTGCATTGTCTTCCTTTAGAGGATAGTAAACAATCCCATTCCTCATGGCCACGAACAGCGTATCGTCATACACGTTACATGATGGTATCCTGGAAAAGAACTGTGCCATACTGCACTGAACGGCCAAGAGACACGTTAACAAGAAATAAACCTTCTTTTTCATCTGCACAAATTAGTTTGAGTTGACGTTGCAAAGATACGAATTTTTCAATAAATTGCAAATGTTTCGACATGTTTTTCAGTAAAAATGGGGAACGGTCCTCATGATCCATAACATTATTTCACCACAATCTTTCTTCCGTTCTGGATGTAGATGCCCTTGTTTATCGGTTGACCGTCAAGGCGACGGCCTTGCAGGTCATAGACACTGCCTGAGAGCTGATGCAGCTCAATTTGCTTAACATCTGTGTATTCTTCCAAGGGCAATACTGTACCATGAAATGTCTTCACCTTTTTGAACTTTTCAATTTCAGACGGTTGGACATAGAGGATGGTTGCGTCATCCATGAAATAAAAAGTATCATCTCGCAGTCCGTTAGGAAAAGTCCCCCTTATAACTATTTTCTCGAAATGAGTCCAGCGGAAGACGCTCTCACCAAAACCCTGAATGCTTTCTGGGATATCCAATATCTTCATACTCTCGCAATTGTCAAAAGAATAGGCTTCAATGTAGGTGATATTCTCTGAGAGCCTAACCGTTTTCATGTTCACACAATCACTACACACACCACTGGACACACGTGTCACGCTGTTAGGCATTGTCAGAGCAGAAAGATAAGGGTTCTTTGAGAACGCACCACAACCAATCCAAGTTACGGTCTCTGGAATTTTATATTCATCTTGACGCATACCGCCAGGATAGCTATACAGCGCTGTTCCGTCCTTACTGAACAACACTCCCCCTACAGACTTCATGCATGGGTTATCCTTGTCAACCTCAATAGACTCTAAAGCTGTACAGCCAGTGAAAGGATTCATACAATCGGGAGATACAGCTCCACCAACTTCTGGATCATCAGTTAGAACATGATGTATCACATGGTCTATTGTTTTCGGAATTCTGACCTTTGTCAGCTCTGTGCAGTAATGGAATGCATCATGTCTTATTCCATTAACAATATATTTCTCTCCGTCGTATGTTACTTCTGATGGGATAACCAATTCTCCAGAACACGTACTACCATAGTTTATTGCAGCCTCATGGGTGTCAGTATAGAGGTAATACTTTAGTCCGTCTATGGTCACATTCTCAGAACTGACAGTCAATGAGAATATGCATGCAAAAAATAGCATGAGACTTTTCCTTTCCATTTTTATCCTTTTCATGTACATCATTTGTTGCAAAGTTACAAAATAATTCCTATTGATGTAAAATATGTTTAGATTTTTTAATTGATAAATCCAAATGTGACCAGGGGACTGTGATCATCTACACTTGTGAAACTAATTGATAGGCTGAAGTTATTATTTCACCAAGACCTTTCTCCCGTTCTGGATGTAGATACCCTTTTGTGTAGGCTGGCTCTTTACTCGGCGGCCCTGGATATCATAGAGCGTACTGGCAGTTGGCATGTTGTCTTTTCTTACAGACTTAACCTCACTGTTTACTCCTTTTAGGGGCCAATTGTCATAAAGAACCTCACCATTTCGCTCGAAATGAACGAGCATAGAGCGATAGTGACGCTCAGGATATAATATTGGATTATTATTAAACATTGATAAAGCAGAATATGGAGCGGGTGGGCCAAATAGACATTCTCCGTCATTCCATTCCGTAATGCCTATTCCTTGAATAATACGACCTCCATTAGTATCTCTATTCCCTGGCTCTTGAGGATTAACAGGGGCTTTGCCATTCATATCCACATACTTCAGTGGTCGTACACCTCCGAATTGTCCTTCCTTTATTTCGTCAATGATACCATAGTAGTAATGATAAGGATATTCACCTGTTGTATTTGACAAAAGTATGTCCTCAAAATAAACGCCTTTTCCAACGCTCCAATCAAACTGGTATGCCATGGTAGGACATAGCGGGTTCAATACTCCTTCATAGTCACGAACCAACGTAGACACGGAAATACCAACATCCGCTTCCTGTATCAAAAGTGTGAGGGAGTCTGTCCATTCAGGACCGTTGGTATACACAGATTTGAACATGTCACCATATTCCGCCGTATATTGCCCCTTTACATAATAGTCAATCGTCTCAAAATTTGGCACCCATTCCTCGCCAACCTGTGAATACCAGCTATCATACTTTAGGGTATCGAGTCTTATCTCCGTCCACTTAGTTCCTGTGGGAAAAAACTCTTGGGCAAAAAGAACTATCTGCACTGCTAAAAGGAATATAAGCAAAAACGTTTTTTTCATTGACGTATCTTTTAATAATTTATTTCTGATGGAATCACCTCCAATTGTGCTCCTTGTTTTATTTCTACACCTTCTGATAGTAAAAACGTTCCTTTTGATTCAAAGGTATAATCGGAATCTGTTTCAAAGGTAACAATCCCTTGGGTTCCATTTCTCACATTCTTACCACAAGCAACATCTTTAACGATAACATAGTGTTTACCATGAAGAGTCGTATTCTGAATAGTTAGTGGCAGAATCTGAGGCAGACAATTCTTTCCTGTTAAAGAAATAAGGCAGTTCTCTACATTTGAAAGTGTCTTTGGCCCTTGAGAAGGATTAAAACTGATGTTATCTATTATTTCATTTGTTTGCGTTATATTACGAATGCCGATTTCTGCATCCGTAATAGAATTGTTTGCAGAAACAACATAATTATTGGAGTTATTATATGATAAAGTTGCAGAAAAAAGATCTGGAATGTCAGTCCAAATGCGAATATTGGGGCATCCTATTATATTTGAGCTATGACGTAAAAAATGATTGTGGTAATTCATTTTTGCATAATTCTGTGCATATCCAACCATGGGATCCACTATAAGACCTTCATTGAATTTCATTTGCATAGACGCAGATGAGCCTACCCATCCATATCTTGTGTTACCAACTAGTACAGGACCACCATAGTCCTTTCCCAGCGTGAAAGATTGCCCAATATTTGGAAGGTCTGAGTAGTTTTTGTATATATCAAAGGGAGTTATAGAACATGCTATAGAATAAGCAAACATGGGATAGTCTTTATTTGTAAGATTATCCAGTCCATTTGCAGATTCTTGCATTATATATGGTATATAGCTTATGTCTGCTTGAACAGATGAAATAGCATAGCGGGGAGCATCATGAAGCCCACTAGATTTTACCGTTACAGTATAGGGACCACCATGTCCACCCCAGCTCACGTAACCATAGTGATTGTTCATTTCTGTTATTATATCATTCCCATATGGAAATGTAGGATTAGGATCGCTATATGATGGTTGTTCAGAAAAAATAATACTTGTAGGAAATAAAGGCTGAAGTTGAGCCGCAATGGTATCTTGTTCATGCCCATTTTGCATTTGGTCCGACTGTGTATATAAGGCTTTCTTAAGGTATGTAAAATTCCCGTTTCCAGGATTTATTTCATATCTTAATAGTTTATCTGTATAGTTTTTTACTTCCGCTATATTTGTACACAATATACGTCCGACAAATAATTCTGCCCCATAGTCCAAATTATCACTGTATTCACCATAATAAATATCACCATCTTTGTTCCAATTAGAGTTCAATTCGCTAAAATAAAAATCTGATGGAATCTTATAAGCATTTGGCTCGTTAGGATCTGAAGTCCAGAAATTATTACTGCCTGTTCCATATCGTATGGGCAAATTACTATAATTACCTCCAAACAGGACAAATTTAGTTATACCAGAAGCATATGCATATTGCAGGTATTGTCTAATCTTTCCGGCATCATCATTTATGTTAGAGACAGTGTCTCCTACAATATATATGTTGCTGAGTATATCTTCTTTACAAACAATACCTGCATTTAGTCCCTTCTCTCGTTTCCATGCAACCAAACGGGTAAAGGAATCTTTCAAGTCTTGACTAGTAATTACGCAATATTCGTAAAATGGAATCCCTATATCTATTGTTTGTGAATTACGTATCAATGTTTCTTCCCTTTTTGAGGAGTGCTTATATGTTAGGGTAAGCTCTATATCCTCAGAAAACTCATAACGATTTTCCATAGGGAAGTAAGTTATAGGATATACTGCTATAACAACATGTCTGTTTCCATATCCAATACATGAAATTTCAGCAATCCGGGCTTGTTCCGAAGGATAAGGAATTGCATATTCGTAAATACGACTATCGCAAGGCATAAAATCTTCTTGAAATCTTTCGAAAGATGTGGCTTCTGGTTTTTGGATTGGGAATATCTTTCTGCTTAAAGTAAATGAATGAACATTGAAATGTCGTATGTTTAAAGAAATATCATCTGCAGTATATGGAAGAGGAATTGTTACATATTTAATAGGAAGTGTTGGCATCCCTTGGTTATAAAAATCATTCTCTGTCTCAGGATATGATAAGAGGCTATAAACTTGCCCATCTTTACCAGTTACCGTATCACACTTCAATTCTGTTTGAAAGAAATGCACTTTTTGGGTCACACTTTCTCCAAATGCATTTTGTCCGACAAACAGGAGTAAACAAAATAATTGGTATCGGTTCTTCATATTATCTCTCTTGTTGTTAATTATTTGCAAAAATATAAATTATCTGATTCTAAATGTGTTTCCATTAACGAACATTATATTATTTAACAAATACGTATCATTTCGATATAACCATTCGCTTAGTATCAACCACTTGACCATTGACAATAAGAGAATAGAGGAACATGCCCTCTCCGAGTTCCCAACCATTAATTTTAATACTTCTGTCACCCGATGAAATGGGTAGTTTCTTCAGTATCTTGCCCGTCATATCAAAGATACAAATGGATGCATCGCGGACATCATCAGCTAACGAGAAACGGATTGTGGTCTGCTCGTTGAAAGGATTAGGCGTATTCTGGTATAGTACGTTGTCTGTGGCCTTAGCGGTACTAAAGCCCGTTACAGACGGGGCTCTTCTTTCTGTGCCGTTAACTTTGATGGCCTCTAACTCTGCCTTCAGCTCCTGAATGGCACAAACCAAAACGGGAACTAACTCTACATAGTTAACGCCTAAGTATCCATCTTGATCTTCATCTACTAAGGTTGGGAACAACTCTTGAAGCTCTTGTGCAATAACACCATAATGTTTTTTACTGGTATCAAAACCTGCTTTTTTTATCACTTCTTCTGTAGATACTGAATCCGGCAGTACAAGAGAAGGAATTATCGGTTTGTAGTTGTACTCAATTATATTCATGTCAAGCACCTTGCTGAGAATGCTATCGTCACGTTTGCTGAGGGACACAATGTTCTCTTTCAAACGTAAATCAGAGGTCTGAACAAGGCTATTTACAGTCATTGTTCCAGTTACTTTCGCATTTCCCATGAAATAACCAGCGTAATTACCTGTCAATCCAGTGTTGCTAATGTCATAGTTGCATCCTAAGATACCAGAACCACTGGTACTACTACTCTCAACGCATCCAACAACGCCAAAATTACCGGCTCCACCAGATGTACTACCCGCAACTCCAAAAACACCATAAGATACGCTACCACTATTAGCAGTAGCTTTTCCATAGATTGCAGCATTATTGCTATTTGAAGATGATGTCAAACCAGATTGAAATCCAATGCCCCAATAACTATTGTTCATTAATTTCGTTCTTGCAATGACTTTGCCATTTGATTCCACTTTTAGCTGTGCGAACAAGGCGATAGGTGCTACCACCAGTATTATTGATAATAAAGTCTTTTTCATAATTCCGTTGTTTTTTAGTTTGTCATTTATAAGTGAGGATGCGCCAAAAAGTCCGATTTCATCGAAGAAAAGACCTTTCGGCACATCCTCGTAATCATGGTTTACAGATTAATCCATCCTGTGAAGAGCAGGTTATCTACTGTG
This sequence comes from Prevotella sp., assembly GCA_045131435.1. GTDB lineage: Bacteria > Bacteroidota > Bacteroidia > Bacteroidales > Bacteroidaceae > Prevotella. The sequence continues at coordinate 43,081 of JBGUQW010000115.1, forward strand.
AGTTCAATCACATAGTCACCAGAGAGGGTAGAAGGCAGCACAACCTGAGTCTGAGCAGAGTAGACAATAGTAGTGTAAACCACATCACCGTCTTCATCCTTAATATTAAGTACATACTCCGGATGATTAGCCTCGAATAAAAGCGTGTAGTCCTCGATGTACACCGTAGGAGTCTCGTCGGGAGACTTGGCGGTTCCATGACCAACTGGGGTGTTGTCAAATCCACAAGGTGATAATGGAACCTGTTTCCATGCAAATGCACTTACACTC